>NZ_JBBKYA010000002.1:0-597916 GCF_042714525.1 Aquirufa echingensis | reverse complement strand
TAAATCGAAAGATGACGTATAAGGCCTGACACCTGCCCGGTGCTGGAAGGTTAAGGGGGGATGTTAGCCGCAAGGCGAAGCATTGAACTGAAGCCCCAGTAAACGGCGGCCGTAACTATAACGGTCCTAAGGTAGCGAAATTCCTTGTCGGGTAAGTTCCGACCTGCACGAATGGTGTAACGATCTGGGCACTGTCTCAGCCGTGAGCTCGGTGAAATTGTAGTAACGGTGAAGATGCCGTTTACCCGCAACGGGACGGAAAGACCCCATGAACCTTTACTATAGCTTAGCATTGAGTTTTGGTACTGGATGTGTAGGATAGGTGGGAGGCTGTGAGCCGGTGTCGCTAGGCATCGGGGAGCCAACGTTGAAATACCACCCTTCTTGTACTGGAATTCTAATCCCCAAAGGGGAGACATTGCTTGGTGGGTAGTTTGACTGGGGTGGTCGCCTCCAAAAGAGTAACGGAGGCTTTCAAAGGTTCCCTCAGCACGCTTGGTAACCGTGCGTAGAGTGCAATAGCAAAAGGGAGCTTGACTGTGAGACCGACAAGTCGATCAGGTACGAAAGTAGGATATAGTGATCCGGTGGTTTAGTATGGAACAGCCATCGCTCAAAGGATAAAAGGTACTCTGGGGATAACAGGCTGATCTCCCCCAAGAGCTCACATCGACGGGGAGGTTTGGCACCTCGATGTCGGCTCGTCACATCCTGGGGCTGGAGAAGGTCCCAAGGGTTCGGCTGTTCGCCGATTAAAGTGGCACGCGAGCTGGGTTCAGAACGTCGTGAGACAGTTCGGTCCCTATCTGTTGTGGGCGTAGGAATATTGACAGGTTCTGACTTTAGTACGAGAGGACCGAGTTGGACTGACCGCTGGTATATCAGTTGTTCTGCCAAGGGCATAGCTGAGTAGCCACGTCGGGACCAGATAAGCGCTGAAAGCATCTAAGTGCGAAACTGACCTGAAGATGAGTATTCCATGAAGGGCCCGTGTAGACGACACGGTCGATAGGCTACAGATGTAAAGACAGTAATGTCAAAGTCGAGTAGTACTAATTACCCGAAAGCTTACCTTTTATTAATTTACACCCTGCTGTTTATTTTATCTCACAATATGGAAAAAGGCTATGACCTTGTAAAAAGTATGGAGCCGATAGGACGGGTGTTCACCTCTTCCCATCTCGAACAGAGAAGTTAAGCCCCGCACCGCTGATGATACTGGGATCAAACCCGGGAAAGTAAGTAAGCTCCAAGTTATTATCAAAAGACCGCCTCGTAAGAGAGCGGTTTTTTTTTGACCTATAGTCATCAGTCACTAGTCATCAGTCACTAGTCGCTAGTCGGCAGTCGGCAGTCCGGAGGGAAATAGTCCGGAGTCCGAAGGGAAAACTGTCACTAGTCGTCAGTGGTCAGTGATTAGTCGCTAGTCACTAGTCGCAGAAGATAATCTAGAGGATAAACTCTTACCTCTTACCTCTTAATTCTTTACTCTTAGTTCTAAACCAGTCACTAGTCGTCAGTCGCTAGCAATTTGTCTAGATAGTTTACCTCTTAGTTCTTCACTCTTAATTCTTCACTCTTAGTTCTTATCTTTCTATCTATCGTTCTAAGTAATTCAACTTCCTTTAACTACTTTTTAGTAGTAATGAAAAAAGACGCGAAGTATCGCGTCTCTACATTTAAATATCCAACAACTTAACTCTTAGTTCTTACCTCATATTCGAAGTATCGTGTCTCTATAGTCAAGGTCCAATGTCTAACGTCTAATGTCCAACGTCTAACGTCTAATGTCTAATGTCCAATGTCTAATTTCTTCACTCTTAATTCTTACCTCTAAACTTCCTACCTATTACACCCCCTACAAACCCCTTGAATCAATAAATTACTCTCCTGCTTAATGAAATGTTCCGGTAAAATAATCTGAGGAATATGAACAGTTTCTAAACATGTCGTCTGCCCACATTGGGTACACTTGAAGTGTACATGATCATGTTGATGATGATGATTGGAATCATGATGACAAGTTTCCTGGCACAATGCATATTTTATGCCGCCTTGGTCATCTAATACTTTATGCAATAATCCACTTGCTAAAAATGATTTGAGCGTTCTATAGATAGTAACTCGATCAAATTGACTCGATAAGGCCTGCTCAATATCTCCTTGACTCAAGGCATAACCTGCTTGTTGGAATGCAGCGAGTACGGCTTGCCGACTGCCCGTCGACCGCAACCCAAATTGATCCAATTTTATTTCTGGTTTTGCTGCCATAGCTATGCCTGCAAATGTTCTGTTTGTAATGTTACCATATTCCGGTAAACACCATTTTTGATCTTCATCAAAGTTTCATGATTCCCCTGCTCTAATATCTTTCCTTCTTCCATCACAATGATTTGATCTGCCGAACGAATCGTCGATAATCGGTGCGCAATAATCAAACTCGTCCGATTCTTCATCAATTCCTCCAAGGCCGATTGCACCCATTTTTCTGATTCCGAATCCAACGCACTTGTCGCCTCATCTAATATTAAAAACTTCGGATCACGTAATATCGCTCTTGCAATTGCTATTCGTTGGCGCTGGCCTCCCGATAATTTTACTCCGCGTTCTCCGACCATCGTATCCCACTTCTCCGGGAATGACTCAATAAATTCTTTGGCAAATGCCTGCTCTGCTGCAAATTCAATTTCTTCTTGACTTGCTCCCGGCTTGCCATATGTTATGTTCTCACGAATAGTTCCTCCAAACAACAAGACTTCTTGGGGTACTAAGGCCAACATGTCCCTCCAGTCGCTTACGGAATATTCCTGAATGTTCCGACCGTTTAATTTGATCTGTCCTGCATTGGGTTCATAAAAACGCATCATCAATTGGGCCAAGGTGGATTTACCCGTACCTGATGTACCTACAATCGCAATCTTTTGGCCAGGCTCAATATCAATTGAAATGCCTTTCAAGATTTCCACGGTTGGCCTGCTAGGATATGAAAAGTGCAGATCTTCGATGCTAATCTTACCAAATTCAATCGCCTTAGAAGACGTTTGGCTAACTAAATCAATCTCAGACGGATCTTGCAAAATCTCCAAAATTCGATCCGACGATCCAATCGTCTTCTGTAATTGTGCATAGATATCACCCAAACCTCCAACTGACCCACCTATGAAAGCCGTGTAAAAGATAAAGGTCAATAAATCTGCCAATATCATATCGCCCTGCGCCACCAATGCCGCACCATACCATACAACTCCCACAATCCCTCCAAACAAGGCAAAAATGACAAAGCTCACAAAGGCTCCTCGCATCGTTGCGGCCTTTAATGCGGCCTCAATCACGCGATTTAACGAGCTCGTATAGCGATTGACTTCATAGGATTCATTTGTGAATGATTTAACCGCCTGAATCGATTGAAACGTTTCCTCTACAATGATATTCGTCGCCGCCAATTCATCTTGCGATTTCTTTGATATTTTCCGGATGAACTTCCCAAATACAATCGCCGCCACTACGAGTAACGGGAAAGTGGCCAACATAAATAACGTCAACTTCCAAGATAAATATGTGATCAACGCAATTCCTCCTACGAGTGTAAATACTTGTCGGAAGAACTCTGCCAATGTAATCGATAAGACATCCTGTAGTTGCGTAATGTCAGACGTGATCCGACTCATCAATTCCCCCACGCGCCGTTTTTCAAAATGAAAAATAGGCATCGTGATAATTTTGGCATATAATGTTTTGCGCACATCCCGCATGGCTTTTTCAGATACCTGCGCAAAAGTGTAAATACGTAAAAAGGATAAAATCGCTTGAATGATTAATACCGCGAAAAAGAATAGCGTGACTTCATTGATGTGGTAATTCGATTTACCCTCAATGACCTTTGTCATTTGGCCAATTAATAAGGGAAAACTCATCGTCGTCAAGTTTGACAACAATAAAAACACCATCCCCGTAATGAAGGTCCACTTGTATGGAATGACAAATTGGAAAATTTTCAAAGCTTTTTTCAAACCTTGCTTGTCCACTTTTACCTTATCCTTTGGTTCAGGCCCTGAACCAAAACTCTCATGTCTTTTTGCCATTGGTTTTATTCTTTGTCCGGCTCACCTCGATAGCCCGACTTTAGAAATAAAGAGTTATAGTCGGGGTCTGTCATTAACTTAGTAAGCGTTACTTTAGGATTTTGTTTCCAATATTGGTCTACAATGCGCCATCCTAACCATCTGCCAATGGATCCTGGACAAGCCGGACCTATTTCAGGGGTTTTGGGACGCTCTCCCAAGTATTTATTTTTTGTTAATTCTTCTTGATTGAACAACAGTTTTTTGTCGATGAAATGTTCCCAAACTTCCTTTTGGAATGCATTTGTCTCAGCTAATTCTTGTGTCGTATAGCCAAATAATAACGAATCAGCTAATTCAGGCAATATCTTCTTCGTAAACACGAAACCCTTTCCATACCAAATCATATCACTTAACAAGGTATGGTCTTCCTCGTTTTGACGATTGACAAAGGCCGAATATTGTAAGATTACTTGTCCAACCAATGCCTGAGGTTCCAAGCGGCGTAATTGATAATCATATACGCCTGGAGGAAGGTATAAACCTTTTTTGCCCATGAAAAAATCTAGACCGATGACGATTAAGCTGTCGGAAACTTGTAAATGTTGGGCCGTGAATTCACCCCCAACGCCTCCAAAACCCGAGAATACCGTACGAATTTTAGGGGTTTTTAATCCTGGGAATTCCTGCTGAATGCGCTCAAATGCCAAACGTAATTCTTTCTCTAAACGATCTCCCCCGAAAAATGCCGAATCTTGGCTCTGCTTGTAAAAAGCCTTTAAGGAGGGGTTTTGATACAATTGGTATAAGTCGCGCGCTAAAAATGGAGTCTTTTCGGGCGGACAACTGAAGTAGCCTATCCCAATTTCCGGATGCTTCTTCAGGATGGAATCAATTGCCTCAGCGGAGTTGGCCTCCGCTAATGTCCGGTCCAATCGTTGCATGTCCCATTTGATTTTGGGTGCGCTTTTTTCTTTGTCAGATTTACTACACTGCCAAAAAAACAAAGCCAAGAAGACGATTAGTACCCTTTTCATTATCCCAATCGAGCTAATAATTCCTGCAAGGATTTGATTTTATTTTCCGCATCTGAAAGCTTTTGGCGCTCTCGCTCCACTAAATCCGCCTTCGCATTTTGGACGAATTTTTCATTTGCTAATTTGGCCTCTACCGACTTTTTGAAACCTAATAGATATTCCAATTCCTTCGCTGATTCCGCTTTAAGGACCTCTGGATCTTCATCGTTTGCCATTGGAACAAAGAATTGGTCCGACTTCACCACAAAGGTTTGAGCGTCTACGATCGGTTCGTTTATAAACGTGATTGATTCTAAATTCGCTAATTTCTGCATGATCGCCTCCACTGCTGTATAGGCTGTTGGTTGATCCGACTTAATGCAAAGTGGCAAAGCTAACTTTGGGGACAATTGTTTCGAGTTACGAATCTCACGTACCTTTGTCACTACCTCGAACATCGCATCAAATTGCGCAATTAATGCGTCATTGACAGCGCCAGCTTTTGGAAATTCAGCCGTACAAATTGTAGCTTTTTCAGCACGCGTATCAATTGCCTGCCAAATTTCTTCTGTGATAAATGGCATATATGGATGCATCAAGCGCATCAAGGAATCGAACAATCCCAAGGCCGCATCTAAGGTATCCGCATGAATCGGACTTTGATAAGCCGGCTTAATAATTTCCAAGTATTTGCCACAGAAATCATCCCAAACCAAATTATAAATGCTCAACAAGGCATCTGAAATTCGGAACTTGCTAAAGTGATCTTGAACTTCTGTGATGGTCTGGTTTAATTTAGATTCAAACCAAACTGTTGCTAACACATGTTCTGGTAATGATGTTCCAGGAACTACTTCTAAACCTTTTAACAAGCGGAACGCATTCCAAATTTTGTTTGAGAAATTACGTCCTTGTTCACATAACTTATCATCAAATAATAAGTCATTGCCAGCTGGTGCTGAAAATAATAATCCCGAACGTACACCATCTGCGCCAAATCGCTCAATTAATTCCAATGGATCAGGAGAGTTCCCCAATGATTTGGACATCTTACGACCTTGCTTATCACGTACAATTCCGGTCAAATACACATTCTTAAATGGCAATTCATCACGCCACTCATATCCAGCCATGATCATACGTGCTACCCAGAAGAATAAAATATCGGGTCCCGTAACTAAATCATTGGTTGGGTAATAATAATTAATTTCCTCATTATCCGGATTTTCAATGCCATCAAATACCGAAATAGGCCATAACCAAGACGAGAACCACGTATCCAATACATCCGGATCTTGTGTTAAATCATCTTCCACCAAGGCAAATAACTGATACTTATCGCGTGCAATTCGCAAGGCTTCTTGCTTATCTCTCGCCACAATTACCGTGCCATCTTCCATGTAGAACGCTGGGATTTGTTGGCCCCACCACAACTGACGCGAAATACACCAGTCGCGAACATTTTCCATCCAAGAACGATAGGTATTCTTAAACTTAGCCGGGTGCAATTGAATAGTATCATTCATGACATTGTCTAAAGCAGGCTTGGCCAACTCTTCCATTTTCATGAACCATTGCAATGACAATTTCGGTTCGATCACCGCACCTGTTCGCTCAGAAGTACCAACGGTCGATTTGTATTCATCTGTTTTGACTAAATAACCTTCCTCGGTTAATTGCTTCACAATGCGTTTACGCGCTTCAAAACGATCAACGCCTACAAATAAAATGGCTTTTTCATTCAAGGTGCCATCGTCATTTAAAATGTCGATCACCGGCAATTTGTGTTTTAAGCCTAATTCGTAGTCATTTAAATCGTGAGCAGGTGTTACTTTTAAACAACCTGTTCCAAAATCCAAGGTCACATATTCATCAGGGATGATGCTGATTTCACGGTCAATCAAAGGTATACGAACCTTTTTTCCATGTAAATGTAGATAGCGCTCATCCGCAGGATTCACGCAAATCGCTGCATCAGCCATGATCGTTTCCGGTCGGGTCGTGGCGATAGTCACAAATCCAGAACCATCTACGAGTGGATATTGGATGTGGAATAATTTGGCCTGAACATCTTTGTAGATTACTTCTTCGTCCGACAAAGCTGTTTTTCCTTGCGGATCCCAGTTCACCATGCGCACACCGCGATAAATTAATCCTTTGTTGTACAAACGAACAAAGGTGTCAATCACCGCTTGATATAAGGAAGGTTCCATCGTGAAACGAGTACGATCCCAATCACATGAAGCACCTAATTTCTTTAATTGATCGAGAATAATTCCGCCGTATTTGTCCTTCCATTCGAAGGCATGTTTCAGGAATTCCTCGCGTGTAATGTCTTTTTTCTCAATGCCTTTTTCCTTCAACATCGCTACTACTTTCGCTTCTGTAGCGATTGAAGCGTGGTCAGTACCCGGAACCCAGCACGCCTCTTTCCCCTCCATGCGAGCTTTACGAATCAGCACGTCTTGGATGGTATTGTTGAGCATGTGGCCCATGTGCAATACGCCCGTCACATTGGGTGGAGGGATGACGATGGAATAAGCCTCCTTGTTGGGATTTGGTTTAGAAGCAAAGACCTTTTGCTCTAACCAATAGGCGTACCATTTCTGTTCAATTTCCTGCGGGGCGTAATTCTTGTCAATCATAAAAGCGTATGAGTATTTATAGCCTACAAAGATAATTGATTTCAGTCAAAGGAGCGGGTGGATTATTAAAACAATTCGCTGTAATTTTGGTTAAAATCCAAAATGCAAATAATGGGAATTCTACTTTGGTTGGGGACATTTTTAGGAATGGAAGGCGTCGCTTGGTTTACGCACAAATACATCATGCATGGAATTATGTGGAACTGGCACGAATCCCATCATGTGCATCACAAAAATGCCTTGGAAAAAAATGATTTGTTCTCCGTGGTTTTTGGGATTTCCTCCACGCTAACTATCATTGTGGGCGCAGAAATCCCGGAATACTGGCCCTTGTTTTACATCGGCCTCGGCATTGCGACGTATGGAATATTTTATTTCATCTTTCACGACATTATTGTGCACCGACGAATTAAAATCAAATACAAAGCGGGATCGGCTTACATGAAACGTATCATGAAGGCACATTATGTGCATCATGAGGTACATACAAAAAAAGGCGCAGAGGCTTTTGGTTTCCTCTACGCCCCTAAAAAATATCAATAGTTCTATTGAACGAAACCTACGCCGACTGTCGAGTTAGAGAATTCATCAATTAAAATAAATGCTCCGTTCGAAGGATTGTTGGCGTACACATCAGCACTAATCGGCTGCGCAGTACGTAAGGCAATACGACCGATTTCGTTTAGTTTCAAGGAATCGACACCTTCTGTGGCTGTTTGTGCAACGACATCTAAGCGCTCGGTAATTTGAGAAATCTTCGCTTTGGTGATGTTGATGCCGTGTTGCAACAAATAGGTTTTTCCAGGAGTAAGGGCTTGGTGATCAAGCCAACAAACCTGCGCGGAAAAATCTTTTAACTGCGGAGCGTTCGCTTCCGACGCAAGCACAATCGTGTTGCCGCGTGAAATGTCTATGTCGGTAGACAAGGTAATCACCACCGAATCTCCAGCTTTTGCTTCCGATAATTTATCTTCGAACTTTTCGATCGTCGCTATCGTACTTTCTTGGCCTGTTGGCAATACTCGAATCGCATCACCCACACGGAAAGTCCCTGAACTTATTTTACCTGCATAACCACGGAAATCATGATAGGCCTCCGTCATGGGACGTACGACAAATTGAACTGGGAATCGAGCGGGAGCGTGTGCCAATGTCTCCGCATATTCAAAAGCTTCCAATTCACCTAGCAGGGTATTGCCTGTAAACCAAGGCATTTGCTCTGCTTTCTTTGTGATGTTTTGCCCATAAAGTGACGAGATAGGTAAGAAGCTAATTTCTTGTCCTTCAAAAGTTGTTTGTTTAACGAGTTCCGTCAGGCTCGCTTTGATTTCTTCAAAAGTAGATTCTTGGTATTGAACCAAGTCCATTTTGTTGACACAAATGATCACTTTGGGAATGCGCAACATGGCTGCGATCGATAAGTGACGAGCCGTTTGTTCGACCATTCCTTGGCGAGCATCCACTAAAATCAAGGAAACTTTCGCATTGGATGCGCCTGTAACCATGTTTCGGGTGTATTCTACGTGACCTGGGGTATCCGCAATGATGTATTTGCGGCTAGGGGTAGAAAAATAGATGTGGGCAACGTCGATGGTAATTCCTTGTTCACGTTCTGCGATAAGGCCATCAGTCAAAAGGGATAGGTCTAGGAAGTCCAATCCTTTGCGTTTCGAAGCTGTTTCAAGTGCTTCAATTTTATCTTTGGTAATCGAATTTGTCTCGTATAATAAGCGACCGATCAAGGTACTTTTTCCGTCATCTACGGAACCGGCTGTTGCTATGCGTAATATATCCATTGTCTTTCTTCGCTTGATTAAAAATACCCTTGTTGTTTCCGTTTTTCCATGGCAGCTTCGGAGCGTTTATCGTCGATACGCGCACCCCGTTCCGAAATTTCTGCGGATAAAATCTCTTCGATGATTACATCGATTTCCGTCGCTTCGGATGCAACAGCAGCTGTACATGTCATGTCACCCACCGTGCGGAAACGGACAGTTGCCTCAAATGGTATTTCATCAGCCTCTTTGTTCAAGTGTTCTGAATCCGCCCAAAGCATGCCATCACGCTCAATAACTTGGCGTTTGTGCGAGAAATAGATGGATGGAATTTCCATGTTTTCCTCTTTGATGTAGTTCCAAACGTCTAATTCTGTCCAATTGGAAATAGGGAAAACACGGACATTTTCGCCTACGGCAATGCGGCCGTTCAACATATCAAATAATTCTGGGCGTTGGCGTTTCGCATCCCATTGACCAAAGTCATCACGAACCGAGAAGATACGCTCTTTGGCACGGGCTTTTTCCTCATCCCGACGAGCCCCTCCGATGCAGGCATCGAATTTAAATTCCTCGATCGTGTCTAACAAAGTCACGGTTTGCAAGACATTGCGAGAAGCATATTTACCGGATTCCTCTTTCGCTTTCCCCTGATCAATCGAATCTTGGACATAACGAACGATTAATTCTGCACCAGTTTCTTTGGCTAACCTATCTCTAAACTCAATGGTCTCCGGGAAATTATGTCCCGTATCAATGTGCACGAGTGGGAAAGGGATTTTACCTGGATAGAAGGCTTTTTGGGCCAAACGTACTAAGGTAATGGAATCTTTTCCACCGGAAAATAACAAAGCTGGACGCTCGAATTGAGCCGCCACTTCGCGCATGATGTAAATGGATTCGTCCTCCAACTGGCGAGGAAAATGTCCGATTTTATCGTTTAACTTATTCATATTCTGGTATTAGGCGTGTAAACCGCATTCTTTTTGTGAATTTTCCCACCACCAACGGCCCGCACGGGGATGTTCTCCTTCCGCGATTGCACGCGTACAAGGGGCGCAACCAATGGAAATGAAGCCTTTTTTATGTAAAGGGTTCTGGGGTACTTTATATTCAGCTAAATAATTTTCTAAGGTCTCAAACGACCAATCAATTAATGGATTGATCTTATATAAGTTCTTCTGAGCATCCCATTCGATTATCGGCATGTCAGCGCGATTATCTGATTGCTCAGCACGTAATCCCGTAATCCAAACATCCGCTCCTTGTAATGCACGATTCAAGGGCTCGATCTTCCGGATAAAGCAACATTCTTTCCGATTTTCTACTGAACTGTAAAAGGAATTAAAGCCTTTCGTTTCAACAAGTTTTTCAACAGCTGAAGTTTGTGGAAAGTAGGTTTTCAGATTGAAGCCCAACTTCTTTACGGTTAAATCGATGAGTTCGTAGGACTCCTGAAATTGTCGGCCTGTATCCAAAGTGAAAATTTCGATTGCCAGTTTTTGGGATGCAATCGCATGGGTGATGGCTTGGTCTTCTTGCCCAAATGAGGTAGAGAAGACTATTTTTTTGCCCGCAAAAAGCGTTGTAATTTGCTGCATGCGTTCCAATAAGGAAAGCGTCTCAAGCGATTTTTCGAAATTTTCTGGAATCATTTTGACGAAATTTTCACAAAGATATATAAAGTCTATTGAATTGCTATACTAAGTAAAAAAATAAACGGATTTGTTTGAAAACTTTTTAATTTAGTTGGGGTTTATAAGCTATGCGTACAGGAAACGAAATTTTGTTGGATCAAGCCACCGGTGACGAGGAAGAAATGCAGTTGGATTTGCGAAATCTAAAGCATTTGGTACGTCATGGGGAAGGCCAACGGCTGGAGTTTAAAATGAAAGTCAAATTTCCTGAAAAGATTATCAAGGAGTTGGTCGCCTTTGCAAATTCAGATGGCGGGCATCTGTTCGTGGGTGTCTCAGATGATGGGCAGATTGAAGGATCAAAGTTTGTGGATGAAGATGAATTTTTGTTAGAAAAGGCTATATCTCAGTATTGTTTTCCTGCATTTACCTATCACGTTTATCGAATTGCATTAGAAAATGGGCGGTCTGTATTAGTTTATCGGGTATTTGAGAGCATCGATAAACCGCATTTTGTCCAATTGGAAACGGATCCGATTCCGGTTTGTTATGTTCGTGTCAAAGACCGAACGATTAAGGCAAGCAAAGAGATGAAGCAAATATTGCGTCGGGAAAACGAAGAAGGACTTTCCTTTGCCTATGGAGATGCGGAGCGCTGGTTGATGGAATATCTTCGGTCAAATGAGCAGATTACTTTGGCCGACTTTGCGCTGAAATGCCAGTTACCTTCGTGGTTGGCCTCTCGGAAATTGGTATTACTTGTGTTAAGTCGAGTCTTAAAAATAGAGCCTGGCGAAAATCAGGATCATTATTCCTTACGATGAAAAAATGGCTTTTATTTTTAGCGATTATTCCTTTTGGCTGCTCCAAAGTTGCGAACGATCCCGGTGTTACTCCAACACCGCAAGCGGCTACAGTATCTTCCTTTGACTTATTGCAGGATAAATTGTTGACGCCCAGTTGTGCGAGTTCCGGTTGTCATTTGTCAATGAACGATGTGAGTTTTGCCCAACATGGTTTGGTCTTAACGAAAGGGAACGCTTATGCAAACTTGGTAGGTGTTGCCTCAGTCAATCCTGTTGCGTTGAAAAATTCGGTCATCCGCGTTCGGAAATTTGCTTCTAGTGAGAGTTTGTTGTTTCATAAGCTCAATTGGGATTTAAGTCATCATGGGTTGGTGAGTTACGGCGCCCCAATGCCTTTAGGCGGGAAGCCGATTTCAAAAGGTCAATTAGCCTTTGTTCAGAAATGGATTGACGCCGGTGCTCCATCTGTGGGAACAGTCGCAGATGCAAGTCTATTAGATGATACCACCCCAAGTTTCGTTGAGTCGGCGAATTTCATTCCTTTACCTAGTCCTGCAGAAGAAGGGAAATCTGGCATTCAATTAAAAGTGGACAGATTTGTGGTTCCCCCCAATTTCGAACGCGAATTGTTTGTTCGTCGGCCACTGAACAATACCGCACCCGTTTATGTCGCTCGGATCAAATTGAAATCACGGGCCAACAGCCATCACATGGTA
The DNA here is from genome assembly GCF_042714525.1 of Aquirufa echingensis. Lineage (NCBI taxonomy): Bacteria > Pseudomonadati > Bacteroidota > Cytophagia > Cytophagales > Flectobacillaceae > Aquirufa > Aquirufa echingensis. The sequence goes on along the minus strand of NZ_JBBKYA010000002.1, from coordinate 585,260 downwards.
TTGTACGATTTTCGATCAAAAACCTTGTTGCCCAACACAGATGAAGTTCGTGATTTAAGAAATTTAGACAACTCTTTAAATATTGCTACGGTAATTCAGATGTCTAATCACATATTTTTGGGTGGCGGTACGGATCCTAATTCCGACTATAGTTTTCCGGCGGGAATGGCTTTGCAATTACCTGCAAATGCCTCGATAGATTTGAATCCACATTACTTTAATAAAACGACGGATAATTTGTATGGCGAAAATTATGTGAATTTGTATACGGTTCCTGCCGACCAGGTTAAGCAGATTGTCAAAATGATTGATTTCAATGTGACGAGTTTTACGTTGCCTGCGAATCAAACAACTACGATAACGCGTGATTTTAAATTTGATAAAGCCGTTGCGATTGTTTCCTTAACCTCACATTACCACGCCAGAGGTAAATTATTCCAGATTAAGATTAAAGGCGGTGCGCGCGATGGCGAGGTTATCTACGAAAATGCAGATTGGGCTCATCCGAAGGTTATCAATTACGATACCCCTATTTTATTGCAAGCGGGCGAAGGGCTTACTTCCGTTGCCACATATGTGAATGATACAAATAAAGACCTAGGTTTTGGCCTTACTTCCGAGGACGAAATGGATATCATTTTTGGCTATTATTATGAGCGTTAATTCACATGGTTTCAGGCTTTTGGTGAAAAGTTTTCGAAAGCTATTTGATATCTAAAACATTGAATTATATTTGCCTCCACTTCTTGAAATATTTCAAGAAATTACACCAAAATAGTACAATTTTCTGCAATTTTTGCATTCTAACCATAAACGATTCTGCTTGGATAGATTTTTACTCCCCTAGGTTATAATGGAACACAAACACAAGAATAAAATGACGGCTGCCGGCCTTTTGGTAGCCATGGGAATCATTTACGGGGATATCGGAACTTCTCCGCTATACGTGATGCAAGCCATCATTGGCGACAATCCCATTAATGAATTAACGGTATTAGGTGGCTTGTCCTGTATTTTCTGGACATTGACACTTCAAACAACCTTGAAATACGTTATTTTAATTTTACGAGCTGATAACAAGGGTGAAGGAGGAATCTTTGCCCTTTTTGCTTTAGTTCGTCGGCATGCCAAATGGTTAACCCTACCCGCAATTATCGGTGGCGCAACCTTGTTGGCCGATGGAATTATTACACCACCTATCTCTGTTTCCTCAGCTGTAGAAGGGCTTCGCATGTTGCATCATTCAGATGGCCGACCGTTTGTTACGGATACAGTTCCTTTGGTGATCATGATTTTAACGGGTCTGTTTTTGTTTCAAATCTTGGGTACTAAGATTGTAGGAAAGTTTTTTGGCCCAGTCATGTTAGCTTGGTTTTCTATGTTGGCTTTAACAGGCTTGTTAGGCATCGAAAATGATTGGACGATTTTACGTGCTGTCAATCCGACGTATGCATGGGATTTGTTAACGACGCATCAAGCTGGAACCGCCGGATTCTGGAGTTTAGGAGCTGTTTTCCTTTGTACGACTGGAGCTGAAGCTTTGTATTCAGATTTAGGTCATTGCGGCCGCGAGAATATTCGCGTATCCTGGATGTTTGTCAAAGTCGCATTGTTGCTGCAATATTTTGGCCAAGGGGCTTGGTTGTTGTCGCAAAATGGGGCATTGTTAGGCGTTAAAAAACCTATTTTTGAATTGTTGAAATCTGAATTAGGTGTTCAGTTTTTATTCTCAGGCATTATGCTTGCAACCTTGGCAGCCGTTATTGCTTCGCAAGCCTTGATTTCAGGTTCCTTTACTTTGATTTCGGAAGCAATCCGCTTGAACTTTTGGCCACGCGTTCGCTTGATTTATCCTTCGGATCAAAAAGGTCAGTTGTACGTTCCTTCCATTAATCTATTGCTTTGGATGGGTTGTGTTGGCGTCGTTTTGTGGTTCCGTGAATCAGCGAACATGGAAGCAGCCTATGGTTTAGCCATTACGATGACCATGTTGATGACTACATCATTAATGGCTTATTATTTACATATCAAGAAAATCGATATGTGGTGGATTTTACTCTTCCTAGTCGTTTATGTTTCGTTAGAGGGGGCGTTTTTAGTCGCCAACTTGCAGAAATTCTGGCATGGAGGTTATGTGTCACTCTTTATTGCGGGTGTCATTGTACTGTTGATGTGGGTTTGGTTCCGTGCGACGCGTATCAAAAAGAAATTAACGGAGTATGAGAAATTGGCTGATTACATTGAGCCATTGAAGGAGTTGAGTAAGGATGAAACGATTCCGAAATATGCGACCCATTTGGTATTTATGTCGAATGCTGCACGCGTGACGGATATTGAATCGAAGATTATTTATTCCATTTTCCAACGCCGTCCGAAGAAGGCAGATATCTATTGGTTCGTGCATGTGGATACGATGGATGATCCCTATACCATGGATTATAAGGTGACTGTGATTGAGCCGGATGATATCATCAAGGTGAATTTCAAATTGGGATTCCGAGTGGAGCAACGCATCAACTTGTATTTCCGTAAGGTTGTAGAAGAAATGGTAGCACGCGGAGAAGTGGATATTACCTCTCGTTATAAGTCATTGAATGAGCAAAATGTGATTGGTGATTTCCGATTCGTCGTTTTGGAGAAATTCTTGTCTTATGATAATGAAATGCCATTATTGGATCGTTTGGTGATGAAAGCTCACTTCTTTGTGAAGCAGTTTACCCATTCTGAGGACAAGTATTTTGGCCTAGATAGTGATGCAGTTAAATTGGAAAAAGTGCCTTTAATTATCAAACCGATTACTAAATGTACGCTTAGACGTATCGACTAATATGGCTACGATATTTACCAAAATTGTGAATCGCGAGATTCCTTGTCACTTAATCGCAGAAGACGATCGTTTCATGGCATTCTTGGATGTTATGCCGCTTGTGGAGGGTCATGTGTTAGTAATACCCAAACAAGAGGTTGATTACATTTTCGATTTGGAACCTGAATTATTGGGGGACTTGATGAAGTTTGCCCAAAAGGTCGCACCCGCCATCAAAAAAGCTATTCCTTGTAAGCGGGTGGGTGTTGCCGTGATTGGATTGGAAGTACCCCATGCACATGTGCATTTAGTGCCGATGAACCGCATGTTGGACATCAATTTTTCGCAAGAAAAACTGAAGCCAAGTCAAGAATCTTTGGCCGCTACGGCTGAGAAAATTCGGTCTTATTTACTTTAAGAAACCTTTGAGTTTATTCATTTCCACTTGTGGATTCGCCTTCTGATAAACGATGTTGTAAACAGCTTCGATAATCGGAAGGTGAATATTGTGTTGGCGCGAAATCGAATAAATACTTCGTACGGCATAATAACCTTCCGCAATCATATTCATTTCGATTTGAGCAGATTTGACGGAATATCCCCGACCAATCATATTTCCGAAGGTTCTATTCCGAGAGAATTGCGAATAGGCTGTTACAAGTAAATCGCCTAAATAACCCGAACTGTTCAAGTCACGATTCGTTTCTGGATAAACCGCATCAAGGAAGATTTTGATTTCTTGCATGGCATTGCTCACCAATACAGCCTGGAAGTTATCTCCAAAACCCAAGCCGCGTGTAATACCACAAGCCATGGCGATGATGTTTTTGATAACAGCGCAATACTCTACGCCATATAAATCTTCTATCGCATGCGCTTGCAAGAAACGGCTGTTTAATAAGTTTGAGAAGGATTGCGCAACCGCCAAAGATGGAGATGCGATAGTCAAATAGGATTGTTTTTCTAATGCAACTTCTTCCGCATGGCAAGGTCCTGCAATTACACAGGTCTGGCTGATGGGTACATTAAATGCTTTTTCCATCCAGTCGGTGACCAATAAATTCTCCTCCGGAATCATCCCCTTAATCGCTGAAACGATTTTCTTTCCCTCAAAATGTTTACTGTTGAGGTCCTTCAATGTCTCAGGAATAAATGCTGCCGGTACGGCTAAGATGATGTATTCGACGCCGGATAGGGCCTCTGACATCTTGCTATAGGTCTTTACTTTGCGGGGATTGATGGCCACATCCGTTAAGTAACTAGGATTGTGATTGTATTTACGTATGAAGTCAACGTCTGATTTCCGGCGAATCCACCACTTGATTTTTACCTGATTTTCGGATAAAATTTTAACAAGTGCTGTTGCCCAGCTACCTCCACCAATCACGGCAACCTGTGTGGGAATCTTCTTTTTTAATTCTTCTAATTGACTCATAGCCGTAAAATTACCTATTAAATTAAAAATTAGCTGAAACAATCAGAAATTTTGCCGAATTTGTTTTCGCATTGGTTAATGCCCATGCAAAAATCTAAACCTATGAAAAAACTATTTGCTATCCTACTATTAGGAGCTAGCTTTCTTAGCTATGCTCAAAAATCAAATCAAGCGCTTCCTGAACATCCCCGGCCCGATTTAATGCGGACCCAATGGTTGAATTTAAATGGATCTTGGGATTTTACGTTTGATTCTACGTTTACTATTCCTTCCAAATTCGCTTATAAAATTCAAGTTCCATTTCCATGGGGTTCTAAACTTTCTGGTGTGAAGGACGAAGCCGATGTGGCTTGGTATCACCGGACATTTCAAGTGCCGGCTACTTGGGGGGCAAAACGTGTATTCTTAAATATCGGTGCATCAGATTGGCATACTTCGGTATATGTGAATGGTCAATTTGTGGGGGAACATAAGGGCGGATATACCCCGTTTGATTTCGATGTGACTACATTTATGAAGCCAGGTCAAGCTCAGCGAGTGGATATTCGTGTCGATGATAAACGTCGGATGTTTACTTTATATGGAAAACAAGGCTATGGAAATGCGCGTGGACTTTGGCAGACCGTTTATTTAGATGCACGTGGTTCAGATTACATCGATCATTATGCTGTTTATCCCGATATAGATAAGGGTTCGGTTCTTATCAAAGCTTATTTGGGGAGTGAGGCCTCGAAAGATACGCGGGTGAGTCTCAAGCTTTCGAATGGACAATCAGCTGCTGCACTTGTGAAAAAGGGTTCGTCTGTTGCGGAACTCTCATTACAATTGAATAAAGCACATTTATGGTCTTTGGAAGATCCTTATTTGTATGATTTGACGTTAGGATTAGGGTCGGATGAAGTGCATGGCTATTTTGGGATGCGGAAGATTTCGGTGACGCCACTTCCTAGATCAAAAATTCCCTACATCGCCTTGAATAATAAGCCCATTTATGTGCAATTAGCCCTGGATCAAAGTTATCATCCGGATGGATTTTATACTTTTCCTTCCGATGCATTTATGAAGGATGAGATCATTCGGAGTAAGCGAATTGGTTTGAATGGGATTCGTACACACATCAAAGTGGATATTCCACGTAAATTGTATTGGGCTGACAAATTGGGATTATTGGTCATGTCGGATTTACCAAATTCTTGGGGAGAGCCAGATGCAGATATGCAGCGGGAGTCGGAATATACCTTGCGAGAGATGTTGAAGCGTGATTTCAATCACCCAGCGATTTTTTCTTGGATAACCTTTAATGAGACCTGGGGTTTGTTTACGCATATTGATAAGAAGTCGGTTTATACACCTGAAACTCAAAAGTGGGTGGCATCGGTTTATCGTTTGGCCAAATCGTTGGATCCAACGCGTTTGGTAGAAGATAATTCAGTTTGCTGCGGCCGTGGGCATACGGAGACGGATATTCAGTCATGGCATGCGTATCAGGCGGGGTATGAGTGGGATAAATTGATGGATGATCAGTCGAAAAATTTATTTCCAGGAAGCCAATGGAATTTTGAAAAAGGATATGTGCAAGGGGCCCAACCGATGATTAATTCGGAATTTGGGAATGTTTGGGGATATCAAGGAAGCACGGGCGATGTAGATTATACGTTTGATTATCACAAGGCGATGAATTCATTTCGAAATCATCCGAAGATGGCGGGATGGTTGTACACGGAGCATCACGATGTGATTAATGAGTGGAATGGATATTATAAGTTTGACCGTACGGAGAAAGAAACGGGTTTAAGTGCTATTGTTCCTGGTATGACCTTGAAGGATTTGCATGGACCTTATTATGTGTCTACTGGGCAAGAAATTACTTGGGCTGGGAAAGCGGGTCAAACGGTAAAAATACCTTTGCATTTGTCTTCCATGACCGATTTGTCGGGTGATTTACGCTTAAAAATTTCATTTGCTGGTATTACGGCATGGGGTGAAAAGCAAGCGCATTGGACCAAAGAATTGCCATTAAAATTTGCGCCTTGGGATGTGAAAGCCTTGGATTCTTTGGCTGTGGTTCTGCCCAAAGATAAGTCGGTGAATACCCTGACTTTTGTCTTAACGAATGCGGCAGGTAAGGTGCTCCACCGTAACTTTGCGCATATCATCGTGGAAGAAGGAAATTTGAAACCATCGAATCCTAAATTGGAATTTGTTTCGGTTCCCGTAGAGCGCTTTAGCTCCGCGCAATTTCCAGAGAAGCAATGGTCAGGGGTTTTAGGGCATAAAGTGAATGGGGCAGGAGCAGGTTATTTTGAATATGAATTTCCTATTTCAGGGGCTGATATAGCCGAGGTTCGTTTTATGGTGGAGGCGTCTGCCAAACCTATTTTAGGTAAAGATCGTTCAGATGCAGGGAAAATGGATGGGGATTATATGCTTGGCAAAGGTACTTTTGATCCGGGCGTGAATCCGAATGCTTATCCGCAAACGGATGCTTATGCTTCTCCGGCAAATTTACGTATTTCCGTTAATGGTGTAAATGCATTCGAAACAGTGCTGGCGGATGACCCTGCAGATCACCAAGGAATCTTATCATGGCATTATCAAGCACGAAATAATAAATTGGATGAAGCGGGAACCTATGGCTATTTAGTGCAAGGCCTAATTCCTCCAGCTGCATGGCAGGCTGCTTTAAAAACAGGAAAATTGGTGCTTCGTTTTGAATCGACTCGGGGTGGCTTGGCGCTTTATGGGGATCAATCGGGGCGTTACGTAACAGATCCGAGTATCTTGATTCTGCGTAAGTAAGATTATCAATTTCTTGAACTTTTTTCCCACTACCTTTGCCAAACCTTGGAGGATTGGCAAAGGTGAGGGAGAGGATTTAATTTAACTTCCAGTTCTTCACGTGATACAATTCCGATTTTTTCGTTCCTGTCTCCGTGAATTTAGCTTGATTAATCGTAATGTCTTTCGCTTCAATCACGCGATATCCTTGCATACTTTCGATATCCAAATTACTCAACTGAATATGGTGAATCGGCATTTCGGGTAAGCCGCGGATTAATAAACCTGTTTCAGCCCCTTTCGCTACCACATTATCGACAAAAATGTTTTTAAACTGTGGTGTGCCCTCATTCACCGGCAATAATTCGATTTTGGGTGTTTCTCCGCCATTTCCAAACGTCGCCACCGGATCCTTGCCTTGGTAATACATGTCGTAGAGAATCGCCTCCCCAGCAATGTTTTTCATGGAAATATCACGGATGAATATGTTTTCCACGATTCCACCCCGACCGCGGGCTGTCTTAAATCGTAGACCCACATCCGTCCCTAGAAACTGGCAATTACGGACAAATAAGTCATGTACGCCGCCCGACATTTCACTTCCCACAACAACACCCCCATGTCCATGAAATACGACACAGTTTTCAATTAAAATATGTGCACTGGGTCTTCCTCGTTTCCGACCTTCCGCATCTTTCCCAGATTTGATGCAAATTCCATCATCTCCCACATCGAAACGCGAATTGCGTACCGAAACAAATTCACAAGATTCGATATCAATGCCATCCCCATTTTGGGCAAACCATGGATTTTTTACCGTGATGTTTTCAACCGTTAAATGCTTGCAAAGTAAAGGATGAATATTCCATGCTGGGGAATTTTGAAAGGTAACGCCTTCCAATAAAACCTGTTCACATTCCCGTAAACTGATCATGTTCGGACGAACAAATTCCTTGATTTCTTCTGTATTCAACTCCGTAAATCCGGCAGCGACCACCCCTGGTTGGTCCAAGGTGGAAGCTTTCAATGCACCTGCCGATGGATACCATGTCTCTTTTTTCGGATCTAAAACGCCCCCTGAACGAACTAGTTTCTCCCATTCACCCGCAGTTAATTTTCCTTTTTTAACCGGACGCCAAGCTTCCCCAGCGCCATCAATGATGCCTTGTCCCGTAATGGCAATATTACGCGCACCCAAAGCTGAAATGGGCGATTGTGCACGAATGGCATCTACGCCTTCCCAATTCGTCCGAATCAAGGGGTAATCTTTCGGATTATTACTGAATTGCAAAACCGCACCTTGAGCCAAATGTAAATTCACATGGGACAAAATTCGCACGGGTCCGCTAATCCAAAATCCTGCCGGGATTAGTACCACGCCGCCACCTTGCTCATTCGCAACTTGAATGGCTTGTTGGATCGCACTTGTATTCAAAAGTCCAATAGAACTTTTAGCGCCATATTGTACGATATTAAACGTGTCTTTTTTAAATGCCGTACCTGCCACATTCGGTAATTCAAAGGCGTATTTTTGTGTAAAATCGGATTTTTTCAGAAAGCTTTTTAAATGCTCCGTCGAGTTATTTAGTGCATCAGCCACCAAATTAGCCATGCGTGTTGCCCCATAAGGCGAGAAATGCGTATCATCAGCTACGCCTTTCATGAATTTCTTAAAAATGCCAACGGGATAATGAAGGAATAGTTTTTTAGCTCCTTCGGGGCCCTCCTGTTGAATGATCGCTTTGCTCGCTTTTTCGACATCGATCAACATCACCTTTTCCTGTGCAGCTACTTCGCGAACGACATTAGGGTAGTCGGCATGCTGATCCACAAACACGCCCGTCGAATCAAATTTACGACGCTGTGTTGGGGTTAATAAAATAGGCGTTGCCCCAGCCGCACGCGTCTCTTTCACATAACGAATCAAGTTTGCACGGAAATCCGTTTGAGCGGGTGCAAAGCGAGATGTATCACTTGCTTTGGCATCGTTATGGCCAAATTGAATAAATACATAATCCCCTTTTTTTAATTGGGATTGCACCTTCGCCCAGCGACCTTCGCGGCGGAAACTTTTGGTGCTCCGACCATTATATGCATGGTTTTGAACCTCGACTGCCTCATTGAACAATTTGGCAAATGGCATACCCCAACCGGTTTCAGGAAAATCTGCGGGGATTTTGTCGGCCATCGTAGAATCGCCAATTAAAAATACGCGAAGTGGTTCGGTAGCCGAGAAGCTGAAGAGTAAAAATGTGCTGATGATCAGCGCAAAACGAAGTCTCATAAGGTCATAATTTGACCTTAAAAGCAATTAATTCGCCTGATTTACTGAAGATTTAGCGATTAATCGCCACCGAACTCAAAATCGTCTGAATGATTTGCAAACTCGTGATGTTATCTGCCTCAGCCTCATAAGTCAAAATAATCCGGTGGTTTAACACATCCGGAGTCATTTCTTTGATGTCTTCTGGCAAAACATAATCACGGCCCGCTAAGTAAGCCATTACTTTGGCCGCTAGATTTAAATGAATACTTGCGCGTGGTGATGCTCCAAATTGAATGTAATCCGCTTCCTTCGTTAAGCCATAGTCCGCTGGATTACGCGTCGCAAAAATCAATTCAATGATGTAGCGTTCCAAGGTTTCCGAAATCGTGATTTCATTAATCTCTTTGCGAATCGCCTGAATGTCCTTCAAACTCAAAATGGCCTTTGGCACATAGTTGAAGTCCATATTCGACATCTTACGCATCACCTCAAGCTCTTGTTCTTTATCTAAGTAATTTAAGAAAACCTTCAGCATAAAGCGGTCTACTTGTGCTTCCGGCAATGGAAATGTTCCTTCTTGCTCCACCGGATTTTGTGTCGCCAATACCAAAAATGGCTTGTCCAAAGGATAGGTTGTTTCGCCGATCGTCACTTGTTTTTCAGCCATGGCCTCCAACAAAGCCGATTGCACTTTTGCCGGGGCACGGTTAATCTCATCCGCCAAAATAATTTGTGCGAAAATAGGCCCTTTTTTTACTTCAAATTCGTTTTTTAAGGGATTGTAAATCATCGTTCCCACCAAGTCGGAAGGAAGTAAATCCGGTGTAAATTGAATCCGTTGGAAATGCAAATCCAAGATTTTGGCAAGTGTATTGATTGTCAATGTTTTGGCTAAACCTGGAACACCTTCTAATAGGACGTGCCCTCCGGTAAAAAGGCCAACAAGCAAACGGTTGATGAGGCGTTCTTGACCAACCACCACCTTGCCCATTTCATCAATGACTGCTTGAATTTTTTCTCTCGAATTCATATTACCATTTTTTAAAAATCACGATGACCGCCAGGATAATTAATCCAAAGCCGACGAAGTGATTCCAAGCTAATTTTTCGGACTTAACGACGAAAATAAGAAAAAGTGTGAACACTATCAGGGATAATGCTTCTTGAATCGTTTTCAATTCAAAGAAAGTAAACGGACCTCCGTTTGCTTTAAATCCTAATTTATTGGCGGGTACTTGCAAGACATATTCAAAGAACGCAAGTCCCCAACTGAAAAATATGATACTCCAAATCCCTGCATGTTTCAGCCACGATGTTTCCTTCCATTGCAAATGACCATACCAAGCGATGGTCATAAACAAGTTCGAAAGGGCCAATAAGATGATCGTAATCAATCCTCTCATCTATTGTAATTTCTTGTAACGAATACGTTTCGGTGTCGCGTCGCCTAAACGTTTTTTACGTGCTTCCTCGTATTCTGAATAGTTTCCTTCAAAATAAGTCACCTGCGAATCGCCTTCAAATGCCAAAATATGCGTAGCAATACGATCCAAGAACCATCTGTCGTGGGAAATAACCACAGCACATCCCGCAAAATTTTCAAGTCCTTCTTCTAATGCTCGCAATGTATTAACATCCAAGTCATTGGTTGGCTCATCCAGCAACAACACATTCGCACCTTCCTTCAGCATCATCGCTAAGTGAACGCGGTTACGCTCCCCTCCAGATAAATTGCCAATTTTCTTCTCTTGATCTGCTCCGTTGAAGTTGAATTTACTCACATAAGCGCGTGCATTCGATTGCTTACCTCCTAACATGATCCAATCGTTCCCTTCGGCAATGGTTTCGTAGACCGACTTCTCCGCAATTAATTGATTGTGCTCCTGATCTACATAGGCCAACTTCACCGTTTCACCCACCTCAAAACTGCCAGAATCCGGCTGTAATTGGCCCGTAATTAATTTAAACATCGTTGTTTTACCGGCACCGTTTGGCCCAATGATTCCTACGATACCTGCTGGAGGTAATGAAAAGCTTACGTTTTCATACAATAATTTATCGCCAAAGGATTTAGAAACACCTTGAACTTCGATTACCTTATTTCCCAAACGAGGACCTGCCGGTATGAATAATTCTAATTTGTCTTCTTTCTGGCGATTCTCTTCGGATAATAATTTCTCGTAAGCGCCGATACGTGCTTTGGACTTGGCTTGGCGTGCTTTGGGAGCCATACGAACCCATTCCAACTCGCGTTGTAAGGTTTTTTGACGACGTGATTCTGTCTTCTCTTCTTGTGCTAAACGATTTTGTTTTTGCTCTAACCAAGATGAGTAATTTCCTTTCCAAGGAATTCCCTCGCCACGATCTAATTCTAAAATCCATCCTGCCACGTTATCCAAGAAATAACGATCGTGAGTTACAGCAATAACTGTTCCTTTGTATTGGCGTAAATGTTGTTCTAACCAATCCACAGATTCCGCATCCAAGTGGTTGGTCGGCTCATCAAGCAATAAAACATCTGGCTCCTGTAACAACAAGCGGCAAAGTGCCACGCGACGTTTTTCTCCTCCTGAGAGCGTGCTAACAAGTGCATCAGAATCCGGACAACGCAAGGCGTCCATGGCTTTTTCCAAGCGTGTATCTAATTCCCACGCGTTGCAATGGTCAAGTTTTTCTTGTACTTCCCCTTGGCGGGCTAATAATTTATCGAAATCGGCATCCGGATCTGCAAAAGCCTCATTGATTTCATCAAACTCTTTTAACAAGTTTTTGATTTCCACCACAGCTTCTTCCACAACTTCCAGAACCGTTTTATTGGGATCTAATTGTGGTTCTTGTTCAAGCAAGCCAACACTGTAGCCGGGAGACCAAACAACATCACCCGTGTAGGATTTATCTAGTCCCGCGATGATACGAAGTAAGGTCGACTTACCAGATCCATTGAGACCTAATACCCCGATTTTAGCCCCGTAAAAGAAGGAAAGATAGATGTTTTTAATAATCGTTTTCTGTGGTGGGATGACTTTGGAAACCCGTTCCATCGAAAAGATAATCGTCTCGTTACTCATGTTATTTGCTTAAAATTTGAAAAGAACCTGCAAAGAATGTGAAATTTGTGTAAAAAAATGAATTTCGGGGGTGGAATTCTTTATTTATTCATAAAAAAATAGATAAATTGTGTCTGGATTTTATTTGAATAAATCCAATGTTAAGTCCTTGAGTTAGCGCGTTTGCTCGAAGCTCTTTATTTTAAAAACTCTATGAACCACCTCGTAAAAAATGAGTACGGATTTTGCCAAGATGGCAAAGTGTACATCAATGCCTATTTAAACTTCCCTCAACGTGAAATTGGATTTGTTCGCAATACTGAACAAGAAGCTTTAGACTACTTTGTCAATCGCTTTGAATTAGCTAAAACCAAAGTTATTCAGCTAGCATCCGAAATCAATGATGTTCAAAACAAAGGATCTTATTTGACCAAAGTCGTTCAGATGAAAGCCTATTTGGCTGAATTTGATGGCTTGGGTGATTTTGTGCCACTATTTAAGCAGCTGGATTCATTAGAGGTATTCTTGCGCGATTTGATCCAAAATAATCAAATTAAAAACCTCGAAATCAAACGTGCCCTTATTGAGGATGCGAAAGCGATTGCGGGTCAAGAAGATGTCTTGCAAGCGACGGAAGATTTGATGGAATTGAAAGCCAAATGGGTGAAGACAGGTCCAGTTGACAAGCAGTTTCAAGATAGCTTAACGGAAAGTTTTCAAGCGGTGATGGATGATTTCTTCTTGCGTCGTCGGGCGTATTTCGAAGAGAAAAATCGCCAGATTGATGAAAAGATTGCGCTGTTACAGGGCTTCATCGATTCTGTTCACCAATTGCGTAAAGCGGAAGATTTGGATGACTCAATTATCAAAGTAAAAGAATTGCAAAAAGAATGGAAGAATGTCGTAGGCTTGCCTCCAAAGAAACAATCCATGTTATGGAAGAATTTCAAGAAGGCTAATGACATGTTCTTTGAAAAATATAACCGCGTCAAAGGGATTGAATACAAACCTCGGGTAGATCCTCGTATTCAAGAGTTGACTTCCATGACAGGTGAATTGGAATTGAAATTACATGACCAAGTAAATATCGTTTCCACGGCTGATTTGGCTAAGGCTTATTTAGTCAAATGGAAAGAAATCACGGCACAAATTAAATCGGTTGACCGCCAAATGGCTGAACGATTCCGGAATGTCTGTGATAAGATATTTGAGATGAATTATCTATTACGTGTGATTTCCTATCGCCATCCTGCTTTGAATGAAAAACCGCGCATCGAGCAGTTGAAGATCATGATTAATCAAATGGATTACATGACCAAAAAGGAGCGAGGCGAGTTAGAGGATTTCATTGCGCAAGCAGAAAGTGACCGTCAAATGGAAGAGAAGCCTGTCATCAGTAAAATCAATACGCAGAAGCGTAAGATTAGCATGAAGGAATTGCTTTTGACCGGCTTTAAAACAGAACTTGACGCTTTATTAAACGCTTAATAAGCCCATCTCATTTCCTAGTGCAGGAAGGTCTAAACCATCAAATGTTCCGGATGACATCATCAGGAGATTCGCATTTGACCAGGTTTGGGCCAAAATTACCTGTTTCAGTGTTTCCGCATCACGGATGACTTTCAGATTCGGATGTTTGAAATAGGTTTTCACAACGGATTCTTCCATACGATCCATGCGTTTGATTTCGCGCGCATGTTCGCTTAAATACACAATCGCTTCATCCGCTAGATTCAAAGTTTCCGCATATTCAGGTAAGAATGCCGGATTTAAACTGCTGAATGTATGTAGCTCTAAACAGGCCACAAGTTTACGGCTTGGAAATTGATTCTTTAAAGCCTGCGTCGTTGCTTTCACTTTCGATGGTGCATGTGCAAAATCCTTATACAATAAGCTTGTTTCCGATGAAGCTACTAATTCCAAACGCTTCGCTGCACCTTTGAATGTGGCAATCGCCTCATAAAAATCGCTTTGATTTACGCCAATTTGCTCGCAGATTAAGCGTGCACCATTCAAGTTTTTCAAGCTATGTTCCCCGAAAACTTGAATCGGATACGACTTGCCATCTTCCCCTTTCAGAATAGTCTGGCCATTGTCAATTTTCGCTGGATGTGCCTCATATCCCGTTTTTTCGCAATGTTCAGGGCAGTCGGCCGTTAAATGATTTAGTACCGAATCTGTTTGGTCAAAGAATAAACTACCTGCTTTGGGTAATCCCGCGATCAAAGTTTTGAAGGAGTCTGTGTAGGATTCAAAGGTTGGATAGACATTGATATGATCCCAGGCTATTCCTGAAATCAAGCAAATATGCGGCTGGTATAAAAGAAATTTCGCCCGACGGTCAATCGGAGATGCGAGGTATTCATCCCCTTCGATGATGATGATCGGAGCATCGGATAGGGAAGCCATGAGTTCAAAGCCTTCGATACGGGCGCCAACTAAATAGTCAAACTTCCGTCCTAAGGTTTTAAGTACATGCAAAACCATGGAGGTAATGCTCGTTTTGCCGTGACTTCCTGCAATGACGATGCGTTGCTTGTTAAGGCTTTGCTTATATAAAAAGGATGGATAGGATTCTACGGGAATACCTAATTCCTGGGCTTTCAGTAATTCTGGATTGTCAGGACGCGCGTGCATGCCCACGATGACCGCCTCCAAATCTGTCGTTATTTTTTCTGGGAACCAACCAAATTCCTCAGGTAAGATGCCGTGTTGGGCTAATAAACTTTTGGAAGGTTCATAAATCTCATCGTCGGAGCCACTAATTTCGTAGCCTTTTGTTTTCAATGCTAATGCTAAATTGTGCATGGCAGCGCCGCCGATTGCGATAAAATGTATTTTGGGCATAATAACTTAATCTGTAATTCGTTTGCAAAGTACATACTTTTATTGCAGTTTTGCACGTTTTTCCACAAACTCAAGTACGCTTGAGTACAATTCATCTGACTGAATGAAAAATTACGTCGATCTAATTGATCAAACCATTGAATTTCCAACGCGTGAATTCAATATCAATGAGAATAATGAGTTGTTGTTTAACAACGTCCCCTTGATGGAAATCATCAAACAATATGGTACGCCGTTAAAAGTTTCCTATTTACCTAAGATCTCAGAGCACATCGAAAATGCCAAATTGCTTTTTCGTAACGCTATTAAGAAATATAATTACAAGGGTAATTATACCTATTGCTACTGCACAAAATCTTCGCATTTCTCCTTTATTTTAGAGGAAGTTTTGAAGCAACATGTGCATTTAGAGACATCCAGCGCATTTGATATTCCGATTATCCGGGATATGTACAACCAGGGAAAAATCTCAAAGTCGACTTATATTCTTTGCAATGGTTACAAGCAACCTTTGTACACGCAATACATTTCGGAATTAATCAATGATGGATTCAATTGCATTCCTATCCTTGATAATTTGAAAGAAATCGATTTTTACGAGAAGTCGGTAACTGCCGAAAAAGCCAATCTAGCTATTCGCATTGCGACAGATGAGGAACCTGATTTTGCTTTCTATACCTCGCGTTTAGGCGTTCGTTATTCAGATGTGATCTCTTTATATGAGGATAAAATTAAGCCGAATCCGAAGTTCAACTTGAAGATGTTACACTTCTTCATCAACACAGGTATCAAGGATTCAGCCTATTATTGGTCGGAGCTAAGCCGCTTCATTTACAAATACTGTGAATTAAAGAAGGTTTGCCCTGAACTGGATTCCATTGATTTGGGTGGTGGTTTACCTATCCAAACGTCGCTTCAGTTCAACTATGATTATCAAGCGATGGTGGATGAAATTGTGGAATCTATCTCATGGATTTGCAATAAAAACAATGTGCCCGTACCGAATATCTTCACGGAATTCGGTTCTTATACCGTAGGGGAGAGTGGCGCGGTTTTATATGAAATCATTGACCAAAAATTGCAAAATGATAAAGAGTTGTGGTACATGATCGATGGTTCTTTCATTACGCAATTGCCTGATTCATGGGGCATGAACCAAAAATACATTATGTTACCGGTTAATAACTGGAGCTCACCTTATCAAAAGGTGAATTTGGGGGGATTGACTTGTGATTCGATGGATTTTTATAATACGGAAGCGCATAGTTCCGATTTATACTTGCCGATTTTCGAAGAGGATCAAGAGCGTCAATATGTAGGTTTTTTCCACACCGGAGCTTATCAAGAATCATTAGGAGGTTATGGTGGAATTCAACATTGTTTGATTCCTGCGCCTAAACACGTTATCGTAGACCGATTGGAAGATGGGACGATTACTACGCGTTTATTCCAAGAGGAGCAAGCGAGCGGTTCGATGTTGCATATTTTAGGTTACAATAATCCGGCTGATAACACGGTTGTTGCAGACGCCAGCAATGAAGTGCCAAAAGGAAATACAAAGAAATTAGCTTCTGTTTAACTCAATATATCATGAAAAAAATTATCGCAATGAGTGTTTTGGCTGGTATGATTTTGAGCTCATGCTCTCAACAAGCCAACTGCCCAGCTTATGGAACGACACGTGCGGATGCTCCAAAGGTAAAAAGAGCTTAGTCCTCCGCCCAGTCGAAACTTTTTGTAACAGCTTTTTTCCATTGCTTCCGAAGCTTTTCTCTGCTTTCGGCTGGCATGTTTGGCTTCCAGGTATGGGCAATCGCCCAGTTTTTCCGCAAGTCATCCAAGTTTTCCCAATAGCCCACGGCTAGACCAGCAGCGTACGCAGCCCCTAAGGCTGTCGTTTCAATGATTTTCGGGCAAATAACTTCTTCGCCTAAAATATCCGATTGAAATTGCATCAATAATTGGTTGACCACCATGCCTCCATCTACGCGCAAGGAACTAATTGCAATTCCTGCATCTTTTTCCATGGCTTCTAATACCTCCCAGGTTTGGAAAGCGGTCGCTTCGAGCGCTGCACGTGCGATATGTGACTTATTGATGTAACGTGTTAATCCCACAAGGACACCACGCGCATCTGATTTCCAATAGGGTGCATATAGGCCCGAAAATGCTGGGACAAAATAGCAACCTCCATTATCATCTACGAGTTTCGCGAGTTTCTCGATATCGGGACTGTTTTTAATGATTCCCAAATTATCGCGCAGCCACTGCACGAGTGCTCCGGTAATTGCAACAGATCCTTCTAGTGCATAATGCACCGGTTCGTTGCCTAATTGGTAAGCAACAGTGGTCAGAAGTCCATGTTGGGAAGGAACCGGTTTTAAACCCGTATTCATCAACAAGAAACATCCTGTTCCATAGGTATTCTTCCCTTGGCCAGGATTAAAACAAGTCTGACCTACCAACGCGGCTTGTTGGTCCCCCAAAATCCCCGCCAAAGGCACACCTCCCAAAACACCTTTCGCATAACCATAGACCATGGAACTCGATTTGATTTCAGGAAGCATCTTTTTGGGGATATTCAGGACTTCTAGGATTTCGTCGTCCCATTGGCACGTGGCTAAATCCATCAATTGGGTTCTGCTGGCATTGGTCACATCCGTGATGTGAATTCCCCCTGCTGTCCCCCCTGTTAGGTGCCATGCAATGAAGGTATCCATGTTGCCAAAAAGAGCATCGCCTTTTTCAGCATCTGCACGGAGGCCTTCGATGTTATTGAGTAACCAGCGTAATTTTAAACCACTAAAATATGTGGCCAATGGTAAACCTGTTTTAGCACGAAAACGATCCATGCCACCATCTTTGGCAAGCTCAGCTAATTCGTTTCCTACCCGCGTATCTTGCCAAACCAAAGCATTGTAATACGCTTTTCCTGTGTGTTTGTTCCAGGCAACGGTTGTTTCCCGTTGGTTGGTAATTCCCACCGCAGCAATATCTTTCGCTGAAAGGTTGGCCTTCCCTAAGGCTAAACCAATCACTTCTTGCGTGTTTTTCCAGATTTCAGCGGGATCATGTTCGACCCAACCGGCTTGCGGATAAATTTGTTTATGCTCTTTTTGGCCTACGGAAATAATTTCACCGCCTTTGTTGAAAATAATAAAACGCGAACTGGTGGTTCCTTGGTCAATCGATCCGATGTACATGTTCGTATTAATTTAAGG
Source organism: Aquirufa echingensis (assembly GCF_042714525.1). Taxonomy (NCBI): domain Bacteria; kingdom Pseudomonadati; phylum Bacteroidota; class Cytophagia; order Cytophagales; family Flectobacillaceae; genus Aquirufa; species Aquirufa echingensis. The sequence continues at coordinate 566,860 of NZ_JBBKYA010000002.1, read as the reverse complement.
TCAACAAATATGCACCTAAAACAGCACCAGCAGCTGGTCCTAAGACTGGAATCCAGGCATATCCCCAATCGGAATCGCCTTTGTGCTTAATGGGTAAAATGGCATGCATGATGCGAGGACCTAAATCACGGGCAGGATTAATCGCGTAGCCAGTTGTTCCGCCTAATCCTAGGCCAACGACCCATACTAAAATTCCAACCATAAATGGTCCTAAGCCTGTTTCGATGGTGCTGAATGTTCCTAATGCTAGTACTGCCACAGCAGAAGCAAAGGCTTCAGATAGAAAATTGAATGGACTATTTCGAATAGCAGGATCCGTACAAAACGAAGCTTTTATTGCACCTGCATCTTCTGTGATATCGTAATGTGGTTTGTAATGTAGCCAAACTAATAATTGCCCAAGCATAGCTCCCAATAATTGTGCCCCAATGAAGGTCGGGAACAAACTCCAATCGCCTGATTTGACGCAACCAGCAATCGTAACAATCGGATTTAAATGAGCTCCTGAACTTCCGAAATAAGTGGAAACAAAGATGGCAACCGTTACGGCAAAGGCCCAAGCAGCTGCGATGGCTAATAATCCGGTTCCGTTTCCTTTGGTATTTTTTAAGAGGACATTGGCAACAACGCCATTTCCGAGGTATAATAAGGTAGCTGTTCCGGCTAACTCGCCGATAAAAATGGAGCTCATAGGTTTAGATATTCTTGTTGGTTTATCAAAACTATAAAATCTTCGCAATAAAAAAATTATCTTTGAGTTCAATTTTGAATCAACAGAGTCCTATGCGGGAAGATTATTTAACAGGGGATGCGGAAGCATTGAATCCACAGGAACGTGAGATCGATAAAGCCTTACGTCCGTTGAGTTTTTTCGATTTTACCGGTCAGGGAAAAATCGTTGATAATCTCAAAATTTTCGTAGGTGCTGCTAAAGCCCGCGAGGAAGCCTTGGATCATGTCTTGTTGCACGGCCCTCCAGGATTAGGTAAAACGACACTTTCGCATATTATTGCAAATGAGTTAGGCTCTACCTTGAAAATCACCTCAGGTCCTGTCTTGGATAAGCCGTCTGATTTAGCCGGATTGTTGACGAATTTGCAACCTTTTGATGTGTTATTTATAGATGAAATTCATCGCTTGAATCCTATCGTGGAAGAGTATTTATATTCGGCCATGGAGGATTATAAGATTGATATTATGTTGGATTCTGGCCCGAATGCCCGGAGTATCCAGATTAGTTTGAATCCTTTTACCTTAATCGGTGCTACCACACGTGCGGGCCTTTTGACTTCGCCATTACGTGCTCGGTTTGGGATTAATGCCCGTTTGGAATATTACGATGCCAAATTATTAACGGGTATCGTTAAGCGTTCCGCACAAATTTTGAAGATGCCTATCGAAGAGTCGGGGGCATTTGAAATTGCGCGCCGGAGCCGAGGAACTCCGCGTATTGCCAATAATTTACTGCGTCGGACGCGTGATTTTGCCCAAGTAAAAGGCAATGGAGAAATTGATGTGCGCATCGCACAAATTGCTTTGGATGCCTTGGATGTAGACCAAAATGGCTTGGATGAAATGGATAATCGGATTTTGATGACGATTATCGAGAAGTTCAAAGGTGGGCCTGTGGGACTAACGACTATTGCCACGGCTTGTGGTGAGGAAGCAGAAACGATTGAGGAAGTTTATGAGCCCTTTTTGATTCAAGAAGGATTTTTAAAACGTACTTCACGTGGACGTGAAGCGACCGAAAAAGCCTATCGTCACGTAGGTATTGAACCCAAAGCTCAAACCGGATCTTTATTTTAATGCGTTATCTTATCTGTTTTTTATTGTTGGCCTCCACCTGTTTTGGCCAAAAGGTGCAATCTTTTGATGTCATCGTCTATGGCGCTACACCAGCTGGTGTGATGGCAGCTTATGCAGCAAAAGCGGCAGGGAAAAAGACTTTGCTGATTGATGCTTCAACAACGTTACCCTATGCCCAACAAGGCTTTGGGATGAAATTTGATTTGAATCCTGCCCAAATTCATGGATTACCTCGCGACTTTTTTCGTAAAGTAGGTGGGAAATTGGGAAAGTTTCAAGCCTTTGAATTTGAGTCCTCCATGGGATATGAGGTTTTACAGGCTTATTTGGATGACGCTAAAATCGTTGTTTGGCCAGGGCATCAGGTAATAGCAAGTTTGGTTGAAGGAAATGAGGTCAAACAATTGAGTTTGCAAGCTGAGGAAGGGGTAAAATTAGTGAAAGCCAAATCTTATATTGATTGTTCCTACAACGGAGATATGTTGTTGAAAACGGGATATCAAGCCACCAAGGAATTGGAAGAAGATGGGATGGGCGGGTCAACTACTCGGTTGATTTATGCTGAACCTACTTGGGCAAATTTGCAAGCGCCTGTTTTGATTGCCGGGAAAGGGGTCGATGTAATCAACATGCAATTGGGGCAGTCGGCGGCCATCAAAGCCGTGGAGTCTATTTTGCGCGATATTCCTGTTGGCAAAATAAGCACCGAGGAAGTCGATCGTTATTATAAATTCAATCCTTGGATGGATGGCTCTCGTCCGGAGTTAATCGTCGATGATGCGGAGGCGGCGAATATGGAGATCATCGGGCATTGGAATAAAATCAAAAATCAGCCAGGTACATTTGGCGGAACATATTTGCAAACAAATCCTTTGGATGATTTGGGTTCTCGCGTACGATTTACCTCTAAAACACCGTTGAAAGGTGATTACCAACTTTATTATTACATTCCTGCCGTACGAGGAGGAACTACCGTGATTAATTTAGAGGTGTATGTTGCCAAAGTTCGCCATGTGGCGACGCTTCGTTTAGCACCAAACACAACGGAAACTTGGGTTCCGGTGGGGACCTATCATTTTGAAGACAATACAACAGGCGATGTATTGGTATCACAGCGTGGGGCCAATGGCCTTCTTACTGCAGATGCCATTTTATGGTTACCAAAAAATAAATAAGTATGAAAAAGTTATTGATTTTACTCATGGGAATGCTTGTAAATTCGGCCGCATGGTCACAATTGGTTTATCCGAAAACCCGCCAGGTGGAACATACGGATGTCTATCATGGTGTCACCGTGGCAGATCCCTACCGCTGGTTGGAGGATGATAACAGTGCCGAAACAAAGGAATGGGTGAAGGCCCAAAACAAAGTTAGTTTTGGTTACTTGGAAACCTTACCCTTACGCGAAACTTTCAAGAAGCGCATCGAGCAATTGAGTGATTACGAGAAAATTTCTGCGCCGTTCAAGCGAGGCGATTGGTTTTATTTTTACAAGAACTCGGGCTTGCAAAATCAATCGGTCTTGTATCGCCAAAAAGGTTTAACAGGTACTCCAGAAGAGGTATTGGATCCCAACAAATTATCTTCGGATGCTACGACGCGTTTGACTGTTTTTAGCCTGAGTAAAAATGGTCGCTATGCTTGTATTGGATTGAGTAAAGGCGGGAGCGACTGGCAGGTTTTTGGCGTAAGGGATATGGAAACGGGTCAAGATTTGCCGGATCAATTGAATTGGGTGAAGGTAAGTGGCGTTGCCTGGAAAGGGGATGGCTTTTATTATTCGCGCTATCCGGCGCCCGCAGAAGGCAAAGAACTAAGTACGAAAAATGAAAATCATCAAGTTTGGTTTCACCAAGTAGGTACCTCACAAAGTCAAGATCGATTGGTCTACGAAGACAAGAAAAACCCGCAGCGCTTTCATACGATGAGCACATCGGAAGATGAAACCTTAGCCTATTTGACGATTAGCGATCGCGGCAAAGGCTTGGATGGCAATGCATTGTGGTTTATTCGTACGGATGTTGTTGGTGATGTCTTCCGACCGATCGTCCGCGAACCGGGTGCCTTTCATTACTCGGTCGTTGACAATGAAGGGGATCGCCTAATTTTAGAAACAAACGATAGCGCTCCCAATGGGAAATTGATGGAGTTGACCTTGGCAAAGCCGGAAAAGGCAAATTGGAAACCTTTGGTACCTGAACGTTCGGAGCCATTGCAGGCTGTTACGAGTGCGGGTCACCGACTGTATTTGACGTATTTAAAAGATGTTACTTCGCGTACTTTGATTTACAATTACAACGGAGTAGGCATCGGATCTGTGAAATTACCTGGTCTAGGTAATGTAAGCGGTTTCCATGGCGAGAAGGAGGATAAGTATAGTTTCTTTACTTATTCGTCATTCAACTTTCCGCCAACGGTTTACAAATATGAAATTGCTCAAAACACGAGTAAAATATTCCAAAAGCCTCATTTGGCCTTCAAGCCCGAAGATTTTCAAGTGATTCAAAAGTTCTATACGAGCAAAGATGGGACGCGTGTTCCGATGTTCATTGTGAGTAAAAAAGGCTTGGTATTGAATGGCAAAAACCCAACGATTTTGCACGGATATGGCGGGTTTAACATTAGTTCTACGCCCACTTTCACCGCAAGTTTAATGGCTTGGTTGGAAAAAGGTGGAGTCTATGTATTGGCAAATTTACGCGGCGGGAGTGAGTATGGGGAGAAATGGCATCAGGCAGGTATGAAGCTTAATAAGCAAAATGTCTTTGATGATTTTATTTATGCAGCGAAGTATTTAATCAAACAAAAATATACTTCTGCGTCGTATTTAGCCGCTTCAGGTCGGTCGAATGGAGGATTGCTTGTGGGGGCGGTTATCAACCAACATCCTGAATTATTTGGCGTGGCATTGCCAGGTGTTGGGGTAATGGATATGCTACGTTTCCAAAAATTCACAATCGGTTGGAACTGGATCGCAGATTACGGCTCAAGTGATAATGCGGAAGAATTTAAGGTGTTGTATAGCTATTCGCCTTTGCATAACATCGAAGCAAAAGCTTATCCTGCGACTTTGATAACCACAGCGGATCATGATGATCGTGTGGTTCCTGCGCACTCATTTAAGTATGCGGCAACTTTGCAAGCGAAGAATACAAGTAAGAATCCGGTGATTATTCGGATTGATACAAACAGTGGACATGGTTCGAGTAATACGGCGAAATTGATTGAATTGACTGCGGATATGTATGCCTTTGCTTGGGCGAATATGGGTAAATAAAAAAGTCCCAGACAGCGTCTGGGACTTTTCAATCTTTTCTGGGCAATTGCTCAGGAAAGATTATAACTAATCAACCTTAACTCGTCTGACAGCTCCGTCGGCGCCTTGGCTAACACGGATGAAATAGACACCAGCACCTGCTTTCTTGATATCGATTTGTCCCAAGTAATCTCCTTGGAAATCTTTGATTTGCTCATTGGCTAATTCTTTGCCGTTGACATCAAGGATTGAAATCGATACATTTCCTTTTTCGGGGGCGTTAAACTTTACGCTAATTTTTCCATTGAAAGGTTTGTTGGGCGTAGCTTTTAAGCCATGAATGGTTTTGGAGCCTTCACCTAGAACGTCTTTATGGATTTTACGGAATGCTTTCATGCGATCACCTGGGCCATCAAATTCGAATTTAAATTCACGAGGACCTTGGATATCCTCAGATATGATGTTGCCGTCTTTATCGCCTTTGCGAATAATCATGACACGTTTTTCTTGACCAGGAGTGGGTGAACCGGCATGGCGTTCAATGACAACATCGCCGCCTTTTAGTTCTTTTTTATTCACATCCATGCGAATAATTTTCTTTCTGTCTCCGGAGATTTTCACTTCTAAATCAAGCGAGTCAGATAGCTTTTTGATTTCGCCTTCCGCCTTGCTGATGTCGGAAAAGTGACGCTCAATAACTTTTTGCTTACCGTTGTCATCAACAACAATTTTGATCGTTGCTTCTTGTTTTTCTTGAGCCCAAGCTGTTGTACTCGCGAAGGCCAAAGCGGCCGTTAGAATAAAATATTTCATACGTTATTTTTTTAATGCGGAGCAAACTTACGAAATGCCTTTGAATCTTGTTTGTTAAGAAGTGTTAAGAGCTCTTTTATCCTCCCTGCATTTTGATAAATTTGTGCTTTCGATTTTTATAATAAAATGACTCAAAAGAAAATACGCTTGATTATTGGCTTGATGACCCTCGCATTGCTGGGGCTTATTGCTTTTCAGGCATATTGGCTGGGGTTTATGTTGGAGACCAAGAAGGAGCAATTCGCATCCGACGTACAAGATGGGTTGGCACAGGTGGTTCGAAAATTGGAAAAGCAAGAACTCGTGATGCTTGCAGAACGCCATAAAACCTATGAGGCGCACCAACAAAAAATAAAGGATTTGTCTACTAAATTAGCTAGCCTTAAACCGAAACGCCCGGTTGCGCCAACGCCTGCAGATTCCCCGATTGCGGAGAATTTTATTGGTCCTGAAGGTATTTCAAATAACCAACGAGGTGCGATTCATAATGAAGTGCGATCCGACATCATGTATGTTCGAAAATCATTTTTGCTTCCCAATGGACAGATTGCTGAAATTACGGAGGAGTATCAAGTTGATGTGGATCCGGAACAAGATATCCAACGGCGCTTGCAAGAAGACCAGCAGATTGCTGATTTGTTAGCGCCCCGAGTTCAAAAACGCCAGCGGGCAATGCGACATCGCCAGTTTATCAAAAAAGATACGAAAACGCGTGTTAAAAAGGAGCAATTGCCTTTGAAGCCGTCCGTAGCTGATGTTGCTCCCAAAGAAGTTGACAAAGTGATCCAAAAAACTGCTTTAGCGAGAGAGGTTTTTTCGGATTTTTTGTTCAAAGAGCGCCCGATTCCGCAACGCGTTGAACCGCATTACATCGATAGTATGTTACGCAAAGAATTAGCCGCGAAACATATTCAATTAAATTATGCCTTTGGTATTGCTCCGCAAGCACCCAAGCAAGCGAAAGATTGGATTTTTACTTCCAATTCAAGCATCAAAAAACATACGCCACAATTCATGGCGGCACTTTTCCCGAATGACCTGCATGCCTCGGGTCAATTCTTGCATGTGTACTTCCCTGACTCGATGGGCTTCATTTGGCAAACGATGGGCTTGAATTTATTAGGCTCCGCGATCTTGCTTTTCATCATGGTCGGCTGTTTTTACATCGCCATGATGACTATCCTCAAGCAAAAGAAATTGGCCGAAATCAAAAATGATTTCATCAATAACATGACCCATGAATTCAAAACGCCCATTTCAACCATTTCCCTAGCTACCCAGCTGATTCAGGAAGATGCCAGTGTACATGAAAATGCAAGTATTCAACGCTATTTGGGGATAATTAAGGATGAGAATGTGCGTTTAGGCCAACAAGTAGAGCGCGTTTTGCAAACGGCTCAAATGGAACGGGAAGAAATTGTGTTGAAAAAGAAAAAGGTTAATATGCATGAACTGATTCTGCAGGTTATTGAGATGAATCAGCCGATGTTGATGGCCAAAAATGGGGTGATTCATACCGCATTTTCGGACCATCCTGCAGAATTATTGATTGATGAAGTTCACATGAGTAATGTGATAAACAATCTGATCGACAATGCGGTTAAATACAGTGCTGATGCTCCCGAGATTACGATTGAAACGAAAGTCATTGATTCGACATTTACGATCTTAGTTACTGACAAGGGAATCGGGATGCAAAAAGATGTGTTAACCCAGGTGTTTGAGCCCTTTTACCGGGTTCCCACAGGTAATGTGCATAATGTCAAAGGCTTTGGCTTGGGATTGAGTTATGTGAAGAAAATTGTTGAAGCACATGGAGGGAATGTCCAAGTGAAAAGTCAATTAGGAAAAGGAAGTACATTTGAAATTACGATACCTTATGGCAATTAATCCACAAATTTTATTGGCAGAAGATGACCCTAATTTGGGGCTATTGTTGAGCGAATTTTTAAAGAAAAAGGGCTATGAAGTAGTTTGGGCGCATGATGGAGATCAGGCCTTGGACTTTTTCGTTAAGGGGACTTTTGATCTATGCGTTTTTGATGTCATGATGCCCAAGAAAGACGGATTCTCTTTGGCCAAAGATATTCGCGCGACTCATTTAGATGTGCCCATTATTTTTTTGACGGCCAAATCCATGGAAGAAGATACCTTGCAAGGGTTTAAAGTGGGGGCGGATGATTACCTAACCAAACCATTTTCTATGGACGTACTCGTTGCGCGCATGGAAGCCATTCTGCGTCGGGCCCATTCGGATAAATCTTTACCGGCTTTGGCAGATGAAATTCAATTAGGCGATTTTACATACTATCCGGCGAAAATGCGCCTGGTTTTTCAAGGGAACGAACAAAAGTTTACCCCAAAGGAAAACGAGCTCATGAAGTTATTGTGTGAGAACTTAGGCCGACCGGTTAGTAGGTCCTATGCACTGAAATTGATTTGGGGAGATGATACCTATTTCAATGCGCGCAGCATGGATGTATACATGACAAAGCTACGCAAGTTGTTAAAAGAAGACCCTCGCGTACAATTATTGAATTTGCACGGCGAGGGTTTCCGATTGAGTGTGGACTAGTTGATGTGCGTATAGCCCGTATAAGGAACCAAAACAGCTGGAATCTTAATGCCATCTCGTCCTTGGTTATTTTCCAAAATAGCAGCCACGATACGAGGCAATGCTAATGCTGATCCGTTCAAGGTATGACATAGAATTGATTTTCCCTCGATCTTCGTACGCAATTTCAAGCGATTTGCTTGGTACGTTTCAAAGTTGGAAACCGAACTCACTTCCAGCCATCTTCCTTGTGCCGCCGACCATACCTCCATGTCGTAGGTCAACGCAGATGTAAAGCCCATATCTCCACCACATAGTCTTAAGACACGGTAAGGCAATTCTAATTTTTGTAGAATGCTTTGCACATGCAAGGACATTTCTTCTAAGGCAGCGTATGAATTTTCCGGTTTTTGAATCTGTACAATTTCGATTTTGTCGAATTGATGTAAGCGATTCAAGCCACGTACGTGTGCGCCCCAAGAGCCCGCTTCCCGACGGAAACATGGCGTATGGCCTACGTTTTTGATGGGTAATTCTTTCTCGTTGACAATCACGTCACGGTACAAGTTGGTAATAGGTACCTCAGCCGTTGGGATTAAATACAATCCTTCTGCTTGGGTTACATACATTTGACCTTCCTTGTCAGGCAATTGTCCCGTACCAAATCCTGAATCTTCGTTGATCAAGATAGGAGGTTGGATCTCATAATAGCCAGCCTTGATTGCTTCATCCAAGAAGAAGTTGATCAATGCACGCTGCAAACGAGCTCCTTTTCCTTTATATACCGGAAATCCAGCACCCGTAATTTTATTACCTAAATCAAAGTCGATGATGTCATAATCTTTAATCAAATCCCAGTGGGGTTTGGCTCCTTCGTTTAAGGTTGGGATAGTCCCCCAGTTTAAAACGACTTCATTGTCTTCCGCAACTTTTCCTTCCGGAACAGAACTGTGGGGAAGGTTCGGAAGCGTAACGAGCAAGTCGGTTAATTCTTTCTCCGCGACACGTGCCGCTTCTTCCATGACTTTGATATCACCTTTTAGTGCGGCTGTTTCTGCACGCTTTCCTTCGGCTAACTCCTTCTGTCCAGATTGCATAAGCGCCCCAATTTCCTTGGCAGCAGCATTGGATTTTTCCAAAGCCTGCTCTGCTTGTTGGAGCAAGGACTTCCGTTTGTCGTCCATCGCGATGAGTTGGTTCACAATTTCAGCAGCATTAGCTACGTGTTTTTTTGTTAAACCGGCAATCGTAAGTTCCGTATATGTACGGATAAATGGAATCGTTAACATGGCGTTCGTTTAGAAAAGTCCTTCGTTCAATGCGTTTAATGCATCATTTTTATGTTTGGCATCAACCAAAAGTGAGATGTTATGCTCAGAAGCTCCGTAGGATATCATGCGAATCGGGATGTTTTTGATGGCATCCAACACTTTGATCGCAATTCCTTCTTTGTCAGCCCAGAAATTACCCACGATGCAGATAATTACTTGGTCTTTATCTGGATCTTCTAACTCGGCAAATTCACGCAGTTCACGCATGATGGCATCCAAATTCGCGGTTTGATCAATCGTTACCGAAACTGAAACTTCGGATGTTGTGATCATGTCCACGGGTGTTTTGTATTTTTCGAAAATCTCAAACACACGCTTCAAGAATCCATAGGCATTCAACATCCGAGTCGAGTGAATGTAAATAGCCGTGATATTGTCTTTGGCTGCGATGGCTTTGATTTCTACATCTGTCGATTTTTCCGAAATCAAGGTTCCAAAGGCGCTTGGCTCCATGGTGTTTTTCAAACGAACAGGAACACCTTTGATTTTAGCAGGCGTAATTGTGCTTGGGTGCAAAATCTTTGCGCCAAAGTAGGCTAATTCGGCTGCCTCTGCGAATGATAATTCCCGAATCGGGAAGGTGTTTTTCACGATGCGCGGGTCATTGTTGTGCATTCCGTCGATGTCCGTCCAGATTTGGATTTCTTCGGCTTGAATGGCACCTCCAATTAACGAAGCGGTGTAATCGGAACCTCCACGTTTCAAGTTGTCAACTTCGCCTGCTGGATTGCGGCAAATGAAACCTTGTGTGATGAAGATTTGCTTGTCTTTGACAGGAGCTAAGGTTGCCGCTAATTTCGTTTCGATTTCAGCCATGATTGGCTCATTGTCTTCATCGATAACCATAAAATCCAAAGCAGGTAATAATGTTGAATTTACTCCTTCTTCTTGCAAATAGGCTTCGAAAATTTGCGTCGATAACAATTCGCCCAAAGCGACCATTTCCTTCTCTTGTTTAACGGTATAAGGTACCGTAGCGATCAGGTTGTCGATGAACGTAAATTCCTTCGTAACGATTGCTTGACCTTTCGCAAGACCCGCAGGCGTTTGGTAAAGCTCGGTTAAAAAGGCATCGTAATGCGCACGTAAATCAGACGCTTTGGTTTTCGCCTCCGTTTGATTTTGTGCGATTAATGATTCTGAAATGGATAACAATGCGTTCGTGCTACCTGATAATGCAGATAAAACAACAATTTTAGGTTTTCCGTCTTCTGTGATAAGTTGACGAATCGATTGCATTCTTTCTGGCTTTCCTACGGATGTGCCGCCAAATTTCCAAACTTGCATAATAGTATATCTTAATTTATTGCTAACATTTTAATGGCAGTAATCGCTGCCTCATCTCCTTTGTTGCCATGTTTGCCGCCTGCGCGATCCATGGCTTGTTCTTGGTTATTTGGTGTTAATACGCCAAAAATAACCGGTTTATTGTATTTCAAACTCACATTTGTAATGCCATCAGCTACGGCTTGGCAAATGAAATCAAAGTGACGTGTTTCGCCTTGAATGACACAGCCTAAACAAATCACCGCATCGATGTCTGCTTTCACAGCCATCTTTTGTGCTCCTAAGCTTAATTCAAAACTGCCTGGAACTTGAACGCTGACGATGTTTGATTCTTGAGCGCCGTATTTCAATAGTGTATCATAAGCTCCTGTATATAAGGCGCCCGTGACTTCTGTGTTCCATTCTGCGACTACAATCGCGAATCGCTTTTGGGAAACATCCGGCAAGTTGGCAGTACTAAAATCACTTAAGTTTTTTAAGGCAGTTGACATGGTGATGGGGCTAAATCAAGAGGGGATAAAAGCTGATGCTCTTATCCCCTCATGACAATTTCGTAAACTTTATTATTCAGAGATAGAGCTTTCTAATAGCGCTTTATATTTCTTCGCTGGAATTGCTTCAGCAGCTTCTGGATATTTTTCCGTGATTGCTGTGTATGTATCCAATGCCTCTTTCGATTGTTTATTTGCTTCGTATGCGTTAGCAAGTTTCAACAAATAACCTGGCGAAAAGAACTTGTTTGATTTGTAATCAGCTGCTTTTGTATAATATTCGATTGCCTCAGCATAGGATTTCTTTTCAGAATATGCATCACCAATTAACGAATACGCACGCGCTTGAACTAATAAATCGCCGCTGCTGAAATTTTTCAATTTCTCGATTGCGTTATCGTATTTACCTTGTTTCAACAAAGTAATACCCAAATACAAGTCAGCTAAATTTTGTGTGTTGCCACCAAATTCATCCGAAACTTTCGCTAAATCTTTCGATGCAGCTGCTAATGAATCTGATTCAAATGCGTAAACCGCTTTGTATAATTTCTTCTCACCTTCAGCATCTTGTGTGTTTTGGTACCAGTGGAAACCAAAGTATCCCACGATGATCGCAACGACAAGCACTGCAGCACCAATAATAGTTGATTTATTTTGATCGAAAAATCCAGTGACTTTTTCTAATTCGTGTTGAAGTGCCTCCGGGCTTTCAATGATTTCAATGGATTCGTTAACGTCTTTCTTCTTTGCCATAAAATTATAATGCTTTGATACTTTGACTATATGTTGCTAGCCAAAGGACTGCAAAATTATAAAATCTCTTCTATTTTTATCAATTTTAAATGAATCTTTTGCGTTTTATTTTAGAATTTGTTGAGTAAATTGAAGTAAATCGTACTTTAACCTTTGTAAACCTAATTTATACGGATGGCCTTTAATCGCGCGGACCAAATAAAGAAATTATCAGAGCCTTTTGATTTGTGTATCATCGGAGGTGGCGCGACGGGTGCTGGTGTGGCATTGGATGCTACATTGCGCGGTTACCGAGTGCTATTAATCGAAAAAGGTGATTTTGCATCGCAAACTTCCTCCAAATCAACGAAGTTGGTACATGGCGGCGTTCGTTATCTAGAACAAGCTGTCAAAAAATTGGATTGGCAACAATTCAAAATGGTTTACAAAGCCTTGCATGAGCGTAAAATTTTATTGCAAAATGCGCCCTTTTTGGCCCATCCATTAGCTTTATTGACGCCTTGTTATACTTGGTTTGATCGAGTTTATTACCGCATTGGTATGTGGTTATATGATCAAATTGCAGGTCACACAAATTTAGAACCCAGTCGAGGTTTAGGCCCAAAACAAATGCGCGAATTAAGTCCTGCCATTTCGTTGGAGCATGTGCGTGGAGGTGTATTGTATTATGACGGCCAATTGAACGATGCACGTTATGCACTGGCAATTCTCCAATCTGCGGAAGCGGCAGGCGCTTGTGTGTTGAACTATGCGGAACTTACAAGTTTTGTGCATTCTCCCAAAAGTTTAAAAGTCAAGGAGGTTTGTTTTCAGGATGTCATTTCTGGGGAAGCTTATCAAATAGCTGTGAAGGCCGTTGTCAATGCAACTGGGCCCTTTACGGATGCGATTCGTGCCATGGCGAATCCGAAATTAAAACCTCGCATGAAGGTGAGTCGGGGTGCACATATTGTGTTACCGGCAACTTTTTGGCCTGGTAAAACAGCCTTATTGATTCCAAAAACAGATGATGGTCGGGTGATTTTTGTGATTCCATGGCGAAACTATGTGTTGGTGGGAACCACCGACGAGCCTGATACCTTACGTGAAAACCCGCCAATTTTGTCGGAGGAAATCGATTACCTGCTCGATTATTTTAATCGCTACGCTTCGGGAAAAGCCTCTCGATCGGATGTGACTTCTACGTTTGTGGGCCAAAGGCCTTTGCTACAAGCTGCCTTAGATGCTGCTATGGCGTCTGATACCAAATCATTGGTACGTGATCACGAAGTTGAAGTGGATGGCCGGAGTAAATTGGTCAGCATCATGGGTGGTAAATGGACCACTTACCGGGTGATGGCTGCTGATACGATGGACGTCTTAGAACGAGAGGTATTGAACCAAGTTCCCCAACCTTGTTTGACGGCCAATCATGTTTTGTCGGGAGGTAACGAATCTTTGCGCGAACAATTTTTGCAAGATGCCTCTACATTATCAGAATCTACACAACAACATTTATGGGAAACCTATGGCTCAAACAGTTTTGCTTTGCTTCAAGGGGATACCCAATTGTTGCATCCTGACTTGCCTTATATTCAATCTGAAATTGATTATTTGAAGCAACATGAAATGGTGACTTGTTGGGACGATGTCTTGCTTCGTCGCTGGGGGATTGCTTTACGTAACCAGGGCCTAAGTGAGGAAATTAAGGCCATAAAAAAAGAGGCTTTCGCCTCTTAATTAATATTCGTCTTCGTTGAAGAAGAAGTCATCCTTTGTCGGATAATCTGGCCAAATTTCTTCGATGCTTTCGAAGGGTTGACCATCGTCTTCTAATTCTTGTAAGTTTTCAACAACTTCTAAAGGAGATCCGGTACGGATCGCGAAGTCGATTAATTCATCTTTGGAAGCTGGCCAAGGCGCATCTTCTAGGTAGGAGGCAAGTTCTAATGTCCAATACATATTTTAAGTAATTTTATTATTTCATTTTGATCTGTGTGCAAAAGTAAAATAAAAAAATATTTATAAAAGATTTATTTCTTAAATTTTCGTTAATTATCAAAAAAGCTATTTAACGGCCTATTTAGGCCTATTTTTATGGAAAGAAATTCGAGGCTCGCGGTAGAAGTTTGTGCTTATTCATTGGAATCTTGTTTGGCGGCTGATCGTGCAGGTGCGGACCGTGTTGAGTTATGTGCATCGCCACATGACGGTGGATGTACGCCGTCGGCGGGGCTTGTTAGAGCAGTTTTAGCTAGAACGAGTTTAGAGGTTCATGCGATGTTACGTCCGCGCGGAGGCGATTTTTGTTATGATGCTTACGAGAAGCAAACAATGCTTGAGGAGGCTGATGAGCTAATTCGTTCAGGTGTACATGGATTGGTCGTTGGGGCTCTTCTGCCTAATGGCGATTTGGATGTTGAGTTTCTTCAGGACGTACGAAACAGGGTAGGGGATTTTCCCTTGACTTGCCACCGGGCAATCGATGTAAGTCGGGAGCCAGAGGTGGTTTTGGAGCAATTGATCGAATTAAAATTCCAACGCATATTGACTTCTGGACAAAAGAACAAGGCGCTTGAGGGAATTGAAAACATTGCCCAATTAGTTGCAAAGGCTGCTGGTCGAATTGAAATTATGGCGGGAAGTGGTGTCAATCCACAGAATTGCCAACAATTTATCGACATAGGAGTTGATGCCGTGCACACCAGTGCGCGAACCGTGCGGGATTCCGCGATGGATTATCGCAGACCGGGTATTTCGATGGGCGGTTTGACAGAAGTGTCCGAATTTGAAATAGCGTACGCTAGCGAAGCATTAATTCGCGAAACAATACAACAAGTTCGATTGGATTAGTACAAATCAGTTGTTACCCACTCTTCCTCGGGAAGTCTATTCAACGCATATAACTTGACAGAATTACGGCGGTAGGTAGGAACTTCGAATTCCGTTTCGCTCAGGCCTCCGTTTGCGTAAACATCCACCATGTAGCTGAAACGCTCCTCCTCATTCATCGGGTTATTCGCTGACTCAGCATCCAAGGTAATCGTGCTGCCTGGTGTAAACTCGCGTTGACCTGAATCATCCGCTGTTTCATAATTCACTTCAGCGCCTTCGAAATAAGTACTGAACTCATCTCCTTCATGTTCAAATCCTGCTGCGATAACTGTTAAGTACAAGCTATCCCCTAATTCTTCATCGGTTGAGAATCCGAATTTGACCATATCTGCTTGTAATTTGATACGTTCGTTTAGGTAATTGATAATGATGTTTTGTTCCTTCATCTTCAACGGATTGCCACTTCCCGTAGAAACCGTTACCAAGATGCGTTTTGCGCCATTGATCTGTTGTGAGTTCAATAATGGTGATGTCAAAGCTTCCGCGATGGCATCAAATGCGCGATTGTCGCCGATTCCGTATGCGGAACTCATCATTGCCCGACCGGCATTCGTCAAGACTTTCTTCACGTCCATGAAGTCCGTATTGATATCGCCAGGTTTCGCAATTACGTCCACAACGGATTTAACCGCTTTGGCCAAAACATCGTCTGCTTTTGAGAAAGCTTCTGACATTGGCAAGTTTTCGTAATGCTCAGCTAATTTATCATTCATGACCACGATGACCGTGTCACAATATTTTTTCAGTGATTCTACGCCGTTCAGGGCATATTGGATTTTATCGCGTCCTTCCCAATTGTAAGGTGCTGTTACAACGGCAACGGTTAACAAATTACGTTCTCTTGCAATTTCAGCAATAACTGGCGCTGCTCCCGTTCCTGTTCCTCCACCCATACCGGCTGTGATGAAAACCATTTGGGTTTCATTCGACAACATGTGTTGGATTTTTTCCCGACTTTCCATCGCTGCCAAACGGCCTACTTCTGGGTCTGTACCCGCTCCTAATCCTTGTTGGCCTAACTTAATCTTCGTCTGCACCGGATTCGAAGCCAAAGCTTGTGAATCGGTATTGCAGATAACCAAGTCGGCACCTTTAATATCCATCTCCTGCATGTGCTTCACCGCATTGGATCCGCCGCCACCGATACCTACGACTTTGATAATTGATTTGAAGGTGTTTTCGGGAATCATTTCCATGTCGTGGTCGTAAAAAGAAGGATTAGTCGTATTCATAAGGGTATAGAAAAAATCAATTTGTTGCAAAAATAATCAAAATGCTGAGAATTTAATTATTTCCCCAGCGCCATTCATTTCCGAGCTCTAACTCGTGGCGCAGGTTTTGTTTGATAAAGAAATCGCGTGTCGAATAAAAGTCTAATTTCTTCGCCGGAATTGCGTTTGCATTCCCTAAGGCATACAAGAGCATGGATGTATATTTGACATTATTTTCCATTTCTTTTTTGTTCACCAAACTAAACACGTCGCAGTTCGCATGGTAACAATCAAGTACCGACTTACTTAATTTTCCCATCGGATCCGCCGCTGGAATTCCTTCCATCAAAAAGGCTTGATTGTCTGAGTGCAAACCTGCTGCATTGTGTAAATCATTCGCGAAACTTGGATCGATGGATTTGATTTTATCACCAATCTCTTTTAATAAAGGCATCATCTCATCGCGACCTCCTCCATTAAATCCATGTACATTATTTGCCATGTCCAAATTGATCATGTAAACAATCTCATCGATTTCGCCCGTTTTTTTCGCACGTTCGATATAGGCTTTCGAACCTAAAAGTCCTTCTTCTTCACCCATGAATGCCACAAATTCGATTGTGCGCTTGCTCTTTAGTCCCAAGGCTTTGAATGTGCGGGCAATATCAATCACTGAAAACGATCCGATTCCATTGTCGATCGCCCCCGTCGCTAAATCCCAAGAATCTAAGTGACCACCGATGATAATTTTCTCATGACGTAAATGTCTGCTTTCTCCTTTCAGGGTTGCAACTACATTGCGCGCTTTGATCGGTTGGCTTACATTATGCATTTCAATCATGCTCAATAAGCCAGGTTGGTCAACGAGCCATTTTCTGATTTCGGTACCACTTTCCAAAGAGATACAAACCGCAGGAATGGAAATTAAATTTCCCGTCACCGATGCAGTTCCGGTTAATAAAACTTGGCCTTTTACCGTATTGACGAAAATAACGCCAGCCGCTCCATATTTAATAGCTAAAGCTGTTTTTTCGGAACGATGTAAGTTTTTGCTTCCAGCGGGTGCATCGATTAATCCAATATTCGCTAGGGCAATTTTACCTTTGACCAATTCTTTTTTCGCAGCGAAATCTGCATCTAATCCATTGCCGCAATCCACAATTTGGCCTTGAATTTTCGATTCCACGGGCGTTAACGCGAGTGAAACGACAGGGATTTCACGGAAGTCATCCGATTTGGGTGGTGCCACCGATAAAGTTACCGTATCACGTGCCCAAGCTTCTACTTGAAAACCCTGGTATTTAGTATCACGAAAACCATATTTTTTGAATAATTGAAATGCGAATTCTTCTGCTTTTTTGCCATTTTCGCTACCGGTTAAGCGGTGACCTATGGTTGAGCATGCCGTACCCAAACTTGAATATGCCTGTGAGTTAGCATCTACTTCTTCTTTGATTCGCTTGAAGACGGATTCTAACGATTCTTCTCCCACCAATGGGATGGCGTTTGTAAATCCAACAAGCATTAAAGCAGTTAAACAGAATAGTAAAGTTTTTTTCATTGTTGATGGTTTGTGAGGCATATCTTATTCTGAAAATTACTCGATTTTACAGAATTAAACAAGAAGTATTAAGGAAGCGGACAAGGATTTTTGGGGTCCGACTTTCGGCTTAACCATTTGCACCAAAATTCCTTTTCTTTTGCTGGAATTTCTTTGCCCTGGTAATAGGATTTGATTCGATTCGTCGCAACATCCAATTGGTCTTTGTCTAA
This sequence comes from Aquirufa echingensis, assembly GCF_042714525.1. Lineage (NCBI taxonomy): Bacteria > Pseudomonadati > Bacteroidota > Cytophagia > Cytophagales > Flectobacillaceae > Aquirufa > Aquirufa echingensis. Next base: position 548,708 of record NZ_JBBKYA010000002.1, on the reverse strand, counting down.
GTCGATGAGAACTTCTAAGACAATGGAACGATTCGCAATCTGCGCATCTGTCAAACCGATTTTTTGTAAGCCATATTTGATTCCCGCGATGCGATCTGGGCTGAATTTTCGGGCCCGACTAGAAAACAAAGTCGACATGAGGGTGTTTTCGGCGGCTTGTCTGACCGTAACCGAGTCATTGGACTTTCGGTAATTGGCCAAGTTGTTGATAAAATGATCAAACAAGGGATTGTTATTGTCCAGCATCACTTTCCGAATTAATAAAAATCCTAGTTCGGTTTCGTATTTGTCTTTGGGTAAAGCCTCTGCGAGTTGTTGAACGATTTCAATGTTTTGAACGGTGTCCAAGGTCATGCGAGTGAAATTGGCCAGCCCAATCATCTCATTAAATTCGCGTGCACCTTGTAGGTATTTTTTTAAAGTTGCCTCATCTCTTTTTTGAGGATCTATCGCCTTTTGTAATGTGGCAAGAATTCCATTGACTGAATTTAATTCATCGCCCATGTTTTGAATATCCCAGGGTTTTCCATCTGGCCCAAGCACAATGAAGCTTGGCGTTGAGGGAACATACACTTTTTGTTTGCGCAGGAACATTCCATTTTCACGCTTGCTGATATCTAGTTGGTAAGCCAAGACGTTCTTGTCAAGAAATTGTTTGATTTTTGGGTTTTTCAAGGTCACATCATAAGCCATGCAATGGGAGCAATTGGGTAGATAGGCCTCGAAGAATATGGGTTTGTTTTCTTTTTTCGCACGGGCAAAAATGGCATCAAAACTTTCCAACGTTTTAAATGAAGGGTTCTGTGCATTAGCAAAAAAAGCAATGAATGTGCTTAATACAAAGGCGAATAAAATTCTCATACAGGTTCTTTTTTTCAAAAATACATTATCCTCCCCAATTTTCCCTATCTAAACTTCGATAGGCGATGGCCTCACTTAAATGTTCCAACGCTATATTGTCACTTTCCGCTAAATCTGCAATGGTTCGGGCAACTTTGATGATGCGGTCATAAGCGCGCGCTGAAAGGGATAATTTATTCATAGCGGATTTTAAACGTATTTCTGAATGCACATCCAACGGGCACATTTCTCGAATCATGCCTCCATCCATCATGGCATTTGTTCGGACCATCGGGAATTTCGCAAAGCGATTTTCTTGAATTTTTCGCGCTTGAATTACTCGTTCATAGATGTGTTGGCTTGTTTCATTCGTGTTCTGTTTGCGCATTTCTTCAAATTGGATCGGAAGAATTTCGATATGAAGGTCAATGCGGTCGAGTAAGGGTCCTGAAATTTTATTTAAATAGCGTTGGACTACTTCAGGCCCGCAAGTACAATCTTTCGATGGGTGATTGTAGTAACCGCAAGGACAAGGGTTCATGCTAGCCATGAGCATAAAATTAGCTGGGAACTCAACGGCATAGCGCGCTCGTGAAATGTGTACAATGCGGTCTTCTAAAGGTTGGCGCATCACTTCCAAGGCATGTTTGGAAAATTCAGGGAGTTCGTCGAGGAATAGTACGCCATGATGCGCTAAGGTAATTTCGCCGGGTTGCGGATTCGATCCGCCGCCGATTAAGGCCGTGGATGAAATTGTATGGTGTGGCGCGCGAAAAGGGCGCTGGTTTATTAAGGATTGTTGGACTCCTAGTTTCCCTGCGATGGAATGTATGATTGTGCTTTCCATGGCTTCTTGAAGACTTAGTGGAGGTAGAATACTGGGTATACGCTTCGCAAGCATCGTTTTCCCGGCACCTGGTGGACCAATCAGAATCAGGTTATGTCCTCCTGCGGCAGCGATTTCAAGCGCCCTTTTGGCCATATCTTGTCCTTGAACCTGGGCAAAATCGAGCTTGTGGACACTTGATTCTCGCACGTGTTGTTTTACTTGTATGGGTTTGTGAAAGGATTTTCCGCGCAAAAATTGGACGGTTTCTTGCAGGGTTTCCATTCCAAAAACCTCCATGTCCTCCACATAGGCGGCTTCATGCGCATTTTCCAAAGGCAAGATTATTTTACGTATTCCATTTTTACGGGCTTCCATCGCGATCGGCAAGGCTCCCTTGATCGGTCGAATGATTCCATCCAAGGCCAATTCACCCATGATGACATATTGATCTAAATCGGGAAGGTAGATTTGCTCAGATGCTTGGATAATGGACAGCGCAATGGCTACGTCATAGGATGAGCCTTCTTTTCGCACATTGGCGGGTGCCAGATTGATGACGACTTTTCGGCGCGGGAAGAAACAGCCCATTTGTTTCATGGAAGATTCCACACGCAAAATGGCTTCTTTGATGGTGGAGTCGGGGAGGCCAACTAAATGGCATTTACTTCCTTGTCCTACATGGGTTTCAATCGTAATGAGCGCCGCGTTTACGCCAAAAACGGAACAGCCAAAGGTTTTTGCTAGCATGGTTTTTTTTGACCAAAACTAGCTGATTTCAATATTGAAAAGGCTTAAATCTGTCCAAGAACTTGGACATTTTCATTATTTACCAAGAACTTGATTTTTGTGCCAAACGGCAAGGCGAAATTGTTGGGGATATGACCTGCAGGGAAATCAAATGCGATGGGATAATCGGTCCCTGCGCAATGTTCTAGGACAAGTTCTTCCACAGTTTTTCCTATTTCCAATTTGGCCTCATCGCAATCGGTAAATCCTCCGATAATCAAACCTTTTAGCTTAGCAAAGTAGCCGGCACGTTTCAGTTGGACCAACATCCTGTCTATGTGATATAAGCGTTCTCCGACTTCCTCAATAAATAAAATTTTACCTTCAGGATTTGGGAAACTTTCCGAACCGATGAGGTGGGCCAATAAAGATAGATTTCCTCCGACAAGCGTGGATGTTGTTTCTCCCGCCCGATTGGATTCATGGGAAGGAATTTGAATATCCGTTTTCCCGGTAAATAGGAGTTGTTGTAAGGATTCTAGGACCTCATCGCCCCCTTTTTGGCAGAAATTATTTGGCATGGGGCCGTGAATACCCGCAATATGCAAGTGGTCTAAGTGGCATAATAAAGCCGTGATGTCTGAAAAGCCGACCATCCATTTGGGCGATTCTACAAAACGAGAAAAGTTCAAAGCGTCCAAAAATCGACTGCTGCCATAGCCTCCACGCAAGGGAAAAATGGCTTTGATACTAGGGTCATCTATGGCCTGTTGCATGTCGGCCCGACGTTGCTCGTCGGTACCCGCCAGGCCAAAGTGTTTAGCTAAAAAATTTTCCGCGAAGACGACCTCCAAGCCCCACGATTCCAATACTTCAATTCCCTTTTTCCATTGGTTGGAGCTAGGCGGAGAAGCGGGTGAAACGATGGCTACGCGGTCACCTTTTTTTAAAAGCGCGGGAATTTGCATGTGGGGTTTATTGGGTTGAGCTACAAATATGTCCTTTTTTTTCGTCAAAGGAAAGCCTGAAATTTCGTATTATTGTAAAAAAAACGGCTTGGCTTCCTCAAGATCTTTAGATTTAGTACATCCTTGTTACAACCCGCATAAGGGCTGGGCGGAGGATTTGCTACATTATTTTCAGCAATTTCGTGATCAACTGCCTGCAGATTTGCAGGTATCCGTGTATCTCGTTAATGATGGGAGTTCGCACGGAATTCAAGCATCCGATTTATCCTTGCTTGAGGCAGGCATCGCTTCGTTTCACTTCATCGATTTACCTAAAAATGTAGGTAAAGGCGCCGCATTGCGTGAGGCTGTGAAACAAACAACAGGCGATTTGATCATTTATACGGATGCGGATTATCCCTATAAAATGGAAAACGCGCTCGAAATGTACCGTCGCTTAGCTTCGGGAAATGTGGATGTTGTGGTGGGCGTACGTGACGAGCAATATTATGATTCGTTACCGCTTCGTAGGAAGATTTTTTCCTTGAGTTTGAAGTTGATGAACTACCTGTTTTTCCCTCGCTTGAAAGTTAAGGATACTCAATCTGGTTTAAAAGGCTTTAATCAGCGTGGAAAGGAATTGTTTTTGAAGACCCAAATCTCCGCTTTTCTGTTTGATATGGAATTCTTGGTTTTGGTCAGCCGTTCCAAAGACATTCGTTTTGAATGGATTTATGTACAGTTGCGAGATGGAATTCAATTTTCGAGTATGAAATTCAAGACGATTTTGACCGAGTTATTTAATTTTACATCGATCTTAATTCGCCGATTAATCTAAGTCTATGCGTCCGCAAATCATGATTACCTTAGATGTAGAGGAGTGCGATATTCCCACGGAGTATGGCTATGATTTGCCTTTGGAGGAACAATTGTCGGTTTCCCGCAAAGGGGTGGAAGCATTCATGAATTTGATGGATCGCCATGAAATCCCCGTGACGATATTTTGTACGGGCGTTTATGCCGAGGCGAATGCGGATTGGATTAAGGCATTGCATCCCCGGCACGCCTTAGCTTCACATGGATATTACCATGGGCATTTTGACCAGAAGACGGATTTAAAATCGTCCAAAGATTTGTTGGAAAAGCTCAGCGGAAAGCCTATTTACGGCTTTCGAATGGCGCGCATGCAATATGTTCCTGAGGAAGAAATTGTGAAGGCTGGTTATACCTATCATTCTTCCTTGAATCCGACTTGGATTCCAGGTCGTTATGATCACCGCGATAAGCCGATGAAAGCTTTTTTTGAAAAGGAGCTTTGGCAGGTGCCGGCATCGGTCACGCCACGTTTCCGGATACCCTTGTTTTGGTTAGCCTTCAAGAACTTCCCACTCTTTCTATATAAGTACTTCACGCGCGCTTCCTTGCGAAATGGTTTTTTGAATTTGTATTTCCATCCTTGGGAATTCACTAATTTGGATGCTTATCCTTTACCGGGTCATGTAAAGCGTGGTCATGAGGGTGGATTGTTGGAAAAAATGGAGCGATATTTACGCTGGTTGAAGTCGGAGGACTTAGGGGATTTTATAACAATGGATACTTATGTCGGTCAAATCAGCAAATCGTAATCCTTGGTATGCGCGATTCTATGTCTTACTCTTCATTTGGGTAGGAGCGGGAATCTTTACAGGTTGGAAGCAGTATTCGCTTTCGGAGATAAACTCGCACATCAATAATTTTCAGATTTTCCGGTCGAGTTTTGGGCATTTTGTTCAAGGCATGCATTTGTATCCCTTATATCCCAAAGAGTATTTTGATCTGTATTTATATGGTCCCGCCTTTGCGATTTTGATGGCACCCTATGCTTATTTGCCTTTAGGCTGGAGTGTGGTGGTGTGGAATGCGTTGAATGCGGGTATGTTGTTTTGGGCGGTTTGGAATTTGCCTTTAGGCCAAAAACAGCGTTCCTGGATTTTATGGATTATTCTTAATTCAACTATTACGGCGCTGTTGAATACGCAGTTTCATGCTTTGTGTGTGGCAATGATCTTGTGGAGTTATATCCTCATGCAAAGGGGTAAATTAGGCTGGTCGGCCTTATTGATAGCCTTGGGCGTATTCATTAAGTTTTATGGCATTGTAGGTTTAGTATTTTTCTTTTTCACCAAAGAGCGTTTTCGCTATGCGGCCTATTTGCTGTTTTGGTTTGTGGCGGTATTTCTTTTTCCGTTTCTATTTGGCGGTTGGGATTATACCTGGCAATGTTACCACGAGTGGATGGAGGTCTTGTCGCACAAAAATACCTTGAATGTAGATATTCGTAATTTACGGACGGATGTATGTGTGATGGGGATGTTCCGACGAATTACTGGGGATGGCACATTGTCGAATATGTGGTTTCTGATTCCATCCCTGCTGCTATCGGCTTGGGTATATTTTCAGCCGAAGAAATGGTTTCATGTGGATTTTCAGTTGCGCTTGATGGCCTTGGTGTTGATTTATTTAATGTTGGCCAGTACGGGTACAGAATCTCCAACCTTAATTATGGCCTTCCCGGGTGTAGGGCTTTGGTTTGTTTTGGGCGAAAAATCGCGTGGGCGCTGGGTCTTGTTTGTATTAACTCTGTTGATTTCGAGTTTTTCTCCGACAGATTTGTTCCCGAGGTTTTTGCGTGAGGCCTATGTGAATCGCTATGCGTTGATGATATTGCCTCTATTTGTCGTGTGGCTGAGCTTGTTGTGGGATTTGCGCAAGCCTACGCGGGAGGATTAGAGGAAGATTACTTCTTGGATGACGGTTTTGCCGGCATGTTTATTTATTAATTCAATCATTTTTTGTTTCGCCATGACAAGTTCCTTTTTCAGGGGGGCTGAGTCGATTTGCAGGTATAATTTCTGGTTTTTCGCGTAGACTTTGGTGGTTCTGGCGGCGATGGGTTTGCCCATGATTTCGGCCCAATTAGCTTCGATCGAGGTTTCGTCGAATTGGTTTTGGAGTTTATAGACACGTAGAAGAGCGTCGATCGCGTCTTTCAGCGGTTGGCTATCGTTTTTACGCGTTGCAGCACGGGGTCCTTTGGGGCTAAATGGCGAGTCCATGGAAACAAATTTGGGAAGACAAATGTACAGTATTTTGGTACTTTATGGCGTGTAAATAGGTTTAAATTAATTTTTTTTGAAAATTTTTTAAAAAAATAATTCTCAAAAAAGTACCTAATAATGGGGGGATTTTTGGTTAAAATATCAAGATAATACAATAGCGATGTGGGTTGGGTGGGTATTTTGGCAAGGGAGGATAAATGCAGGTGTGCAAATTAATTGAGAATTCTATTACTTTTGCCTTTACCGAAAAAAGCTGTGGAGGCAAAACCTATGAAAACTACTCCCGCATTTTTCAACAAGTTTTATTAACAAAAAAATAATTCTTTAACCCCAAATTACCAAACTAATGAGTACACAACAACCAAAGCCAGCTGCTAAGCCAGCTGCAACTGAAAAAAAATCAGGTGGAATTTCTGCCGGTTTAATTCTAATTGTTCTTTTTGCCATTGCATTAGCTATTTACAACTTTGTAATGGGAGATCCTTCTCACTTTGAAGGAGGTACTACAGAAGGACACCCACTACCAGGCGATTACTTTGGTGTCGTTTACAAAGGTGGAGTAATTGTGCCAGTTTTGATGACTTGTTTCTTAACTGCATTAACATTTTCAATTGAGCGTTTATTCACAATCGGTAAAGCAAAAGGTACTGGTGATGTTAACGCATTCGTACGTTCAGTACAAGCGGCTTTAGACAAAGACGATGTTGAAGGAGCTTTGAAAGCTTGTGATAAGCAAAAAGGTTCAGTAGGTAACGTTACTTTATCTGCTATCAAAAAATACAAAGCGTTAATTACTGAGACTTCTTTAGATAAGGAGCAAAAATTAGCTGCGTTGAGCAAAGAAGTTGAAGAAGCTACTTCATTGGAATTACCAATGTTAGAGAAAAACTTGACAATCATTGCAACATTGGCATCAGTATCTACTTTGATCGGTCTATTAGGAACGGTAGTTGGTATGATCAAGGCCTTTGCTTCATTAGGTAACTCAGGTGGATCTACAGATTCATCAGCGTTAGCAAATGGTATCTCTGAGGCCCTTATCAACACAGCGTTAGGTATTGGTACTTCAGCGATCTGTATCATTGCATACAACGTATTTACAGCGAAAATTGATGAGTTAACCTACAGCATTGATGAAATCGGCTTAAGTGTTAACCAAAACTACGCTACACATCACAATTAATATTTGAACTGATTTAGGGGCTTTGCCCTTTCATTCAATTTTATTCACTGTTCAAAAAAATAATTGTTATGCCAAAAGTTAAAGCTAAACGACATAGTGTCTCACTCGACATGACAGCGATGTGTGATGTGGCTTTCCTTCTTTTGACGTTCTTCATGTTAACCGCGAAGTTCCGTCCAGAAGAGGCAGTTACAATCACGCCACCATCATCTATCTCAGAGAAACCTTTGAATACGAAAGATGGTATGCTTATGGTTAGTGTTTCACCAGAAGGAGGCGTTTATTTGGCAACTGATGATCAAATGGCAAGAGAGTTTATGTTAGAGCGTATGGCTAATCGCTATGGTATCGCTGTAACGGCTGAAATGAAGAAGAACTTTATGGCTTCGGAAATTGTAGGCTATCCTCTTGGAGCTATGCGTCAGGTGTTGAATATGAAACCTTCAGAAGCTAAAAAGCTAAGCAAGGGAATTCCAATTGATTCATCAAATAACGAGTTATCTTATTGGGTGGGTTATGCGAAATTGTCTAATCCAGAGTTAAAGGTTGCTATTAAAGGAGATAAAGAGTCTAATTACAAAGTGTTTGCTGATATCATCGGTACTTTGCAAGCTCAGAACATCAATATCTTCCAATTGGTAACTGGTCCGGAAAATAAACCGAAATAAGTTTTCATTTTTAATTACAAACAGAAATGGCAGAAATAGATAGCTCCGGCGGCGGGAAGAAAGGCGGGAAGAAGCGTAGTAAAAAGATGTCGACCAAAATCGACATGACACCTATGGTGGACTTAGGCTTCTTGTTGATTACTTTCTTTATGTTAACGACTACGTTAGCAAAACCCGTTACCATGCAATTAAACATGCCTGATAAAACGGATACGAAGGAAACTTCACCTGTTAAATTGTCGGAAACACTTACCGTGTGTCCAGATGTTGACAAGGTGTATTACTACCAAGGTATTCCTACTGAAGCAGGTACAGTAATGCAGGTGACCAACTATTCTGAGACAGGCATTCGCAAAGTGATTGCGGATCTTAAGGCGAAGGTTGGTTCTAATTTTACCATCGTAATTAAGCCTACGAAAAAAGCAAAATATCGCAATATGATTGATATGCTTGATGAGTGTGCGATTACCAACAATAAGCGTTATGCTTTGTTGGAGATTGATCCGGATACGGAAGCTTTGATTAAACGATCAGGTAAATAGACCTATTAAATTAATTTTAAATTAAACGAATATTATGTCACAAGTAATAAGCCAAAATGCTACTTTGGACGATATTATCTTCAAAGACAAAAACCGTGAATTCGGTGCTTTTGTTCTTCGCAAGACGTATCCCAAAGTAATGAAGCGGTCGGTATTACTAGGCTCTGCACTCTTTGTCGGTGCTCTTTTAATCGCAGCTTTCTGGAAACAGTTGACTGCAGAATCAGAAGAAAAGACTGAGGTGACTGCTGAAGTAATGAAACTGGATAAGCCAGCTCCTACCAAGAAGGTTGAGTTGCCTCCACCGCCGCCGCCGCCACCACCCAAAGAAATTCCTAAGGTGACTACGACGAAATTCTTACCTCCAGAAATCAAGCATGATGAGGAAGTAACGAAGCCTGAGCCGCCACCTGAAGAAGTTCGTGGTAACACGGCATCGGAAACAGTGAAAGGTGAAACGGAAACGTATGAGCCACCAGTGGATCCAGATGCAAAAGGCGCTGAGCCAGTTGAGCCGCCAAAACCAGCTGAAGATGAAATCTTTACAGCGGTTGAGCAGCAAGCAGAATTCCCTGGAGGACCCCGTGCATTCGGATCCTTCTTGCAGAAAAACTTACGTTACCCATCTGCTGCACAACGTGCAAACGTGGGAGGTAAAGTATACGTTCAGTTCGTTGTGAACACAGACGGTACAATCCAAGACGTTCAAGTTTTGAAATCTGTAGGTTTCGGTTGCGACGAAGAAGCCGTACGTGTAATTAAATCGGTACCAAGATGGACTCCTGGTAAGCAATCGGGTCGCCCAGTGCGCTCTCGCTTTACACAGCCGATCACGTTCGTGTTATCTGAGTAATTTTTATTTGAAGATTCATGTCAGACCTGCTAAATGTTATTTGGCAGGTCTGATTGTTTAAATTCCATTATGAAACGTTCCATGGCCATTTGGGTTAATATTTCTTTTCGTGTTTTTGTTGCTTTAGCATACACCTTACTCGGTGCATACGTAGCCTTCTGGTCTTCATTCGATTTAGGTGAATGGGCTGGCGCCCCGATTACCCTTTTCTTAGGAATCCTATTTATGTTGTACGGATTGTTTCGGATTTGGCGCGCTTATTTGTATTTTCGAGAAGCTGATGAATCATCTAATTATGCTGAATATGAAGACTAAATTAATGGCCGGCTTACTGACTGCAATTGTCATGATGAGCTGTGGTACGAAAAAAAATGAAGTGAAAGATGGGCCAACAACCGGGACGATAAGTCTTGGGGTAGATGAATCTTTCCAACGAGTTGTCGAAGCGGAAAAGGTTGCATTTCGTGACAACTACCATTTCGCGAATATCAATTTGCAGTTCAAGCCTGAGAATGAGGCGATTGCCGATTTACTCAATGACAAGGTTCGGGGCGCTGTTGTTACGCGGGAATTGACCGATGCTGAGAAGGCTGTATTTACTCGTGAGAAAATTACTTATCGGAGTTTCAAGTTCGCGGCGGATGGAATTGCTTTATTGGTACATCCTTCCAATAAAGACACGTTAATAGGTCTAGATCAGTTGAAGGCATTGCTTTCAGGCCGGGAAAAATCATGGAAATCCATTGGTTCTTCTCGCGGTGGGGATGTTGAATTGGTCGTGGATAAGGCGAATTCGAGTAACATTAAGTTTTTAGTTGACCTGTTTGGATTAGGGAATAGCGGATTGTCTGTATCTGCTGCGGGTTCCAACAAAGAGGTAATCGAATACGTTAAATCGCATCCAAATGCGATGGGAATCATCGGATCCAATTGGATTAGTGATGGGGATAATCCAACTTCCCTTGGATTTATTCGTTCGGTTAATGTGATGTCGGTCGCGAAAGAATCTTCGTTGCCAAAGGCTGAATTTTATCAGCCCTTTGGCTATAATTTGGCATTAAAGAAATATCCTTTGCGTCGCGAAGTGAAGATTATTTTAAAGGAATCGTATTTGGGATTAGGGACAGGATTTGTCAATTATGTCTGTGGTGACATGGGGCAACTGATTGTTTTGAAGTCGGGCTTAATTCCTTTGACCCGACCTATCACGATTCGGCAGTATCAAATCAGCCAATAAAGGCTAATTTGTAGGGTTTAATTTTGAATTTTTAGGAGAAATATTAGTATATTTGTGATTCTAAATTTATTAAACTTTTAAAGTAATTTGTTGAACTATTTTAATGTTCACGCCTAAGAAAAATACTATTTAAACAAAATTTTAATTAACAATGATGAAAATGAAATCGTGGCTTTTGGGAGTTGGTTTGTTGTTGACCAATTTGGCTTTCGGGCAAACAATTCAGGATGGTTTGCATATGATGGATCGCCATCAACCGAGCCGTGCGAAACAGGTTTTTGAGGGTTTAGTTGCTGCTCAGCCTACAGGAGAAAATTATTTTTATTTGGGATATTATTTCTTGAATCAACGTGATTGGGATAATGCACGTAAGGCATTCGAAGCTGGTAAGGCGGCAGATCCTAAGAACTATTTGAATCAAGTAGGTTTGGCTTCGATTTTGGTAGGTCAAAATAAGGTGAACGATGCGAAAGTTGAGTTTGATCGTATTTTAGCGGAGACAAAAAATAAAAACATTGATGTGATGTACCGTATCGCGGAAGCATATTCGATGTATTACATTTTGGGCAAAGAGGATTCATTCAATGCGAATAACAATGATCCAGCTGAGGCAATTCGTTTGATCGATTTGATTCAGGATCGTATGATGAAGGACAAGAAATTACCTACTGCTGAGCATTACATTGTAAAAGGAGATGCTTATTTGATCAAGAATGATGGTGGTAATGCGGTAACTGCATACGAAAATGCGATTGCGCAAGAGCCTCGTAACATCAAGGCCAAAGTGAAAATCGGTACGGTATACTTACGTGGTAAGAACTACAAAGAAACGCAAGTTCGTTACAAGGAAGCGATTGATTTGGATTCGAACTATGCACCTGCATTGCGTAAATACGGTGAGTATTTAATCGTAGGTAGCCAATACAAAAATGCGTCACGTTATTTCCGTCGCTATTTGGAGAAAGCTGAGGCTACTCCTCAGGTTACTTTAGAAACCGCAAAATTATTGTTCTTGTCGAAAGATTATGACGGAGCGATGAAATTCACGGATGAGGCTGATAAGAAAGGTGTTCAAGACAATGACATCTACCGTATGCGTGGATATTCTAATGTGGAGATGGGTAACTTCCAACAAGGTATCGACAACTTAGACGGTATGGTGAAGCGAGGTGTTAAACCTTATTTCATGGATGATTTGTATTTTGGTAAAGGATACCAAGGATTGGGAAAAGATTCTTTGGCTTTGCTTTACTTAGAGCGTGCGGCTCCTTTGGACACAAACAATAACGTTTATTCAATCATTCACGATGTGCGTTACAAGCAAAAGCGTTATGCGGATGCTGCAGCGGCTGGAATGAATGCGATTCAATGGAAAGTGAAAAAGTCACAGACAGTTGGTTCTGGTGATTACTTCAAAGTTGCCATGGATTATTACTTGACATCTGCATTTATCAATAAGGCGGATACGATTGCTCGTCCAGCGATGGCAATGCGTGCTGATTCTATGTTTGCGAAGGCGATTGAAATCAATGACAAATGGCCTCCATTCTACATCAACCGTGCGCGTGCGAATAACTTAATTGACTACACAGGTACGAAATGGTTAGGTGCTCCTTATTATGAGAAATTCTTAGCTGCGGTGGAAACACAACGTGCAGAAAAAGGACAATACAAAGAGGATAAAAACCAATTGTTCGAAGCGTATAAATTCTTAGGTGGTTATCATTTATCGGTGACGAAGGATGAAGCCAAAGTGAAGGAATTATTCACGAAAGCACAAGAAATCAAACCTGATGATGTCGATATAAAGGCGTACTTTAATCCGACCCCAGCGGGTGCACCTGTTGCACCTAAAAAATAAGATTTTAAGAAGCCCAGCAATGGGCTTCTTTTTTTTAACGAATAGATATTATGGCATACGCATTAATAACAGGAGCTAGTAAAGGAATCGGGAAAGAGATCGCGAATGAGCTAGCAATCAAAGGCTATGATTTATTGCTCATCGCTCGCAATTCCTATGAACTTCAAATGGTCAAGGAGGAATTTGAGAAGAAGTACGGCTTGAAGGTGGACTACCTAGTCGCCGATTTATCGGAAGTTGGTTCTGTTGATCGTATCGTTGCTTGGGTCGAAGAAAAGCAAGTTGATTTGCGCGTCTTGGTCAATAACGCAGGTTATGGCTTGGTAGGACAATTCGAAAAATATACCTTCGAAGAGAATCAAAAAATGATGCAGGTTAATATGCAAGCATTGGTAGAGATGTGCCAAAAGTTTTATCCCTATTTGGTTGGGAAAGGTCAGGCCTATGTCTTGAATATCGCGAGTTCGACTGCCTATCAGGCAATTCCAAACATGAGCTTGTATGCCGCAACGAAAGTATTTGTGTTGAACTTCTCTCGTGGTTTATTCCACGAGTGGAAAGAGAAAGGTATTTCGGTTACGGTTGTTAGTCCGGGGGCTACAACGACCAACTTCAATGATCGTGCAAACTTACAAGATAAGGCACGCAAGGCAGCAGAAAAGGTGACGATGACACCTGCTGCGGTAGCCAAATTAGCGGTGGACGGGATGTTTGCGAAGAAGATCGAGGTGATTACGGGAATGGTCAATAAATTAGGGGCATTCCTAGCCTGGGTTGCTCCCAAAGCCATTAGCGAAAAAGTCGCCAAAGGGATTTATGAATAAGCCAAAGGGCCAGCGAAAGCTGGCCTTTTTTGTTGGTCGGGATGACAGGATTTGAACCTGCGACCACACGCCCCCCAGACGTGTACGCTACCGGACTGCGCTACATCCCGATTTTCTGCAAAGGTATATATCGGACGCTTTTTTGTCAATCTGAAACGATGAATATTCGATTGACGCTTGACCATTTTTCCGTAAACATGGACAACATATACGTGCCAGAAAGGACATCAGCGAGTTCAATGCGTTGAATTTGCATGGAGTCTCTCATTTGCCAATGTTTTATACTTATTCCTTGAAGGTTATACAAAATGACTTCAATGTTTTCAAGGGATTCCTGTATTTCGATTTGCATTTTTTCTCCTTTGTTTGGATTCGGATATACATGTACGCCTGGGTCGTCTGGGGGAATACCGAAACTTGCTACTTGAAAGGGAGAATAACATTGAATGGGTTTGGCATCGGCCATTTCATATTTTCGAATGGCTCTCACCTGAAATAATCCGGATTGTCGCATTTTGATTTGTGCTGTCGTGTCCTTTAAGCGATTCTTATTTAGTATCCATTCATATTTAGAGATGGGTTCTTGGTTGGAGGCAACAATAAAGTAAATCCCTGATCGAATAAGTTTGGGCATCCAGGGGTTTTCTTGGGCGATTACTCGGATGGGGAGGCTGGGTGGGGACCAACAACCATATTCGTTTTGTGTTTTTAAGTAGATGACATCACTCGTTGCGACTATAATTGAATCGCTTTTTGCACCGGTACTCCAATGGTACTCGAATGCCGGTGATGCATGAATAATGATGTATTCCCCTAAACAAAATTGCCGATTGCTTGCTTGGATGTTTGGCTGCTGTTCGTCTGGGAAGTGGAATGTTGTCATGGATTCGCTAAGTGGAGACCAACAACCCATTGAATCCTGCCAAGCTACTTCGTAGGAGGCAGGACGGACGGAGTAAATAATGTTCTGCGTTTCTCCTGTGGACCAACGGTAATTGATGCCGGTTTTATTTAGGGTCAATTTTGTCGAGTCCCCCCGACAAAATCCTCCGTTTTTTAGTAAAAGGATCCTTGGTTTCTCGGGTGTTGGGTTCACTTGGATACTTAGTGTTTTGCTCGGGACTGACCAACAAGTTCTATCGTCTGAAACTTGCGCTTGAACCAAAATATTGCTGGCTTGTTTGCCAAATATGATGAATGTTGAATCAGTATCAAGTGCATTCCATAAATAGAAGGGATGTGAATTAATCGTACGGACCAGAGCGGAATCCCCAACACAAATATGCCTTGCAGTACTGACGAGTGTTGGCGGTGCAGGTTTGGGATGGACTTCAATATATATGGATTCACTTCGATAAGTGCAGGCATTTCGCTGAATGATGGCTTGGTAATTACCCGGTGCTAGGACTTCGTTGAGATAGTTTTGCTGTGTAAAAAGATGGCCATTATATTCCCAGCCGACCATGTTGGCGCCGTTCGGCAATTGAATGCCTAGGCTTGTTTTATCGCCCTCACAAACGAAATTATTGTAGTTGGTCTGTATGTTTATTTCAGGTGGATTAAGCCCGGGAAGGAAAATAGTTAGCGGTTCGCTGATGCTCTCAGGACAGGTGATATGTAGTTCCGTGTTATCGGGAATGTAGGATTCGAAATCATTGCTTACGAAGGTTGTTTGTCGGTTTATGGTGATTTGCGTACTCATGGGGCAGCCGCTTACATGCAAACCATATGTCGCCGAACCGCAGTTTTGTCGGAGTTGGTAACTTAATTGGACGCGAGGTAATGGCTTTGATGTTGTGTCACCGGGAGGTGGATTCACAATGGGGGGCGGGTTAACAATAGGTGGTGGATTTGAATTTGTACTATCTACGGGGTTGCATGCAGCGGCCGAACGAATTCGGACAGCTATAGCAGTTCGATCACTTTCGCATCCATTGATTTTTTGAGATACATAGCGGGTCAAGGTGCTATTTTCAGGATTTGCGGTTGAGGAATAGGTCGTTGCTGTACTCAATGGGCTAGTACTTGTGGCATTCTGATACCAAATATTATTAACCCCTCCACTTGCTTTAAAAGTAATCGTAAGACCTGGGCAAATTTCTGTTACAGTTCCAGCATTTTCGGGCGGTGCTGGTTTTGGAAACGCTTGAGCTTGCGTCCCAGCAGATAGGGGACTTTCGCATCCGGCGTTGTTGCAAGCGGCGAAGTATGTTCGCGGATTTTCGTCAGTATGCGTTACAAGTAAGCGCGCGCCTGATCCGATGGGGTTTCGCTGGGCATCATACCATTGTGTTGTATAGGGTGAACAGCCCGAAGCATTGACGGAAAAGGCCTGATTGATACACCCTGAATAAGTGTTTGCGGCATGTCGGGGTATGGGGCTGAGTTTGATTTGTATGGTGATTTCAGATGAAGTACGTGGACATGTTGCGGTTTGATTCTGATTACTCGTTGAGCCTTCATTATCGTTATTCGGGCTGACCGTAAAGTCAATGCGTATTTTGAATTTCTGTCCATCGAGATTCGCGCTGGCCCGTGTGATGCGTAATTGATTTTGTTGGCTCCCTTGAAATTGATTATCATCTACCAAATCGCTGAATGCCCCACCATTAACTGAGCGCATCCACTGGAATTGGGTTGCCCCTTCGGTTTGGACGGACTCCAAAACACCATTTCCTCGCTCGCAAATCGCCGGATTCAGGATGGAATTGATTTTGCGTAGTTGTATGCTTGCAGGATTTGAATAAACGAAGCAGCTCCCGATACCCACTTTCACCCTGTATTGCGTCCCTGTTGGATTAGCTGTATTTCCGGTGGGCATGATTTGGTAATTCGCTTGTGTTGCCCCTGTAATTGCTGAGAAATTCGCATCCTGAGGTCTTTTCTTCTCCCATTGGAAAGTTGTCCCATTACTCCCCACGATCATCCGAATCGAGTTACCATCGCAGTCGGCCTGCGACTGGGGTTGTTGGGTTATGGTGGGGCATTGGGGAAATGCGAGGAAGGGGAGGAGGAGGAGGAGAAGTTTCATTTTATTAGGGTTAGGTTTTATAGCCCCAGACTTAAAAAGTCCGAAGTCCGGATTCTAGGGTTGGGTGTTATTCGCCTTCGGCGTTTCCCTAGGCTAAAGCCTAGGGTTATATATAGGTTTTGTTCGCCTTCGGTGCTCCCTAGGCTAAAGCCTAGGGTTATCTAGGTTTACTTCGCCTTTGGCATCCCTAGGCTAAAGCCTAGGGTTATCTAGGTTATGTTCGCCTTCGGCATCCCTAGGCTAAAGCCTAGGATTATCAGGTTTGTTCGCCTTCGGCGCTCTCTAGGCCTTGGCCTTGGGACCCCCAGACTAAAGTCTGGGGTTATAAGTTTGGTTTGCCTTTGGCTGCCCCAGAATAAGGTCTGGGGTCATAAGCTATTTATAACCTCAGACTTTAGTCTGAGGATTTCTACGTGAAAATAAACCGAATGCTCATGGCATCTCATTCCCAATATGAATCCCATCGCAGATTATCAACTTAACGATAAAAAAAAGCCAGCCCCCGATCATCGGAGGCTGGCAGGAAAATCAATAAGATGATAATTTTAGATATCGCAGATGCCAACGGCCTGTGCAAGAGAAGCCATTTTATCTTCGCGAGCCGGAATGAATTCCTGGCCAATGTATCCTTTATATCCTGTGTCGTAAATCGCTTTGATGATCGCGCGGTAATTTAATTCCTGCGTATCATCAATCTCATTACGTCCTGGAACACCACCGGTATGGTAGTGGGAGATGTACGGATAGTATTTCTTAATTGTCGCAATTACGTCCCCTTCCATGATTTGCATGTGGTAGATGTCGTACAGCAATTTGAATTTATCCGAACCCACCATCTCACAAAGTGCTGCGCCCCATTCGGTTGTATCAGCTTGGTAATCTTTGTGGTTCACTTTGGAGTTCAATAATTCCATCGAAATCGTCACATCGTAACGTTCCGCCGTTTTCATGATGCGTTGTAAGCCTTTTTTGCAATTGATCAATCCATCTTCATCGCTCATGCCATCGCGGTTTCCCGAGAAAGTAATGATGTTTTTTACGCCGGCTTTCGCAGCTTTTGGTATGATATCTTCGTAGAAACCTACCAAAGCATCGTGGTTTTTGACCTTATTAAAGAAGTTCGGGATGTTCATGCCCGCTGGGTATTTACCCCAACCGATTGCCGCGGTCATGTCGTATTTTTTCAAGATGTCCCATTCCTCAGGACCCGTTAATTCGATGGAGGTTAAGCCGATGCGTTTGGCATTCACGATTAATTCTTCAAACGGAATTTTATCATAACACCAGCGACAAGCCGAATGCTGTACTTTGCCTTTAAGGTCTGCACCCACGGCGATATCCGCTTTCTTGAAACGGTCCTCCATGGACGAACCGAATAATCCCAAACCGGCTAATCCTGCCGAGCTTTTTAGGATTTCTCTCCGACTCAAATTGTTTTTCATAGTCTTTGTTTGATAGGTTTAATTGAAATTTGCAAGCATGCTCGCCGTTTGGTGAGCAATTTTTTCATTGTATGCGCGTGCGATGGATTTGTAACGAAAGAGATCAATGATGGTACCAATCAATAAAAATCCACCCGTAAAAAAATAGAGCAATCCCAAACCGATTCGATCCGTAATGAAGCGTTGAAGTCCTGCAAAACACACAAATCCGGCCAACGTACATATCAAAATCAAGACCGGATCGCGGCGCTTGCTCAGGTAAATCGACATGAATTGTGATTGTTGCTCCTCCGACATCCCCTGTAAAATTGGCGTGAGGCCATTGGCTTCTGCCAAATCTAAACTAGCCAATTGGGGAAGGATGTTCGAGTTCATCAGTGAAAAATTAGATTCAAGCTGTTAGTTACGAAAATTTCACTTAGCTCAAAAATGATTCCCGGGAAAATTCCGAAAATGATACTTAGGATGCCTAATCCAAAAAGACTGAACTTCTCGAGTAAGTTCAAGTCAGGTAATTCCCAAGTGCTTTCACGCACATAATAATTGCCTAAATATATCTTTTGGAAGGTCCATAATAAATAGCCTGCGCCCAATAAGATGCCCAATCCACCTAGGATAGCATAAATGGGTGTTAAATGCGTGCTCGTAAAGGCTCCCATTAAACTGAAAAATTCACCGATAAACCCAGAGAATCCTGGTAAGCCCAATGAAGCGAAAATCGCTATGCCGGATACGACCGTGAACCAAGGCATTTTACTTGCTAAGCCTGAGAAATTGTCGATTTGGCGATTGCCTGTCCGACTGTACAACACGCCTACCATCAAGAATAATAAGGATGATAAAATTCCATGGGATAATAATTGGAAGATGGCACCCTGCCAGCCTTCTGGGGTGAAGGATGCGATTCCGACCAACACAAAGCCCATGTGTGATACGGATGAATAAGCGACTAATTTCTTCAAATCCGTCATGGCTAAGGCATTGTATGCCCCGTAAATAATGGACAAGACTCCTAATCCGGCCATGATACCTGCCGCGTCAACGGCCTCCGTCGGGAAGAACGGAATCGCCATGCGCAACCAGCCATAAGCCCCTATTTTCAATAAGACACCGGCCAATAAAACCGAAATAGGCGTAGGTGCTTCCACGTGTGCATCGGGTAACCAAGTATGCAAAGGAACCAAAGGCAATTTGATCGCAAAGCCAATAAACAATAACCAGAATCCCCAGGCACGTCCCGATAATCCGCCTAATAGGAATCCCGATTGTGGACTGAATAAGTTGTTGGGTTGGCAGTTTTTAGGATCACTTAATACCTGTAAATCAAAGCTATGTACGATTTGATTTGGAGCAATTTCATGTGCTGCTAATGCAGTTTGCATGGATTGCAAAGCCTCGATGCCAAAGCCTTGATTAATGCCTAATTTCTGTAAGGATAATGCGGTTTCATAAGGGTCCATATATGCCAAAGCAATTCCCAACATCACAATTAGGATAAACAATGAACCTACTAAGGTGTAGATGAAGAATTTCAACGATGCATAATTCCGACGCGGTCCTCCCCAAATTCCGATTAAGAAATACATTGGCAATAACATGAATTCAAAGAAGACGTAGAACAAGAACATGTCCCGCGCTAAAAAACAGCCCATTAGGGAAGCGTTCAATAGCAACACCAAGGCATAATATCCCTCGATTTTTTCGTGTATGTCTTGGGAGTTCCACAAGGCAACAAAACTCACTAATCCGGTCAACAAGATCAATCCGATACTTAATCCATCCACACCCAAGGAATAATGGGAGACAAAATGTCCTAGACTTCCGAGGTTTAGGTGGATCCAGTCGAAGGATTCTGTTGATTGAAATCCAGCCTGCGCAGGGTCAAAAACCAAGGCGATTTTGGCCAAAATTAAAAGCTGAATGCCTGCCACCGCAATGGCTATTAGCCTTGCATAGCTTGCGCCTAATTTTCCAAACCCAACCACGAGGGAGGCAATTAGCGGCAATAGAATGATGTATGATAAGTTTCCCATTAATACAAAAGGTAAATTAGGATGAAAACCAATGTGAAGAATACCCAAAACCAGTAGCGGTGCAATTGCGCCGACTGCCATGTTTGTAATCGAGCGCCCAAAGCGCGACTTGTGGAAGCAATTAGGCTCACAGAACCATCAACCAAATGACGGTCGGTCCATGCGCTTAGGTGGGCGATGATAACTTGTAATTCTGTGAATTTAACGACGATTCTATCAACGATACGCGCATCGAATCGCTGCATTTGTTGGCCGATGTACCATGCCAATCGATAAGTTGAAGGCCAAATAAATCCAAGAAATTGATAATTTTTGGAAGGAACCCAGCGGCGTGTCAGGATAGTGATGCCTAAGCCAACAATCCATGAACCAGCGGTAATGCCCAACCAAAATCCAGGAATATGATAATTTTCAATGTGGAAGAAAGCTAGAAATACGGAATGATGCGCGTCCATCGGATTCATGGAAATCCAGCAAAATAAACTCAACAATATCAGTAAACTGATTGGAATGACTTGCAACCATTCGTTTTGTGATTTTTCAAGACTATGACCACCACGGTTTTGGCCTAAGAAAATCAAATAAATTTGTCGGCACATATAGGTCGCCGTTAAGCCCATTCCCAATGCCAATGCGCCTAAAAGCACATAGTAATAATTCGCATAGGCGCTATGCTGCGCCGAATCCCACAAGAAACCTGCGATGTTTTCCTTGCTGTAAAAGCCATTCGTGAAGGGAATACCCAACATCCCCGCGCCAAAAATCAGGTAGGCAATAAAACTCAGCGGCAATTGTTTCCGCAAGCCTCCCATGTTGTGAAGACTTTGTGCATCGGCATGATGTGTCGCTTTTTGATGGTGCAAATAATGAATCACCGAACCCGCTGTTAGGAAAAGTCCTGCCTTGAAAATGCCGTGTGCGTAAAGGTGGAATAGCGAGGCGCTAGATCCCATGCCCAGCCACATTAAACCTAGTTGTGAAATGGTCGAATAGGCCAAAGCCTTTTTGATGTCGTTTTGAAATAGGGCAAAAAATGCACCTGATACGAGCGAAATCGCACCAATCACACCCATGAATAAATGCGCTTCCTCCCCGATGAACGGGAAAACACGGATGCCAACAAATACGCCAGCCGCGACCATGGTTGCCGCGTGAATTAAAGCTGAAGCGGGCGTAGGTCCTTCCATGGCGTCTGGTAGCCAGGACATCAAGGGGAATTGGGCAGATTTACCGATACCCCCGAGAATTACGGCAATCCCAATTATTGCGGGAGCACTTCCGTGCATACCTGAAAAAACACTTGTTCCAAAGTATTGGCTCAGGCCTACAAGACCAAAGAGCAATGCAATATCCCCGATTCGGTTCAATAAGAAAGCTTTTTTGGCAGCTTTGATGGCGGCTTCTTTTTGATGCCAAAAGCTAATCAGCAAATAAGAGCAGGCTCCCACCAATTCCCAAGCACCGTAAAAAATGTAGATCTGGTCTGTGAGAACAAGCAAAGTCATCGACCCGATGAACAGATGTAAATAGCTGTAATAACGACCGATGTTGGGGTCTTCCGCGAGGTAGGATTTGGAAAAAATCTGTACAAAAAATGCGGCGATGCTGACCAATAAAAGCAATAATTGGGCGGATTTTGTGACCCAAAAACTCGCTGTAATTTCCTTGCCCCCTAGGTTGAACCAAGGGTTACTCGTGATATTTTCTGGCATGTGCCCTACTTGGAAAGCGAGGTAGGTAAATAGACCCGCGAGTAGGATGGATGCATTGACTTGGACTTTTTTAGGGAGCAACGCAATCAAGCCGGCGGAAAGCCAAGGCAGGATGAGTAGCGCTAAAATAATCGTTTGTATCGGCATAAAAGTATTTAAGGAAGCAAAGATAAAATAATCTACTGATTTTGTAGGGAATCAAGGCTAATTATCCACCAGAAACAGGGGGAATTAAGGCGATTTCCATGCGTTCTTCGATGATGAAATCGGGTTTTGGAAAATGCTGGTCGGCGGCAAGGCGCAACGAAGGTAGATTCTGAAGTTCAGGGTGCGCGTTTTTAACGATGCTCAAAAGTGTTTGTGCATCCACCAGCTGCTCTGTCACAATGGATATTTCATCTTTTTTTAATAAATCTCGACAAATGCCGAAGAGGAGTAAGGTATAGGTGGCCATTAATTTTGTAATTTGCAGGTCGAATGTATAAAGATAATCAACTCTTGGATAATCACGGTCGGCCGATGACGTATTTACGTCTGGCGGTGACGGATCGATGCAATTTACGTTGTTCGTATTGCATGCCTGCGGAGGGAATTGTCTACATGCCGGAGCGGGAATTGTTGACCTGGGCAGAAATGTCGCGGGTGGTGCGGGTGATGCATGGCATGGGAATTAACAAGGTTCGGATTACGGGCGGAGAGCCTTTTGTGCGAAATGGTCTGATGGATTTTCTGACGGAAATTTCGGCTTTGGAAGGTTTAGAGATTTGTTTGACGAGCAATGGGGTGTTGATTGGCGATTATATAGACCAATTGAAGGCCTTGGGTATTCGCTCCGTGAATTTGAGTTTGGATGCCTTGGATCGCGATCGTTTTAAGCAGATAACCCGTCGGGATGATTATGAAATTGTCTTCCAAAATTTATTGCGCTTGGTGGCTGAAGGATTTGAGGTGAAAATCAATGCCGTGGTGATGAAAGGGCAGAATGAGCAAGATATTTTGGCTTTGGCAGCTTTGACCAAAGACCTGCCCGTTTCGGTGCGGTATATTGAGGAGATGCCATTTAATGGTTCGGGTTTAGTGGAAGGAACCTTGTTTTGGAACCATGAACGGATTTTGAATGAGTTGAAAACGGTGTATCCTTTGCTTAGGCCCATATTGATGCAGGGAGGCGAAACGGCGAATCGCTATGAGATTCCGGGGCATTTGGGGGACGTGGGGATTATTGCTGCTTTTACGAGAACCTTTTGTGGGACTTGTAATCGGGTTCGATTGACTGCCAAAGGGCAGGTGAAAACCTGTTTATATGATGATGGCGTTTTTGATTTGAAAGCGTATATTCGCAAGGGTGTGACGGATGAGGAGCTCCGACAAGTGTTTTTAGAACTATATGCCAAAAGGCCATTGGATGGTTTTGAGGCGGAAAATAATAGAAAGGGCGTTATCAATGAATCGATGACGACGATAGGAGGATAATTTATGAGCGCATTAGCGAATATTATTGATGGCTTTTCGAAGCTGCGGGTCATGGTGATCGGGGATCTCATGGTGGATGCTTATACCTGGGGCAAAGTGACGCGTATTTCGCCGGAGGCACCCGTGCCTGTGGTGAATGTGGTGAAGCGTGAATCTCGATTGGGTGGTGCGGGCAATGTGGTGTTGAATGTCGCAAGTTTAGGTGCCAAACCTTTGGTTTTTTCCGTGATCGGGGATGATGCGACGGGTGATGCCTTGAAGCAAATTTTAGTTGATGCAGGCTTGTCGGTGGATGGAATCATCCAAGAGGCCGGTCGGCTTACAACTATCAAAGAGCGTGTGATTGCGGGGTCCCAACAATTAATCCGCGTGGATTCGGAGACAGAGCAAGCTATTTCATCGGCCTCAACCGTTGCATTGGTTTCGGCGATTCGGGCGTCTATTAAGGACGTTGATGTGATTATTTTCGAAGATTACGACAAGGGAGTTTTGAGCGAAGGCTTGATTCAGGAAGTGATGGGATTGGCTCGTGAGGCGGGAATTCCTACCGTCGTTGATCCGAAGAAAAAGAACTTCTTTGCATATCGCGGAGCTAGCTTATTTAAGCCGAATTTACATGAATTGCGAGATGGTTTGGGCTTGGATTCTTCGGATTTGAGTGCTTTAGCCTTGCCGGCAACGGTGAAAAAATTTAAAGAATCGCAAGGATTTGAGGGGCTTTTTGTGACGCTTTCCGAGCGTGGTGTATATATGGATTTTCGGTCGGAGCAGGTAGCCATTCCAGCACACATTCGTCAAATTGCGGATGTCTCGGGTGCGGGCGATACGGTGATTTCGATTGCTGCATGTGCTTTGGCAGCGGGAGCTAGTCCATCACAAATCGCTGAACTCGCGAACCTAGGCGGAGGTTTGGTGTGTGAGTTTTTAGGCGTGGTGCCGATTGAGGTGAATTTACTAAAAAGAGAGGCCTCAAGCCTTCTATAATGATAACCCTAGGCTTTAGCCTAGGGATTCCGGCCGCAGGCCGGTGGTGATGATTTTCAGACTTCGTCTGAAGGCCCCAGGTTAAAACCTGGGGTTATAAATCAATTGATAATCGTTCAGAAATATCAGGTTTTTACTTTCACTAAGATCGGAACGATTTCATTTTTGAGAAAAAACTCTTTTTCTCATGTCGCATACAAATATCAAAGTACATGCAGTTTGGGCTACCAAATTTCGTAAACCACTTTTAATCAAAGAAATTCGATTTTTGATATGCCAACATATTCGAATTCATGCTCATTCGAAGGGGATTCAAATTCATTCAATCGATGGATATCTTGATCATATTCATTGATTGTTCACGTTGCCTCCTGACTTTTCGTTAAGTCAATCGATTCAAATCTTGAAAGGAGAATCGGCATTTTGGATTAATAAGCAAAACTATTTTAGTCACGCGTTTGCTTGGGCAAAAGAATATTATGCCGTGTCTGTTAGTGAATCTATCGTTCCTGAAATTGCGTTATATATTTATGCTCAGGAACAAAAGCATCAGAATTTTGATCGAGTGATTAAGGCTTTTGGGGTGAAGATGTAGGTCGTCAGAGACCTGTGTTCAGACGAAGTCTGGATTCCACAGACTAAGTCTGTAGATCCCCAGGTTAAAACCTGGGGTTATAAATAACCCTAGGCTTTAGCCTAGGGATTCCGGCCGGAGGCCGGTGGAGATGATATTCAGACGAAGTCTTAAGTCCCCAGGTTAAAACCTGTAGAGCCCCAGGTTAAAACCTGGGGTTATAAACTATTACCCCACCCACGCCGTGAATTCGATTTCCACTTTGTATTGTGGTGCGATCAAGGCAGAGATTTCGTAGATACCCGTCGTTGGTTTTACATCGCCAAAGAAATGTGCATGGGCACGGGCGATTTCCAAATTTTGGGAAATATCGGTTGTGAAAATGCGTGTACGAACAACATCTTTGATGGATGATCCTGCTTCTTCTAAGACTACGGCGATACGCTCGATGATGTTATAGGTTTGTGCGTAGAAATCATCTGCGGTTACTTTTTCCGCATCGATGATGGCCACCGTACCTGATATTTCTAATAAGTTTCCTGTTTTTACCGCGCGGCAATAGCCGAATGTATCTTCAAATGGGGATCCTGAGGAGATGTTGAGTCTTTGTGACATGGTGGTGGGGTTTTGTGAAATCCCCAGACTAAAGTCTGGGGTTATAAGTATGTTTCCTGTCTTTCTTCGTCCGAATCCCCAGACTAAAGTCTGGGGATATAAGTATGTTTTCTGTCAGACTTCGTCTGAATCACCAGACTAAGGTCTGAAGAGCCCTAGGTTAAAACCTGTAGAGCCCCAGACTAAAGTCTGTAGAGCCCCAGGTTAAAACCTGGGGTTATAAGTTTGATTGTTTTACAATTTTCTCCCACATCTCTGGCTTCGCGTGGCGAACCACTTCGCCGATAACGATGATGGCAGGGTTACGAAGGTCTTCTTTTTTTGCCAAATTTTCAAGCTCCGCTGCCGTAGAAATTCCGATTCGCTGATTCGCCATCGTGCCGTTTTGGATTATGGCAGCTGATATTTCCCCTTTGCCGTATTGTTGGCATAAAGTAGCTATTTCACTTAATTTATTCATTCCCATTAAAATGACCAAAGTCGCTGTGGATTGCAAACCGAGTTTCAAATCTTCAGATAAAGATCCGTCCGATTTGGTACCTGTCATCACCCAAAAACTTTCATTCACTCCGCGAACGGTCAACGGAATATCTGCTGCGCCAGCTGCCGCATAAGATGAACTGATGCCGGGAATATAGCCTGTGATAAGTCCGTAGGATTTCGCGAATTCGATTTCTTCCTGGCCTCTGCCGAAGACAAAAGGGTCACCGCCTTTCAAGCGCACGACATGTCCCAACGCATACGCTTTTTCCACGATTAATTCGTTGATGGCTGCCTGCGAATGGCTCTCGCCAGGCTTTTTACCCACGTAAATTTGTTCGCATGTTGGCGAGCAATGCTCCAATAAAATGGGGTCTACCAAAGCATCGTATAACACGGCTTGTGCCGAGGCAATCGCTTTTATCGCTTTCAAGGTGATCAATTCCGGATCACCAGGGCCCGCACCCACCACCGTGAGGCGGGGTTGTGGTTCTAATTTTCTGAAATGTGCTAAATTTTTCATGCGATGGCTTGGCGGAAAGAAGTGGCAGCTGTTAAAAAGTTTTTGGCTTGCGCAGCAAATTGACGCGCAAAGGCCTCCGATGGTTCGTTTTGGTTGATCTGCAAGACCAATTCAGGGAAAGTCGCAGCCTCAATCGCAAATTCACCTGTCGCTACAAAATGTTCTTCAAACTTGTTGATCACCGCGTTTTGATTGGCTACGGTCACCGACTTGTCCAATAACAAGGCTTTGGCAGCTGAAATAAAGACCGAATAGGCATGGTAGATCGCATCTGCATAGCGCTTGTCTTCCAAAGCCGCCGCTGTCCATTCGTATTTTTCTTCCGATTCAAACAATAGGGTTGCGACCAAATCAATCATCACACCCGCACATTCACCTACGCCAATTTCCGTTGCGAACGTATCCGTCGCACCCCAATCGATGAAGTCTGAATCTACTAATGTTGTCAAATCTGCAATCGGTTTCAATAGATTATAGAAATATTTCTCGCCTTGTCGATCGTAATATTCGTGAAAGTATTCACCGTCTTGGGCATTTTCTTCGAAGTTGTTCAATAATACGCGTAACACCTCGGGACCTCTTTTGGAAGGAACTTTGATCACTTTATCCGCGATTCGTCCGTCTCCATTTCCTAAAGTTGCTCCGCCAATTAATACCTGCAAAGCTGGTAAAACGCGTTTATCTGCCGCCTTCAAAGAAGATCCGTGGAATCCGATGGACGCCATGCTGTGTTGGCCACAAGCATTCATACAACCGGAAATCTTGATTTTCATCGCAGAATCATGAATCAAAGCTGGGAATTCTTCGTTGATTACTTGCTCCAATTTCGACGTAATATTCGTCGAATCAGAAATCGCCAAATTACAAGTATCCGTTCCCGGGCATGCTGTGATGTTCGCGATGGAATTTGCACCAGGGGCTGCAAGGCCATGTGCGTTCAATACTTGGAAGACATAAGGCAAATTGGCCGTAGGCACAAACTTCAACATCAATCCTTGGTTGATCGTTATCCGGATATCATCCCCGATGTAGCCTTTCAGCGCCTCGATTAAAGAACGTGAGGTATCGCTTGAAATATTTCCATTCAGGATGCGCACATATACGGCATGGAATCCTGCTTGTTTTTGTTCAAAAGTATTCGTGTCTATCCAGGTTTGGTATTCAGCCGTTTCTGGTGCCGCGATGTCCGCTAGTAACGTTGGTTCAGCTACCTCCCATGCCGATGCATCTGCAATCGCGAAGCTGTGATTTTTCAAGGCTTTGGTTTCTGCATTCACCAAATTCATGAATTCCTCGAAGCCAATTTTTTGGATTAAGAACTTCATGCGGGCCTTGTGGCGTGAATTACGTTCGCCGTGGCGATCGAAAACGCGAAGCACCGATTCGATGAATGGGATGACCTGGTCTTCCGCTAGGAATTCGTAGGCAGTATGTGCCAACATCGGTTGGGCCCCCAAACCACCCCCTACTACGACTTTAAATCCGCGCGTTCCGTTTTGGATTTTGGGAATAAAGCCTAGGTCATGTAGATATGCGAGTGATGTATCTTCTTCGGTGTTGGAGAAAGACATTTTGATTTTACGCCCCATTTCTTGGCAGATGGGATTGCGTAGGAAATAACGGAAAGCCGCGTCTGCGTGCGGACTTACGTCAAAAAGTTCTTTCGGGTCAATGCCTGAAGTAGAGGAGGCAGTGATGTTACGCACCGTATTTCCACAAGCTTCGCGCAAGGTGATATCGTCTTGTTCCAATTTCGCCCAAAGTTCCGGCGTGCGGTCCAAAGAAACGAAGTGAATTTGAATGTCTTGACGAGTAGTTAAATGCAAGTTTCCAGTGGAATATTCGTCGGAAATATCCGCGATACGCTTCCATTGATGGAATTGAATCTTGCCATAAGGCAATTTGATTCGGATCATCTGAACGCCTTGTTGGCGCTGTCCATACACCCCACGAGCCAAACGAAGGCTACGGAATTTCTCCTCGTGAATCTCGCCAGCCTTGAATTGGGCAATCTTTTTGGCCAAATCCAGGATGTCTTTTTCAACGATCGGGTTTTCTATCTCAGAGCGGAAACTTTGCATAAATTTTTTCTTAATAAAATTATAAAGTCTATATGTTATATAGAGTAGTAGGCAAAAGTAAGGCAAAAGACTTTTATTGCCAAAGAATTTTTATATTCGTTTCTAAATTTTTTAACATGAAATCAATTTTAACGGGAATTATTTGTTTGGGCTTCTTTGGGCTATTTGCGCAAAAGCCTGTGATGGACATTCAGGGGGTGGAAGTGGTGAAGACGTCGCATGTGTTGAACCTAGCTGGGAAGCCTTTGAATTACACGGCTTATACGGGTTACATGCACATGAAGGCGGATACGGGGAAGGTTTTGGCCAAAATATTTTTTACCTATTATCAAAAAGATGGTGAGGATGCGGGCAAACGTCCCTTGACTTTTACGTTTAATGGCGGACCCGGTTCTGCGTCCTTGTGGTTGCACATGGGTGGCGTGGGCCCGAAGCGTGTCGTTTTGAAAGATGATGGGACGGCAACTGTTCCGCCGTATACCTATGTGGACAATGAATATGGCTGGTTGGACAAAACGGATTTGGTGTTTATCGATCCCGTTTCCACGGGTTATTCGCGTGCTGTCGGGCAGGATGCGAGTAAATACCATGGCTATGTGGAGGATATTGAGTCGATTGGTGCTTTTGTGCGCAACTTTTTGAGTCGGTATGAGCGCTGGGCATCGCCCAAATTCTTAGCGGGTGAGAGTTATGGAACGACGCGCGCGGCGGGATTGGCGAAGCATTTACAGGATCGCCATCGGATATACATCAATGGGGTGATCTTGATTTCGGCGGTCTTGAATTTTGGGACCAATGATTATGCGATTGGGAATGATTTACCACGCGCTTTGTATGTTCCATCTTACACGGCGGCGGCGTGGTATCATAAGAAATTAAGTCCAGCCTTGCAGGCAAGACCTTTGGCGGATATCTTGAAAGAATCAGAAGCTTGGTCTATTGGTGAATATGCATCAGCTTTGATTAAGGGCGGATGGATGTCGGCCGCTGAGAAAGATGCCATTGCAGGTAAATTGGCTTATTATACGGGGCTTTCTAAAGAGTTGTGTTTGCAGGCCAACTTACGCGTAGACGAGAATCGTTTTTATAAATCGTTACGTCGGGCAGATGGATTGTCTGTTGGTCGGCTGGATGCACGCTTTACCGGTCGGGACCTAGACGATGCTGGCGAGTACGTGGATTTTGATCCGTCATTTGCCAACATCGATGGGCCGTTTACGTCGACGATCAATGCATATATGCAGAAGGAATTGAAGTTTAAGGAGGAGAAGGGCTATAATGTGTTTGGGGATGTGTATCCGTGGTCGTACAAGAATGTGCAGAATAAGTATTTGAATGTGGCGGAGAGTTTGCGGGATGCGATGGCGAAGAATCCGGCTTTGAAGGTGTATTTGGGCTGTGGGTATTATGACTTTGCGACGCCGTATTTTACGGCATTGTATGACATTGAGCACATGTTTTTACGTCCGGAGCAACGGAGTCGGGTGGATATCAAAATGTATGAGTCGGGCCACATGTACTACATCCACAAACCGTCTTTGATTCAATTCAAAAAGGATATGGATGGCTTTTTCGATTCGTCGAAATAATTTGCTAGTTTTGCAGTCCATTCAGAGGGGTGTCCGAGTGGTTTAAGGAGCACGCTTGGAAAGCGTGTGTAGGTCTCAAGCTTACCGAGGGTTCGAATCCCTTCCCCTCTACAAGAGAAAAGGAGTCCAGAGATGGGCTCCTTTTTTGATTTAGGTTTTTTGTCTACATATCGGGATAATTTTTGGAGAAAATTTGGGGATTTTATTCTAACTAAGTTTGAATTCATTACTATGCCTTCTAATAGAGTTGTCAAGTTTAAATTATTAGTATTTGTGTTTTTTTAACTTAAAGATTTATATTTACGATTAAAATATTAACTCAAAGGTTAAAATGAAAAATCTATCCTATCACCAGCTCGACGATCAAATCCACGCCTTTGTCAATGGCCAACGGCAGGATCGTATCCCTACGGGCTGGATTCATGCCACGAGAACCTCGATTGGGATGACTTTGCAGCAATTGGCTTCCCGACTGGGTTTATCGGTACCCGCCGTTAAAAAATTTGAACAACGGGAACAGGCCGAAGCGATTAGTTTGGCAAGTTTACGGAAAGTCGCTGCGGCGATGGACATGGATTTGGTGTATTATTTGAAGCCTAAGTCAGGTACATTAGAGGCCATGATGGATGCCCGAATTGAGCAAAAGGCGCTTGAATTAATGCAGTTTTCTAATCAGGCGATGCTGCTCGAAAATCAAGTGCTTGATAATCAAAACCGTGCCCGTGAATTGAAACGCTTAATTTCCGAAATTAGGCAACAGAAATTAAGTAGTTTATGGGGATAGGCTTAGATGCATCAGAATTTGGACAAACACCTATTGATCCAGACCAATTATCCGGTCTGAAGATTACAATGTTGCATACGCATGCCCAGATTAATGCATACGAACAAGCGAATATCAATGAGGCTTTGCGCTGGCTGATGCGTAAGCGGACATTGCCTACTTTGTTGACGACTGAATTTATCTGCCT
Source organism: Aquirufa echingensis (assembly GCF_042714525.1). Taxonomy (NCBI): domain Bacteria; kingdom Pseudomonadati; phylum Bacteroidota; class Cytophagia; order Cytophagales; family Flectobacillaceae; genus Aquirufa; species Aquirufa echingensis. The sequence continues at coordinate 517,592 of NZ_JBBKYA010000002.1, read as the reverse complement.
CTTGCATCGCCGAATGTTCGGACATGTTTGGAAATGGGCAGGGACTTTTCGTAAAGTTGAAACCAATATTGGTGTGCCTTGGTATACGATTCCTACGGAGTTGAACGTTTTGCTTGCGGATGTCCAATATTGGATTCTTCATCAAACTTTTTCACCCGTGGAAATTGCCATTCGTTTTAAATTTCGCCTGGTGTCCATTCATTGTTTCCCCAATGGAAATGGTCGGCACGCAAGGCTCATGGCCGATTTATTGATGCAATACCGTTTTGGGTTGCAGCGCTTTTCTTGGGGCGCCCATTCAAAAGGCGATGTGCGCAAGCTTTATTTATCAGCCATTCAGCAAGCCGCTGAAGGCAATTTTGTACCCTTGATTGATTTTGCCCAAAATTAATATGACCAAAACCGTGCTATTTCTCTTCTTCCTATTCATTGGCCTCTTGGGAGCTCTTGTATTCTATTTCCGACCTAGTGTAAAACGCCATGTCAAACCTGGTGATCCCTGGGAATTAGCCAAAAGCTATGAGGTGCGTGGCTTAGATCTTTCCCACTGGAATGGTCGGGTTATCTATGATGGCTTAGATTCCTTGGATTTTGTCTTTTTAAAAGTCAGTGAAGGAGACGACCGAGTGGATGATACCTTCGAGCAACATTACGAGGCCTTTCTTGAACGGGATATTCCCGTTGGGGCCTACCACTTTTTTCGTTTCGATGTGGAAGGAAAGGAGCAAGCCCAACACTTTTTGAAACAGTTGGACGGTCGGCATTTGCAATTGCCCTTAGTCATCGACGTGGAGCAACATGGCAACATTTCCGTAGCCCAAGAAAAGGTTAAAAATCGCCTGCGTGCGTTCATGAAGGAACTGAAAAAACATACCAAACACCAACCAATCATCTACACAAACGGGGATGGCTATCGGGATTTTATCGAAGAGGATTTTGGAAATCATACGCTATGGCTGAGCTCCACGAATGCTTGGAGGCCTACGATGATGGATTGTACCTTTTGGCAATTCAATATCGACGCGGATTTGATGGCCATTACGCATCGCGCTGATCTGAATGTCTTTCGGGGGAGTCGGGAAGAGTGGGATGAATACCTGGCGGAGCATAAGCCTTATGTGATATCAATGAATTGATAAATTTGGATTGGCCTTGGAGTCCCTAGTTTTAATCAATACTTTCGGGTATAAAAAAAACCTCTAGCAAATCAGAGGTTTTTTTTTTATGAAAATCTTTTGATTGGTTACGTTACCCTTTAAGGGAAAGAGGCTTTACCAACCATTACGATGTAAAAGTACACAAGATTTCTGAAGCTGAATATCATTTTATAGATAAATATGGAATTTGAAGCATTTGATTTTCTTTTTATTATCAATCAATTGATAATCTGTTGATTAAGTTTTGAGAATACACCAAAAGTATATACTTTTAAGAAAAACAAAAAGATGAAAACCTTATCGCTCAAATTAGATGATCATATTTTTGATGAGACGGAGGCAATAACTGCACAGTTGCATTTGGCGCGTAACCGTTACATCAATGAAGCCGTTAACATGTATAATTTGGTGCAAAAACGCAGATTGTTGAAAAAAGCGTTAGCTAAAGAATCCGTTTTAACTTCCGCCGATTCCATGGATATTTTGCGGGAATTTGACATGTTGATCGATGGAGATTAAGCAATTTGATATTTGGTTAGCCAACCTGAACCCTAGTAAAGGAACGGAGGCTGGCAAAACCAGGCCAGTTATTATTGTTCAAACAGACTTGCTAAATACGATGCATTTGTCCACGTTGATTTGTCCTGTTACGACAAATGTCCAACCGAAATTAGAATATTTGAGGGTTCATTTGACCAAGGGTCAATTAGATGAATTAAGTGATGTGCTCGTTGATCAAGTTCGTGCTATCGATAATACTCGACTTATTAAAAGATTGGGGCGTTTGACACAAAACCAGCAAGTGAAACTGAAAACTAATTTGAGAATTATGCTTGATTTATAAGCAGACATTTGAATCTTACACAAATAATTTAAACCTATCCCATGAAAAACCTCCTATTCCTCTTTCTCCTCGCAAGCTTCACCTCAAATGCCCAATGGATCGACCTATTCAATGGCAAAGACATCGATAACTGGAAAATCAGCGAAAATCCCAGCTCCTTTCGTGTCGAAAATGGCGAACTCATCATCGAAGGAAACCGCGGTCACCTCTTTTACAATGGCTATACGCCCAAGAATTTTGAAGTGCATGCCCGCGTAAAAACCTATCCTGGCGCTAATTCAGGGCTCTATGTTTGTACCAAATTCTTAGAAAACGATTGGCCCAAACAAGGCTATGAGATTCAGGTGAATAATTCGCATACCGACTGGCGTCGTACGGCTTCAGTTTACGGAATTGTCGATACCAAAGATACCTATGTCAAAGATGAGGAATGGTTTGACCTGAATGTTATCGTACAAGGAAACCACATTACCACAAAAATCAATGGCAAAACTGTGATCGATTATACGGAACCGGCTGATCGTACCAACGGCACCGATCCGCGTAAAATTCAATGGGGAACAATTGCCATTCAAGCCCACGACCCGAAAAGCAAAGTGGCCTATCAAACCATTCAAATCCGAGAGCTATAATTTTTAACATTTGTATAAAAATTGCTTGGCATCTTTGCCGACCTTTAGGACATGATGACACAAGCCGATTTCAAACCGCTACTTAAACACGGGAAAGTATTTGTACTCGATGTGCGCAATAAAAACGAATTTGAAGACGGCCACATTCCGTGGGCGAAACATATTCCGCTTAAAGAACTCGCTCATAGATTGCATGAACTCCCGACGGACAAACCTGTCATCACTGTATGTGGAAAAGGGGGCGGTCGGTCAGCGGAGGCGGCAGCGATGATTCCGGGTGCCGACTGGCTTGAGGGGGGAACCGAAGCCTATTTTGGACAATAAAAAAAGAGGAGCTAAGCTCCTCTTTCCTTATTATAAATCGACTGCCTCGCCGTATGCCGCTTCCGTCGCGCCCTTGAACGCTTCCGAAATGGTTGGGTGTGGGTGAATCGATTTCATAATCTCATAAGCCGTGCTTTCTAATTTACGAACCACAACAGCTTCCGCGATAAGCTCCGTTACGTTGTAACCGATCATGTGTGCGCCTAATAATTCGCCGTATTTGGCATCGTAGATAACTTTCACAAAACCATCACGCGCTCCAGCAGCCGTTGCTTTACCCGAAGCCACGAATGGGAATTTACCTACTTTTATATCATATCCTGCCTCACGTGCCTTCTTCTCCGTCATTCCCACAGAAGAAATTTCTGGTGAGCAATACGTACAACCTGGAATGTTCGAATAATCTAAGGCCTCTGTCTTGTGGCCTGCGATTTTCTCCACACAAATGATACCTTCTGCTGATGCTACGTGTGCCAAAGCTGGACCTGGCGTCACATCACCAATCGCAAAATATCCTGGCATATTTGTCTCATACCATGCGTTCACCGGAATACGTCCTTTGTCCACAATGATACCTACTTCTTCCAAACCAATGTTTTCCAAATTGCAAATCACACCCGCCGCAGAAAGGACGATGTCACATTGGATATCTTGATTGCCCGTAGGTGTTTTCACACTTACCTTGCAGCCTTTTCCTTTGGTATCAACCGACTCCACACTCGATGAAGTCAAGATGTCAATACCCATTTTCTTGTATTGCTTCGCCAATTCTTTCGATACATCTTCATCCTCTACCGGAACGATGTTTGGCATAAATTCAACAATGGTTACTTTCGTTCCCATGGCCGCGTATACATACGCAAACTCCACGCCAATCGCACCTGAACCGATGATAACCATCGAATCTGGACGTTTAGCTAAGCTCATCGCCTTGCGGTATTCGATTACTTTTTCGCCATCGATTGGGATATTCGGTAACGCACGAGCACGCGCACCCGTCGCAATCATGATATTTTTTCCTTCGTAGATATTCGCTTTTCCATCGGCATCCGTAACCTCCACCTTTTTACCCGGTTGGATTTTTCCGTAACCCATGATCACATCGATCTTGTTTTTCTTCATCAAAAACTGAACGCCTTTGCTCATGCTATCAGCAACCCCACGTGAACGCGCGATTACCGCTGAGAAATCAGCTTCTGCTCCTTTCACGGTAATTCCGTAGTCCGATGCATGCTTGATGTATTCAAATACATTCGCAGATTTTAACAAGGCTTTGGTTGGGATACATCCCCAGTTTAGGCAGATACCTCCCAAAGATTCTTTCTCCACGACTGCACATTTTAAACCTAATTGAGAAGCTCGGATAGCTGCTACATAACCCCCTGGGCCTGAGCCTACCACGATCAAATCGTATTGTTGCGCCATTTTATTGCTTGATTTAAATGAATGAGGCCGCAATTTAGCACAAAATCGGGTATATTTGTACTTTATTTAGCAGAAATCCACATGACAAGAGACAGGTTCAATGACCTGAAAGCCAGAATAGAGGCTTTAAGGAGGTATCTTTGACTACGATCATAAGAAATATTTAATATCCGAACTGGAGACCGTCACACTCGATCCCGAGTTTTGGAACAATCCCGAAAAGGCCGAAAGTACCATGCGCGAAATGCGTGGACTTAAATTTTGGACGGATGGTTTCGACCAATTATCCCGCGCACAAGACGATTTAGAGACGATTTGGGAGTTTTACGAGATGGGTGAAGCCGCGGAACCCGAAGTGGATGCCGAAGGTGCCAAACTCGAATCTCTGCTCGAATCCCTCGAATTCCGCAAAATGATGTCGGAGGAAGGCGACAACATGAGCGCCGTTCTCGAAATTAACGCCGGTGCGGGTGGTACAGAATCCCAAGATTGGGCCTCCATGTTGCTTCGCATGTATCACATGTGGGCTGAAAAAAATGGCTTCAAAGTTCGCTTAGTTGATGAAAACGTAGGAGATGTGGCCGGAATCAAATCCGTAACTATCGAGGTGGACGGCGAATTTGCCTATGGTAATTTGAAGTCGGAGAACGGTGTACATCGTCTAGTCCGTATTTCTCCGTTTGACTCGAATGCCCGCAGACATACGTCCTTTGCTTCCGTATATATATGCCCGTTGGCCGATGATTCCATTGAGATTGATATCAATCCTGCCGACATCGATTGGGATACTTTCCGTTCCGGTGGAGCTGGAGGACAGAATGTCAACAAGGTAGAAACGGCGGTGAGATTAACCCACAAACCTTCGGGGATTATTATCGCCTGTCAGCAGGAGCGTTCGCAATTGCAAAATAAGGAAGTTGCATTACGCCTCTTGAAATCAAAATTATACCAAATCGAAATCGACAAGCGCAATGCTGCGCGTGCGGAAGTAGAAGCGGGTAAAAAGAAAATTGAATGGGGTTCGCAGATTCGATCTTATGTACTAGACGATCGACGAGTAAAAGATCACCGGACAAATTACCAAACCTCTAATACGGATGCGGTGTTGGATGGTGAAATCAATGAATTCATCAAGGCCTACTTGATGGAAAACTAGCCTTAACCTTTGGCAATCCTCAAAACCTCACCTTTGGCAAACCTGTTTTGAGGATTGCCAAAGGTAAGGGTTTTCGAGCCAATGGTAGGCTTATTTAACCGAATCTTCCTCGAGCTTCCTCAAATAATCAACTAGTTGGTCTTTTGCCAGCGACAACGCAATCCCTACCGCATACGATGTAATGGCGTTACCTAAAAAAGAAGACTCTTTTTTCTCTGATTTTTTTTCAGATTTATCACTTCCTGACAATAGTGAGTATAACAAATAAGCCCCAGCCACGACAGCGCCTGCTACTAAGATTTGGGTGCCTTTTTCTTTGGCAACTTGTTTTATGTCGGCGATCGACTCCCCGATTTTTTCTTCGTAATTAGCTGCCTCAGCTTCTAATTTTGCTTTCTTATTCGTTATCTGACTCATCTGCTGTAATTTCTTCTTCCGCTAAATCTTCGTTTTCCTGTGGCTTGCGAAAGCTAGCCACCATAATTGCGCCCACAATAAAACAGGCTCCAGAAACAATTAAATGTCCCCAGAATTGGCTGCCTAAATAGGCATTGATCATGTTGGCAATGCCATGTAGCAGGAATAATACTCCTATTCCTAAAGCAAACGCCAAGATGATGAATTTGAATATGCGTTCCAATAAGGCTTCCAAACGCTCTTGAATGTCGAGTTTAACGAGTTCAAATTGCGTTTTCAAGTAGTTTTTCAATAAATCTACCAAACCATTATTGTCGAAAAATCCCATCTAGCGTTGTTTTAATTTGGCCTCAATCGAATGCTGTGTATGTGGAACCAAACGCAAACGCTCTTTGGAAATTAATTTTCCGGAATCAATACAAACGCCGTATGTGCCATTTTTAATGCGCATCAACGCATTTTCTAAGCTTTTAGCAAATTTTTGTTGGCGTACCGCCAATTGATTCATGCTTTCCTTCTCTTGCGTATCCGCTCCATCTTCCATGACCTTCGAGTTACCTGATGTATCATCAGTTCCTGGGTCATTTTTTTTGCTTAATGCTTCACGTAAATACTTCAACTCCGCATTGGTTTCCGCTAATTTACTTTGAATGATTGCTTCGAACTCTTTTAATTCTTCAGCAGAATAACGATTCTTCTCTTCCGTCGCCATAAATAATAACTCTTTTAATTTTACTCGAACACGAAAAAGTATAATTATTTGAATTTCAGCACCTTACTGAACATGCCGCGTTCTGTCTTACAAAGATAATTTTATTGAACAATTTTGTGTGCTGAATCGAATAAAATCTCTGACAAATTTTTAATCACTTGATTTTGAGTTTGTTGTGCCAGGAAATCCAGCCGTAAATCGCCATGAAAACAAACACGAGATACAAGGCTGCAGTCCCCCACAAACCGTTAACTAAATACATTCCGACGTAGGCAAGGTCGACACAAATCCATAAAATCCAATTTTCGATTTTTCGTTGGGCTGCCCAATAGGTCCCCAACATGCTCAAGCCCGTGAGCGTTGCATCCCAATACGCTGATTTGACCTGCGTTGAAAATCGATTGTGTAAATAACCTGCTATAATTCCGTAGCAACCTGCTATTGCGATTCCGATGATGGTCTGACCCCAACTGTTTTTCGATGGCTTCCATGCCTCATCCACTTGCTTCCATTGATATAAGCCATACAGGGCCATCAATATAAATATGCCCTGTAATTCCATGTCGGAATATAATCCTGCCTCATAAAATACATACATATAAATGCCTGATGCCAACATGTTCCAAAGCCAAGCCGAAGCTTTTCGTTGGCTTGAAAAATAGACACCCAATAATGATGTTACAATTCCTGCTGCTTCAATCATTTTTCCTGATTTTTAGCAAAATAGGCACAAAAATGGGTGATTGAACATTCCTTGCATTTGGGGGTTCGTGCCAAACAAATGTAACGACCATGTAAAATCAACCAATGGTGCGCGCGCGGAATGATTTCATTAGGCAAATGGCGAATTAAGGCTTTTTCGACCAATAAGGGTGTCCGAGCAGTTTGTGGAACTAAGCCCAATCTTCTAGAAACTCGAAACACATGGGTGTCTACCGCCATGGCTGGCTGATTGTATATAACAGATGCGATGACATTCGCCGTTTTCCGACCCACGCCGGGTAAAGTCTGTAAATCTTCCAGGGTTTCAGGTACTTCGCCGGCGAATTGATCAACCAGCCTTTGGCCCAAACCTAACAAATGCTTTGCCTTGTTATTTGGATAGGATACGGATCGGATATAACTGAAAATCTCTTCAACGCTTGATTCAGCCAATGCTTGCGGATCTGGAAAACGCTTGAATAGGGCAGGGGTAACTTGATTGATACGCTTGTCGGTGCATTGCGCAGATAACACGACAGCCACCAACAATTCGTAAGGATTGCTGTAATGCAATTCCGTTTCAGCCTCAGGGAATGAGGATTCAAAATGGGAAATAAAAGCTTGAAATCGTTCCTTCTTAAGCATCGCGTTGAATTTGATGCAAAATAAGAAACAATTTCAAGATTAAGATTGAATCGACTCTTTGTGTTTGGAATAATCCAAGATACGATTAATCACAGCTTCAGATGGGGCTATGTAAGCCTGGTCTAAGGCGTTTTGGACCTGTTGGAATGCCGCTAACTCCGAGCGTATTCCTTCATTTGTTAATTCGTTGATGCCTGCTTGGGGCTCGTACAAGTTTTTAATAAGGTCATTTGGGGTAAAACTTTGCGTCATAGGCAATCTCTTGTTTGTTTAGCATTTTCCTCAGGTTGATGAGCGCATAACGCATTCTTCCCAAGGCAGTATTGATGCTAACGCCGGTTTGGTCTGCAATTTCCTGAAAACTCAAGTCTTCATAATGCCGCATCACCAATACCTCACGTTGCTCATCAGGTAATTTTTTAATCATTTCCCGAATGTTCTCCACTTGATCCGCCTTCATTTGCTGTTCCTCTACCGAGTCCTCCGCAAAATCAAAGCTGTTGAAAACCTTCGAGCCATCTTCCATTACGATCGTCGGATAACGTTTATCCTTCCGAAAATGATCAATCGCCATGTTGTGCGAAATACGCAGAATCCAGGGTAAAAATTTCCCTTCTTCGTTGTAGCGGCCCGACTTAATCACGTCAATGGCCTTAATATATGCTTCTTGCATTAAGTCTTCCGCAATGTAGCGGTCCTTAACGATCAAGTAAATAGTTGTATAAACTTTGGATTTACTACGTTTGACTAATGTCTCAAACGCTTTATCGTCCCCTTGGATGTACGCTGATAATAAAGCCGCATCGCTAACCTGAATTTTAATCATAAAACTTCAAAATTGTTAACGTAGAGGTTTATCTCATATTGTGTCTCCTATCGATTTACTGGGCGAATTGATTAAATTTTGTCTTGATGACGTTTCAAATGTAGCCAAAACTTTTTTAAATCAAAATCGTTTTAAATAATTGAGCGACAAAATTTTGGTAAATATTTCATCTTTTTTGGTATTTATCAAAGGGGACTTTGTCAAATTGCTTAGCTTTGTTTCATCTTTAAACGAATTATTCCTTATGAAAAAATTATTCTCCTTAGCATTTGTTATCTGCGTTTCTGCCGTTCAATTGCTTGCACAATCCAATCCTGCTGATTATGCAGGAACGTTCAAATTGTCTGAAAACCCTTATGTAAAGTCAATCACCATCTCTGTTAAAGACAGCAAAGTGATCATGGCTGCAGAAGGTTTTCCCGATGCAGAATTAGCCCCAGGTAAAAATGCAGATGAATTTGCCTTAGAAAGCATGGGTGGTACTGTGGTTTTTACACGTGAGGCTGGTGCCGTGAAAGGTGTTAAAATTGAAGCACAAGGCCAAGTATTAACGGGTCAAAAAGAAGGTGCTACCTTAGGTGATTATGTTGCGTCGTTTAAAATGGCCGAAAATGAATACGTGAAGAAAATTGTCATTGCGATGAAGGATGGCCAATTAGCACTTAGCTCAGATGCAAACCCTGCAGAAGGTGCTGTCTTGAAAGCAAGCAATGCGAAAGATACGTTTTCTGCAACGATTCAAGGATATGATGCCGACGTGATTTTTTCACGTGCTGATGGTAAAGTGAAATCAATCAAATTATCTGTTGCAGGTGGTCAAGTGGTTTTGACCGGCGATCGCGAATAATTTTAAATAGCTAGGCCGCTTCGAAACGGCCTAGCTATTATTTCAATGCGCGTTTATACAATTGGATAGTATTCTCTAATCCATAATACAAGGCATCACAAATCAAGGCATGCCCAATCGATACTTCATCCAAGGGGGCAACATTCGCCTTAAAAAATGCCAAATTTTCCAAACTCAAATCATGTCCCGCATTAATGCCTAAGCCGAGTTGGCTGGCACGAAACGCTGCTTTCCGATATGCCGAAACGGCCTGCGTTGGATTCTCAAAAAACTGTTCCGCATAGGGTTCAGTATATAATTCAATACGATCTGTTCCCGTTGTTGCGGCTGCTTCTACCATCTCAAGCACAGGATCTACGAAGATTGACGTACGAATGCCGGCTTCTTTGAATTGTGCGATAAGTGCTTGCAATAATCCTTGGTGTTGGATGGTGTCCCAACCGTGATTCGAGGTAATTTGACCCAGTGCATCAGGAACCAAAGTTACCTGTTCGGGTCGTACTTCCATCACCAATTCGATGAATGATGGTTCCATCGGATTTCCCTCGATGTTAAATTCGGTCGTTACAACTTCCTTCAGCGCACGCACATCTGCATAGCGGATATGTCGCTCATCGGGTCTCGGATGAACCGTAATTCCTTCCGCCCCAAAACGCTCGCAATCCAAAGCTACCTGAATGACATCGGGATTATTCCCCCCGCGTGAATTGCGCAAGGTGGCAATCTTGTTGATATTTACACTAAGTCTTGTCATGTCAAAAAAAAAGGCCGGTATCACCGGCCTTCTCATTAAATTAAGTGATGTGCCGCGAGGTATTCCGCGATTTGAACTGCATTGGTTGCGGCCCCTTTACGTAAGTTGTCCGCTACAATCCACAAGTTCAAGGTATTCTTTTGGGTCTCATCCCGACGAATACGTCCCACGAATACTTCATCTTTTCCGTGTGCCGTGATTGGCATTGGGTATAAAAAGTTCTTTGGATCGTCTTGTACGATGATGCCTTCTTCTTTTTCCAAAATGGCACGAACCTCAGCTAAATCGAAATCATTTTCGAATTCAATATTCACAGATTCCGAGTGCCCTCCGATAGTCGGAATACGAACCGTTGTCGCAGTCACCTGAATCGAATCATCCATCATGATCTTTTTCGTTTCCAAGATCATCTTCATCTCTTCTTTCGTGTAGCCATTATCCAAGAACACATCGATATGAGGCAATACGTTCAAGTCAATTTTATGTGGATATACTTTGTTGTAATCAGTTTTCCCAGCACGCTCATCGAACAATTGATCAACCGCTGCTTTCCCAGTTCCAGTCACCGACTGATACGTAGAAACTACCACACGCTTGATTTTGTATTTTTTGTGCAATGGATTCATGACAACCACCATTTGGATGGTTGAGCAATTTGGATTTGCAATGATTTTATCCTCTGGTGTCAATGTGCTTGCATTGATTTCAGGAACTACTAATTTTTTAGTAGGGTCCATGCGCCATGCTGAAGAGTTATCGACAACGGTAATTCCAGCTGCGGCAAACTTAGGAGCCATTTCTAAGGATGAACTTCCGCCCGCGGAGAAAATCGCCACGTTGGGTTTCATTGAGATTGCTGTTTCATAACCTACCACTTCGAATTCCTTTCCTTTGAAAGTAATCTTTTTACCGATTGAGCGCTCTGACGCTACCGGGATAATTTCTGTGACAGGAAAATTTCTTTCCGCTAATACTTTCAAGATTTCGCCGCCAACCAATCCTGTGGCGCCTACAACAGCAACTTTCATGTTTATATCAATTAAAAATTATACTTCCAATTTAATGCCAACGATGCTCCTTGTGCACCATGTGATTTTATTTCAAAGCTTATTTTGGGCTCTTCACCAACTAAGCTATTGTACTTTGTTAAAGCACGTTTTAAGTGTCGCATACTGACCGTTCCTACATATACATTCACTAATGCGGCAGCACCTATTGTCGACAAATAAAATCCATCTGTCACTTGACCGGGTTTCAGTAATGAATAGGCTGAAACACCTAGGCCAACACTGGAAATCCAGTTCATGAGTTTCCGCTGTTGCTTGAATTTGTTGAATTCAAGGCTGATTTCAGGATCTTTGGCCTCTAATAAAGGTATTTGAAGTGCCAAAGGATTGTCTATTATTTGCCTTTTGTAAACGAACTTATTCGTAAATCCTTGTTGGATTTGTTCAATCGGAAACAACGGCTCACGAGCGGCTTGTTGGCCCATCATAGAAATGGATGCGCAACAGATTACCATCAAGAGTAATTGCCTGATTTTCACAAAGCAAAAGGGTTTATTAGCCTGCAAAATTAGGGCTAATATTCTGAATCAAAAGGATTTTTTTGATAAAATCCATCAAAAAGGTGGATGCCCGTAGGCGTAATGCAAAGGTCCAAAGGTATATCATGTGTTTCCACATCATCAATGCGTTGAACCGCTTCATCCAAACATACGCCAATTTTCAGCGCGTCGGGCCGACAATCCATTAAAAAACGATCATAAAATCCTTTGCCATAACCTATCCGGTTGCCATGTGCATCAAAGGCTAGTAAAGGAATTATCATGAGGTCAATGGCTTCCGAAGGTGTTTTTGTATTTGTTAGCGGATTGGGTTCCTGAATTCCCCAGTCTGATGTAATGAAAGTGTCCTTTTTGTTCATGAAGTAAGCCAACATCGAATCTTCACCTTCAACGCGCGGAAAACAGAGTTGGTGACCCAGTTTCCATAATGTATCATGAATCGCCTCCATCTCAACTTCTTTGCGTTCAACAATCGGTTGAAAACTCATGATCACCCGAGGCTGCTGAAAGCTCGTAATGAAATCCATGAATTCTTGTTGGAGCTCCTCATTCAACAAGACAAATATTCGCTCTGACACATTTTTGCGTCGGGCAAGAGCGAGCTGTCGGAGGCGAGATTTGTTCATGGCTTTGGCCTTAATTTTTCGGTATTTTTTCTTATTTTTGCTTCAATTTTGCCGATTATTTCATAAAAAACAACAAGACTGTGGCCTTTAAGGAATACAAAAATTTAGATTATGCTGCTGTAGCAGACGAGGTACTAAATTTCTGGAGAGAGAATCAAATTTTCGAACAATCGATTTCTTCTCGCGAGGGGAATCCGACTTTTACTTTTTTTGAAGGTCCGCCTTCTGCGAATGGTACGCCGGGTATTCACCACGTGATGGCACGTACGATTAAGGACATTTTCTGTCGCTACCAGACCTTAAAGGGCAAACAAGTGAAACGTAAGGGTGGTTGGGACACACACGGCCTACCCGTGGAATTGCAAGTTGAGAAAGAATTAGGTATCACCAAAGAAGACATCGGCAAATCGATTTCGGTCGAAGAATACAATCAAAAATGCCGCGAAACGGTCATGAAATTCACGGATCAGTGGAATGATTTGACTGAAAAAATGGGTTACTGGGTGGATTTAGAGAATCCTTACGTGACTTACCAAATTCCTTACATTGAGAGTGTTTGGAATCTATTAAAGCGCCTGTACGACAAAGGACTTTTATACAAAGGATATACGATTCAACCTTATTCTCCTGCGGCAGGTACAGGTTTGTCATCGCACGAATTAAACCAGCCGGGTTGTTACCGCGATGTGAAAGACACCTCATTGACAGCTCAATTCGAGGCAAAAAATACAGCGAAATCTGCCTTTTTGTTTGAAAAATCAGGCGGAGCTCCTGTGTATTTATTGGCCTGGACGACGACTCCTTGGACATTACCGTCCAATTCCGCGTTAACCGCTGGGAAGAATATTGCTTATGTCTTGGTGAAGACCTTTAATCCTTATACCTATTTACCAGTTCATGTGGTATTAGCGAAGGATTTGGTAAAGAATTATTTCCAGGCTGCGGCAGAAAATGGCGATTTTGATGCCTATGTTGCAGCGGAGAAAAAGCCTAGTGCTATTCCGTATGTGATTGTTGATACGTTCAAAGGCTCCGATATCGAAGGTGTAGAATATGCCCAATTGATGCCTTATGTGCAGCCTGCAAGTCCAGCTTTCCGTGTGATCTTGGGAGACTTCGTGACGACGGAAGATGGTACAGGAATCGTGCATACGGCGCCTACTTTCGGTGCGGATGACTTTCGGGTAGCCCAACAAAATAACATTCCTGCCATTTTTGTTCAAGATGCCAATGGAAAGGATGTGCCTTTGGTGAACCGACAAGGTTGTTTCGTTCAAGAGGTGACTGATTATGCATTAGAGCCCGTAAAAGAGGCATATCTAAGTGAAGAGGAAAAAGAAGCGGCCAAAATCAAACAAGGCCGCGATAAATATTTATCTGTTGATGAGCGCATTGCGATTCAATTAAAAACGGAAAACAAGGCATTTAACGTTCAGAAATTTGATCACCCGTATCCACATTGCTGGCGTACGGACAAACCGGTATTGTACTATCCATTGGATTCTTGGTTTATCAAGACCACGGCGGTGAAGGATAAATTGATCGAGTTGAATAATACGATCAACTGGAAACCGGAGTCGACGGGTACAGGTCGTTTCGGAAACTGGTTGGAGAACCTGGTTGACTGGAACTTGTCTCGTTCTCGTTATTGGGGAACGCCTTTGCCTATATGGCGTGCCGAAGATGGTTCGGAAGAATTGTGTTTTGGTTCAGTGGAGGACTTAGTGCAAGCATTAGAAAAGGCTATCCAATCAGGAAAATTATCCGCTGAACAGCAAAAAGGCAATGAAGCATTTATTGCTGCTGCAAAAGCTGGAGAGGCAGATTTACATCGTCCCTATGTGGATAATATCTTTGTGTTAAGCCCTTCAGGTGTTGTCATGGCACGTGAGGCAGATTTGATCGACGTGTGGTTCGATTCGGGTGCGATGCCTTTCGCACAATGGCATTATCCATTCGAGAATCAAGAAATTTTCAAACAGTCTTATCCGGCAGATTTCATCTCAGAAGGGGTGGACCAAACGCGTGGATGGTTCTTTACGCTCCATGCGATTTCGGCGATGGTGGAAGAATCGGTGGCATTTAAAAATGTGGTTTCGACTGGTTTAGTCTTGGATAAAAATGGCAATAAAATGTCCAAACGTTTGGGCAATGCGATTGATCCATTTGATACGCTTTCTAAATACGGAGCGGATCCTACGCGCTGGTACATGATTACCAATGCGCAACCTTGGGATAACTTGAAATTTGATTTAGCGGGAATTACGGAAGTGCGTAATAAGTTCTTTGGTACGCTAACAAATACCTATAATTTCTTTGCCATGTATGCGAATTTGGACGGATTTACGCCGGATTCGAAGGGTGTTAATATGGCCGATTTAACGGAATTAGACCGTTGGGTCCTGTCGAAATTAAGCAGTCTAATCGCTGAGGTTGACGAGGCTTATGCGACCTATGAGCCAACTAAAGCCGGCCGTGCGGTGCAGGATTTTGTATGTGATCATTTGTCCAACTGGTATGTTCGTTTGTCACGCCGACGTTTCTGGAATCCGGAGGATACGAACCAAGGGATTTCAGCAGATAAAGCTGCTGCATATCAGACTTTGCATACTTGTCTGACGACAGTGGCACAATTGATGTCACCGATCGCTCCTTTCTATGGAGATTGGTTGTACAAGAATTTAACGGGAGCTACCTCGGTACATTTAACGGATTTTGTAAAAGTAAATCCTTCTTGGCAAAATGCTGATTTAGAAGCATCCATGGACATGGCACAACGCATTTGTTCTTTGGTTCACTCGATCCGTAAGGTGCATAAATTGAAAGTACGCCAACCACTAGCACAGGTCTTAGTTCCTGTTCTACAAGAATCTGCCCGTGAGCAAATTCGTAAGGTAGAGGATTTGATTAAGTCGGAGGTGAATGTGAAGTTGGTGAATTACCTCGACGACGCATCCGGCGTATTAAGCAAGAAAGTAAAACCTAATTTCAAGGCCTTGGGTCCGAAATTTGGGAAAGATATGAAGGCTGTTGCTGAAGTTATTACAGGAATGAGTTCAGGTGATTTGGCGCAGATTGAAACTTCCGGTTCGGCGAACTTGCACGGTTTTGAGATTGCTTTAGCTGACATCGAAATCGTAACAGAAGATATGCCAGGCTACTTAACCGCATCGGAAGGTGGCTTGACCATTGCCTTGGATAATACCTTAACTCCGGAATTGGTTCAGGAGGGAATGGCCCGGGAATTTGTGAATCGTATTCAGAATTTGCGGAAGGATTCAGGTTTTGATGTCGTAGATAAGATCGCGATTCATGTGGAAGAAGGTCCTGCAGCGTGGATGGAAAGCATTCAGGTTTTTGGAGCGTATATTCAACAAGAAGTTCAGGCTTTAAGTATTACGATTTCGCCGGCATTAGCGGGTGAAAAATCTGAGCTTGTGATGGATGATGCCACATTATTTGCCCAAATTCAGAAAATCAACTAATAGCTAATGGTATTCAATTCCTTGCAGTTTTTGGTGTTTTTTGGAATTGTTACGTCCGCCTATTTTTTATTGGCGCACCGTTTCCGTTGGATTTTATTGCTTGCGGCATCTTGCTATTTTTATATGGCATTTGTTCCAATCTATTTGGTTATTTTATTGGTGACAATTATCATTGATTATTGGGCGGGGATTTATTTGGAAAAGTTTGAAGGGCGCGCTAAAAAACTATTTTTAGCGTTTAGCTTGATTGCGAACGTAGGCGTGTTAGCAATATTCAAATACTATGGGTTTATTGCGAATAATGTTTATCATTTAGCCTATTTGTTTGGTAGGGAAGTTCACTTACCAAGCCTATCCATCTTATTGCCGATTGGTTTGTCCTTCCATACCTTCCAAGCGATGAGCTATACGATTGAGGTATATCGTGGCAACCAAAAAGCTGAGCGGAATTTTGGCATTTATAGTCTATACGTCATGTTCTATCCGCAATTAGTCGCTGGACCTATTGAACGACCACAGAATTTATTACATCAATTTTATGAGCGACATGTTTGGGATAGTGTCCGAGTGAGAGCGGGTATTATGCAGATGATGGAAGGCTTGATTAAAAAAGTGGTCATTGCCGACCGATTAGCGATTCTCGTGGATTCGGTTTACGCTTCAGTTGGGACACACTCCCGCGGTCAACTGTTATTGGCGTCATTTTTTTATTCTTTCCAGATCTACTGCGATTTTTCTGGGTACTCTGATATAGCGATTGGAGCGGCTCGCGTGATGGGATTTAAGTTGATGGATAATTTTAATGCACCCTATGCCGCTAAGTCTATTCCTGATTTTTGGCGTCGCTGGCACATTTCGCTATCAACTTGGTTCAAAGATTATGTTTACTTTAGTTTAGGTGGGAATCGTGTTTCCGTGCCCAAATGGTATTTTAATATCATGCTTGTTTTTATAGTTTCAGGTTTGTGGCATGGCGCGAGTTGGAATTTTATCATTTGGGGCTTCTTGCATGGTATTTTTCAATTAATTGGATTCACGCTTAATCGGTTTTTTCCTCAATTAGCAGCAAATTACGCGGATGGTTTAATTCGTGGGATTTTCTATCGGGTATTAACATTTAGTTTGGTTAGTCTAGCTTGGGTATTTTTTCGCTTAGTTCATTTCTCGGAAATTAAAGCGTATTTCAAGCAACTTATTTTTGACTTACCTTCAAACAGTTTGTTGGGTATGAATTCAAATGAGGTTTTGTTCAGTATTTTATTAGTTTTTGGGTTATATTATTGGGATTTTAAAGGCTTGGCTCTACGGAATATTCGCTCTCAATATTTTGTATTTCTACTCCCTTTTTTAGTCGCGATCATTTACTTTTTCGGTGTATTTAGTTTGAAACAGTTTATTTATTTTCAGTTTTGATGAAAAAATTACTCGCTGTTTTGGTGTTTGTTTTATGTGCCGGATTGCTAATGGTTAGCAGCTCCCAAAGCGGAATGTCGTGGTTAACACATGCTCGGTATCAACCGAATAGTTTGTTGGGCTCCGACAAGTATCTTTATGGCGATTTGTATGGAATATCTTATTTGTCAAATTTCAAGTACATAAAAGATGTGTCAGCTGTTCGTCCTGATGAGTTAATTTCAAAGCAAAAAGATATTTCATTGTATGTGATTGGGGACAGTTATTTCTACAGCTCTTTCGAAATTATTCCAGCTTATTTTGAGCGTGTAAATTCTATTCAGTTTTTTAAATGGGACCATTCGCCTGAAGTAACATTTAAATTCACCCAAGCACGAACAAAACGAGTTTTGTTGGTTGAGTCCGTCGAGCGGAATGTGTTAAACTTAATGTATAAAGAGCGTGTTGCTGCCATTTTTGAAAAGCCTGAGGTTATTCAAAATAAGTCGGTATTTGCCCAAATTAATAGATCGATCAAGCAAATCCTTTATCATCCTACCTTAGAGGAAAATTTATCGTTTGCCCTTTTTGATTTGGCTTTGTTCTCTAAATTCAAAGAGTTGAAAGCTGAATTGAATTTAAGTTTATTTGGTCGTGAGCCAGCCGGTGTGAAATTGGCAAAGTCGAAGGACTTCCTTTATTTAGATCAAACAGTTGATTCTGTTGCTGATGGAAGTTCTTTTCAGGTTGTTTCTGAGATGCGTTTAGCCGAATTGGTTCAAAACATGCGTCAAATTGAGGATTATGCTAAAAAAATGGGGTTTGATGAAGTGATCTTTTCATTTATTCCTAATCCTGTTTCTGTTTTAGCTACCGAAGATAAATCATACAATCAATTTATACCTCGTCTGGAAAATAAAGTGGGTAGTATCCATTTTGTTAATCCAACGGATGAATTAAAGCAACAAGCGAAACAGAACTTCTTTAAATCTGATTCGCACTGGAATCAACGAGGAGCTAAAATTTGGCTAGATTTATTGAACAAACAACTTCTATCCCTACCTAAATAAAAAGAATAATGTCTGGTCAAACAGCAAAATATCTTTGTCGAGTGATCGTCGGTTTTGCTATGACAGCATTGGTTGGTTTAAGCCCTGCTTTAGCCCAAGGCAAAAAGTTAATTCAATCGAAAACGGGCCAGGAAGCGCTTTTTCAGGAGGGGATGCGTCATTATATCAAAGAGGATTATTCCGAAGCAATATTGGTTTGGGAGAGTTTGGCAACGGTTATTTCAAATGAACCTGCGCTCTCATTTTACCTCGCCAAAGCTTACCTCGCAGAAAAGAATCCGAAAAGTGCTTTGGTACACGCCCGAAAAGCGCATGAATTGTCGCCATATTCCCTTGATTATGGGTTGTTTTTTGCTGAACAATTGCTTGCCGATAAGCAGATTTCGGAAGCGATTGCATGCTTGACAAAATTAGGTCAATATGATGAGTCACAGCCTGAAGTAAATTTGTTACTTGCTCAGGCATACGTTTGGTCTGAACAGGGTGATCTTGCCCTGCAAGCCTTGGATCGCGCGGATCATTATGTGGGCGAATATCCTGCCATCATTCGAACGAAGGAATTTATTTACTTGAAACAAAATCAATTGATGAAGGCCTTACTGGCGGGCAAGCGACTCATCGACATGGATGATGAAGAGCAGATTTTAACTTGGGATCAAATGGACGTTGCCTGGGATTTGAGCCAAGTGGATTCAGTCCGGACTAATTTACTTGCTTTGCAAATGCAATATCCTTCACAAGGTCAATTGGCTTTGTTGCTTACGAACGGATATCTACACCAAAAGAATTTTGACTCATCACTCGTCCAACTGCGCAGAGCGGCCGAAGATCATGAAGTGTTGCCTTCAATGGTAGCTCAAGTCACCATGAAAGTTTTTGAATTGATCGATGATCCAATCAAATGGGAACAGGCCAATCAGATGGCGACGCATTGGTTGGCAATTTATCCCGATGAACCTCGCTTTTTAGCTATTCAGGGTGACCTTTATGTGAGTGCTTCCAAACTTGAAGAAGGTCAAAAATTTTATTTGCGCGCCGCGCGCATGGGGGAACCTAAATATGAAGTTTGGGCTAGGATTATTCAGTTAGATTTTGAATTAAATGCGGTGGATAGTGCTGCCACACATGCTGCGGAGGCATTGAAGGCTTTTCCATTGCAAGGATTTTTGAACTTCCAGTTGGGCTTCGCACGCTATTTACAAGGGAATAACCCCGATGCTTTGCGGTATTTGGAAATTGCCCGGGGCATTATTAAGCCAACCGATAATTGGAATGTACAGTTGTTTTCCATGTTGGGCGATGTGTATCATGCAGTTGGTAGACCTAAAGATTCAGATGTCGCATTTGATAAGGTATTGGCTTTGAATCCGACCGATGAGCATGTGTTGAACAATTATAGTTATTACCTGTCATTGCGGAAGGAGCGATTGGAAAAAGCGGCTATGATGTCAAAGCAATTGGTTGAAAAGTTTCCTGCCGAGGGTACATATTTGGATACCTATGCTTGGGTGTTGTATCAGCAAGGAAAATACGAGGAGGCTTTACATTATTTAAGTTTGGCAGTCGCGGATGAAAAATCCCAAAGTTCAGCGGTCTGGGAGCATCATGGTGATGCCATGTTCCGGCTAGGGAGAATAAAAGAAGCCGTGGAGAGTTGGAAGAAGGCCGTTGCTTTGCCAAATGCCAACCAATTACTTGATAAAAAAATCAAGATGAAGCAAATTGTCGAAAATTGAGATAATTTTGTATATCAAATTAATTATGACGCGTTTCGTTCTACTCTTTATGGTTTTTGTGTTCGTGCAGGCTTGTAAATCGAGTTCTGTCGTTCAGGTTGCACAAGAAAATCAAGTAGATACCGTTCGGGTAGTTTCTTTGC
This sequence comes from Aquirufa echingensis, assembly GCF_042714525.1. Classification (NCBI taxonomy): domain Bacteria; kingdom Pseudomonadati; phylum Bacteroidota; class Cytophagia; order Cytophagales; family Flectobacillaceae; genus Aquirufa; species Aquirufa echingensis. Next base: position 497,132 of record NZ_JBBKYA010000002.1, on the reverse strand, counting down.
CAGATAGCGTTCCGCAATTGATTCCAGAGCCGATTGTTGCCACAGAAGAGCAAGATTCCAAAGAATCGGTGGAGGATTTGGCTTTTACCTATTTAAAGGCGAAATCTCGGGTCGCATGGAAATCTGGAAATAACACAGACAATTATTCCGTAGATATTCGCGTTAAGAAAGACAGCATCATTTGGGTGAATATTTCGCAGGCCGGCTTGACGGGCGCGACGGGTTTGTTTAGTCAAGATCGTGTGCAGTTTTACCAAAAGATCAGTGGCGAGTATTATAATTTGACCTATGATAGCCTAAGTACTGTGATGGGTTTTCGAATTGATTATCGGATGTTGCAGTCCTTGATCGTCGGGAATCAGCCATTTAAGAAGAATAATTCAAGGGTTATTCGGGAAAATGAGAATATCATTATCAAGCAAGATTCGGGTAGAATCAAGATTGATAACATGGTGGGACCGAATAGGAAATTGAAGAAATTATTGGTTCGTGATGAACCATCGAGTAATAAATTAACTTTAGATTTTGAGGAGTTTACGAATTTGAATCAAGTTATTTTCCCTTTTTCAAGCCAAATAACTTTGGATGTGAAGAACAAGGAAGACAAGCGAGTGACAACGGTCATTCAAATTAAATATTCGAAAGTGGAGTTGCTGGAAACACCACTTGAATTTCCATTTCGACTTCCGGCTAAATTTTTGAAAAAGTAATGCGCTATATCAGTTTAATTATTTGTTTGTTAGGTGTTTTTGTGGCTTGGGGACAAGTGGATAAGAAGACGCAATTGGAGCAGCAAAAGAAGGACAACTTGGCAAAAATCAAGGAGTTGAATTCGATTATTTCCCGTACATCGAAAAAGAAAAATGTATCGATTGGAAAGTTGAATGTCTTGAAAGAGCAGATTGTTGTTCAGAAAAAACAGATCAATGTATTGAATGAAAACCAAGAGCTTTTGGCCGCCGAGGCGTCCAAATTAACGCACGAAAGTGATGTGTTAGCTGCGAAGTTGGAGCGCTTGAAGAAAAACTATGCACTTATGTTGTATGAGGCGCAAAAGGTTTCGACTGTTTCAAATAAAATCAGTTTCTTGTTATTATCCCAGGACTTGGGTGAGTTTACACGTCGCTTTGATTACTTGCGTCATTTTACGACGAACCGGAAACAACAAGCCCATAAAATTTTTGAAACGCGTCAGGATTTGATGACGAAGAAGCAGCAAGTGGTTTTCAAAAAGAATGAAGAGAAAAAGGTCTTAGTTGAGAAGGAGAAGGAGAAAGCAACACTCGAAGTGTTAAAAACAAAAGAGACGAAGGTGGTGACGGTTTTGACCCAACAAGAAAAGAAGCTTCGTACGGAATTAGAGCGTAAGAAATTAGCGATTCGGAAATTGGATAATTTGATCGCAGGCATTGTTCAGCGGGAGATTCAGAAGTCGATGGAACGTGAGCGTAAATTACGTATGGCGGCTCAAGCGCGTAAATTAGAAGTGAATAAGCCTGCTTTGCCGAAACCGAAATTAGAGGAGGGGATGGTGAAGAAATATGAAAAGCCGACAGCTGGGGAGTCGAAAGAAGAGGCGAAATTGGAAGCGCGTGTTGAGAAAAAAGAAGTAGCAAAACCGAAAAAAGAGGAGGCTGCTCCTGTAGCGAAAGTGGAGGAACCTGCCCTGAATTCGAATACCTATTACATGAATGCGGATGAGGCAAGATTAGCGAGTTCATTTGCCGCCTTACGTGGTCGGATGCCTTTTCCTGTGCCTTCGGGATTTATTTCAGATCATTTTGGCGTGCATAAACATCCTGTTTTGAAAGGGGTTATGGTGAATAACAATGGAATTGATATTCAGACATCGGCTGGATCTCCAGTTCATTCGGTTTATGATGGCGTGGTTGCTACGGTTCAAAATATTCCCGGGATTAACATGGTGGTTGCCATTCAGCATGGGGAGTATTTCACAGTGTACAGTAAATTGGCTAATGTATCTGTCAGTGCTGGACAAAAGGTGAAAACGGGCCAACGAATTGGGTCTGTTGCTTCAGATGAGGATGGAACTTCTGAAATCAATTTCCAAGTGTGGAAAAATACCCAACATCAAAATCCAGAAAGCTGGTTGCGACGTTAGATTTTATATAGCACGCGTAAACTTATATTCCGACCTTGGTCATCCGCAAAATAACGGAAGCGGTTTAAGTAATCGCGGTATGCTGTATTGAATGCATTGCTGATGCGTAATCCAATGTCGAATTTCTTTAAACTGATTCCCCAATTGGCCTGAACCAATTGGTAGCCTTTCGGAGGTACAGCATAATCGGATCCGGGTTCCACACGTGTTTGTTCGCTTACTTGAACAAGGCCCACACTTACATATTGCTTTTCTTGCATCCAGCGATAGCTAAGGGTGTATTCAAATCGATTAGCAGGGATATTAACCAGATAAGTGAAATTGTGGCTTACGTCAAAAGCATGTACAATGCTTGATTTCTGTTGGAATGACAATTTAGGGCTGATTTGGTAATTCACTTGTGCGTCAACTCCTTGAAAAATGGCGTTAATTTGTTCGTAGGCGAAAGCCGGAAATGCTCCTCGCACGGTGGTGAAATAGACGGCTTCTCCATTGTTAACTAAGGGTCTCAGGTAAATGAAGTTTTGAATGTAATTGTTGTATAGGCCGAGCTCAATTTGAAGATTTTTGGGCGCATAAATTGTATTTAAGCTCAGGTTGTAAGCGGTTTCTCCCTTGAGTCCAGGATCGCCTATTTCAAATGCCGCCGCTCCGTGGTGAACACCATACGAAAAGAGTTCATTGACTCCAGGCGCTCGGAATGCTCGCGCGAGGATGAGGTGATTTTCTAATTTTTCAGTCCAATGATATTTCAGTCCTAGACTTCCTGAAAGTCCCAAGTAGTGGTTGGCATTGCGATAAATGATATTCGAATAGTTCGATTTAGGTCGGTGAACATCAATCGTTTTTTCATCGACGCGTAGGCCTAATTCCAATTCGTATTTTTCTTTCACTAAACGTTCGATAGCAAACAGGCCAAAAGCGTTTTGGAAATAATTAGGTAAAAGACTCGTCGTAAGGGTTGGGTTTGCTACATCTTTTCCGGACGTGACATTTCCTTGGAGCTGGAAGTTTATCCCAAATTGCCCCTTCCATAATTGGTTAGCATTCGATTCATCGAGTAGTATTTCACCATTGAATGTCCGCAATAAGAATTGCAGGTTATTGATATTTTTCCCTGCTCGTAAGACATCCAATTCTAGTCTTTCATCGTTTTGTAATGCCAATGTCGATCGAATAGCTCGCCCATTCGTCAATTGATATTGTGTCTTTAATTTCCCTAAACTATGGGTGATATCTTGGTTGGGGCGGTCAATTTCCCGACTAAATTGTAAGGGGGTAAATGCCTGAAATGGTCGGGTACGTGCAATGGAATTTTCAAGGTCATTGACATTGCCGATGTGTGAACCTAGATAGATGCCGATTACGGAATGGAAATGACTGAAAAATAGATCGCTCGACCATTTGTTCTTCTTGAAGCCAACAGCCGCGGAAAAATTTTGCTCCTGCACACCTGTGTTTGCGAGGTAGTAATTGGCTGTTTGAATATTTCCTCCATCTTTCAATGTACCTTGAATGCGCCATCCCCAGCCTTTGTTAGCTGTGATGCCCCCTTGTAAAGAGCCCGAAATAACGCCTTGTCGGCCATTTGAAAAGTAAATGGATTGAATTTCCCCTTTAATTCCCGCCGTATCTGGTAGGGCATCGGGTTCCATCATGACAATTCCTCCGATCGCATCTCCACCATAGCGTAAGCCACCTGGACCTTTAATTACTTGAATATTTTTGGATACGAATGGGTCAATTTCCGGAGCATGTTCACTTCCCCATTGTTGGCCTTCTTGTCTTATCCCTTGATTTAGTATGATGACACGTGAAGAGTGCATGCCATGGATGACGGGTTTTGATATGGTGCTTCCTGTTTGTAAACTTTGAACACCGCTGATGCCGCGCATCATTTCGCCAAGGCTGAGTCCATCGCGTTCAGCGCGTTCCTCTTTGCTGAGATTTCCCCGTAATTGTGCGCTAGTTTCTGTTTTTTTCCCGCTGACAACTACTTCTTGCAGGTGTTCATCATGGCTTTCTAATCGGAAATTCTCTTGGTGACGTACTTCATCATTGATTGAAATGGGAATTTCGATTGCATCAAAACTACTCATTTGGCAGATAAGGATATAATTGCCGGGGCAGAGGGCTGTGATTCGGAAAAAGCCTTTTTTGTCTGATATCGCGTATTTATTTGTTCCTTTTAAGTAGACATTTGCGCCAGGAATGGATTCTTTATTCTCTTTTGAAGTGACATTTCCTTCTAATGTACATGAACAATTACTTTGTGCCCATGCACAATGAGCCCAAGTCATAAACGTTAACAAGAAGAAAATTCTACGAAGCATTAATTATGTTCAAAAGGTTAAATATAGCTCCAAAATCACATATATACATGCCATGGTTGACTAATGCAACGAAATAGCCGACGAACAGCAAATGCATGTCGATGAAATTTTGTTTAATTTATTTTGAAAAATATTAAACAATTATTTGTTTTGTTTAATCTTTTGGTAAATTTGTTAAACACAAAAAGCAAAAAAACATGACAGCTTTAGAGTTTTCATATCAGGTAGGTACTTTTTCGAAGTTTTTGAAGCCCTTTGCATTGCGCTTAACACGCGATGGGGATGACGCCAACGACCTAGTTCAAGACACCTTAGTAAAAGCATTTACAAATCGTGAGAAATATTCAGACGGGACAAATTTGAAAGCCTGGTTGTTTACGATCATGAAGAACACATTCATCACGCAATACCAGCGAATGGTTCGTCGGAATACGTTCATCGACACAACAGATAATTTACACTACATCAACTCATCAGATTCCATCCAATTAAATGGTGCGGAACGCTCTTTTATGAACGAAGATATTTCCTTAGCCTTACGTCATACGGAAGAAATGTACCGAGTTCCTTTTTTGATGTATTTCGAAGGGTTTAAATACCATGAGATTGCGGAAGAGTTGAATTTGCCAATCGGTACGGTAAAAAATCGGATCCACATTGCTCGAAAGACTTTAAAAAGTCATTTAAGCATGTATGCCTAAGTGAATTCATATTGTAATAATTAGTTTTTTGGTTAACAGAAGATGGAGCAAAAAGTCAGATTTTATCTGACTTTTTCTTTTGCCAAAAGCTTATCAGTTTTTAGTATATTTGTTTAGCATGAAGAATAAAAAAGTCATTGTAATAGGTGCGGGATTCTCGGGCTTGTCTACGGCAACGGAGCTTGCCAACAAAGGTTACGAGGTAACAATCGTAGAGAAGAATGAACAGGCAGGAGGTCGTGCGCGGGTGTTTCAGGAAAAGGGTTTTACCTTCGACATGGGACCAAGTTGGTATTGGATGCCTGATATTTTCGACAATTATTTTGCTCGTTTTGGTAAGAAAACTGCCGATTATTACACGCTAAAGCGCTTAGATCCCTCATATAGTGTGATACTTTCTGATAAAGAGGTTGTCGATATGCCAGCTGATTATGGTGCATTGCGCGAATTATTCGAATCGATAGAGCCGGGTGCGGCAAACGCTTTGGATCGGTTTTTGGATCAAGCGGCCTATAAGTATAAGGTGGGTATTCAGGAATTTGTCTGGAAGCCTTCCGTGAAAATAACGGAATTTTTAAGTTTGCGCATTCTCGTGGATGCCCTGCGGATGGATGTGTTTTCTTCCTTTTATTCGCATGTACGCAAATTTTTCAAGTCGGAGACCTTGTTGAAATTGATGGAATTTCCCATTTTATTTTTGGGGGCCATTTCGCAAAATACGCCGGCGATGTATAGCTTAATGAATTATGCGGAAATCAAATTGGGTACTTGGTATCCCATGGGAGGGATGCATAAAATTGTCCAAGGAATGGTAGATTTAGCCATTTCCAAGGGTGTTAACATTCAATATAACTCAGAAGTAACAGGATTTGCGATCGAGGCTGGTCAGGTGAAGGGGGTAAAGGTTGCTGGAGGAATTCTAACTGCTGATGCTGTTGTCGCAAGTGCCGATTATCACCATGTCGAGACTTTGTTGGGCGATGCCCATCGCAATTATGACGAGGCTTATTGGGATAAGCGTGTCATGGCACCCTCATCGCTGTTGTTTTATTTAGGTATTAATAAGCGTTTGCCTCGCTTAAAGCATCATAATTTGTTTTTTGATCGCGATTTCTCGGTTCATTCCCATGAAATTTACACGGATCCGATGTGGCCATCTGATCCCTTGTTTTATGCGTCTGCGCCATCTGTGACGGATCCTTCTATTGCACCTGAAGGTTGTGAAAATTTATTTTTGTTGATTCCCGTTGCCCCTAATTTGGAAGATACCCAGGAAGTTCGAGAACAGTATTTTGATCAATTGATGGATCGTTTGGAGCAATTTTGTGGTGTATCGATTCGGGATTCAATTGTTTATAAACGTTCTTATGCACACCAAGATTTTATGGGTGATTACCATGCATTTAAGGGGAATGCCTACGGACTTGCGAATACCTTAATGCAGACGGCTATTTTAAAGCCAAGTTTGAAAAATAAGCATTTGAAAAATATGTTTTATACGGGCCAATTGACTGTTCCTGGCCCAGGAGTTCCGCCATCATTAATTTCGGGTATTGTGGTCGCGAAGGAAGTAGATAAATTATTGAACTAAACGCAGCATGGATTTATATTTACAGGTTTCATTGGATGCGAGTAAGCGATTGACGCAAGCCTATTCCACTTCTTTTTCGTCGGGAATTCGAACATTGGACAAGGAGTATCATGAGGCGATTTATGCGATTTATGGATTTGTGCGTTTGGCAGATGAGATTGTGGATACTTTTTACGGACAAGATCAGGCTTCGCTCTTAACGCGCTTCCGACAAGATACTTACCAGGCGATAGAGGAGAAGATTAGTCTCAATCCCATACTTCATTCATTTCAGTGGGCTGTGAATACGTATCACATGGAACGCGAGTTGATCGATGCCTTTTTGTATTCGATGGAGATGGATTTGTCGGATCGGGATTATGATGAGGCGCTATACAAACAGTATATTTATGGTTCAGCGGAGGTCGTTGGTTTGATGTGTTTGCGGGTTTTTTGTGCGGGCGATTTATCCGAATATGAGCGGCTGAAGCCTGATGCATGTGCCTTAGGTTCGGCTTTCCAAAAGATTAACTTTCTTCGTGATATTAAATCGGATTTTGAAGATCGTGGTCGGGTATATTTTCCGGGTATTGATTACGAACAATTCACGGATTTGCAGAAAAAAGAAATTGAAGCCGACATTCAGGCAGATTTTGATGCGGGTTTACGCGGTATAGAAAATTTGCCTATTAAAGCGAAAAAGGGGGTCTTGTTGGCCTTTGAATATTACATTCGATTGTTTGAAAAGATTAAGCAAGTTCCGGTAGCGCGCTTAAAATCGGAGCGGATTCGTGTACCAGATTGGGAGAAATTATTAATTTATTTACGCGTTTAATGGACTTTTGGATATTATTGGCGTTACTGGGTGTGATGGCCTTTTTGTATGCCTCTGTGGGGCACGGAGGGGCATCTGGATATTTGGCAGTTCTAGCCATTTTTGCAGTGGCTCCTGCTGTGATGAAGCAAACAGCGTTGATTTTGAATTTAGGCGTTTCCTTGCTCGCCTTTTATCAGTTTTATAAAAAAGGATATTTTCGATTTGAATTATTTTGGCCGTTTGCGCTGACGTCCATTCCGATGTCCTACTTAGGGGCTCAGTTTGTGCTAAGCGATGCGAATTATAAACGAATTTTAGGTGCTTGTCTGTTGATTGCGATTATTCGAATGATGGCCAATTTTAAGGATGTAACAAATCGTTCTTTGTCGATTCCCATCGCGTTGGCATTCGGCGCGGGGATTGGATTGTTGTCCGGGATGATTGGCATTGGGGGTGGAATTATTTTAAGTCCCGTGTTATTGTTGATGCGATGGTCGAGCTTAAAGGAAGCGGCTGCTGTGTCAGCCTTGTTTATTTTTGTTAATTCAGTCGCAGGATTAGCGGGAATTAAGCATTGGATTGCTTTGGATGATTCCTTGATCTATTGGATTGCAAGTGCTTTGTTTGGCGGTATGCTAGGTGCTCGCTGGGGTGCTCAGATCGCCTCAAATCAGTCAGTTCGTTGGATACTAGCTTTGGTTTTGTTGATAGCTTCTGTGAAATTAATCGTCATATAAATGAGTCAAAATAATCAAGATACGGGATTCGGGGATAAGGCTTCCCAAATGGGTGGTCGAATGGTCAACCGGGATGGGACCTTTAATATTCAGCGCCTAGGTATCCCATTTTTTACGCGCGTGAGTAGTTACCATAGCATGCTGACGATGCCTCGCTGGCGATTTATTTTGGTAATTTTTAATGCCTATTTCGTGATGAATTGCTTTTTCACGCTCTTGTACTGGCTTGCTGGTCCATCGGGTTTAGAAGGGGTGGATAGTGAACATAGTTTTTCGCGTATAAAGGAATTATTCTTTTTTAGTACGCAGACTTTTACGACGGTTGGCTACGGTCGCGTGAATCCCGTGGGGGAATTGACCAACTGGATTGCCGCGATTGAATCGTTGATTGGCTTTTTGTCTTTCGCCATTGCAGCCGGTTTACTCTATGGTCGCTTTTCTCGACCACGTTCCTTTGTGCGATTTTCGGAGAAAATGTTGTTGACTAATTACGAGGGTGGGAAGGCTTTGATGTTTCGACTAGTGGGCTTTAAGGATGATCATATTTTGACCAATGTTGAAATCAAGGTAAGTGCACGTTTGTTTAGTCCGGAGGGAAATTACCGGTTTTACAATTTGGAATTGGAGCGTTCGCATGTTGATAGCTTGGTCTTAAACTGGACGATTGTCCATCCGATCAATGAAAAAAGTCCTTTCTGGGGCTTATCTCAGGAAGATATTCAAGCTTTGCAACCCGAGGTTAGTGCATTGCTAATCGGTTTCGATGAGGTGTATTCGTCAACAGTCATGGCACGGAATTCCTATGCTTTATCAGACCTTATTTTTGGTTACCGATTTGCCCCGATGTACTTTAGAGGAAAATCGAATACAAAATTAGATTTAAGTTTATTGGATTTTGTGGAATCGGAATAAGAAGCAAAAAGCCCGATTAGATCGCTAATCGGGCTTTTTTTTATCAGGTTACTGATAAGGATTATCAGTTTTTCTTATTCGATTTTCGAGAAATTTAGACAAATTTGCCTAACGCTGACGGGGTTTTTAACCCCGTCAGCGTTTACCCCCTCGCTAGTTCTTTGAACCAGTAACAGCTCCTGATTTTTTTGCGTTTTGAGCCTCCTGCATAGGATTTTGGCCTCCGCCGTAGCTGCGCGGCTGTGCTTTGAAAAGCTGAACACGTGTTGGTTGTGCCGGCTCACGAGGATACGAGTTGTCATCCGTATCGATGTCGGCAATTTCATAGAATGGATCAAGTGTCCACTTTACCACCTTCTTCGAAGTAGGTATGATTTTCTTCGCCTGCACATCATTCAATCGCCAAACTTCCGCTGGGAAACGCAACACCTCATCTGTCCCATCATCATAGCTCAATTTCACAATCACGGGCATCGGTAACCCCCCTTTATTCTTGAAATTAACCACGTAGAAGTTTTTCCCTTCCGCGACTAATTTGCGTTCGTCTTCCGACAAGCCGCTTAAATATTCTTGGTATTTTTTCTTCTCCGCATCTGTTGTTGCAAAACGATCGTAAGTGTTGTAGAAATCCGTTAAATCGGGGTTTTCCTCCACAACAGTTGATTTGATGTCAGTCTTGTTGCGAATATTAGACATTGTTTGACGCTTAGCATCAGCCGTTGCGCGCTCTGTCGCCTTTTTAGCAACTGGATCCATGGTGTCTACACCAAACCATTCAACCGTTTCAATCGATTGATTCACCGGCTCTGTGCCATAGAACCATCCACGCCAGAACCAATCTAAATCCACACCCGATGCATCCTCCAAAGTACGGAAAAAGTCGGCCGGATACGGTTGTTTAAAAGCCCAACGACGCGCATATTCTTTAAACGCATAATCAAATAATTCACGTCCCATCACCGTTTCGCGCAAGATATTCAACGCCGTTGCCGGTTTTGCGTAGGCATTATTCCCGAAGTCCATGATGTTCTCCGAGTTGGCCATAATGGGTACTTGATTCTTCGAATCCAAACGCATGTAAGGCACTATGTTTTGTGGTTCTCCACGGCGTGCTGGGAAATTACGATCCCATTCTTGCTCTGCTAAATATTGGCAAAAAGTATTCAAACCTTCATCCATCCAAGACCATTGACGCTCATCCGAGTTGATGATCATCGGGAAGAAGTTATGTCCTACTTCATGAATAATAACACCGATCATGCCGTTTTTCACGTTTTCCGTGTAGGTCCCATCCGCTTCTGGCCGACCGCCATTAAAGGAGATCATCGGATATTCCATCCCGCCACCTAAGGTCGCGTGGCATGAAATCGCTACCGGATATGGATAGGCAACTGTTCTTTTCGAATATGAACGCAAAGTATGCGCTACCACCATGGTTGAATATTTTCCCCAAAGTGGATTTCCCTCTTTCGAGTAATAGGACATCGCCCACACTTTCTTTCCTTCTACTTCTACTTGCAGTGCATCCCAAATGAATTTACGCGAAGCTGTGAATGCAAAATCCCGCACATTGTCGGCCTTAAAAATCCAAGTCTTTTTGCCCGTTGGCTTTCCTTTTTCTGCCGCCTCAGCTTCTGCTTGCGTCACAATCTCCACAGGGCGCGTGGCAGTTTTGGCCTTTTCCCAACGCTTTAATTGCGTTGCCGACATCACCTGATTCGGGTTTAATAATTCACCCCCAGCCCCTACAACGATATCGTTTGGTGCCGTAATGGCTACTTTATAATTACCAAAGTTCAAGGTGAATTCTCCTTGACCCATGAATTGCTTGTGCTGCCAGCCATACACATCATTGTAAACTGCCATGCGTGGGAACCAATGCGCGATGAAATAATTTGCATTGCCATCTTTGGCAAAAAACTCATAGCCTGAACGACCATAATATTCCGTAATCAAATAATTCCAGTCGATGTTGAAGCTAACCGATCCGCCTGATTTTACCAGTGTAGGCAAATCGATGCGCATCATCGTCTGGTTGATCGTATGACGCAAAGGATTCCCTTTGATGTCCTTTACCGCTGTAATCTTATAACCATATTCCTTTGGATCTGTCAATTCTTTGAATGTAGCTGCACTGATGCCATTCTTAATTTCTCCCGTTGCCGCCGTTTTGCGGGCTGCGTTCTTCTCGAATAAGTTTTGGTCTAATTGAATCCACAAATAGGGCAACTCATCTGGAGAATTATTGAAATACGTAATCGTCTCCGTACCCGTGATTTTTTTATTGATGTCATCTAATTCTACCTTGATATCGTAATCAGCACGTTGCTGCCAATAATCTTTTCCGGGTGAACCACTCGCAGTACGATACGAATTAGGAGTAGGTAAGGTCGATTCCAATTGTTCGAAACGACCGTTGGCATTGAATGCCGTTTGAGCAAATGTTGGTAATGCGATGATTATCAACAAACTAAGTTTGATAAGTTTATACATAAATGAAGTAATGTTTTCCAAAAATAGAAAAAACAATTTAGAATCGTATCATTAGTATATACTTAGCTGTGCTATACTATGCTAAAAAAATATTTCAAAGCGTTTGGAATCATGCGGAGAATTCGTAGTTTTGAGCCTTATCAAGCAAATTACAATACTTTTTAGCGAATCACATGAGCGTATTAATTGGACAAAAAGAATATTTCAAAGGCATCGATCAAATTAAATTTGAAGGCCCAGAATCGGATAACCCATTAGCATTTCGGTACTATGACGAGAACCGAATCATTGCTGGAAAATCCATGAAAGAACATTTACGTTTTGCCATTGCTTATTGGCATTCTTTTTGTGGAGATGGCGCAGATCCTTTTGGTCCAGGTACGCATCATTATCCTTGGGATGTCGCTTCGGATGAACGCCAACGTGCCGCTGATAAAGCAGATGCTGCATTCGAATTCATTACGAAAATTGGTGCACCATTTTATTGTTTCCACGATGTGGATGCGATTGAAGGGCATAATGATCCAAAAGAATTTACAGATCGTGTGAAATTCATTTCAGATATTTTTGAGAAAAAACAAGCAGAAAGTGGCGTGAAATTATTGTGGGGAACGGCTAATTTGTTCTCCAATGAGCGTTACATGAACGGTGCGTCTACAAATCCGAACTTTGAAGTTGTCGCACATGCAGGCGCTCAATTAAAAGGAGCCATTGATGCAACAATCAAATTAGGCGGTGATGGTTATGTGTTCTGGGGAGGTCGTGAAGGTTATATGTCTTTGTTAAATACAGACATGAAGCGTGAGCGGGAACATTTTGCTCGTATGTTGCATACCTGCGTGGAATATGCACGTCGCAATGGTTTCAAAGGAAAATTCTTTATTGAGCCTAAGCCTTGTGAGCCTACCAAACATCAATATGATTACGATGCTGCAACCGTTATCGGTTTCTTGCGCGAATTTGATTTGTTATCTGAATTTGGATTAAACCTAGAAGTGAACCACGCGACTTTGGCGGGTCATACATTTGCTCATGAATGCCAAGTGGCTTCGGATGCAGGGATGTTAGCTTCGATTGACGCAAATAAAGGTGATTATCAAAATGGATGGGATACGGATCAGTTCCCAACGGATATTTACGAGTGGGCAGAAGCAATGTCAATCATCTTGAAGCAAGGCGGATTAGCCGGTGGCGGTATCAATTTTGATGCGAAACGTCGTCGTAATTCAACGGATGCTGCCGATTTATTCTATGCGCACATTGGTGGAATGGATACAATTGCTCGTTCTTTGATCATCGCGGATAAATTAGCGAAACATGGTGAAATGGATCGCTTAAAAGCGGCACGTTACGCAAGCTTCAACTCGGGTAAAGGTGCTGATTTTGAGGCTGGAAAGCTTAAATTAGAAGATTTATATCAAATTGCTGTTGAGATTGGCGAGCCTGCCATGATCTCTGGTAAACAAGAATATTTAGAGAATTTGTTAGGTCGTTTTGTCTAAAAAAACGACATTCGGGTTATGAGAAAATTCGCATACCTAATTATATGTTTATTGATTTTAACAAAAGCAGCGGGAGCATCTGATCCTGCTGCTTTTTCTACTTCTAAGCCTTGGGCTTACTGGTGGTGGCCAGGTAGCGCAGTCAGCGAGAAAGGGATTACACATAATTTAGAGTCTTTCGCCAAAGCGGGTTTTGGTGGTCTTCACATCATTCCTATTTATGGTTCCAAAGGCTACGAGTCGGCATTTTTATCTTTCTTAGGCCCTGCCTGGAAACAGAAATTTGCTTTCGTACTTAAAGAAGCAAAGCGCTTACACCTAGGGATCGACATGACTTTAGGAACTGGTTGGCCGCTTGGTGGACCTACGATAAATGCCGCTGATGCCGCGAAACGCTACCAAATTGAATCCATTCAAATTGTTGCAAATCAAAGCTATAAATTACCTGATGCCGACGTACAAGCGGCCTCGGTGTTCGTGGATGGAAATTTTGAGCAAGAATTAATCAGTGCACATTTGAGTCAATACATTGCTGGGCCCAAAGGTGCAACGATTTATGTGTTGGTGCAGAAGGGGACGGGCCAACAAGTTAAACGGGCAGCACCGGGAGGGGAGGGCTTGGTTATGGACCATTTTTCCAAAAGCGCTTTTGAGCATTATCGGTCTGAATTCATTCCTTTACTGAAGCAAGCGCATGCTCCTTTGCGTGCTTTGTATAATGATTCGTATGAAGTTTATGGGGCAAATTATACCCCAAAATTGTTTGAAGCATTTGAGCAATTGAATCACTACGATTTACGGAAACATCTGGATGTCTTAGCCAAACCCAAAGCAGAATCGGAGGATGAAAATGCCATTTGGGCGGATTACCATCGGACTTTTTCTTCTTTGTTATTGACCGAATTTACCCAGCCTTTCGCAGGATGGATCAAACAAATGGGCTTTGTGAGTCGGGATCAGGCGCATGGATCCCCCGGGAATCTATTGGATTTATATGCGGCTGTCGATATTCCCGAAACAGAATTTTTTGGCAGTAAAGCATTCGATATTCCAGGTTATCAAGTAGATCCGGATTATGATACGATTCGGTTTGGTATACCCGATGTTCGGAATTTAAAATTAGCCTCCTCAGCTGCAAATTTGACGGGCAAGAAATTGGTATCATCCGAAACAACTACTTGGCTCGGGAATCACTTTAAAGTTTCACTAGCTCAGGTAAAACCCGTGGTGGATCAGGTATTCATCGGTGGTGTGAATCACCTATTTTTTCATGGAGCAACCTATTCGCCACCGGAAGTTGCGTGGCCAGGTTGGTTGTTTTATGCGAGTACAAATTTTAATCCGCAGAGTCATTTTTGGGAAGCTTTGCCTGCGCTGAATCGCTACATCGAAACGTGTCAAAAAATGTTGCAATCGCATCAGACGGATTCGGATGTGCTGATGTATTTTCCGATGGAGGATATTTGGCATGAACGAAATGGCACAGGGAAAATGCATGCCTTGGATTTGCATGCAAACAGCCGTGATTGGATGAAGAATACGTCGTTTGGTCGCTGGTCGGAGCACATGCAAGAAAAAGGCTATCAGGTAGATTATATTTCAGACCAATTAATGGCTGGGTTGCAGTTGACACCCAAGCGTACTTGGAAAACGAAATCCGGTTTAGAATACAAGGTTTTGTTAATTCCTGCCGCGCATTTTGTTTCTCTTGAAACAATGGAATTATGGGCCAAATGGGTGAAGCAAGGCTTGCCAGTTTATTTTCTGGAACACCTTCCTTTGCAGGTTAATTCGTTTGGTTTGACTGCGGATGAGAAAGCTCGTTGGGCTGCAGCTAAGGAAACATTATTGATGCATTGGGTTTCGGATCCAATCAATATTCTCGAGCGTTACAAGGTTACTAGAGAAGGTATTGCCGATTATGGTATTTCCTTTATTCGAAAGAAAACGGGAACGGGCGCGCAGTATTTTGTCGCCAACCTTTCGAATAAGTTTTCCGATGGAATGGTGCAATTTGCCAAAATTTCTGGCGGTGTTGAATTAGAGGATCCGATGACAGGCGAAATTAAGAAAGCCAACTTGCGAAAGGATAAGCAATTCTATCTACAATTAGCACCCGGTCAGAGTTTATTGGTACGCTCGATTCCTGCTGTTAAGAAATCCATGCCTTCCGAAGCAGTGGCTAAGGTTTTTACGCCTTTGGTTCCTGTGGCTAAAATCCAATTGAATTTTCCCCAACAGGTTTTGCCGGCGCAATCCATGGAATCCTTACAATTTTGGACTCAAGATTCATCCACCCATGATTATTGGGGGAAGGGCACTTATTCTTTTGATTTTGATTTGTCAGCAGAGCAAATACCACAAGCGAAGGTCTTACATTTTGATAAAATCCGGGATTGGGTTCGTGTAAAAATTAATGGAAAAGAGCTAGGGCTTGTTTGGTCTTTACCTTATCAAATCAATATTCCCGTTGGTCTATTACAAGTAAAAAATCACATCGAATTAGAAGTGATGAATGTCTCGGCAAACCGTGTTCGGAAGCTGGATCGGGAGAAATTCAATTGGAAGAATTTCTATGAGATCAATTTTGTAGATATTCAATACAGACCTTTTGATGCATCAACTTGGGTTGTTACGCCGAGTGGGATTGAGGGAGAATTATATTTTAGTAATTAATGGGTTTTGTATCTGCTATCAAAGAGGCATTTTATGCCTTAGAAAATCCCGAAAATGCGCATTGGATGCGCTGGTACATGCGGGATCAATATCCATTTATCGGGATTAAAAAGCCTGAGCGCGCGCTTGTATTCAAGGATATTTATAAACAATGTGGGCAAGCGGAAGATTGGTTCGAAGTTTGTTCGGAGTTGTTTGCTTTGCCGGAGCGCGAATTTCAATATGCCGCCATGGAATATTTGTTGAAGGCGAAGAAATCTTGGGATGCGCGTGTTCCGGAGTTAATCGATCGCTGGGTGGATGCGAAAACGTGGTGGGATGTTGTGGATGTATTAGCACCCAAAGTCTTAAGTGAATACTTCATTAAGTTTCCAGATCAACGAGATATTTGGCTGGCTCGTTGGATGCAATCGCCCATTTTCTGGCATCAACGACTTTGTATCCTATTCCAATTGAATTATAAAAGCAAAACAGATTTGGAGCTGTTGAGTCAAGTGATTCTGTCTTTAAATACGTCCAAAGAATTTTTTATTCAAAAAGCGATTGGCTGGGCCTTGCGACAATATGCCCGTACGGATGCGGATTGGGTAAGGGAATTTGTAGCAGAAAATGCCTTGATGCCTTTGTCGAAAAGGGAGGCTTTGAAACACATCTCCTAACTACCTTTGGCAAACCTTGGAGGATTGCCAAAGGTAAGGAGTTCTGGGCTCATTCGAGGAGCTAAAACTGATAATCTATTTTCGCTTTTTTAACACGGCTAATTCATGTGCTGTGTCGTAATATCCCCGCAAATTTGACCAGTCAAATGTATCCGCAATGCTCTCCACGCGGTTACGTTGTGTGATACGATCCCGTTGGGTTTGCTGCGTGAACTTGAAAAGCATATTGGCTAATTGCTCTGCAGATTCTTTGTAGTTCTGTGTTTTACGGTTCACGACACTCACGCCCCATTGCTCATAGTCGCGCATAATTTGCATCATGTAATCACCAAAACCCGAAAGATCGGAAGTAACCGTAGGTACCCCGCGCGCCATACATTCCAATGGCGTATACCCCCAAGGTTCATAGTACGAAGGGAAGACACCTAAATGACAACCACGAACGAATTGGCCATAATCCAAGCCGAATAAAGGATTCGTCGAAACAATAAAATCGGGGTGATAAACTATCTTGACTTTATCATCAGGGTTATTGAGTAATTGCGTACGATGCAAATTGCGAATGATGTCATCCTCTTGTTTTAACAAGTGCGTAACGACTTTCGGTCGGGCATTTGTTTTCCAGGTTTGTACCGTCCGACGAAGCCTTAGACGCCAATATTCATCCACGAATTGATTTAAATCTGGCAATTGTAAATCGTTCGATGAAGCAGCAGCTTCGAATAATTTATCGCCAACTTCCTTTTGAATCGCTTGACAATTCTCGCGAATCTCATCCAAGACTGCACGGGAGTGCAAGACTTCCGGGTCTATGGAATGGTAAGGTTGCTTCGTAATGAAGAACATGATGACCGTTTTTTTCGATCCTGCTTCCTTCATCTTTCTGTTCAGTATTTCCAAGGCATCGAGCGTGATGTCATAACCTTTGTTGGAGTATTCAAATCGGCCCGATGTAAATAAGTAAAGCGTTTGGTCTAAATCAAACGCTTGATTTTGGAAGAAATGCCCCATAACAAAATCTGAAATTCGCTTTTTGTAGAGCGAGTGTAGATTTTGATGCTCGTGCATCGCTGCAAATCGTTGGATATTTAAGCCATTCGGAAGAATTAATTCCGGAATCCGACCTAAAAATGCAACACATTCTTTCGCTGTAATGTCAGACACAGTTGTTAAAACATCGGCTTTTTGTGCCGCAGCCCGCTCAAAAGAAGCTTGCGCCTCAATGCCATAATGCACGGCTTCTTTATGCCAATCAAATTTGTCTAAAACATCGTAGAAATTAGGCACATTCCCTGCGAGGTAGCGGCCCAACATAGTTGCATGCGTGGTAAATACCGTTGAGATTTTAACCTTGTCCTTCTTCAAATCCGGCAGGCAGGTCGAGGCCATCCACTCATGGAAATGCACAACGATGTCTTTTTTGGATTTGTTTTCTGCGGCAAATTGGGTCAGGAAAATGCGAATGAGTTCACCGAGCGCGATGGTTTGGTTCACTAATTCCTCTACACCCAAGGTCGAAATTTTGTGGTTCTCCCAGATTTTCCCCTTGATGACATCCACTTGCTCATACATCGAGGCAATATCGAAAAGGACAATTTTGGGTTTACCTGTAATTAACCAGTTTCCATAGTGTACCTGCAAACCCAGGGCCCGCATGGATAAAATTGCACGCCCGATGGGTGTTTCATCGGTTACTGGCAGGGCCTCAAATTCAGCCGCAGCCGTTTGTGGGAAATAAGGACCTAATAACAAATAATCATCCCCCCATTTCTCGACCATGGAAGGGACCTTGGTCCGAATCACGGTATAAATTCCACCCACTTGGTTGCAAGTTTCCCAAGCAACTTCAACTAAAAACTTCTTCTTTTCGGCAACTTTCTTCTCCATAAGCTAGATGTATGAGGCACTTTCAATGACTTGGGTCATGCCGTTTTTAGTAATCGTATAATTAAATCCTTTTTGGATAGCATAGGCGCCTACATCCCCTTTTTTGTTGATCGCCAAATATCCCACTTGGAATTCTTGGTATTTATAGCGCTTCACAATCCGCATAATCGCTGCTTCACAAGCCTGTTGGGGTGTCATGCCCTGGCGCATGAATTCGACGATTAAAAAGGACCCTAAGGTTTTCATGACAAATTCGCCTAAACCTGTCGCGCAGGCACCACCCACTTCATCGTCGCAAAATACAGCGCCACCAATGATGGGCGAATCACCCACCCGACCGTGCATTTTAAATGCCATCCCGCTTGTTGAGCAGGCTCCAGCGATTTCCCCTGCTTTTCCTAAGGCTAGCAGGCCAATTGTATCATGGCGTTCAATATTCACTTTGGGCTCATATTTGGCCACTTTTTTCCATTCCTCCCAGGCTTTGCGGGATTTTTCGGTTAATAAATCTTGTTTTTTGAAACCTTGTGAAAGTGCAAATTGCAAGGCTCCTTCGCCGGAAAGCATGACGTGAGGCGTTTTTTCCATAACAGCCCGCGCCACCGAAATGGGGTGCATGATGCCTTCCAAAAAGGTCACCGAACCCGCATTGCCCAAATGATCCATGATGCAAGCATCCAAGGTTACATGGCCGTCTCGATCGGGGTAACCCCCATAGCCCACGGTCGTTTCATTAGGGTCAGCTTCAGGGACCCAAGCCCCAGCTTCTACGCCGTCAAGTGCTTTGCCTGTTTGTAATATTTTGTCATATCCTGCTTTCGTCCCTGCTTCATTTTTCCAAGTTGCGATGATGACAGGTTCGGGATTTTTGATGTCTACTTTGCTAACAACACCGAGTAAACCTGCCGTTTGTAAAAATGATCTTCTTCTCATGGATGTTGATTTAACGAATTTTATTTAAAGATAATTTATTTGTTGATTGTATAACTATTGCGTAAAATTGTCTTTCTAAAATAGAAAAAATTCTTCGAAAAATTATTATTCTCCTATTTATATCCGCAAATGAAATTCATTAAATCTATTATTCCTCTGATTTTAGCTATTTTGGTTACGATTGGATGGGACAATTCATGGGGGACAATTCCACCATTTGGTAAACTTTTAAGCCCTTATCATGGATTTTGGATTAATGCTGAAATGGCTGGATCTGAGGAAATGAGTGAAGAAGAATTGAATATTCCTGGCTTATTGAAGCCCGTGAAGATTGTATATGACGAGATGGCAATCCCACATATTTTTGCCGAAAATGACCACGATTTATTTTTAGCGCAAGGATATGTAACTGCCAAAGATCGTTTGTGGCAAATGGAGTTTCAAACGCATTTTGCCGGTGGTCGAATTTCTGAAATTGTGGGCGAAAAAGGTTTGGCTTCGGATCAATTCCAACGTCGCATGGGCTCCGTTTATGGTGCCGAACAATCCTTTGAAGGAATGAAACAAGACCCGCAAGCTAAGGTAGCATTGGAGGCTTATTCGGATGGGATTAATGCTTACATCGCTTCACTTTCTGAGCGTGAGTTGCCTTTGGAATATAAACTTTTGAATTATAAACCAGAGCCTTGGACACCGATCAAAAGTGCTTTGTTTTTGAAAAATATGTCTTTCGTATTAGCCTCTGGCACGGATGATTTGAAAATGACGAATATCCTCCGACAATACGGTCGGGAAGTGGCAGAAGATTTATTTCCGAATTATCCATTTGAAGAGAGTCCGATTATTCCTTCTGGAACGCCGGTAGATTTTAAACCTGTACCCATTCCAGCGGCTCCTAAAGATTTTATCGGCTTAGGAAGTGCGATGCAAACACCTGAAAAGGATCCGAATATCGGCTCAAATAACTGGGCAGTTTCTGGAAATAAGACGGTTTCGGGGATGCCTATTTTGGCAAATGACCCCCATTTAACCTTGTCTTTGCCTTCTATTTGGTACCAAGTGCAATTGGTTGCGCCGGGTGTCAATGTGTATGGGTCTACGATGCCGGGTACGCCCAACGTGATTACGGGTTTCAATAAAAATATTGCTTGGGGCGTGACGAACGTTGGTTCCGATGTATTGGATTGGTATCAAGTGAAATTTAAGGACGCATCTAAATTGGAATATTGGCATGATGGTCAGTGGAAAAAAACCAAATTGCGGATTGAAACCTTTAAAATTAAAGGCAAAAAAGATTTTGTCGACACCGTGTTTTTTACTCACCATGGTCCCGTCGTTTATTTAAGTCATGAAAAGGCGTTTAAACCCAACATCCCCGTGGGACACGCTTTACGCTGGATTGCTCATGAGAAATCACAAGAGCTAACCACTTTCTATCGTTTGAACCGTGCTAAAAATTACACGGATTACGCGGAGGCATTGCGCTATTTTTCAGCTCCTGCTCAAAACTTTGTTTTTGCGAGTAACGAAGGTGACATTGCGCTTTGGGTGAATGGAAAGTTTCCGTTGAAGTCGAAATTGCAAGGAAAGTATTTGATGGATGGGACGGATGCAGCGGCCGACTGGAAAGGATTTATTCCACAGGCGCATAATCCACATGTCAAAAATCCAGCTCGAGGATTCGTTAGTTCTGCGAATCAATTCTCAACAGATCCGAGTTATCCGTATTATTTAGGTTGGCAATATGCGCCATCCGAGCGTGGCCGAAGAATCAATGAACGCTTGGCGGCAATGCAAAAAGTGACCATTGACTCCTTGCGCGGATTGCAAAATGATAACTTCAATATTCGGGCAAGAAAATTATTGCCTTTGTTGATGCGTTCTGTGAAATCAAATAATCAGGCTTTAGGGGTATTAAAAGGTTGGAATTTGCAGAATGCGCCGGAGTCGATTGGCGCAACAATTTTTGAAACATGGGTGCTCAATTTACAAGCGGCATTATGGGATGATGAATTTTCTGCCGACGAAAAGGTTCCGATGAATCGGCCGGCGATAGATCGTACGATTCATTTAATTGAACATGAAGCCAATGCACGTTGGTGGGATAATGTTAAAACAAAAGGTCAGAAGGAGACGATGGATCAGATTATTTCCACTTCTTTCCAGGCAACGGTAGATACCTTGGTGAAACACCATGGTCCGATGGGGCCAGCGTGGGCTTGGTACAAACACAAACAAACGGGTGTTCGCCACTTAATTCCGGGTATGGATGCCTTAAGTCGTTTAAATATTCCCATCGGTGGGGGCGGTTCCATTGTGAACGCAGCAACGACAAAGATGGGTCCATCTTGGCGATTCATCGTTGAATTATCGAAAACAGGTAATCCAAAAGCTTATGGTGTTTACCCAGGGGGCCAATCGGGAAATCCAGGCAGTGTGCATTACGATGATTTAATTGATACTTGGGCCAAAGGCGAACTTCGTCCCTTGTTATTCTTAGAAAACCCGAATCAATCATCAAGTCGCATTCGCAAGACAATCACTTTATCAAAATAATCATCATGCAGAGCAATACGTTACGTATCATCATATTAATCATTGTAGGCGCACTCGCAGGCCTATATTTGCCTTGGTATGCCATGGGAATTCAGGCGGGCGTTTTGGCCTATTTGTTGAAATTTCCTGTTAAAAGTGCCTTTACAGTTGGCTTTCTTTCGGGGCTTTTGCTCTGGGGCGGTTCCGCTTGGTGGTTGAATTATTCGAATCCAAGTGCCTTGCCGGTGCGGATGGCTACTTTGTTGCCGCTACAGGGAAGTGTCAGTTTACTTTATTTGGTTACAGGGCTCATTGGAGGAATCTTTTTGGGCTTTTGGGCTTGGGCAGGCGCGCGATTGCGATAGAATTTTTAAAAATTTAGGACAATCAAAGCATAGATTGTATATTTACCATTAAATCCATTTATAATTAAAATTAAACCCGTGAAAAATTCAAGTATCTCTTACGTTTGGTTAGCAGTTTTAACACTTGCTGTCGCTTATTCATTCTTCAAGCCTACGACAGGTGCTGGTTCTGCAGGAGCAGGCGTAACTGCTGAAGGCAAGCGCATCGTGTTTGTTAATTCAGATTCATTGTTGACGAATTACCAATTTTACAAAGACGCTCAAAAAGAGTTTGAAAATAAAGGATATCGTTTACAAGTAGACTTAGGTCAAAAAGAGCGTGCATTGCAAGCGGAGCTTCAAGCGATCCAACAACGTGCGGCTGCGATGACACAAGCACAATTGCAAGCTGCAGATATGACCTTGAAGAAAAAAGGTTCTGAATTGCAACAATATTCACAGCAAAAGCAGGCTGAATTAGGTCAAGAGCAAGCGAAGAAAAACGAAGAGTTATACAACAACATTCGTGACTATATCGCAAAGGTGAACAAAGAAAACAAATACGAATTCGTTTTAGGTTATTCTAAAATTGGTGGTGGTATCTTGTTCGCAGATCCATCTGTTGATGTAACTCAGAAGTTAGTTGACGGTTTGAACAAAGAATACGCAGCGAAGAAAGCTGAGAAATAGATTTTAAATTTTTAAGGAGCCACGCAGCCTCGTAGCTGTGTGGCTTTTTTATTTCGGTATGGCAAAGGATAAAATCCAAAAGCAAGTTGAGATTAAAAACCGTCGGGCATCCTTCGAATATGCATTCTTGGATACCTTCACGGCTGGACTTGTTTTGACCGGTACTGAAATAAAATCCATTCGTCAGGGCAAAGCGAATTTAACTGATGCCTATTGCATATTCTTTCAGGATGAGTTGTTTGTGCGTAACATGCATATTTCCATGTATGACGAAGGCACACATTTCAATCATGATCCCTTGCGCGACCGCAAGCTATTACTATCTAAAAGAGAACTGACAAAATTGCAGAAAGAGTTGAAAAATGTGGGTTTGACGATTATTCCTACAAGACTCTTTATTTCTGATAAAGGTTATGCCAAATTGAACATCGCATTAGCGAAAGGAAAGAAGACGTTTGATAAGCGAGATGATATCAAAGAAAAAGATATCAAGCGTGAAATGGACCGTTCTATGCGTTAGATCGAATTTTCTTCACGATCGTCACGGCCGCCATAATCACAATGGCAAAGGCAATAAATCCCCCGATTCCCACAACCATATCAAAGGTATTTTTAGCAATGACTAAGAATACGACCGCGACTAATAGGATGGTTGCAATTTCATTGAATAGACGCAATTGGCCACTTGTTAAAATGAATTCGGCTGCTCGGAATTTGCAAATGAGGTGTCTGCAGACAAAGTGGTAGATGGTAATGCAAACGACAAAGGCTAATTTTAAATGAAGCCAACCATGCGCATGAAAATTATCCCACCAGGTTAGGTAGATCATGGAAAGGCCCGTCAACCAAGTAAGCCACATCGCAGGAATCATGATGGCGTTGAAAAGTAGTTTTTCCATTTTCTCGAATTGCTTCGATAAAATTTCTTTGGCTTGTACGTCTTTATCTTGCGCTTCCACATGGTAAACCAATAAGCGTGGCAAATAGAATAATCCTGCGAACCAGCTCACGACAAAAATAATGTGCAATGATTTTAGGAAATTATAATCCATTAGTTAGCTTGATAGCGTTTGAATAGACTGTTAACTTTTAACTGAATCACCCCAAAAATTGCCTCTTTGAAGATATTTGCCGACATCTTGCTTTCGCCTTTGGTACGATCTGTAAAGATGATAGGGACTTCAATCATCTTGAATCCGTATTTCCACGTGGTGAATTTCATCTCTACTTGGAAAGCATATCCGATGAACTTAATTTGATCCAAAGGGATAGTTTCTAATACCATTCTTCGGTAACAAACGAATCCCGCTGTAGCGTCTTGAATAGGCATGCCTGTAATGAAACGCACATAAAATCCAGCAAAGTAAGACATTAAAACACGTCCAATGGGCCAATTGACCACGTTCACCCCATTGATGTATCGTGAGCCTATCGACATAAATGCTCCTTGATTTGCACAAGCATCGTATAATCGCACTAAATCATCGGGATTGTGCGAGAAGTCGGCATCCATTTCGAAAATATATTCGTAGTATTTTTCTAAGGCATATTTGAAACCCGCGATATAGGCAGTTCCAAGGCCTAATTTTCCATTGCGTTCGAGTAAGTGAATGCGATCCGGATGTGCTTGTTGGAGTGTTTTCACACATGCCGCCGTACCATCCGGGGAACCATCATCCACAATCAAAAGGTCGAAAACAGGCTCTAAGCTCAATACCTTCTCGATGATGGCTTGAATGTTTTCAATTTCATTGTAAGTCGGAATGATGACGATCCGCGTATTCATAGGTTATTTCTTGTAACAGTAACAGCTTGTAATATGGTCGTTTACTAGGCCTGCGGCTTGCATGAAAGAGTAACAAATGGTAGGGCCCACAAACTTGAAACCTAATTTCTTGAGATCTTTACTGATGCGAACAGACAAGTCTGTTTGAGCGGGTAAATCCTTATGCTCGGTAAACTGATTCGTGATGGGATGCTGCTCTACATAATCCCATATAAATCGGTCAAAGCTACCAAATTTTTCCTGAATTTGGATAAAAGCGCGTGCATTCGTCCGAACGGCTTCGATTTTTAACCGATTTCGGATGATTCCTGGGTTTTGAAGGCAATTCGATAATTCCGCATCTGACCAATTGCTTAAAATTGTTAGATTAAACTGAGCGAATGCCTCACGGAAATTTTCGCGCTTTCGCAAGATGGTGATCCAGGATAGGCCCGACTGGAATCCTTCCAATACGAGGAGTTCGAATAATTGTTGGTCATCATGTAGCGGTTTGCCCCATTCTTGGTCGTGGTAAGCGATGTAGAGTGGGTCATTTCCGGGCCAGGTGCAGCGTGTGGGAGTGGTCATGTGGTGATTAGGTTTGGGGTAAATCCCCAGGTTAAAACCTGGGGTTATATTGGCTTAATAGTCTTTCACAAAAATTGCTAAATTTTTATTCATTGCGGCATGGTTAGGTATTATTATCAGTTTATCGTTATTTTGCAACAGTTTAGGGTGTTGCCTGCGTTTCTGCGTAGGTTACTTAATAGGGAATTTAGTGTAATACTTAAACTGTCCCCGCAACTGTGAAATTCCATAATGCTTTTCATTTCAGGTCACTGGCTTCGGCTGGGAAGGCAGAAAAGAAACGGAATTGAGTCAGGAGACCTGCCTTAGATGATTCTTAACCTTGTATCACGGAGGATGCGATGGGGTTGAGCGTTCGATTACCTTTTTATTTGATCGCCCGAAAGGGCAAAAAAACATGTTCAACATTCGATTGACGCTTTTGACAGCGTTCTCATTCGCATGCCTACCTACCGTGTATGCAGCGAAAACGGCTATTCGCCCGGATTCCTTATTAACGGAAGTTCAAGTGAAAGCCTCCAAGTATCCGGCTAAATTAAGCCAAACTGGAAAAGTAGTTTCCATCATTAGTCAAGAACAAATCCAACAAAGTCTGGGGAAAAATCTTGGCGAATTATTGCAAGAGCGCGTTGGGGTCTCCATTGTAGGCGCCCGCAGTGCACCCGGAAGTAATCAGGAAGTTTACGTCCGCGGTTCGAATACAGGCAATGTCCTGTTGTTGATCGATGGCTTTCCGGCCAATGACCCTTCACACATCTCCTCGGTGTTGGATTGGAATTTGATTGATTTGGGAAGTTTGGAACGAATCGAAATCATGAAGGGCGGACAATCTACGCTGTATGGTTCGGATGCAATGGCCGGTGTGATTAATTTAATTACCCGAAAATCAGGCTCATCTCTCAGCCTACAAGCAGGTGGCTTAGGGACGCATGCTGAGGCTTTTCAAATTCAGAAAACAATCAAAAGTTTGCGCATGGGTCTTGCCCTGAAAAACTTTCAAACCCAAGGTTTTTCTGCCGCAGCAAATCAGTTGGAGAAAGATGGGATGGGCCAACAAAACATTCGGTTGAATCTGGGGAGTACGATAGGTAAGCATGCCGACTGGGATTTGTATTATCAAAGTGAATTTTACCAGGCGAGTTTGGATGGTGGTCCTTTCATGGATGAGCGAGATTATACGGCGAATGCTTCGAATCATGCCTTTCGTGGTCAATTTCATCAGCAATTTGTGCAAGGGGATTTATTTGTTCGCCTGTTTCAAGATATTACGCATCGCTTTTTCAGAAATGATTCGACAGACATTCCCGCGAATGCTTGGTCAAATTACAGCGAATCGGCCTATGTAGGTTTGAATCAAGGAGCTGAAGGCTATGTGAAATGGCATTTGCCTGCCGGAATTCAAACAGTGGCCGGAGTCGAGTTTCGGAATCAGTCGACAGCTCAAAGCGATTATTCGATTAGTGCGTATGGTCGCTATGATTCTCCTACTTTAGCAGCTTCTTTGGCAAATATTCAATTATTGGGGACTTATGTGACTTTTGAAAAGCATCAGGAAGATGTTTGGGGTTTGGAGTTAGGTGGCCGTTTAAGTAATCATTCGTTGTATGGGAATAATTTGACCTACCATGTAAATCCGTATTTATACCTTTGGCCAAAGGGGAAATTGTTTGCGAATTATTATAGCAGTTTTAAAGCACCTTCCTTATATCAGCTTTATTCACCTTATGGAAATAAAGACCTGAAAGCGGAACAAGGCAAAACGTTTGAAGCGGGTTTTGAGCAGAATATGGGGGCGCTTTATGTTCGTTTGGTAGGGTTCCAACAAGATGTTCAGGATGGAATTGTGTTTCAGTCGATTGCTGTTGAGCCTTATGGACGTTATGCCAATGTGTCCAAGCAGAACACGAGTGGAATTGAGTTAGAGGCGCGTTACGCCTGGAAAGGATTCGCTACGGAATTAGGCTATACATATTTGGATGGCGAGATGCACAATCAGATTGATGGAAAGGATACAACCTATTCTGCGCTGATACGTAGACCTAAACATCAGCTTTCTTTACGAGTAAATCAGCAATTGACTAAAAGGTGGTCGGCGAGTGTGTATACTCAATATGTGGGTGAACGTACCGACTATTATTACGATGATGCGACTTATCAAACGCAGAGCGTGAATTTGCCGGGCTATGTATGGACGGAATTGCAATCGACATATTCATTGAATAAGCGCTGGCGAGTACAGGCAATATTGAAAAATGTATTGAATCATTTGCCGACAGAAATGTATGGGTATTCAGGGCAGCCGCGTAATTTGCAGCTAAGTTTATTAGGTACTTTTTAATTGAAAATAGCTCCGAAAGGGGCTATTTTTTTAGGGTTTAAAGCGTTCGTATACGTCTTTTCCGGAGATTGGATCTTTACCAAAGAGTTCGATGTAGTTAACAGAAGGCATCATGTGGCTTTCGTCGACGCTAACAAAAACGCGCTTGAGGATTTGTAATTTCCCATTTATGGGGAATAGGGCGATGGGCGCGCCTCGTGAGTCTAGTTTGACGACGAATTTACGTTTACGATATGCTAGAAAATAGCCTTCAAAAGCATTGGCATCAGATTTGATCGCATCGGTATAAAGGCCATAGGCCAATGTCCGTTGGATGGTGCTTAGTTCTTCTTTTTGCCCTTTTTCGCCATAGCGAATCCAATAGGTGTGCACGGGATCTTTCGCATTTAGCGATTTATTGGTCAGTAAATTGGCATCGTAAACAACCGTATTCGCATTGGAGCTTCGTTGGATGTAAAACAGGCGAATGGGGGAATCGGGTGGGGTAGGGAATCGATCTGCCGGGTTTGCTTGGGAAGCAAGCAAGGTGCAGGTAAAAAGCACAAGTAGGTAGATGCGATTCATGTACTAGGTTGTGGGTAGGTTCTTATTTGAAATAGCTAAAATGTAGCTTCGAAATTAGTGAAATATTTTGGACAAAATGAGCATTTGTTTGTTCTGATATAAGCGACTTTATGCTGATATGTTGGATTTTGGAAAAATTTGCCTACCTTTGCCAAGGAAATTTAAGAAAGAAGAGGGGTTTTTAATCCCTCTTTTTGTTTTCAAGGTATTGATGGAAGATTTAAAAACGAAGATTAACGGTTGGATTCAAGAGTATATCGGTGATGGTCCTATATTTTTAGTGGATTTGTCGATAAGCAAGGGACTCAAGCGCTCGTTGGTGACGATTCTTGTGGATACCATGGAAGGGATTACCATTGATGCTTGCGCATTGATGAGCCGGAAGTTGGCCCATCACATCGAGGAAAATCTTTGGATTGAGGAAGCTTATAATTTAGAAGTTTCATCGCCAGGATTGGATTTCCCTTTGACGCAGGGTTGGCAGTTTGAAAAGAATGCGGGTCGGACGGTGAAAGTGTGGTTGAAGGATGGGGAAACCGTTATGGGGACCTTGCAAGGGCATACGGCGGATTCGATTCAGGTGTTGACGGAAAAGACGTTAAAGCATCGTAAAGTGGTAGCGAAGGAGCCAACTATGTTTGGTTTAACAGCGATAGATAAAATAAGAGTACAAGTTTCATTTCAATAAAAAAACGTAAGGATAGCAATGAACAGTGTTGAATTAATTTCGTCATTTTCAGATTTTGCTCGGGAGAAGAACATTGACAAGCCGACAATGATTTCGGTTTTGGAAGAGGTTTTTCGTACGATGATTCGCAAGAAATTCGGTTCCGATGAAAATTTCAATGTCATTATCAACCCCGAAAGTGGTGACTTAGAGATGTGGCGTACGCGCGAAATCGTGGACGATAACTCAGAAGATATTTGGGATTTTGATAAAATACCTTTGGCGGAAGCTAAGTTGATCGAGCCGGATTTTGAGATTGGTGAAGAGGTAGCGGAATTAATCAAATTGGAAGACTTCGGTCGTCGTGTGGTTCAAACTGCTCGTCAAACCTTGATTCAACGTATCAAAGATATTGAGAAAGAAGGCTTGCATGACAAGTACAAGGATTTGGTAGGGGAGTTAGTGACTTCTGAAGTATATCAAATTTTAGGTCGCGAGTTGATCTTGTTAGATAACGAAGACAATGAATTAGTGTTACCAAAAGGTGAAATGATTCCAAAAGATCGTTTCAAGAAAGGTGAGACGATTCGTGCAGTCATTCATAAAGTTGAAATGTCGAATGGTACGCCTCGTATCATTTTATCACGTGTTTCTCCGGTATTCTTAGAGCGTTTATTCGAGCAAGAAATTCCAGAAATTTATGATGGAACGATTTCGATTCGTAAGATTGTTCGTGAACCAGGTGAGCGTGCGAAAGTGGCTGTTGAGTCCTTTGATGATCGCATTGATCCAGTAGGAGCTTGTGTGGGGATGAAAGGTTCTCGTATTCACGGCATTGTTCGCGAATTGCAGAATGAAAACATTGACGTAATTAATTACACAGATAATTTAGAATTATTGGTGGCGCGTACCTTGAGCCCAGCGAAGTTAAATTCGATGGCCATTGACAAAGAGCGTCGTCGTATTTCGGTTTATTTGAATTCAGATCAGGTTTCTATGGCGATTGGTCGTGGAGGTCAAAACATTAAATTGGCAGGTAAATTAGTTGGATACGAGATTGATGTATTCCGTGATGTACCGAAAGAGGAGATGGATGATGAGGATGTAGAATTGACAGAATTCTCCAATGAGATTGAGGCTTGGATTTTGGATGAGCTTCACAAGATTGGATTGGATACAGCGAAGCAAGTTTTGGCTTTATCTAAAGAAGAATTAGAGCGTAGAACGGAATTAGAAGAGGGAACCATTGAGGAGATCTTGTCTATTTTACGTTCTGAGTTTGAATAAGGCACGCGCTGTATCGAGTAAGATTTTTAAATTGAAAGCATAAGTATTTAGTAATTTATATGGCAGAAGAGAAGACAATGCGATTAAGTCTTGTAGCAAAGCAAATAAACATAGGAACGTCTACGATCCTACAGTTTCTTTCTGCTAAAGGACATAAAGTCGATAATAACCCGAATGCAAAGCTTAATTATGAGCAATTGAGTTTGTTGGCAGCAGAATATGGTGCAAACCATTTGTTGGCAACAGAGGAGGCTCCTAAGAAGCCTGTTGAGGAGCCTGTCGTTCCAGCTCCAGTTGTTGAGGAGAAAAAGCCTGAGCCGGTTGCTGTGGTAGAAGTTGCTCCAGAGCCTGTGAAAAAAGCAGCTCCGGTAGTACCTGAGGTGAAAGAAGAAGCACCTGAACCTGTTGCTGAAAAGCAAGTTGGCCTGAAGGTTTTAGGTAAAATTGATTTGGACAAAAAGGGTAACCCTGTCCCTCCAAAACCAGCACCTAAGCCAGAACCTGTTGTGGAGAAAGCTCCAGTGCCTGTTGTGGAAGAAAAACCTGTAGTGGAAACTCCTGCTGCTCCCGTTGAGGCTGTTGAAGCGCCCGTTGCACCTGTTGCAGCAGCACCAGAGGCACCAGTTGTGGAAGACATTCAGTTGATCGAAGCAAAAGGGGAGACCTTAAAGGGCTTAACGGTTTTAGGTAAAATTGAATTGCCGGTAGATAGCGGACGTGATAGCCATAACAAGCATAAGCGTAAGCGTATTGTTAAGGAGGAGAAAAAGCCCGTTGTGAATGAACAACGTCCTAATAATCCGAATGCGGCGAATAATAACAAAAAAGATTTTGGTAAAAAGCCAGCTCCAGGAGCTAAGCCAGGAGGACCTCGTGAGGAACTTTCTGACAAGGATATTCAAGAGCAGATTAAGGCTACGATGGCGCGTTTACAAGGTGCGACAAATAAGCAAAGTTTTGGTGCAGATAAGCGTCGTGTAAAACGTCGTGAACGTGCGGATGCAGAAGAGGCACGTCAAATGGCTGAAGATGAAGAAGCAAAAGTATTGAAGGTAACGGAATTCGTTTCTGCGAGTGACTTGGCTTCATTGATGGATGTTTCGGTGAATGAAGTTATCTCAACTTGTATGAGTTTGGGTATGTTCGTTTCGATCAACCAGCGTTTGGATGCGGAGGCGATTACGATCATTGCAGATGAGTTTGGGTATGAAGTAAACTTCATTTCCGCGGAAGAAGAAATTGACACCGTTGAGGAAGAAGTAGAAGATGATCCAGCAGATTTAGTTCCTCGTGCTCCGATTGTTACCATCATGGGTCACGTTGACCATGGTAAAACATCCTTATTGGATTACATCCGTAAGTCAAAAGTAACTGCAGGTGAGGCAGGTGGAATCACGCAGCACATTGGTGCGTATTCTGTTGAAACTGAATCAGGAAAGAAAATCACGTTCTTAGATACACCGGGTCACGAAGCCTTTACGGCGATGCGTGCACGTGGTGCGAAAGTAACGGATATTGTTATTATCGTGATTGCAGCGGATGACTCGGTCATGCCACAAACGAAGGAGGCTATTAACCACGCGATGGTTGCGGGTGCTCCAATTGTTTTTGCATTCTCGAAAGTGGATAAAGATGGCGCCAACACGGATAAAGTACGTGAGGAATTAGCAACCATGAATATGTTGGTGGAAGATTGGGGTGGTAAATACCAATGCCAAGAAATTTCATCTAAATCAGGTTTAGGTATCAATGACTTACTTGAAAAAGTATTGTTAGAAGCTGAAATGCTTGAATTGAAGGCTAATCCTAAAAAGAAAGCAATTGGTTCAGTGATTGAAGCTGAATTGGATAAAGGTCGTGGATACGTTACCACGATGATGGTTCAAGACGGAACACTGAGCGTAGGTGACATGATGTTAGCGGGCGACAACTATGGTCGTGTGAAAGCCATGTTTGATCACCACGGAAATAAAATTAAGAAAGCAGGTCCATCTACGCCAGTACAAGTACTTGGTTTAAATGGTGCTCCACAAGCTGGAGATAAGTTGATCTGTTTGGAGAACGAGCGTGAGGCGCGTGAGATTGCCAACAAGCGTGAGCAAATCTTGCGTGAGCAGTCTTTACGTACGCGTAAGCATATTACTTTGGAGGAAATTGGTCGTCGGAAGGCGATTGGTACTTTCCGTGAATTGAACGTGATTGTGAAAGGTGACGTGGATGGTTCGGTGGAGGCCCTTTCGGATTCACTATTAAAATTATCGACCGAAGAAGTTCAAGTTCGTATTATTCACAAAGGTGTAGGTCAGGTATCTGAGTCGGATGTGGCTTTAGCTTCAACTTCGGATGCGGTGATTATCGCGTTCCAAGTTCGTCCTTCGCAAAATGCACGTCGTATGGCGGATGCAGAGCAGATTGAGATTCGTAACTATTCGATTATCTACCAGGCGATTGATGAAATCAAGGCGGCGATGGAGGGTATGTTGGCTCCTTCGTTTGAAGAAGTTGTTACGGCAAACATCGAAGTGCGTGATGTATTTAAGATTTCGAAAATCGGTACGGTTGCAGGATGTTATGTCTTGGACGGAACGGTGAAGCGTGCACATAAGATTCGTGTCATTCGTGATTTCGTTGTGATTCACGACGGAGAGATTTCAGCCTTGAAGCGTTTTAAAGACGATGTGGCTGAGGTGAAGTTTGGCTACGAATGTGGTATGTCGATCAAAGGATTCAATGATCTAGAGGTAGGCGATAACTTAGAGTGCTACGAAATGAAAGAAGTGAAACGTACCTTGAAATAATTAGGTAACGTGATTAAATGAAAAGCCTTCCGTCGATTGACGGAAGGCTTTTTTGTTGTTTAGGCTAATAGTTCTTTCATGTTCACCGACTTGAAGAAGACGAAGATGAGGGCTGAGAATAGGCCCAGGAATAATGCTCCAGCAGTGATTAAGCTACGTTTAGGACTTGATCGTTTCAGAGGAATCTGAGCGGGTTCAAGAACTTTGAAGACAGGTGTTTCTTTTTGTAGTTTGATTTTGGCTTCGGTTGTTTGGCTTGTTAGATTTGAATAGACACTAAAAGCTAAATCAACTTCATACTGCAATTTTTTGCCTTGGTCTTTGGCCACATTCAAGAATACATTTCTGTTTTGATCCTTGTAGTTTGATAAGGTAAAAAGCGCTTGGTCGTAACGTTTGCGTGCCTCTGCTTGTCGGTCAATTAAAAAGTTTAATTCCTTGCGAGCCTTTTCAGTCCGGTAATGGATGATGTATTTACGGAGTTGAATTAAGACCAAATTTGCTAAATTAGCTGATACGACAGGGTCTAGGCTAGTAACTGCAATTTTAATCAAATTACTTTTTTTGTCTATTTCTACAACGATAGATTCCCTCAACTCTTTAAAAATGGCGGATTCTTGTTTGCTAATGTTGATCAAATCGGAGCTAAGGACGCCACGGGGAATTGTTACATTTTCTAAATCACTCGAAGCTTTATTTTTGTCCGTTTTGAATATTCCGATGGGCGCATTGGAATTATCTTGTTTGAGGTAGTCGGCCAATTTTTGATACTTTTTAAGTTTCAAATTGTAGACATTGGATTGGCTTAGTTCTTGCAAGAATGGCATGCTTTGAACGATTTCAGGGTACATGGCGGGTTGAATTGCATCTGAACCTCCCATGGCTCCAGATAGGTTAATGCCTGCTAATCCAGCCAGGGATGATAGACCACCTAAACTACCTCCTGAACCACTCATTTTTGAATCTACTTCAGGAAGTAGCTTGACTTCAGATTCATATTGGCTATTTAATGTTAAGGAGAATAAAGCTCCTAAGGCCGTAAAAAGGAAGGTTACAAGTAATATACTTAGTCTGTACTTGACGATTGCTTGCCAAATTTCCGAAAAATTGATTGCAATTTCATCCGAATTGGTAGGCTGTGTTACGTTGGATTCGTTCATGGCTATTACTTCGGAATATTGTTAATCAATGTGATGATGGCGATGGATACTGATACGAGACTTGAAGTTAATCCGATGGCCTCAGCAGCAGATAATCCTTTCTTACGATTCTCAGGAAATGCTGGAATAACTATTTCAGAACCCGGTTCAATGCGTGGATTTTTCTTGAAGATAAAAAACTTGCGAATTTGATTGGAAACACCATTCGCGTAAGTAACATACATTTTTTTCTTATTCGCATTTACCGTGTAGCCACCTGCCTCTGCAATGTATTCTTTCAAGGTGAAATCTTCTTTATAGCTGACCGCCAATGGATTCTGTACGGCTCCTGTCAATTTGATTGTTTGCAATAAACGCGGAATCGTTAATTCATCGCCTGCCATCAATTGTAGGTTTTCTTGTGATGATGGATTATTTAGGATTTCCTTCAAATTAACTCCTACTGTCGTTGTCCCACGAATCAATTTACCACCTTCTAAATATCCTTCTACGCGTAAACCTCCAGCACGTTTAATCAAATCCGAGATGCGTTGTTGGTTATTCTCGATCGCGTACGACCCTGGGAAATTCACCATACCTAGAATTTTCACAGACCTTTGTTCCTCGTAATTAGGTGCCCGACGAATCGAAATGATGTCAAAGGGTTGCAAGGTGATCTGATTACCTTCGTTGGCTATTTTGTGACTTCCGTCAATCGCAAAACTAATAATTTCAATCTTGGCTGCTTTTGGGTCAGCTGTCCCATGTGTGATAATACGTCGAGCTAATTCTAGATTCGCATAACTAGCGGATTCTTTGAGACCTTTGGCAAGTAATATTAAATCACCCACTTTCATCCCTTCTTTGAATTCAAACTCGCCGGGAGCATTTACTTCGCCAACGATATTGACAAAGCGTTTTTCACGTAAGTTGTTAATCGAATAAACCTGTAACACATCTTCGCGTTGCAAAGAAATGTCGGCTGCCTCTCCACGTAAAATTTTCCCTAAATCAATCGATAATACTTCGGGGTCATAATTTTCTTTCCGACGAGTCAGGGTTGCCCGATTTAAAAAGGCATCTTCCCGCAAGCCTTCCGACTTCTTAATTAATTCTTTGACGGTATTTAACCCTGGTTCAATCGCATAATTTCCTGGTCGGAAGACAGCACCTTGGATTTCAACACGGTTTTCGTAGCGTTCAATGATGGTACCTACCGTGTAAACATCGCCGTTATTAGGTAAGAAAGTTTCAACTTCTTCTTGGCTGATGTTCAATAATTTTATTTCTCTTGATGTGTTTCTGCGTACATTAATCGTATACGTGTATGCTTTTTCAGTAAATCCTCCGGAGTAGCGTAAGAGGTCTTTGAAACTTTCACCCTTCACTAATTCGTAAATATAAGGTCGTTTTACTTCACCCATCAATTCAACGCGGTTTTCGTAATCGCCTACGCGAATAATATCTTGGTCATTTAAATGAATGTTGTCTTTTTGATCTGCACGTAAAAGGAAATCATATAGATCGAGCGTTCGAACCACTTTATTGCCGCGAATGACACGGATATTTCTAAATGATCCATTCCGATTTGGTCCTCCAGCTAGGTACAAGGCATTAAAAACAGTTGCTAATGACGAAACCGTATAGGACCCCGGGGAATTAACTTCACCCGTCAAGGTTACTTTGATGCTACGAACGCCAGCTAAGGTAACTTGCGCAGAAGATCCGCTTCCTGGTTTATTTAATCCTTGGTATAGTTGGCGCAATCGGCTGATAATTCGTTCGCTTGCTGCATCCATGGATAGTCCATTGACATAGATTGGACTCAGATTTAAAATTTTCACGGTTCCTTCTGGGCTTACCGTTACTTTGAAATTATCCAATACATCTCCGAAAATGTGAATGTTTAATTCATCGTCTGGACCTAATTGGTAGTTTTTAGGCGTTGCAATGCGCATATCGGGCTCAAAAGTGAGCTTGTCATTTTGAAATAGGCTTGCTCCGAAAATCTTTTTGTTTAATGAGTTTGATGCACGTTCCTGTAATTTATTGTATTCCGTAACTAAACTATCATTGTAAATATTTAATGGCTTAGCTAATAATTTTCGCTCTTCAATATTAAAGATACTCTCTTGTAAGACTGGGGTATTGACACGAGGTGAATAATAAGTTGGTTTATTACTTCGAATATCCTGTTGTAAGTTTCCTTTATCTAAGGCGTTGTTTTTTTGAAAGGGATCCACAGTTGCTGGGATAAGTTGCATATTAGCAACTCTTTCGCGCATTTTGGCAATATCTGCTGCGGTATACCCTTGTGTTAATGCGGCTTTTTCAATTTCACTTTCCGACATTCCGCTAGCCTGCGCTTTTTCCATGAACATGCTTACTTCCGCATCTGATAAGTCATCTACATTTCTCTTTTGGGTGCTCAATGTAAATTGCGCTTGAGCTGTTTGACCTATTAATAAGCAAATGATGCTTATGAGTAAGACACTAGATGATTTTATTTGTTGGGTAATCTTATTCATGTACTTTCAATATTTCTGTAAAGGTAAAATTTTAAATCTACCCTTTCAAATTTAAAACTTTGGACAGGAGAGATTTCGTTTCCATTTGACAAACGGTTTTTTCAATGCGAAATCGAAATCAAATAAATAGGCAATGGATAATTCATGGGCTCCGCCAGCAGCGGGTCCTAATTGCGATAAGGTTAAGTCATACGAATAGCCGATCGAGAAATTATCTTGTTTATATCCTAGCAATGCAACGATGGATTCTCGATTAGGCGTTCCGATTTTGGATTTGGCTATCGGAATTCCGCGATACCACAGCCCCAAAACCATCGGTGACCAGGTCAAATAGGCCCCCATGTCCAATTGTTGGAAATCCCCCTGTTGTTTATAATGGATGACCGGGCTAATACTCTTCTCGTTATTACGGTCCTCATAGGAATCCGCCTCGTAAAAGTTCTCTTGCAGGATGATTTTGGTCCCTACTTGCATACTGAATTTTGTTGCCAAAAGCTCTTCAGAAGAAGCAATAAGTGACTTATTTGGTTGATTCAGGTGATGCGCGGAGAATCCAATCCAATAGTTTCGAGTATTTAATAATCCGCCTACGCTTAGGTCCACGAATGACCGTTGTCTAGTCATTTCGGAAAGTAAAGGGTCATTGCTAGCACCCAAACTTCCACTTGTTAATAAATTGCTGATTTGATCTCCACTAATCAAATTGCTCATATCTAATCCTCGATTCACATACGTCCCCTGCATCCCCAGCGAAAGCGTTTGATCAGGGCTTAAATCGATGTGATAGGCGTATTGAAGTCCTAAACTCGTCGTTTTTAAGTTGGCAAATTGCTTGTCGGTCGTCGCGATAATCCCCACTCCGCTGTTAATACTCCCAATACTTAAATCGGCCGAAATGGACGTGAATTGGTAGTTGGCCTCCAAATTAGGCCATTGGTTCCTATAATTGAAATTGACTTTGGAGGTGCTATTAATCCCAGCAAAGGCAGGTGATATCAAAAGTGGGGCCGAGTAGAATTGCGACAATTGTGGATCTTGTGCTTGTCCCAAGAATGGAAGGCAAACACAGATTAGGCGAAACACGAAAATGGCTAAGCTTTTTTTCATACCGCTCATTACAGCCCCGCAATTTAGGTCTTCGCTTTACAAAAACCAATAAAATGCGTTAATTTGTACAACCTGACCCAAAATCCATGCTTCGGTACGTGTTCATTTTTTGTTTATTGATCGGGGTGAATTTTTTCACTTGGGGGCAGCGCATCGTTTATCGGAATAATTGTTTGACTCAATGTGCTGATTGTAGTGCTTCGGCTTCCAGCGACATGGCAACTGTCTTTGAATTTTCGGAAGATCTGCCTAAATCTGCCAAGTATGCGTGGGATTTTGGGGATAGTGGATCCCCTTTAAACACTTCAACAAACCGAACAGGTATTCATCAATATTGTGAAGCTGGTCCCAAGACCGTTACGTTGACTATTCAATTTGGGGCCACGACAACTAAATATACACAAGTAGTTCAGATTGGTAAATTGCCCTTCATCTACTTAGGTAAAGACGAAAAAGATTCTACGATTACGATTTGTAAAGGTCAAAAAGTGCCTTTAAATGCTTTTGGAAAGGTAAGTAAACCCAATTTTCCTGTGCAAGTTGCCTGGTTCCCTCACGGAGAAACGACAGATCAAATCACTGCGGATTCGTCTGGTTGTTATTCCGTACAAGTGACAGAGCCTACTTCAGGATGTACGGTAGAAGCTAAAATGCAGGTGAAAATCTGCGGCGATCGCGATCCGAATGCCAATATCAATAAATATGTTGACGCTTGGTATTTTGGAAATGGCGCAGGTGTGCTGTTTAATGGATCGGCAGATAATCCGAAAGATACAACGGGTGGTTTGGTCGTTCCTGAAGGAGTTGCGAAAATGACGGACCCGACTAATAGTCTGATATTTTATACCGATGGACAAAAGATTTTTGACCGGAATAACAATCCTATTTATGCGGTAGGTGATACGACCAAACGGTTGAATGGAGATCTGACAAACGCGCAAGGCGTTACCGTTATTCCAAAAACTTCATGTAAAGGTTGTCAGGCTGAATACTACGTTTTTACCTTGTCTAAAAATTCCAAAGGAGAAAATCTGCTCTATTACAGTATCGTGGATATGAAGTTGAATAAAGGGAAGGGTGGGATTTCTGTTCTTAATCAATTGGTCAGTCCGGTGCCCGCAACTTCACGTTTGTTAGCATCAGAAGGAGGGCAAGGTTTTTACTGGTTAGTAGTTCAGGACATGAATTCAAGTAATACAAGGACCTATAAGATTTCCAATGTGGGTATTTCTGCTCCGCAAAACAGTCAAGGAGGAACACAAATGACGAGTACCACGGGAAATGGATCCACGACTAAAATTTCAGTTGACTGGACTAAGATGGCTGTCGCGGTCCCGGGCCCTCCTCGGAATAAAGTGGATCTCTATGATTTTGATCCACAAACTGGGAAGCCAACTTACAAAATGAGTGTCGACTTAGGTCCAAGTCCTCCGGTTGTTTACGGTTTAGAGTATTCGCCTAATAAGGATGTGCTGTATGTGAGTTTGAAAGGGGATGGGAATAGCATATCTTCGAAAATTTTACAATTTGACTTGTCTTCTAAAGATTCAGCCAAAGTAGCCAAATCAAAAGCGGAACTCTATTCCAGCATGGAGCAGATTGGAGCTTTGCAGATTGACCCTGTATTCAACACCGTTATTTTTGTCGCCATTGATGGTAGCAATACCTTAGCGAAAATTACAAATCCCAATGGATTATTAGGCTCCACGGATACGACGATTACGAAGGCAAGTTTTGTGCGGAATGCAGTTACATTTTCAACGCCAGGGGTGACAAGCCGACTAGGTTTGCCTCCTTCCATACCTAGTCCGCAGGACCCGAGTAGCCCACCAAGTATTTCCAAGCCAATTTGTGAAGGAACATCGTTTAAGTTTACGATTGATCAAAAGTTATGCGATCCATTGAATAATGATCGAATCGATTGGAAAATATATCAAACCGTATTGAGTCCATTCCCGAATAAAATTGGTCTCACGGTTCCTTTAGATTCAACTAAATTACTGTACAGTTACACGGGCTCAACGCTGAATTTTGATTTTCCTGTTTCGGGAAAATATGTCATTACTGCAGCGATTAGTAATAGTTGTATCAAGAACTTTCCTTTGGATGCCCAAGAGTTTGATATCGTCGTGTTAAAGCCTACGAAATTGACGCCAGTATATAATCGAATTTGTAAAACGAGTGCGAGTATTACACCAACTAAATTGCCAGCTAGTTCCAATTTGCAATATCTGTGGAGTACGGGTGCACGGACGCCAACTATCAATGTTCCAGCTCCCGGGGGTAAGGTAAGCTTGATGTTGTCGGATACTGCCACAGGGTGTTCTGTTAAATTGAACACGGAAGTGAATTTTCTAGAGAATCCATACTTTATCCCAACAACTGCCTATTCGATTTGTATGGATGATCCAAAGCCCTACAATTTGCAATTGAATGGTCGTGTGGACAGTTTAACATTTGAATGGAAATTTGGTAGCACGATACTCAGCACCCAAAACAAAGTTCGTGTGACTGAAGCTGGGAATTACACGGTAAGAATTACCGATATAGATAATTGCAGCATCAATCATACGTTTGAAGTAAGCGACAAATGTGAGCCTGTCTTATTAACGCCCAATGTCTTCACACCGAATGGGGATGGGAAAAATGATTTATTTACTCCGCAGCCTAAAAGCACCAAACGTGCGAGAATCTTAGGCCTGCAAATTTTCAATCGCTGGGGAGAATTACTTTTTACGAGCAAAGGACCCGAGTTTTCGTGGGATGGTAAAGTGAATGGTTCGCGCGTGCCGCAAGAGTCCTACGTTTGGCAACTCCAATACGAATCCTTGGATTATCCAGAACGGGGAACTTTAACTGCAAGAGGTGGCGTATTAGTGGTTTACTAATATGCTCGAACCTCGATGCCTTTCATGAAATTCACGAATGATTTATTCACAACCTGATTTCCTCCTGGAGTTGGGAAATTACCCGTAAAATACCAATCCCCTAAGTGGTTCGGACATGCGATATTTAGATTCGCTACCGTTTGGTAGACAATCGATAGTTCCGCTTTCAGATTTTTGGGTTTTACGATCTCCGCAATTTTATCCGAGATTTCTTGGTCGGTAAATGGCGCATATATCGCCTTCACAAAGTTTTCTTGAGATGCTGTTCCGTTTTCAAGGGCCAACAAACATTTCAAGTTGACTTCATCCAAGATATGCTCCAAATTGCGCTCCTTTAATAAGGCCAAAGCGGCGCGGAAAGCAACAAATTCCTTCATTTTGGACATGTCGATACCATAGCAATCCGGGTAACGAATCTGTGGTGCAGAAGAAACGATTACGATTTTCTTCGGAGATAATTTATCCAAAAGACTTAAAATACTCTTTTCCAAGGTCGTGCCACGCACAATGGAATCGTCAATTAAAACGACAGAATCTACGTTCTTCTCGATTACCTCGTAAGTCGTATCATACACGTGAGAAACCATATCATCCCGCATCGCATCGCTCGCAATGAACGTACGAACTTTGACATCCTTGGATATCAATTTCTCTACACGCGGTCGGAAAGTAAGCAATTCTTCCAGTTGGTCTTCAAACAGAATCCCTTCCATGATCGCTTGCTTGCGTTCTTTGGCTAAATGATCTTCTAAACCATCAATCATGCCTAAAAAGGCACTTTCAGCGGTGTTTGGAATGTATGAGAAAACGGTGTGTTTTAAGTCCTGTTGAACCTCATTTAGAATTTGGGGGATCAATAATCGGCCTAATTTTTTACGCTCACGGTAGATATCCGGATCAGATCCGCGCGAGAAATAAATACGTTCAAACGAACAGGATTTTTGTTCAATGCGGTCGATAAATGGAACTTCTTGTACCGATCCGTCCATCGCAATAATCAATGCGTGACCCGGTGTAATTTCTTGAATTTGATCGTATGCACAATTGAATGAAGTTTTAATCGCTTGCTTTTCGGAAGCCACCACAACGACTTCTTCATCCATGTAATAATAGGCTGGGCGAATTCCCGCTGGGTCACGCGCCACAAAAGAAGCCCCGTATCCGGTCATTCCCACCATGGCATAGCCGCCATCAAAATCTTTGCAAGAGCGCTCTAAAACACGCTTTAGGTCTATGTTGGCAGCTAAAACATCCGATAATTCTGGATTTTCGTATTGGTCTTTAAACTTTCCAAATTGGCGTTGATTTTCTTCATCCAAGAAGTGACCAATTTTTTCCATCACGGTTACCGTATCCACCTTTTCTTTTGGATGCTGGCCTAAGGAAACCAATTTGTCGAACAAATCGTCCACATTGGTCATGTTGAAATTACCCGCCATCACCAAGTTTCTACTGCGCCAGTTGTTTTGGCGTAGCATCGGATGGCAGTTTTCGATTTCGTTTTGACCATGCGTTCCATAACGCAAATGGCCTAATAATACTTCTCCTGTGAAAGCCACATTGTCTTGCCACCACGCCGCGTCATGCACGGCATCAATGCCCGTTTCACGCTTCGTTTCTTTCGCCAGTTTTTGTGCTTTTCTGAATTTCTTGTTGATTTTTCCGAAGATGTCTGCCACAGCTTGAGGTTCTACGGAACGGTAGCGGCTGATATAGCGACTTCCCGGTTTGACGTTTATCTTGATATTAGCGACCCCTGCTCCATCTTGTCCCCGGTTTACTTGCTTTTCCATCATGAGGTAAAGCTTGTTTAAGCCATACATCGGCGTATTGTACTTGTCCAAGTAATGCTGAAAAGGTTTTCGCAATCGGATCAGTGCAATTCCGCATTCGTGTTTGATGGATTCAGACATTGGGGGTGTGGGTTTTGGCTAAAAATCAGCCCAAAATTAGCTAAATATTATGAGCTACAAATGTTATTTTTTGTTTTTTTAATCTAGACCTTCCAAATGCTGTAAATAAGCGTTGGAAATAGCATACACGCAATAATTCCACCTCCCAATAACAAATAAATCCAGTTGTTTTTGAAGCTGTCTGCCGGATGAATTGCTTCCCCTTTTTTAAAGTACATGAAGTAAGGAATGCGCAAATAATAATAGATGGAAACGGCCGTCATTAAAATGGCGATAAGCAATAAGGCCAAGATAGGATTGCTTTGTGTCATTTGGTACTTTTCCCATAATTGACTGAAATAGTTGACCTTAGCTAGAAAGGTGCCTGCTGGCGGCAAACCAATCAAAGCAATGAATCCTATAAATAATGCCAAAGCGCGTACGGGATAGGCTTGTCCAAAGCCCGCCCAATTACTCATGTCATCGATTTGGTATTGCGTTGTTTCTAGCTCATCTAAAATGTAGAATACTAAAATTGTACTCGCGCTATAAACCAAACTGTAAAACAATAAATTATCGACACCTTGTTCAGCAGGCATCAACCAGGCCATGGCCAAGAATCCGCCGTGTGCAATGCTGGAATAGGCAACCAAACGTTTGGCATTGTATTGACTCAGTGCACCTAAATTTCCAACGAGCAATGTGCCGATAGCCAATAGTGCAATGACATCTTGCATGGAAACAGGCACAAAATGGACGAGCCGGATGCCCAACCAAGCTACTGTGATTTTAGGTGCTGTAGAAATCCAACTCATCCAACTGGCAGGTAAACTTTCCAGCACATCGGGACTCCAAGGGTGAAAAGGTACCCAAGACATTTTGAATAAAATTCCAGTTCCCACCAGTGCTAAGGCCATGCCTGCTAAATAGGGATCGGCTGTAGCCAAGCCCCTGCTGAATGCCGAGTCCAAAATTAACATCGTTCCCGTCAGGCCATAAATCAGTGAAAGTCCATACAATAACATGGCCGATGTTCCCATGCCGAACAACACGTAAGGCAATGAAGCCCGGACGCCTTCTTTGTCTTTTCGCAAACCAACCAATAGATAGGTCCCCAAGGACATGAGTTCGATGCTTAAGAAAATACTCAGAAAATGAATGCTTAAACTTGTCAGTAGTGATCCCAATAAAATGGAGAAAAAGCCGATTTTTTCTTCAAATGAGAAGGATTTTTGTTGGTATTGGTTCATACCTATAATGACGAAACCGATCGCCAAAATCAAGCAATTAATGGCATTCGCACCCGGATTCACCCACAACATGCGAAAGGCAACAAAGCCCTCTGTTCCGTGCTTCATCCGTTGGTAAGCAAGTAATAATGCCAAAATAAGTCCCCCTTGTGCAATCAAATAGCGCCATGAACGCGCGCTTTTTTCATTTCCCCCAACCAAAAATAAATCGCCCACGATGCTCACTAGAATCCAAGCGGCAATCACTAATTCGGGTAGGATATGCTCATACCCTTGCAAAATTCTTTGCAATTGGTTAGGTAATGCTTGCATAAGTCCGTCTGCAATCATGGAATTACATTTTTTGTTTTAAATAATGTGCTGTCGGGTTATTGTCCTTCAAGGCACACATCGCCTCAGGTGTTCCTTCGAAACTTAAATGTCCGCCGTTTTCGCCGCCTTCTGGACCTAGGTCAATGATGTGGTCGGCACATTTTACGACTTCCATATTATGTTCGATGATGATGACCGTGTCGCCTTGCTCCACTAAATCGTTCATCGCTTTCAATAATTTTTTGATGTCATGAAAGTGCAATCCTGTGGTAGGTTCATCAAAGATAAAAAGCGTTTTGCCTTTGTTTCCATTTCCTTTGCCTAAAAAGCTAGCTAATTTAACTCGTTGGGCTTCCCCGCCTGACAAGGAATTCGATGATTGACCTAGTTTGATATAGCCTAATCCCACTTGAAAGAGCGGGTCAATTTTCTCGGCAATCTTGGGCGCTTTTTCTTGGAAATAGGGGATGCTTTCCTCTACCGTCATGTCCAAAATATCCGCGATGTGTTTGTCTTGAAATTTGATGTCCAAGATTTCTTGCTTAAATCGTTGGCCGTTGCATGACTCGCAGGTCAATTTAATATCAGCCATGAATTGCATCTCGATGGTGATTTCCCCTTCGCCTTGGCAAGTTTCGCATCGACCACCTTCCACATTGAATGAAAAATGAGCGGGTTTGTATCCA
Source organism: Aquirufa echingensis (assembly GCF_042714525.1). NCBI lineage: Bacteria > Pseudomonadati > Bacteroidota > Cytophagia > Cytophagales > Flectobacillaceae > Aquirufa > Aquirufa echingensis. The sequence goes on along the minus strand of NZ_JBBKYA010000002.1, from coordinate 452,412 downwards.
CGGGTTTTGGCTAAAGGTAATTCCGAAAACAAGGCGCGAATCGCGTCATAAGCCTTGATGTAGGTAATCGGATTGGAACGCGATGATTTCCCGATGGGCTGTTGGTCCACCATTTCAATGCTCGCAATTTTATTGGTACTGCCGCCTAATTCGCGGAATCGTCCCGTTTCCTCGGTTCCTAATTGCAAGTTCCGCAACAATGCCGGATATAAGATTTTACGAATTAGGGTCGATTTTCCGGAACCGGAAACACCTGTTACCGCTGTCATGATGCCCAAAGGAATCTTGACGTCGATATTTTTTAAGTTATTTTCACTCGCTCCTTTGATTTCTATATGGGCCAAAGGCTTTCTACGGAAACTCGGAACTTGTATCGTGTCTTTGCCTTGTAAAAACCGCAAGGTGTGGCTGTCGGTCGTTGTGTCTTGAAGTGCTTCTTCTAAATTTCCCTGAAAACTCAGTTGGCCACCATGTCTTCCCGCATCAGGACCGATGTCAATTATCTGATCTGCCGCACGCATGATGTCTTCTTCATGTTCGACGACAATGACGGTATTGCCCATCGATTTGAGCATTTCTAAGACAGAAATCAATCTTTCAGTGTCGCGCGGGTGTAAACCGATACTTGGTTCATCGAGGATGTACATCGAGCCTACCAAGGCACTACCTAAGGAAGTTGCCAATTTGATACGTTGGAATTCACCACCGGATAGGGTAGAAGTCAAACGGTTCAAGGTCAAATAGCCCAATCCTACGCGATTCATGTAATCCAATCGATTTTTGATTTCGATGAGGATACGTTTCGCAACGGCCGTATCGGTTTCGCTCAAGGTTAATTTGTCGAAGAAATCTTTGACCTTTGAAATGGGCCAAAGCACCATGTCGATGATGGACGCGCCATCAATTTTGACATAACCAGCATCGCCGCGTAAACGGGAACCTTGACATTCCGGGCAATTGGTTTTGCCACGGTAACGTGAAAGTAGAACGCGGTATTGAATTTTATAAGTTTCTTTTTCGAGGTGATCGAAAAACTGGGTTAAACCCGCAAAGTATTTATTCCCTTTCCAAAGCAATTGCTTCTCCTTTTCCGTTAAATCCTTGTAAGGGCGGTGAATCGGGAAGTCGAAATGTATGCCATTTCGCAACAAAGGATGTAGCCAATCACTCATGCGCTCGCTTCGCCAAGGGGCAATAGCGCCTTCATAAACGGATAAATCGTGATCTGGAATGACTAAATCGGGATCTAGGCCTAATACTTTTCCGTAGCCTTCGCAGTTCCGACAAGCCCCGTAAGGATTGTTGAACGAGAACAAATTCAGACTAGGCTCTTCAAAGGCCATGCCATCTAATTCGAATTTATTGGAAAAGCTTTTGCGTTTTTGGTCTTGGATTTCGACCCAACAAACACCATCACCTTCGAAATAGGCCGTTTGTACCGAATCGCCTAGTCGGAAAATGGTCTCTTCTTCGTTGTTGGCAATCAAGCGATCAATAAGAATGGCGATTTCGTTTCGTTTTTTTGTTAGCTTTTTTAAGCTTGCCTCATCTTCCACGAGCTCCTCCAAATCCAAAATTTCAGATTCAAATTTCAGTCGGGTATATCCTTTTTGAATGAGTAATTGGCATTCCTCCAAAAGTGATCTTTCTGGGTGATTTAATAAAGGGGCTAAAATCAGAACCTTTTTTTGATCATGCGAAATGATCCAATCTACAATTGTCGAGACAGAATCCTTTTTTACTTCCTGGCCAGAAACGGGTGAAATTGTTTTCCCAATGCGGGCGAAGAGTAATTTGAGGTAGTCGTAAATTTCGGTCGTAGTCCCTACGGTTGACCGGGGATTTTTGGTATTGACTTTTTGTTCAATTGCAATCGCAGGTGCGACCCCTCGAATGTAATCCACGGCTGGCTTTTCCATACGACCTAAGAATTGGCGCGCATATGAATTTAGACTTTCGACATACATTCGTTGGCCTTCTGCAAAAAGCGTATCAAAGGCAAGTGATGATTTTCCTGAACCCGATAGGCCCGTCACGACGACCAATTTATTTCTCGGAATGGCAACGTCCACATTTTTTAAATTGTGTACGCGGGCACCTTTGATAATGATGTGTGTTTTGGGGTCTAAATTTGCAAAATCTTGGGGTGCGGGAGAACTCATATCTCAAAATTATCCTTTAATTTTGACAAACCCAACCCCTAGCTTTGGCAATCCTTGAAGGTTTGCCAAAGCTAAGTTAGCGGGAATGTTTTTTTTTGCGTTCCAACAACTTGATAATATGAAATCGACTTACTTATTTTTTGCCATTTTATTCTGCTCATTAAGTTTTAATTGCCTTGCGCAAGACCCGGTTGTCATTGCTGAAGAAGGCGCGAAAGGCGATCTGGATGTGGAGCCGGATGTAAGTGAATTAAGTTTTCGGGAGCGTTTGCATTTTGGCGGTGGAATTTCGGGTCTGAGTTTTGGAAATCCTACGAGTATCGGTATTTCACCCATGGCTGGTTACATGGCCACGAATACAACAATTATAGGGGTGGGAATGACCTATCAGTATTTTGCTTATCGTGGTTATGCGGCATCTAATTTAATCGGGGAGCGGATTTTTGTTCGTCAATACGTTCCTGCTTTGTCGGCACTTTTAGGCCAAAGTTTTCTTACGGCGCAAGTGGAAAATTTCAGCGATATAACAAATCCTAGCTATGCATATTCTAATCCGGTTTTGGTGGGAATCGGGATTGGATCTAAGATTGGAATCAATTTAAATGTGATGTATGATTTGAATTATTCTGCTACAAAAGCGTCTCCATATGGCTCTGCTTTGGTTGTCCAAGTAGGTGGATTTTTCTTTTAAATTTTTTAAAACAATTTGGCCTAAAATATTGTCTTAGTATTCGACGATTATCAACAAGAAATTCTTAATTTCGAATTCATTTATTATTCACATGTCAAAAGCACTTTTACCTGAACCTCTTTTAGTTGAGGACCCAAATCGTTTCGTTTTATTCCCGATCAAGCACGATGATATCTGGAAGTTTTACAAGCAATCACAAGCCTCTTTTTGGACGGCTGAAGAGATTGATTTGCAACAAGATTTATCAGATTGGAAGAAATTGAATGATGGCGAGCGTCATTTTATTTCACATGTTTTAGCCTTTTTTGCAGCCTCTGATGGCATTGTAAATGAGAATTTGGCCAATAATTTTTTGAAAGAGGTTCAATACGCAGAGGCGAAATGTTTCTATGGTTTCCAAATCATGATGGAAAACATTCACTCGGAAACGTATTCACTTTTGATTGATACGTACATCCAAGAGCCTAAGGAAAAAGATCGTTTGTTGCGTGCCATCGAGACGATTGATTGTGTGAAGAAAAAAGCGGATTGGGCTTTGAAGTGGATTGAGAGCGATAGCTTCGTTGAGCGTTTGATTGCATTCGCAGCGGTTGAAGGTATTTTCTTCTCAGGTTCATTCTGTTCGATTTTCTGGTTGAAGAAACGTGGTTTGATGCCAGGCTTATCATTCTCAAACGAGTTGATTTCGCGTGACGAAGGATTACACTGTGATTTCGCTTGTTTATTGTATGCGGATCACATCAAAAATAAAATTTCCCAAGAGCGTATTTACGAGATTATCCTAAATGCGGTAGAAATTGAGAAAGAATTCGTAACCGTAGCTTTGCCAGTTTCATTGATTGGTATGAACGCAGAATTGATGTGTCAATACATTGAATTTGTGGCTGACCGTTTATTGGTTTCTTTAGGTTGCCAAAAGAATTACAACGCAACCAATCCATTTGATTTCATGGAGATGATCTCCTTGCAAGGAAAGACCAATTTCTTCGAAAAGCGTGTGGCAGAATATCAAAAATCAGGTGTTATGGCTGATAAAGATTCGATGTCCTTCTCCATGGACGAAGATTTCTAGTCTTAATAGGATACAAGGAAAAGCCCAGCAGAGATGTTGGGCTTTTTTTATGGGATTCGCTCTACCAACATCGGTACGACCAGTCCAATAATGATGCCTGAAATGACATAGACCATGTGTATCCGTTTGAAGCGGGTAAAACTCGTCAAGGCTGTCATGAAGAAAAGGATGATCGCAACCACAATTAATTGACCACATTCTAATCCCAGATTAAAAGCCAAAAGGGGAGTGAAAATGGATGATTCTTTTCCTAATAGACTTTGCAGGTAATTAGAGAATCCTAGTCCGTGGATAAGTCCGAAAAACAAGACGGTATAATAAGGGATTTTAGATGAGTTGGTTTTCCTCTGATCCTTGAAGTTTAGATTTTGGATGGCTGAAAGGAAAATCGTGCAAGGAATGAGGAATTCGATCCAAGTAGGGTTTATTGTAATCCATCCGATCGTAGCGAGTGCCAGCGTTATGGAATGTCCAAGGGTGAAAGCCGTCACGAGCCACAAAACATTTTTGATATCAGACCAGGTGAATATGCAGGTGATTGCTAAGATAAACAATAAATGATCGAAGGCTTGCCAATTAAGAATATGCTGAAATCCAAGTTGTAGATACGTTTGGAAGATAGACATGGTTGAGGTTTAGTTCGTGCAATTTATTTAATTGTTCATAAAATTTTGAGTAGTTGGCTGATTATTATGACTTTAATTTAAAATTTAGCACATGAAAAATAGCATCTTAACCCTGGTATTAGTTTGCCTTTCTCTCTTCGTTTTTGCGCAAAAGCCAACAGTTGAATCACTAAAAGATGCCGAATTAGGCCGATTTAAAGTGATGATTGCCAAAGACCGTGCTGGCCTAGAAGCCGTATTGCACAACGATTTGGTTTATTTTCATTCAGGTGGAAATGCCGACAACAAAGAATCTTACATCGCTTCCATTTTCTCGGGTAAGTCGAGCTATGTTTCCATTCAAGCTGCTGAAATGCAAACGCGCGTTTATGGCAAAACGGGAATTAATACGGGGATAATTAATTTGGTAAACTTATCAGCCGATGGGAAAGAGACACCAGTCAAATTGCGTTTTACTGATGTTTTCGTTTTTGAGGCGGGGAGATGGCAAATGGTCTCGTGGCAATCCACGAAATTAGCCAACTAATTCCGCTACAAAATTTTCGATTTCCGAATAAATCATGTTAAGCTCTTCATTGCTAATACAGTAAGGAGCTAGGATGTATAAGGTATTACCGAGGGGTCTCATGAGGACCCCTTTTTTGATGAAATACTGATACGCGCGATCCCGAATGGAATGCATATATCCATTGGATTCCCCTACCGCAAGTTCAAAAGCGATGATTGTTCCTTGGATGCGAATATGTTGAATAACAGAATGGCCTACTTGGGTTAATTTCCAAGCGCGGTGACTCGCCTCAATTCGAGCAATATTTTCCCAGGTTTCCGCTTGCTCCATTAAATCCATGCTGGCCAACGCTGCCGCACAAGCCATGGGATTCGCCGTAAAAGAATGGCTATGGAAAAGTGTTTTCTTCCGGTCGTCAGACAAAAAGGTATCAAATAATTCGTTCGAACATGTGGTGATTCCCATGGCCATCATGCCGCCCGTAAGGCCTTTGGAGAAACAAGCAATATCCGGTTTATGGGTCAAATAGTCCATGGCGAACCATTTTCCCGTCCGACCGAAACCCGTCATGATTTCATCAGCAATGCAAAGCATTTGGTTTTCATGCGCAATCGAAATCAATGCATCCAATGTTTCGGGAGCATACATTTTCATGCCGCCAGCCCCTTGAATTAAGGGTTCAAAAATGAAGGCCGCATATTCATCCGCGTGATTCATTTTCTCGCGCATCGCGGCAATGCAAGCATCCGCGTCACAAGGGCTCGGTAGAAATTCGACCTCGAACAACATGTCCTGAAAAGGCGCATTGAAGGCACTGGGTGAGCCTAGACTCATGGCTCCAAAAGTATCCCCATGATAGGCGTCTTCGAAGGCAATGATTTTGCGCTTTTGCGTTTGGCCTTGATTATGGAAAAATTGCAGGGCCATTTTAATCCCCACCTCCACGGCCGTGCTACCATTGTCCGAGAAAAAAACCTTTTGGAAATTATCAGGCAAATGACCCAATAATCGCTCGGATAATTGAATTGCTGGTTCGTGCGTGAAGCCTGCAAAAATCACTTGCTCTAGTTTGAGCGCCTGTTCGTATATTTTTTGTGCCAAATACGGATGCCCATGCCCATGAATATTCACCCACCAGGACGAAATCGCATCGATGTATTTTTTCCCTTCCGCATCATAGAGATTGACTCCTTCGCCATGCGTTATCGGAATCGAAATGGGTTCGATTTGATGCTGGGTAAAGGGATGCCAAATAACCGCGGCATCTCGTTGGGATAAATTAGCGTTGGAATGATTCGGCATAATGCGCAATAATACTTGGGTTAATTTCTTTTTCTTCGTTGACACGTAACAACACAGGCAAGCCTGTATGTTTCTCAATAAACGCTTCACCAGAAGCATTTGTTTGGCCATTGAAGATAATTCCGGCCATCGGAATGTTTCGGGATTTTAAAATTTCGTAGGTCAACAGCGTATGATTGATGCTTCCCAAATAGTTTTTACTCACTAAAATAACGGGAAGTCCTAAATGCTGAATTAAGTCAAGATTCGTTTGTTGGTCGTTTAGCGGCACCATGATTCCGCCGGCTAATTCGATTACTAAATTTTGTTCTGTCTCTGGTACATGAAAGGCATTTAATTCAATACGAATTCCATCCAATTCTGCCGCGGTATGTGGTGAAAGGGGATTTTGAAGTTCATAAGTAGACGCAAAAACATGCGTCCCCGGTACCCATTGTTGGACCCAATACGCATCTCCATCGGTCAGATTACCTGCTTGCACGGGTTTCCAATAATCCGCTTGCAAGGCTTTTGTGACGATTGCTGAGCAGACGGTTTTGCCAATTTCTGTGCCAATTCCGGCGATGATGTATTTCTTAGGCATTGGATTCAAGTGTTTGAATGAGTTTTTGCATCTCGGTACGAGAAGTAATCGCCGTTAGAGTTATTCGAATGCGTTCCTTTCCTTTCGGGACCGTAGGGAAAACGATGGGTTTTACGGCAAAACCTGCGGCTTGAGCTTTGGCAGCTTTCGCACGCACCGCTTCATTGCCTGTGACAAAAAAGGTTTGAATGGCCGTAGAGCCGTCGCCCCAATGTTCCGAGGTTTGTAAACTTTTAAAGTAAATGATGTTGTCGTATAGCGCTTTTCGTTGCTCATCTGATTGCGCAACATAATCCATCGCGGTATTTAAACTCAACACATGATGCGGCGAAGGAGCGGTTGAATAGATAAACGGTCGGGCGAAATTGATCAAGTAGGAGCGAAGCACCTCTGAACCCAGCACGACCGCGCCAGCATTTCCCCAGGCTTTGCCAAAGGTTAGCACCCGGGCAAAAATGGAATCCTGAATGCCTAATTCTGCACATAAACCTGCACCTTGTGGTCCATAAACTCCGCCCGCGTGGGCTTCGTCGACGACTATTTCGAAGTTATATGTTGATTTGAGTTCGACTAATTCTTTCAGTGGAGCGATATCGCCATCCATGGAATAGATTGATTCGACGACCACCCATTTGATGGTTTCTTTGGGATATTGCTCCAATAAATGAATTAAATCCTTTAGGTCATTATGTTTAAAGATGCGTCGTTCCGCCGGTGCCAAACGGAGGCCATCAATTAAACTCGCATGCAATAATTTATCGCAGAAGATAACATGTTCTTTTTGAGCCAAGGAAGCGATAAGCCCCAAGTTTGCTTCAAACCCTGAGCTAAATAGAAGTGCTGCCTCAGCATGATGCATTTGTGCACATGATTTTTCAAATGCTTCTATGTAGCTATGATTCCCTGAAATTAAGCGCGAACCTGTGGAGCCGTTTATCGGAGTTTCTGGATTTTGCACAGATTCCCATGTTCTAAATTCATCGGATATTTGCTTAGCTAATGCACGGTCTTTCGCGAGTCCCAAGTAATCATTCGAACAGAAGTCGGTCAGTTGATCCACATCCACCAGCGCACGCAACAGCCCCGCGTCTTTTCGTTCGCTTAAGGCATTGATCAGAAGATTGTTAGCTGAATTTGTATTTGACATCTTGTGTGTAAAACTACGAAACAAGGGGCAATTCTGTGAGTAATGTGCTGAAAAAATGCGTTAATTGATAATTTGGATGAAAAAGCGGAAATAATGCTTGACAATCCGCGAACTCTGATGTAGTATTGCACAACGTTTCAATGTCGCAAACGTTTCTGTTAACAATTCACCCAATACATTCTCTGTTTGTGCTGCTAATCCTCCGGATTCTGCCTCATGTTTTAAGGAGATTTTTTTGTTAAGTTTTGGGAATTGTTCAATCAAAAAATATCAAATATTTCCCTTTTATGGATAATAAATCCGATTCAACCAACCGTCCTAAGCGCCAACGAATTTCAAAACCAACCGAAGATCAAGCTCCCTTATTACCGATGGGAGAGGCTCCTGCCGTAGAATCCACTCCAGAAGTAACTGAGTCGGCTGCTCCTGCGAGACCAGCGAAGAACATTCGCCCACGGAAAGGGAAGCCTAATCAATCAGATGAGGCCCCTATCGAAGTAGAAGGAATCATCGAACCTGAAGAAGTAGATACGTCATTCGTGACAAGTGATGCGCCTTTGGCAGCGGATAAAGTTTCGCCAACGGATGCACCGGTTGATTTAAATACCTTACCAAAAGAGGATGCGCCGGCTCAACAGCCACAGCATCAACATCGTCAACACCGCAATAATTACAATCAAGTCATCAAAGAATTGGATGGCTTAATTGACAATGAAGGGGTGTTGGAAATCATGCAAGAAGGCGGATACGGCTTCATGCGTTCTTCGGATTATAACTATTTGGCATCACCAGATGATATTTATGTGTCGCCATCTCAAATCAAAATGTTTGGTTTAAAGACAGGTGATACCATTTTAGGGAAGATTCGTCCGCCGAAAGAAGGAGAGAAATATTTCGCTTTATTAAAAGTGGAATCCGTGAATGGAAAGACGACGGATGAGATTCGTGATCGGATCAATTTTGAATACCTAACGCCTTTGTTCCCGGAGGAAAAATTAAACTTGTCTTCGACGCCAGATAATTATTCGACGCGTATTTTGGACTTGTTTGCTCCGATCGGTAAAGGACAGCGTGGAATGATCGTGGCCCAACCGAAAACGGGTAAAACGGTTTTATTAAAGGACATTGCTAATGCGATTTCGCGCAATCACCCAGAGGTTTATTTGATCATTTTATTGATCGATGAGCGTCCAGAGGAGGTAACCGATATGCAACGTTCAGTACGTGCAGAAGTGATTTCATCTACGTTTGATGAGCAAGCTGAGCGTCACGTGAAAGTGGCTAACCTGGTTTTGGAAAAAGCAAAACGCATGGTGGAATGTGGTCATGATGTGGTGATTTTATTAGATTCAATCACGCGTTTAGCGCGTGCATATAATACGGTTGTTCCATCATCGGGTAAGATTTTATCTGGAGGTGTGGATGCCAATGCTTTACATAAACCAAAACGTTTCTTTGGAGCGGCACGTAATGTGGAGAATGGCGGTTCATTGACCATCATCGCAACAGCCTTAATTGAAACCGGTTCGAAAATGGATGAGGTAATCTTTGAGGAATTCAAAGGTACAGGTAACATGGAATTGCAATTGGATCGTAAATTGGCCAACCGCCGTATTTATCCTTCAATTGATGTAACGGCTTCTGGTACGCGTCGCGAGGATCTATTGATGGATCCAGCAGTATTACAACGCGTTTGGATTTTGCGCAAGCACATGTCGGACATGAACTCAGTAGAGGCTATGGAATTCTTGCAACAGCAAATGAAAGGTACGCGTAATAACGAAGAGTTTTTGGTTTCTATGAATCGCTAATCATGTCGATTTTACCCATTGAATTACGTTCATCGGATCGTCAGCCCGTTTGGTTTATCGGGCATGGCAGTCCGATGAATGCGTTAATGGACAATCCATTTACGCAATCTTTGAATCAGTTAGGTGCGTCTATCGCGCCACCACAGGCTGTATTGGTTGTTTCAGCGCACTGGTTGACCCGCGGAGGAACCTTTGTGCAAGCCTCCCCTCAGCCGGAAACGATTCACGATTTCGGTGGATTTCCGCGCGAATTACATCAATACCAATATCCTGCTCCTGGCAGTCCATTTTTTGCTTCTGCCTTAGCGGATGAGGTGAAATCGGTACAGCCTACGACTGAGTGGGGTTTAGACCATGGCGCGTGGACGGTGTTATGTCATTTGTTTCCCCAACATAATATTCCTTGTTTCGAGTTGTCGATCGACTATTCGCGGCCATTAGCTTACCATATTTCACTTGCCCGTGAACTTCAGTTTTTGCGTGAAAAAGGGGTGCTTATATTAGGAAGTGGTAATATTGTACACAATTTACAAGCGAGCGTACCTAATTTGAGTTCAGGTCAAGAAAACTTTGGCTACGAATGGGCACAGGAATTTGATGTGTGGTCGGCGAAATTAATTGCCGACAAAAACGTCAAAGGATTACTCGATTACGAACGCGCACCGGGAGGACGTTATTCTGTTCCTACACCAGATCATTACATTCCCTTGTTGTACAGTTTGGCGCTGGCACGTAAAGACGAGCAAGTCTATACGACTTACGAGCAGCTCGTTTATGGAGGAATTTCGATGCGTTGTTTCGAGATTCGTTAATAACCCAAGAAGACTTTTTCAATGATATCGCAGGCTTGATCCATCTCGGTTTTGGAAATGGTCAAAGGCGGTGCTAACCGGATTTTATTGCCGTGGGTTGGTTTTGCCAAAAGCCCTGCCCGCATAAAATCCATGCATATTTCCCATGCGACCGGACTATCTTCGTCGGTATTGATTTCGATTGCACACAATAAACCTTTGCCTCGCACTTCACGGATTAAAGCCGTTTTGGCCTGTAAAGTTTGTAGGAATTGCATCAACTGGTTTCCTCGTTTTTCCGCGTTCTCAATTAAATCCTCATCTTCCAAAATGTCGATGGCTGCATTCGCTACCGCACATGCCAATGGATTTCCTCCAAAAGTTGACCCATGTTCGCCGGGCTTAATTGTCAACATGATTTCATCGCTACATAATACGGCAGAAACGGGCATGAATCCACCCGATAAAGCTTTGCCCAACAATAGAATATCGGGATGAACGAATTCGTGGTGGCAGGCTAACCAGGCGCCGGTCCGACCGAGGCCCGTTTGAATTTCATCGGCGATGAATAAAACCTTATGTTTTTTGCATAGGTCGGCGGCTTTTTTCAAGTAACCTGCATCGGGTAAAAGAACCCCAGCTTCCCCTTGAATGGGTTCGACCATGTAGGCCGCGACGTTTGGATCCTTTAGTTTTTCTTCGAGTGCCGCTAGGTTATTGTAAGGGATTTTGATAAATCCAGGTGCGTATGGACCAAAGTTGTGATAGCTACTAGGATCCGTTGAGGACGAAATCGCCGCAATGGTCCTGCCCCAAAAATTCCCTTCGGCGACGATGATTTGGGCATGATTAGCTGGAATGCCTTTTACTTCATACCCCCATTTACGGGCTAATTTGATTGCGGATTCTCCAGCTTCTACGCCCGTATTCATCAACAATACCTTCTCATAACCGAATTTCTCAGCGAGTTTTTTTTCGGTTAAGCCTAATTGGTCATTGTGAAAGGCACGCGAACTCAAGGTGAGTTTTTGGGCTTGATCCGTGATAGCTTGTATTAAGCGCGGATGACAATGCCCTTGATTGACGGCGCTGTAAGCCGACAAAAAGTCAAAGTATTGTTTGCCTTCTACATCCCAAACATGTACGCCGAGGCCTTTGGTCAGGACGACGGGAATGGGATGGTAATTATGGGCACCGTATTCAGATTCTAGGCGGATGTAATCGGTTGATGTCATTGTTAGTGAATTTCCCAGACTAAGTCTGTAGAGCCCCAGACTAAAGTCTGGGGTTTTAAAAAGTTTGTTGATGTGCCCCAGACTAAGTCTGTAGAGCCCCAGACTAAAGTCTGGGGTTATAAAATTTAGATAACCCTAGGCTTTAGCCTAGGGACTTAAAGTCGCTCATAAATCCCCGCGACCCCCTGGCCACCACCTACACAGGCGGTTACCATGCCGTATTTCTGGTTGCGGCGTTTCATTTCATCGATTAATTGAATAGACAATTTAGCGCCAGAACATCCCAGTGGATGCCCCAAAGCAATCGCACCCCCATTTACATTCACGATGCTCGGGTCAATGCCCAAGGTCTTAATGACTGCTAATGATTGAGCTGCAAAAGCCTCATTCAATTCAATTTGTTGGATGTCTTGCAAACAAAGTCCAGCTTTTTTCAAAGCCAGTGGAATCGCTTCCACCGGACCGATACCCATTAAGCTTGGTTCGACACCGGCTGTCGCATAAGTCACCATGCGTGCGATTGGCTCTAATTTATGTTGCTTTACAAATGCTTCGGAAACAACTAAAACAAAAGCTGCTCCATCAGAAGTCTGGGACGCATTTCCGGCGGTCACCGTTCCACCCATGGCGAATACGGGTTTCAACTTTCCGAGTGCTTCAATAGTTGTATCAGCCCGAGGACCTTCATCTTTGGAAACAGTCCAGATTCTTGTTTTTTTCTTGCCTGATGCCGCATCGAAATAATTTTCAGATACGTTGATGGGTACGATCGATGCATCAAAATGACCAGCTGCTTGTGCGGCTAGCGCTTTTTGATGTGAGGCGAATGCAAAAGCATCTTGCTCATCACGCGTGATTTCATATTTTTTTGCCACCTCTTCCGCCGTTAGGCCCATGCCGATGTAATAATCGGGATGCTCGGAGGCAATGTTGTAATTCAAAACGGTTTTATGTCCCATCATGGGCAACATGCTCATGGATTCTGTTCCACCGGCAATGATGCAATCCGCGATGCCAGCCGCAATTTTGGAAGATGCTAAGGCAATGGCCTCTAATCCTGACCCGCAATAGCGGTTGATGATGAATCCAGGTACGCTCTTTGGCAGTGATAATAAGGAAATATACCGTGCCATCTGCATGCCTTGCTCGGCTTCTGGAATCGCGTTACCCACGATTAAATCTTCCACGAGCACCGGGTCCACGGAAGGAACTTGCGCCATTAAATGTTTGATCACCTCTGCCGCCAAATTATCTGGTCGCATGGTTCTAAATCCACCTTTGTTTGCTTTTGCTACCGCTGTGCGGTAACCTGCTATGATATATGCGTTCATGATTAATTTCTTAAAGGTTTACCTCCATTTAATAAGCTACTGATTCGTTCCAACGTTTTGCGTTCGCCCGAAAGCGATAAGAATGCCTCGCGCTCTAAGTCGAGTAAATATTCTTCTGTGACCATTTGAGGCGCATCTAAATCGCCACCACAAATTGCATAAGCTAGTTTATTTGCGATTAAAGCATCGTGTTCGGAGATGTATTTACCCATCAACATGCCTTGAATTCCCGCTTTAAACAAGGCCAAACCTTGTTTTCCTTCTACCCAAACATCGCTTCTTTGTTGCTGCTGCACATAGCCCGCATCTGCCAATGCGATTGCTTCTTTTTTCGCTTCCGAAATGAGTTGGCTTCTGTTCAACACAATGCGATCTTCCTTGCGTAAATAATTCATTTCCAATGCCTCATGCGCTGATGTGCTCACGCGCGCGGTAGCTATGTTCATGAAGGCTTCTTGCAAACGGTTGAGTTCTACGTCACCTTTCCGACGGGCATCGCCCATACGCAAGGCCATTTCTTTTGTCCCCCCACCGGCTGGAATTAGACCTACACCTACTTCCACCAATCCCATGTACAATTCCGCATGAGCAACAATTTTGTCGGCATGCAAGTTGATCTCCGTTCCTCCCCCTAGTGCTAAGGTATGCGGAGCGACCACCACCGGAATGGATGAATAACGCACGCGCATCATGGTTTTTTGGAAGATGGCAATCATCTGATTGACTTCATCAAATTCCTGTTGGGCCGCATACATAAACAGCATCCCTAAATTTGCTCCCGCCGAGAACGCTTCAACGCCTTCATTTCCAATGACCAATCCTCGGTAATCTTTTTCCGCTAGATCAATCGCTTTTTGAACACCTTCCAAAACGCCTTGACCCATCGTATTCATCTTCGAATGGAATTCCAAGTTGATGATGCCGTCGCCGATATCGATGATGCTCGCATCGTCGTTTTTGTAAACAGTTTTGGTCGGTTTTAGAATTTGTAAATTGATCTGCTTATTCGAACCAGGAATGGTTTGATAGGACTTGCTATGAATGTCATAATATTGACGCTCGCCGTTTTGAACTCGGTAGAAGCTTGTATTTCCCGCTTTCAGCATTTCCGTTACCCACGCTGCGGGTTGAATGCCTTCTGCAGCCATGAGCTCGATTCCAACTTGCACTCCAATCGCGTCCCAGGTTTCGAAAATGCCCATTTCCCAACCGAATCCTGCACAGATGGCTTGGTCAATTTTGACAAAATCATCCGCGATTTCGGGTACGCGCATGGAGGCATAACGGAAGCCGTCTAAGATGGTTTTGCGGTAAAATTCTCCTGCTAAATCTTTGCCGGCCAATAAGACTGCAAAGCGATCCGCTAATTTGTCGATGGCCTTTGTACGCTCCAAGGTCTCAAAAGAAACCTTCTGCGCCGGGCGGTATTCAAATGTTTGTAAGTCTAAACTCAAGATGACTGTTTTGCCAGCCTCTTTGGTTTTCTTGTAAAATCCTTGGCCGGTTTTATCGCCGAGCCATTTGTTGTCCATTAATTTTTGAAGCATGTTGGGCAAATCAAAAATCGACTTGCTTTCATCATTAGTCAATGCTTGCTTCAGATTATTCGCTACGTGAACCGTGGTATCTAAACCCACGACATCCGACAAACGGAAGGTTCCGGATTTCGGTCGGCCTACGACTTTCGAGGTCAACTTATCTACTTGCTCTACTGTCAATCCCAATTCTTCCACGACTTTCATCGTTTGCATCATCGAATAAACACCAATGCGGTTCGCGATGAACGCCGGCGTGTCTTTACACAATACGGTCGTTTTGCCCAATTGGGTTTCGCCGAATTGCAAAAGAAAATCAATGATGTTAGGGTCAGTTTTGGCGGTTGGAATAATCTCCAATAAACGCAAATACCTAGGCGGATTGAAAAAGTGCGTGCCGCAGAAATGTTGTTGGAAATCTTCTGAACGTCCCTCGGCCATCAAATGGATAGGAATGCCAGAGGTGTTCGAAGTAATTAAGGTGCCGGGTTTACGGAATTGCTCGACTCGGTCGTACAACGATTTTTTAATCGCTAAATTTTCCACGACGACCTCCATGATCCAGTCGGCCTGTGCAATCTCCGGTAGATTATCGTCGAAGTTGCCCAGTTTAATGTTTTTGGCAAAGCTGCTGCTGTAAAGCGACGCGGGCTTTGCCTGTATAGTTTGTTGAAATGCCGTATTAACGATCCGATTTTTCACGGATGGGTGCTCCAGGCTAAGGCCTTTTGCTTGTTCCTCTGCATTCAGTTCTTTGGGAGCAATGTCCAAAAGCAATACCTGAACGCCAATGTTTGCGAAATGACAGGCGATGCGAGAGCCCATAATTCCAGAGCCAAGGATGGCTACGCGTTTAATGGAACGATTCATGTTAAAAAGATTGAGATGGTTTTTTGGTGACGCTGACAGGGTCTCTGACCCTGTCAGCGTCTACCGCAGTAAATATACCGAAAAAACAAAATGTTATGCAAGCATACAATATAAATTATCAGTAAAAATCCCCCTGGGGTTTTCCAGGGGGATTAAAATAATCAAGTACTTGATAAAATTTAGGCGTAACTCGATGTCGGTTCGCATGCGCAAACCAAGTTTCGGTCACCATATGCCGAATCTATACGTGAAACCGTAGGCCAGAATTTATTGGCTTTTACATACGGAAGTGGGAAAACTGCCTCTTCTCGTGTGTATGCCTTATCCCAGTCGGCAACCATCACACGAGTTTGTGTGTGTGGTGCGTTCTTCAATAAGTTATTGGTCTTCTCCACGCGGCCTTCTTCGATCGCGCGAATCTCGGCACGAATGCTCAACAAAGCATCACAGAAACGATCCAATTCTTCTTTGTTTTCTGATTCGGTCGGCTCGATCATCAAGGTTCCAGCTACCGGGAACGATAGGGTAGGTGCGTGGAAACCGTAGTCCATCAATCGTTTCGCGATATCCTCTGCTTCTACGGCAGCGGAGATTTTGAACGGCCGACAATCCACAATCATTTCGTGCGCACAACGTCCTTGTGAACCTGTGTACAAGATTGGGAATTCTTTTTCCAAACGCGCTTTGATGTAATTCGCATTTAAGATGGCTGTTTGGGTAGCCAATGTTAAGCCTTCTCCACCCATCATCGCGATGTATGCGTAAGAGATAGCTAAGATCGAAGCTGAACCTACCGGGGCAGCCGAAACCGCTCCGTGTGCAGGTGCTTCAACTGAGTCCGTAATCACGTGACCAGGTAAGAAAGGTACTAGTTGTGGTGCTACACCGATCGGTCCCATGCCTGGGCCTCCGCCTCCGTGTGGAATACAGAAGGTTTTATGCAGGTTCAAGTGACATACGTCGGCGCCAATGCGTGCCGGCGAAGTTAATCCCACTTGCGCATTCATATTGGCACCATCCATGTAAACTTGTCCACCAAATTCATGAATCATCGCACATATATCGATGATGCTCTCCTCAAACACGCCGTGTGTACTTGGATACGTCACCATTAAACAAGCCAAATCATCTTTATGCTCCTCGGCTTTAGCACGTAATGCTGCTACATCGATATTTCCATTTTCGTCACATGGAGTCACAATAACTTTCATACCTGCCATCACTGCTGATGCAGGGTTTGTACCATGCGCAGATGAAGGGATTAAAGCGATGTTACGATGTGAATTTCCTCGCGAAGCATGGTAAGCACGAATCACCATCAAACCCGCATATTCGCCTTGAGCTCCCGAATTTGGTTGCATCGACATCGCCGCAAAGCCTGTGATTTCACATAACCAAGCACTTAATTCCGTAATCATTTGTTGGTACCCACGTGTCTGGAACGCCGGCGCAAATGGGTGCATTTTGCCCATTTCTGGCCAAGTCACCGGAATCATTTCCGTCGTTGCATTCAATTTCATCGTACATGATCCCAACGAAATCATCGAGTGAACCATGGATAAATCTTTGGATTCCAAAGACTTCAAATAACGCAACATGCCGTGCTCAGAGTGATAACGGTTGAATACGTCATGCGACATGAAGTTGGACGTACGTGTCAAAGTGCTAGGAAGATTCCAAGCAACGGTCAACTCATCTCCTAAGATGCGTTGGCCTTGAGCTCTTTGGAAAAATGCCAAAATCTCAATCACATCGTCTTCCGAAGTTGTCTCATCTAAAGCGATGCTTAATTTCGTTGCATCGTTTTTGTAGTATCTAAAATTGCGCTCCGACTCCTCCGCATATTCACGAATTTCTTCGGTTTGAGTACCCGTAAGAACCGTTAAAGTGTCAAAGTGTTGTGTGTTTTCTAAGCTATAACCCAGTTTTTTCAAACCAGCGGCCAATAATTCTGTGAGGCCGTACACGCGTGAAGCGATTTTTTTCAATCCTTCCGGTCCGTGGTAGATTGCGTAAGCCGCAGCCATGATCGACAACAATACTTGTGCCGTACAGATGTTGGACGTTGCTTTTTCCCTACGAATGTGTTGCTCGCGTGTTTGAAGCGCCATACGTAAAGCACGGTTTCCTTCAGCGTCCACGGATACCCCGATGATACGACCTGGGATGCTACGCTTGTATTTTTCTTTCGTCGCAAAGAAGGCTGCGTGTGGTCCACCGAATCCCATTGGTACACCAAAACGTTGCGAGCTTCCTACCACGACATCCGCGCCCCATTCGCCTGGAGGCGTTAACAAAGTCAAGGCTAATAAATCTGCCGCGACAACGATTTGTAGATTTTGTTCTTTGGCTGCGCCAACAAATGCTGCATAATCAAATACCTCGCCGTTTGCTGCCGGATATTGTAAAACGATTCCGTAATATTTCGGATCTGTTAAGTCGATTTTCGTATGATCACCTACTTCAATTTCGATACCGATTGGCTCTGCACGCGTCATCAATAAATCGATGGTTTGTGGCAAGCAAAGGGAAGAAACGAAAAGAGTTTCCGCATTTGCGCGCTCTGCAGGACGTTGGCCGTATAACATCGTCATGGCTTCAGCAGCTGCCGTTCCCTCATCTAAAAGAGAAGCATTTGCTAATTCCATGCCTGTAAGGTCGATGATCATCGTTTGGTAGTTCAATAACATTTCCAAACGACCTTGCGCGATTTCAGCTTGGTAAGGCGTATAGGCCGTGTACCAAGATGGATTTTCCAAAATATTACGCAAAATCACATTCGGTGTAAACGTATCAAAATACCCTAAACCGATATGGCTTTTGAAGATTTTGTTTTGACCCATTACTTGTTTGAAATCACGAAGGAATTCAAATTCCGTTTTCGGTGCAGGTAGGCGAAGGCCTTGTGCCAAACGAATTTTTTCAGGTACAGTTTGATTGATGAGTGTATTTAAATCAGCTACGCCGATTTCCTTCAACATGGCGGATACATCGGCAGGTTCAACATTGTTATGACGCAATGCAAAATCTTCCCGGTATTTGAAATTTGGGGTCATAAAATTCGTCTGAATTTGGATTGAAAAATCGCCACAAAAGTAAGCTTTTTTTAGCGATTTATTTTTGATTCCTTAACTTCGCTTTCTTTAAATTTGTTTTAATCAATGAAAAAATCAACAATCTATGTTTTAGCGCTGATTTTACTCGCTAAAATTATTCCTTTTGGAGCTTTGGCTCAGTCAAATCCCGTCCCGTATGCCTATACGATTAAGGCGGAGGATTTGAAAAAACACCTCACTTTTATTGCTTCTGATAGCTTGAAAGGCCGTAATACGGGTTCAGCGGAGCAGAAAGTGGCAGCGAATTACATCGCAGATCATTTTAAGAAATCGGGCTTAGCGCCTGTGAATGGCTCATATTTCCAAAAAGTGGATTTGGTGAATCGTTCTTGGACGAAAGTGGGTCTGTCTATAAAAGGAAAATCGTATGATTATTTAGGCCAATTTATGGCTAATGCTTTGGCACCCGTTGTCGCTAATTCAAAATTGCCTGTTGTGTTTGCGGGATATGGGGTCCAACAAGCTGGATTTGCGGATTATGACAAATTAGCTGCCAAAGGAAAATACGTTTTGGCGTTCGAAGGAGAGGCCAAAGATGCGCAAGGAAATTATGTGTTATCTGGGACCAAAGATCCTTCGGCTTTCGGAAAAGGCGATGGCTGGAAAGAGAAATTAAAGCGTTCGCAGGCCTTGGGCGCGAAGGGCTTGATTTTGATTTCGGAAAAATCGGAGAAAGATTTCGGAAATCAATTACGCCAGCGCCAAGTGATGATGCAGCGTTTTGGAAATGAGCGCATGGTTTTTGCTGATGTTGCGGCTTCTCCAAATGAAGCACCTGTCTTATTGATTTCATCTGCGATGGCGGCTGAAATTTTAGGTACGACGGAAGCAGATTTGTTGGCTTATAAAGCCACGGTAGCCGCTGCGAAAAAGTCGGTACCTGCTAAATTCAAAACTTCGCCAATTAGCCTGACGATCGAACGTACCGAGAAACCCGTCGATACGTATAATGTAGTGGGTTATTTGGAAGGGACAGACAAGAAAGATGAGGTCGTGATTTTGACAGCGCATTATGATCACATTGGTATTTCGTTTGATGGAAAGATTAATAACGGAGCGAATGATGATGGTTCTGGAACGGTGACGGTGATGGAATTAGCGGAGGCGTTTGGTAAGGCTGCAGCGGAAGGAAAGAGACCTCGTCGGAGTATTTTGTTTATGACGGTAACTGGGGAAGAAAAAGGCCTATTGGGCTCTGAGTGGTATTCAAACCATCCCTTGTTTCCTTTGGCGAATACCGTTTGTGATATCAATACAGACATGACGGGTCGTTACGATGAGGAGCACATGGGCAAGCCGGATTATATTTATGAAATTGGTTCCGACAAATTATCATCGTCTTTACGCGAGGTGTTGGTGGAGCAAAACAAGAAGCATGTAGGCTTGGAATTGGATTTTCGTTTCAATGATCCGAACGATCCGAACCGTTTCTACTACCGTTCCGACCACTATAATTTTGCCAAACACGGTATTCCCGTAGCATTCTTCTTTAATGGTGTGCATGAGGATTATCACCAACCGGGCGATGATGTGGAGAAAATCGAATTTGACCAAGTACAGAAAGTTGGCCGTTTAGTTTTCTACATGGCTTGGGAGATTTCGAATCGCGAGGAAAGATTGAAGGTGGATTCGAATAAACCGTAAATTAGACGTTAGTCTTTGGACATTAGACGTTGGACGTTGGAGGCCCCAAGCGATGCTTGGGAATCCCCAGACTAAAGTCTGTAGAGCCCCAGGTTAAAACCTGGGGTTATAAATGATGTATCTAACCCTAGGCTTCAGCCTAGGGAACAGCCGCAGGCTGAAAGGTGGTCCTAATCCCCAGACTAAAGTCTGGGGTTATAAATGATGTATCTAACCCTAGGCTTCAGCCTAGGGAATAGCCGCAGGCTGAAAGGAGGTCCTAATCCCCAGACTAAAGTCTGGGGTTATAAACTCTAAGGTTTGCCAAAGAAACTTATAACCCCAGGTTTTAACCTGGGGATTGCCAAAGGACTTACGCTAAGCTTTTTATTTTCTCTTCGAACACCTGTTGATTCACCTTCGACTGCTGAATGAACTCGTTATCATCCAAATCCCCAATCACCGCTTCAAGTTCTTGGGCATTGCCAAACATCGCTAAACGGAATGGGTCTTGATAATCTTTGGCACGTGATTTTTCGATGCCCTCGGTTAAGAAACGCGAGGTTTCAACGGCCTTATTTAGCCAGGCAGGAATGTTTTCGATGGCGTTTGGATTTACCTTTAATAGGCCATTTAATGCATTTTCGAATTTTTGGTCTGGATATAATACAGCCTGTTTTTCGTAGAATTCGTGTACCTCCGACCAGGCCTTGATGTTGCCCGATTTAATTTTATTTTTCATGTCAGCCACGGCACCCGAAGGAATCAATTGGCCTCCTAAATTGTCCCAAGTCTGAATTGCTGTGGCATTTGCTAAGGTTTTGTTCAATAGCTCAATGGGCTTTTGATTAGGATTTCGTTGGCATGTCGCAACCCATTCTTTGGCAGCATGGTACTGCAATAAATCCCCAAAAATCTGATAAGCGCGGTGAATTTTAGCCACGCGTGTCTTGCGTTTCGAGTTCTCGATTCCGGTCGCCCAAACGGCTAAATTGTTTTGAGCATTCGTTGGGTTTTCCAACCATGCCTTCCCGGCTTGGCTGTCTTTTTCAAGTGCATCACCTACCCACTGGCAGAATAAGTCACGTGCCTTCAGCATCTCGCTAACCGTATCAGGTGCCAAATAATCGAATTCCAAGAGCATGTTTTTCTCTACACGTTGATCACGTGCCGCAAATTTCCAGGCATTCCGAGCAATGGCATACATATTATATTGGAACCAATAGCCGGCAATAATCAACAAGCCGCCTGATTCGTCGTCATTCCCTAATAGGGAAAAGGGAATGGGATTATGAATTTCGGCCGGATAATTTCCTTTGGAAATCAAATTGAAGGCCGCAAACTTCGAATTATGTTTGAGTGCCACAGATAGTCCTGGCCAAAAACCTCTTCCTGCCTGCAACTCGCCATCGGCCCCACGGGAATTGTGATTCGATCCGAGCGTCGCGCCGGCAGCCATATTACTTTGGCCTTGTATCATCGCCGCACACAAAAAGGAATTGTTGTGATGTTGTTCGTGCGCCGGGAAAATCAGGGCATTCAAAACTTCGCAACATGAAATGGTCGAATTACTCCCCAAAAAGGAGTTGATCAAACGCGCTCCATATTTCAATTGACTATGTGCTGCCAAAATAAAACGCACGGCTTTGACGCCATAAAATATCCGACAACCTTCATGGATAATTCCATTCACAATTTCACATCCTTCCCCTATTTGCGTGGAGGCATGTGGATAGGAAATAATGGTTAGGTTTTTCAATTTGTTCGCACCCTTGATGTAGGTGTCCGAACCCATGTTGACATCTTTGATGATGCCCGTATTTTTTATGACGGTACGATCCCCGATTTGACCATAATAGCCTCGGTGTGTCGAAAATTCTTGTTGGGTCAGGTTAAAATAACCTTCTTGGAGTGCCTTATCATCCCGATCCTGCGTCCATAGATAAGCATCTGCAGGACGCATGCCGATGAACGGAATAACCTTTCTGCCACCATTTTCATTGCCTAATTCTAACCAAATTCGAATGCGTTCTTCTTCACCATCTTTCACGATTCCATTCCCAAATTTGGCTGTCGGGGTGGTAGCTAATTCATTGACTTGCAGGATCATGACCTCGTTTCCAATTTGAAAATGGGAGAGGAGATTGACACGGTCGATGGCTACATTGTCCCCAAAATCACTGGAAATAATGGTCGAATTGTATAGTCCTACGGGCATTCGTAGGTTTTTGAATTCGAGGTAGCAAGATTCCAAGATACCGATGCGAATCAATCCAAAAAAGCGGCAGTTTTTGACGAGGTAGGGGTTGAATCCGTCTTTGACCCAGATGTCTTTCCAGTTCTCTGCTTCGTTAAGATTCGCTTCCATGATGCTGATTTCGCGTGCGGAAAGCTGGCGATAATCGGCTTGTGTGATGTTTTTATTGCGGTATAGGTATTCATTGGAATCCTTTTGCAGGTAGTTTGCCGTGACAAAGCCATAGCCTAAATCTGCAAGGGGTTTCTTATCGATTCGATTCATTTCTCGTAAAATTCAATGGGTAGATCATCGGGATCTGCTATAAAAGTAAAGCGTTTTCCTGTAAATTCATCGATTCGAATGGGTTCGGATGCAATATTTTGCCGATTTAATTCCTCGACCATCGCGTCTAAATCGTTGACAGAAAATGCCAAATGGCGTAGCCCCGCAGCTTCTGGTCGGGAAGTTCTAGCAGGGGGATTCGGAAACGAAAAGAGTTCGATTTGATATAAACCATTGACCTCTAGGTCTAATTTATAGGAGTCGCGCGCTTCCCGATAAACTTCGCGAACGATTTTGAAGCCAAGTTTTTCCGTGTAGAAATGTTTGGATACTTCGTAGTTTGAGCAGATTATTGCGATGTGGTGTATTCCTGTTATCATGATATTTCCCCCTCAGCTTTGCCAATCCTCCAAGGTTTGGCAAAGCTAGGGTTGTGGGATTGGATATGCAAGAGGTAATTGAGCAGTGGAAAGAAATTATCAGAACTCTGATAACCCTAGGCTTTAGCCTAGGGAATAGCCGAGGGCTGATGGGGTATACCCTAAACCCCAGGTTAAAACCTGGGGCTATAAACAAGGTCGAATTCATAACCCTAGGCTTTAGCCTAGGGAATAGCCGAAGGCAGAAGAGGTATATTCTAAACCCCAGGTTAAAACCTGTAGAGCCACAGACTAAACTCTGGGGTTATAAAAAGGCTAGACTTCATAACCCTAGGCTTTAGCCTAGGGAATAGCCGAAGGCTGAAGAGGTATATCCTAAACCCCAGGTTAAAACCTGGGGCTATAAATACGCCAAACGTCTAACGTCTAATGTCTAACGTCCAATTGCCACCGCGATTTTGGAATCAGCTGTGCCGTAATACATGAACCATTTGCCTTTGAAATGCACAAGGCCTTCCACGAAACAAACTTCATTGACTTCCCCCACGCGTTCGTAATCTTTGTCGGGCCAAATAAAAGCTTGTTTACTGCGGTTGATCAGTCGGTAGGGCTTATTTGCATCAAAAAGTGCTTGCCCAGCCGCATAGGTGAATTTGGGAAATTTAGGGTCATTAAAATTCGCGGCATTGCTGCTGTTATAGATTAAAAGAATTCCTTCTGGGCGAATGAGCGCGTATGGGCCGGGTTCTACTAGTCTTGAATCAAAATAGCCACTGCGCGGTTGTAAGACAGATATTTTGACTTGATTTTCTGCATTCTCACAGACTTCCCAATGTCGTAAATCGGAGGATTTGGCCATGAATAAATCGGTGTCGCCAAAATACATCCAATAGAAACCATCGATTTTTTGGGCGATGACCCGACTGTTCGTTTCTTTTCCTACAATCGCACCTGATTTGGACCAAAGGTTGATGTATTTGGGGCTTGCGAGCATGGGGCCTAATTTTTCCCAATGTTGCAAGTCTTTTGAAATCGCGGAACAGAGCCGAGCGGTTTTGCCATCATACGATGTGTAGGTGAGTAAAAATTGACCATCTTCGGTCTCGATGACGCGCGGGTCTTCAATGCCACCGGGCCATTCGTAGGCCTTAAAAGCATCGTCGGCTGGTGCCAAAATAGGTTTTGCTTGTTTGGTAAAATGAATTCCATCTTCGGAAATTGCCATACCAATGCGCGAAGTTCCCAAGGAATCTTGAGCGCGGTAGAGTAAATGAATTTTGCCTTGATAGACCAATGCGGTAGGATTCAAGACATTCTTATTTTCCCATCCCACCAATTTCTTTTGTATCGGGCAGTAAAAGCTTGCGCGCACATC
The DNA here is from genome assembly GCF_042714525.1 of Aquirufa echingensis. NCBI lineage: Bacteria > Pseudomonadati > Bacteroidota > Cytophagia > Cytophagales > Flectobacillaceae > Aquirufa > Aquirufa echingensis. The sequence goes on along the minus strand of NZ_JBBKYA010000002.1, from coordinate 427,733 downwards.
AGGTTTCATGATGGGGTTTTCCGCATCAGCCTTTTTGAAGCCGCTTAATTCCCAGGTTGTTTGAAAGGAGGCATCGACAGAAGAATGCATATTGGACATTTTCCATTGTCCACCTTGCTTGATGAAATAAGCGGTCTCAAGCCAATTTACCTGACGGTTCCTGCCTGCCGCATGTATCAACGCTTGATTTTTATAGAATACATGTGCGCTGTGTTTGTCGAAGTCGGTCTTTAGGATTTCTAATTGATTGATGCGGGAGAAGTCGGCAGGTCTGACTTTTGCCATCCGATTAACGAGTGTATCAATAGTCCAAATTTCACCGTTTTCTACGAGCTTGAAATCCGGCGTAATTGCTTGTTTCATTCCTGCCTGGTCTCCTACAGAAAGGGCGTCAAAAAAGTGTTGGATCGTTTGAGCAGGTTGTTGGGCATTGCTCAAAAATGGAATCAATAAACAGATCAGTAGTATTTTTTTCATGTGTCTCGGTCTCTGAGCTTTGTCTCAGCTTTGGCATTCCTTTGAGGTTTGCCAAAGCTAGCGCGGTGGGTGCGAATTTGCAAGGGTTTTTAGGGGCTAGGGAGAAATTATCAGAAATGTGATAACCCTAGGCTTTAGCCTAGGGAACAGCCAAAGGCTGAAGGCGATATTCTAAACCCCAGGTTAAAACCTGTAGAGCCCCAGACTAAAGTCTGGGGATATAAAATACTAGGTCTAGTTCATAACCCTAGGCTTCAGCCTAGGGAACAGCCGAGGGCTGGAGGCGTATATCCTAAACCCCAGGTTAAAACCTGGGGATATAAAATACTAGGTCTAGTTCATAACCCTAGGCTTTAGCCTAGGGAACAGCCGAAGGCTGAAGGCGTATATCCTAAACCCTAGGTTAAAACCTGTAGAGCCCCAGACTAAAGTCTGGGGATATAAAATACTAGGTCTAGTTCATAACCCTAGGCTTCAGCCTAGGGAACAGCCGAAGGCTGAAGGCGTATATCCTAAACCCTAGGTTAAAAACCTGTAGAGCCCCAGACTAAAGTCTGGGGATATAAAATACTAGGTCTAGTTCATAACCCTAGGCTTCAGCCTAGGGAACAGCCGAAGGCTAAAGGAGTATATCCTAAACCCTAGGTTAAAAACCTGTAGAGCCCCAGACTAAAGTCTGTAGAGCCCCAGGTTAAAACCTGGGGTTATAAATCATGGTTATTTCGCCACCAACGCATAAGAATCGCGGATCATCTCCTCGCATTGCGCCCGACTAAGCCCTTCGCCCATCACGATTGTGTTCCAATGTTTTTTATTCATGTGATAGCCCGGTAGCACGGCATGTGGAAACTCTTCACGCAATTGAATGGCGCGTTCCGGGTTGCATTTGACATTAAATCGAATGGGAGTTTCCTCGATTCCCACAAGCAAAAACATCTTTCCTTTGACCTTATACACGATGTGGTCGGGACCAAAAGGCTGCGTCTCCTCCGCTAAGGGCAGAGACATACAGTAATCGCAAATTTCATCTAAGTACATACACAAATGTATAATATTCTGTAAGTTAGCAATGAAAACCTTAAACCTATGAACAGACGAAATTTTATCTCCGCGGCAGCTTTGGCTTCCGCCGCCCCAGCGATACAGCTCACAAGTGCTGCGCCTAAGCTTCAGCCCAAAATCAAATTAAGTGTCTCCTCGTATTCTTATTGGCATTTCAAAGGGGATAAATTCCCCATTGAAAAGGTGATCGATGAAGCTGCCAAATTAGGTTTGGACGGCATCGATGTCTTGCACCGACAAATGGAAAGTGAGGACAATGCCTACCTCCAAAAACTCAAAAAGCACGCTTTCCTCAATGGAATTGCTATGACCTGTTTGTCCATCCATCAAGGCTTCGTTACGCCCGATAAAGCGGAACTGAAAAAGCACGTGGATCATACGAATCACTGTATCGAACTCGCATATAAAATGGGAATTCCCGCCCTCCGTCTGAATACGGGTCGTTGGAATACGATCAAAAGCTTCGACGAGTTGATGGCGAATCGGGGTATTGAGCCCATTTTGCCGGGATATACCGAAGACGACGGATATAAATGGTGTGTGGATGGAATCCAACAATGCTTGCAAAAGGCCGAGGAATGTGGCGTTTTGCTCGCGCTCGAAAACCATTGGGGCCTAGGTTCTACCCCAGAAGGCATGCTCCGCATCCACGATACGGTGAATTCGCCTTGGTTGGGACTTCTGATGGACACGGGAAATTTCCTGGAAAATCCCTACGAGAAATTGGAGAAAATAGTTTCCAAAACCAGTTTTGTACAGGCCAAAACCTATTACGGCGGTGGCGAATGGTATAGCCTAGATTTGGATTATGAGCGGATAGTGAAGATGCTGAAGCAGGCCAACTACCATGGCTACATCTCCATCGAGTTCGAGGGCAAGGAGCCTGGGGAGGTTGGGGTGAAGAAGAGCGTGGAGTTGTTGAGGAAGTATTTGTAGAGACGCGATACTAGACAAAGGCTGAAAGGGTATATTCCAAACCCCAGGTTAAAACCTGGGGCTATTAAGGGTGTAAATCATAACCCTAGGCTTAGCCTAGGGACAGCCGCAGGCTGAGGGGTATATCCTAAACCCCAGGTTAAAACCTGGGGCTATAAAGGGGTGTAAATCATAACCCTAGGCTTTAGCCTAGGGACAGCCGCAGGCTGAAGGGATAGGCTGAAATAACCCTAGGCTTCAGCCTAGGGACTGCCGAAGGCTGAAAGGGTATATCCTAAACCCCAGGTTAAAACCTGGGGCTAAAATAAGGATGAAAGCCATCACCTACCCATTGACCTTATACTTCGAAAACGTAATCTCAATGCGCCCTTTTTGTTGGGGTGCGTCCACCTGCCTGCTCGTCCGGTTAATATCCGTCGCCAAGCCTTTCGGAATTTTGAATTTTTTCACATCCATGGAAAAAGTCATCCGTGCGGGTAAACCCCAGGATTTTTCGCCCGCGTACTGAAAAGTACTCGTAATGCTGCCATTGGTTTTGCTAGTAATCAGCGACTTCATGACAAGCAGCGATGTGGCATCCACCCAAATCTTTGCGAGGATCAAATCCCCTTCATTATCCAGCGGTAACAAGGTCAAAATGCTTGTATTCACGCCGTCTAGGGTCTCCTGCCCCGAAGCAATCACCGTAAATTGATTGGGCTTACTGAACAATTGCGGCAATTCCGAGAACCCGTTTTTGGGTAGGATGGAGATGCCGGCCGATTGGATTTTATAGCTATTCGGATACTGAAATTGGATGTTGGCCCGCACAGGCAAGATGCGAATCATGGGAATGTTTGGCTTTATTTGGGCCAAAACTTCGTAGTGATGTACTTTCTTGAATTTTTGGACCAACTGGCCAAACAGCGCATCTGCCTGCTGAGCTCCTGCCAAAAACGGCAAACATAAAAAAAATAAATACTTCATTAGACGGTAATATCTTTTCGGTTAAAACTAAACATCGCTACAGCGATAAACACCACATGGTGCAGGGTCATCACCCACAAAGAGTTTCGTATCGAATCCCAGGGCATCGGATCCTCGAAAAAGGACCGCCATGCCGCCATGTGTGTCGTGAATAAAAAGGGTCGTATCGGATCAAAAACAGGTACATCCAACGTTCCTATAATCGTAAACAATAGGATAATCGCCATCGTGGATACAATGGGGCCGATCGAATTATCCGAAAAACAAGATAAACAAATGGATAAATTGCTGATCGTCAACAAAGCAAAAAAGGCCACGCAAAATGCCCCTGCATAACGCCATAGCACATCATTCTCTTGGATGATCACCAAACCATCTGAATTTAAGACCATGAGATCGCCGGGACCAAAAATCCACCGGCCAACCAGCACAGCTAATATGCCTAGCCAAATCACAATCAACAACGTATAGATACCTCCGGCAAGGAATTTGGAGCCGAGCAATTGTCTACGGGAGATGGGTTTGGTAGCCAACATCCTCAAGGTTCCCATCGCAGCTTCACCCGAGATCAAATCGCCGGTCACGAGGGCCACGAGTAAAGGAATGTGGACGATCAACATCTGTAAAATGATAAACGCTACTAAATTGCCATTGAGCACTTCTCCCTCAAATCGCAAGGTCTGTTCAAAAGACGCTGTCACGAAGGAAATCATCGACATCCCATCCGCATGCAACGCAAATAAAATAATGCCCACAAGACCCGTGATGGCTGCCAAACCCAGGTAGCTCCGAGGCTTCAGCGCAATTTTGATTAACTCATTGTAGGTACTGTATAAAAAGATCATGCGCTCACCAAATTGATAAAATAGTCCTCTAATTTTCGTTTCGCCTCCATGGCAAATACCGGAATCCCCGACTGCACCAATGCGGCATTCAGACTAGGGATCAGGTCTTTGGCCAATACGATTTCCAGGCTGTCCAAGCCCAATATTTGATAGCTTAAACCCGGGAATTGCGCAGCAAGCACCTGTATGGCTTGCGCCTGTCCTGCGACTGTCGACTGAATCCGAATGATTTGGTCTTCTTCTTGTAATAGAGCATCCACGCGTCCCTCCACCAGACTTTCCCCTTTGTGAATAATCACCATCCGATTACAGATCAACTCCACCTCATGCAAATTGTGCGAGGATAAAATAATCGTCTTGTTCTTCTCCGTTTTCAAGCGAAGGATCAAATTCCGCATATCGATAATCCCTTGCGGGTCCAATCCTGTGGTAGGTTCATCGAGAACGATGAGATCCGGGTCATGCAAAAGGGTTTGGGCAATGCCCAGCCGCTGCCGCATGCCATGGGAAAAACCACCTACCAAATCTTTTTCGCGGCCCGCCAAACCCACAAATTCCAACATATCCATAATTTCAGCCCGACTAGATGGCTTGCCTGAAATACGGGAAAATAATTCGAGATTTTTGAATGCGGAGAGGTATTTATAAAAGTCGGGCTTCTCAATCAAACAGCCGACCCGACTCAAAATCGCCTCGCGATTCGTGGTCAGCGATTGACCAAACAGCTCAATCTCCCCCGCATCCGGACGAATCAAAGACAGCATGCAACGCATGGTCGTACTTTTCCCCGCGCCATTTTGGCCTAAAAAACCATAGATGTCACCCTGCTCCACCTGAAGATTTATCTCCTTCAAGGCCTGAAAGGGACCAAAACGCTTCGAAAGCTGACGGATTGAAACAATTGCATTTGACATAGAAACGAAACGCAGTAGCCCTCAAATTGTTTTCTGTTGACCGATAAATAAGTTTCCTTGGTTTTTGTCCTATCCCTCAAACTATTTTTGTGGCTTATGTTAATGCGTTACGGTTCATCGATTTTTTTAGTCCTTTTTGCAGTGTATGCACTGACGATGACTGTCCCGTATGGCTATGCGTCTTTGGGTCTCGATCCCAGTTGGAATTTGGCCATCAATCTGCTGATTCAGCAAGGGGCGAATTTTGGAAAGGATGTCGCCTTTACCTACGGCCCCCTCGGATTTCTGAATTACCGCATCATGCCGGAAGGCTATTCCATTTATTGGTTTTTTGCTTTTGATTTGGCGCTCGTGGGCATGGCTACCGCTTCCGTCGCTTACGCGATGCGACAGGCAGGGAAATACGCCTACCTCGTGGCAATTCTGGCCGTCATGGTCATCTATCCGGAAGGCTTATTTGCCGACCGTGTTTTTTCGCTGCTCTTTTATGAGTTCGCATTTTTGCTCTATGCGCTGCAGGAACGCCGCTTTTGGGCATTAATTCTCGCGACAGCTATTGCGCTGCTCTTGTTTTTTATCAAGGTCAATGTACTTTTTATCGCTGGGCCTTATTTTATGCTTATGCTGGTTTATGCAGGCTGGAAACGGATTTTTTCACCCGTCAAACTAGGTGTTTTGGCGGTAATTTATGTGCTTTCCTTGTGTGGCTTAGCGGCCATTTTACAGGTCGATTTATGGGGATATATCCGAAATAGCATTGCTTTGACCGACGGCTACATAGACGCGATGTCGTCATTTTCCTTGTTCCCCAAGGAGTTTTTCATTCTAGCCATGCTTGAAATATTGTTTGGCTTGGGCTTTGTGCTGTTGCTTTGGCGGAGCTGGAAATCTTGGCGGGAAACATTTGTCGTGTTGTTCACCTCGCTTTTATTGTTGGCGCTCGCCTTCAAACAGAGCCATGTCGGAATAGGCTTTGCTGGATTTCGTAATTTCTTCCAAATCGCCCCCTTGATTGTTTGCCTCTATGTGCTTTTTGTACCCAAGCTTTGGGATCGCAAAGACCTCCGCATCGCGGGAGGGATGTTGGCCATTTACCTCCTGAGCATGGCCTATACGGGCTATGGCTTGTCGGATCGTTCCTGGAGGAATTATGTGCGTTCGCGTCCGGAGCCTCACATGAATCTGAGCTATTACGCGGTGCCTTATACGTGGTATGATTATGCCAAAAACTTTGATCAGCACGCCTTGGATTTGCCGGATTCGCTGCGGAGGCGTTTAGGAAATGCATCAGTGGATTTCTTGCAGCATGATTTAGGCTATGTGTTTTTTAATCGCCTGGCTTACCGCGCACGGCCGGTGATTCAATCCTATTCTGCCTATACGCCGGAATTGATTCGGATGAACGGGGCGCATTATCGGTCTATTCAAGCCCCCGACTGGGTTTTTTATAAACTGGAGCCTTTCCGGAATCAAAATCCCTTTTGGATGGATTCCGAGGTGACCTTGGAATTATTGAAGCGCTATCAATTACAAGCTCCCGTGTATGTGCATGGAGATACGCTGCAATTATTCAAACGTGGAGGCGGTCTATTTAGGCCAAAGGTTCAGGAGATACAGGTACCCACCATGCGCTTGGGTCAGGTGATCACGATTCCGAAGGGAGGTTTGGTGCGTTTGCAGGTGGATGCGCGCTTGAATGTATGGGGCCAACTGATGCGATTATTCGCGCAGCCACCTTATTTGTATGCGAAGGTGCGGTATGCCGATGGGCAGGAACGCCGTTTTCGGGTGATACCGCCGGTGTTGAAAGCGGGTATTTGGGTGGGAGCGCGTGTGGAAACGCAGGCGGAATTGCGGACCTTTTTTTTAACGGCGGGGCGCGGCAATGTAGCTTCGGAGCAGCTTGTTTTGGAATCTCCGATGCCCTGGGCCTGGCAATAAAACAGCTCATGTGCCGTTGCATAAATTCTCGTTCATTTTTGAATATGCTTTAGCAAAAATCAGTATTTTTGTTACTCAAAATTGTATCAGTTCGCCCAGGGTTCATGTGACTCAGGAGGGCGAAGCCGTTTCAGGCCTTGGTGATTTGGTATTAGATAACTTGTTTTCGGGAAAGATTCGGGTAGCTTTGCTAACCAAATTGCTATTGAATCCAGTTAGTAAAGTGTATTTACGTGGCTTGGAGCGCGATTTGGGCGTGAGCAGTAATACCGTGCGCTTGGAATTAAACAAATTGCAGGAAATGCATTTGATTCAGGCGCAGGAGGAAGAGGAAAATGCCAAAGTGAAGCATTACCGGGTCAACCAGGCGCATCCGATGTTTCAAACCTTGCGCGGGATTATCCTGCAATTCGTAGGTCTAGACCAAATTGTGGATCAGATCATCAAGAAGCTGGGCAATGTGGATCAGGTATATTTGACCGGGGAGCTGGCAGAGGGTAAAAATTCACCCTTTGTGGACCTCGTGCTTGTAGGGAATATCGACCGTCCTTATTTGTACCAATTAATCGAAAAAGTAGAACCCTTGATTCAGAAGAAAGTGCGGGTGGGGGTGTTTGGGAAGGATGAGTTTCAGGAGGGTTTGATGGTGGGGAGTGGGAAGTGGATGAGAATGATGGAATGATGGAATTGAATTTAGTTCAGATAAATTAATAGACTCACTTTAAAATATTTTAAATGAAAACGCCTTATTACATAAATTTCATTAATTCAATTAATGAAGGACTTAATAAGTCTCAATTTTTTAAAATGAATTCCCAAGTTAATGGAGAATATTTTTTTGAAGAAATCAATGAGTTGATCACTGGTATAAGAGAAAATAGGAATAAAATATATTTTTTCGGAAATGGAGCAAGTGCAGCTTTTGCTAATCATATGGCTTTAGACTTTTCGAAAAATGGCAAAATCTTATCTAGAAGTTTAAGTGATAGTGCTTTTTTGACTGCATTATCAAATGATTATTCCTTTGAAGAAGCAATGGTAGAGTATTTGAAAATAGAAGGTGTTAGTGAAAATGATTTGGTTATAACTATCAGCTCAAGTGGAAATAGTCAAAATGTTTTAAATGTTTTAGAATTTTGTAAAAACAATAATATTTCAACCTTTTCATTTTCTGGCCTGAAAGAAACTAACAAATCAATTTCATTGTCTAAATATGCGGTTTATGTTCCCATGAAAACATACGGGATGGTAGAGTGCATCCATCAAGTATTTCTTCACTCAATTTTAGATGAATCAATGCAAATTTTTGAGTGGAATAGGAGTGGATTTCAAAATATGAGTTCAAAAGAGTTTAATTTATAGCTATGAGTTATAGACTGATTCAATTTCCTAAGATTGTTGATCCGAGAGGTAATTTAACATTTTTGCAGAATCCTGAACAAATTCCTTTTCAAATAGAAAGGGTATTTTGGACTTATGATGTTCCAGGTGGAGAAAAACGTGGCGGGCATTCTTTTAAGACTCAACATGAAGTTATTATCGCATTGAGTGGGAGTTTTGATGTAGTTGTTTTTAATGAAAGTGGTGAAAAGTCAACGTTTTCATTGAATAGATCTTATTTTGGATTATATCTTCCTCCTTCAACTTGGAGACAAATGGAGAATTTTTCGACTAATTCACTAGCATTACATCTTTCAAGTTCTCTATATGATCCTAATGATTATGTGAGAGATATAAATGATTATCTAAGGTTGTAAATGAATAAATTGTCAGTTGAAGATTGCAGATTAATTAAATTGCCACAATCGGGCGATAGGCAAGGAAGTATAACAGCTATTAATAACGAAATTGAAATCCCTTTTAAAATAAAAAGAGTATTTTTTCTATATGATATTCCTGGTGGAGCTTCAAGAGGTGCTCATGCACATATTGAGTGTCATCAGTTCTTGGTTGCTACAAGTGGTTCATTTGAGGTATTGTTAGATGATGGATATGATCAGAGAATTGTTCAATTAAATAAACCTAATGTAGGCTTACATATTCCTCCGGGAATTTGGGCATCTGAAAATAATTTTTCGAGTGGAGCAATTTGCTTAGTTATGGCTTCCAATGTGTATGAAGAACTTGATTATATCAGGGATTATTCAAAATATATTAATTATGTCAAATAAGGTAATATGTATAGCAGGTAAAAATTCAATAGCAATTCATATTCTTGATTATGTTTTAAATAAATATTCTAATTGCAGAATCATTGCATGTATTAACCGAACAGATAATTTTAAAAATAATTGGCAGTTATCATTTGCTAAACATTGTAAAGATAAAAGTATCGAAATAGTAAAACTTGAAAATATTTATGAAATAGAAAATCTATATTTTATTTCATTAGAATTTGATAAGTTAATTGATGTTAAAAAATTTAAAACTAAAAATCTATTCAATATTCATTTTTCTTACCTGCCAGCGTATAAAGGGATGTTTACCTCAGCTTTACCAATACTTCATAATATGCAAGAGACAGGAGTTACATTGCATTTAATAGACAATGGAATAGATACAGGTGATATTATTGCACAAAAATCATTTTCAATTAATAAGGATTTTAATTGTAGAGATTTATATGTTGAATATTTATCTCAAGGCAAAAATTTGGTAATTGAAAATATCGATAATTTGTTGAACAATAGTTTTAATACCAAAAGACAACCGACATTAAATAGTTCATATTTTTCAAAAAAATCAATTGATTTTAATAATTTGAAAATTGATTTAAACAGTACCGCAGATCAAATTTTAAATCAAATTAGAGCTTTTTCGTTCAGAGAATATCAATTGCCCATGGTTTATGGATACTTAATTTATAAAGCGATTACACTTGATTCAAAATCAATGTCAAAGCCAGGGACTATTTTAAGAAATGATTTTGATTCTCTAATTGTTTCAACTATTGACTATGACATCAAGTTGCTAAAGGATCTCTTAGATGAAGTTCTTACAGCTGCTAAGAATGGAGAAATAAATAAGGTTATAATCATTCAAAATTTAGGATTTGATATTACTTTAAAAGACGAAAATGGTTGGGATATCTTAATTATTGCATCTTTTAATGGAAAATTTAAACTCGTAAAGTGGATTATTGACAATAAAATCGTAGATATTAACTCTCAGAATTATAAAGGTACCAGTGTTATAATGTATGCAATGACTTATGCCTTTAATTCAGGAGATAAATCAATTATGAATTATTTAATCGAAAAAGGAGCAAATTTATACTTAGTTGATAATAAAAATTTAGATATTTTCCATTATGCTAAGTTATATGATGAAACTTTTTTTTGTGAACTATTGAGCATCAGAAAATGATACCATTTTTAGATTTAAAAAAGATTAATTTACAATATGAGTCATCTTTTAAAGATGTTTTAAATCAAATTTTAAACGAAGGATGGTATATATTAGGGCAAAATTTAGTAAAATTTGAAAAAGAATATGCGAAATATTGCCAAAGTAAACATTGTATAGGAGTTGCAAATGGGTTAGATGCTCTTAAGTTGATTCTTCGTGCGTATAAGGAGTTGGGGGTATTGGAAAATGGAGATGAAATAATTGTGCCTTCAAACACTTATATTGCTAGTATTCTTGCTATTTCAGATAATAATTTAGTTCCAATTTTAGTAGAGCCCGATCTTGCAACATACACAATTGATGTTGCTTTGATTGAGGAAAATATTACATCAAAAACTAGAGGGGTTTTAGCTGTAAGCCTATATGGACAAACGCCAGATTTTACAGAAATAATTAGAATTGCAAAAAAACATTCTTTGAAAGTAATTGAAGATGCTGCTCAATCTCAAGGTGCAAGACATCACGATTTAATCTCGGGCGGAATAGCCGATGCTTCAGGTCATAGTTTTTACCCAGGGAAAAATTTGGGTGCTTTGGGCGACGGAGGGGCAATAACAACTAATAATGATGATCTAGCTAATGTTGTTTTGGCTTTGAGGAATTATGGTTCTCATAAGAAATATGAAAATATATATAAAGGATTTAACAGTAGATTAGATGATATTCAAGCTGCGTTTTTAACTGTAAAATTGAAAGATTTGGATAATTCAAATCAGAGTAGAAGTGAGATTGCAAATCGTTATTTAAACGAGATAAAGAATCCATTGATAACATTGCCTGTTCAAGCAAAAGCAAACAAACATGTATGGCATGTGTTTGTTATTCGAACATCTAATAGAGATCATCTTCAAGATTATTTGAATCAAAACGGTATTCAAACTGTAATACATTATCCTATTCCTCCACATCGGCAACAAGCTTATTCTGAAATGTCAAAAATGACATTTCCTATTTCCGAAAAGATACATAATGAAGTATTAAGTTTACCAATAAGTCCTGTTATGAGTATGTATCAAGTTGATCATGTAATTGATGTCATAAATAAATACTCAAACTAAATGAGTAATAATCCTAGTTACATAAAACATAAAATCGAAGAATTGTTTAAACATGGTATAGTTTATGGTTTGACATCTTCGTTACAAAATGTACTTGGGTTCATTATGTTACCCTTACTAACGAATTACTTTACTCCTGAGATATTTGGGGTTTATAGTATATTATTACTTTTAAGTTCACTTACTAGTTCTATCTTTTACCTAGGTGCATCTTCTGCTTTGGGGCGATTTTATTTTGATGAAGATTCAGATTTATTCAGAAAAAAAATTATTACTTCAGCTCTGATTGTAACAACATTTGGAGCTGGAATGCTAATTTCTACTGGATTTGTAATATCAAATAGCCTCTCTTTATATCTTTTTCGGTCTATTGTTTATTCAAAGCCTATTTTATTTATTTTAATTGCAACAGCATTTAGTTTTCTTTTAAATTTAATGACCTTGCTTCTAAGATATGAGAAAAAATCTTTTCATTTTTTTCTCATTATTATATTAGGTGTTCTATTAAATTTCATTTCAACTTATTTTTTATTATCTAAATTAAACTTGGGCTTATTGGCACCTATATACAGTTCGCTTTTTTCTAATATTATTTGCTTTTCTGTTATCCTGTTTACTAGAATAAATTTGTTGACCAAGAAAGTTGATGTTAAACTTATTAAAGTTGTTTTAAATTTTGGCATTCAATCCTCATTGGCTGGCTTGCTATTTTATGTTCTAGAATGGGTAGATAGATTGATAATTAAAGATTTATTAAATCTAAATGATGTTGGAATATATTCTTTAGGATACCGACTAGGATCTATTATGAATGTGTTATTAATTATGCCGTTAAACTTGGTTTGGGGCCCAATGAGGATGCAGAATTTGGCTTCAAAGCAATTAAATGATTTTTCAAGTAAAGTGGTTTCATACTATACTATAGTAGGTGTAATGATTGTTGTATTCTCTATTTTATTTGGTCCAGATATTTTACAACTTATATTTAAAAATAAAAGCTACACGGCTGCGTATGATGTTTTTCCAATTATAATGTTCTCTTTATTTTTTTATGGTTATCAAAACATCGTTGATTTTGGTATTTATCTGCACAAAAAAGTTTACTTCTATATACTTATTTCTATTTTCGGTATATGTATAAATGTCATTTTGAATTATTGGCTTATCCCTCTATATGGATACTTAGCTGCAGCTTACGTTACATTAGTTACATATATAACTACATCTTTATTAATTTACTTTATATCAAATAGTTATTTTAGAATTAAAATTGAACCCTACAGGGTAGTTGTAGCTTTGATATATCCACCAATTGTTTTTGGCCTGATTAGCTATTTAGGATTCAATAATATCATTTTGAAATCTCTAATTGGCTTAATTAGTTTATATTATTTGTACAAATATTGGTTAAATGAAAATGAGCGAATATATGTAGGTGGAAAATTTAGAATGTGGGTTAAATACTTTTAATTAATAGCACAAATGATAAAATTAATATTTTTAAAATTTGCAAGACATTTAATACGATTTATCAAGCCACTAATAAGATTTATTGCTGAAGAAGCAGATTTAGTACTTTACTACCCTAGATTGGCAATTGGTCAAAACCAATTATTGTTCAAGGATAGTGTAAAAGACATATCTAATAATATACCTAAATCTGTTTATTTCAATACTCGTTCTGGACAAATATCAATTGGTTCCAATACTGTTTTTGGAGAAAATGTGATGGTACTGACTGGAAAACACAACTATCTGTCTAATGTTGAAAATATTGAAGATTTACATCAAGTACCTTTGAGTGGTAGGGATATAGTGATAGGAGATAATTGTTACATAGGTAGTGGGGCAATAATTATTGGACCAGTTAAAATTGGTGATTTTGCAGTCATTGGAGCTGGAGCTGTGGTAACAAAAGATGTCGATTCTTATTTAATGGTCGGAGGTGTTCCTGCAAAAACCGTAAAAAAATTAACATTTTAGAAATGAATATTGAAACATCAATTGGTTCTTGGTTGACTTTAAGTAATTATAGTGTAGCAGAAATAATGGCAGATTCGGGTTTTGACTGGCTTTGCATAGATTTAGAACACACTGTAACTGATTTTGCCGAAACTCAACAACTTATCCTTGCAATTCAGAGTAAAGGCATAAAGGCTTTTGTTAGAGTTGGAGAAAATAATTCATTAATTATCAAGAGAGTATTAGACGCTGGTGCAGATGGCATTATTGTTCCATTAGTAAATTCGGCTCTAGACGCGCAAAAAGCCGTCGAATCAATCAAGTATCCTCCTTTAGGCAAGAGAGGTGTTGGGCTCGCTCGAGCTCAATCTTATGGCTTTGGTTTTGAAAATTACCGAGATATTAAATCGAAGGAGATAAAATTAATTGTTCAAATAGAACATATTGATGCAATTAATGAGTTGGATGCTATAATTCAAACCGAAGGAGTTGACGGGTCGTTTATTGGGCCATATGATTTATCGGGTTCTATGGGAAAACCAGGAGAATGGGATGAGCCTGAGGTAAAAGATGCCATTAAAAAATATGAGGAAACTGCAAAAAAATATTCCAAATTAATTGGCTTTCACGTTGTTCAGCCGGACTATAAATTAGTCGAAGAAAAAATCCAAAATGGTTACAACTTTATCGCCTTTGGATTTGATGCGATTTTTTTAGGGACAATGGTTAGAAATCAATTAAAGATGTTAAAAAAATAATTCTATGAAGGTACTCGGTATAATTCCAGCTAGAATGGCTGCTTCTCGTTTTCCAAATAAACCAATGGCATTAATAGAAGGAATGCCAATGATTGGTCATTGTTTCATAAGAAGTAGGTTGTCCGAGGTATTGGATGATTTGTATGTAGCTACTTGTGATGAAGTGATTTTTGATTACATAAGCCAAATTGGAGGGAAAGCGGTTATGACTTCAAATGTACATGAGAGAGCTACAGAAAGGTCAGCAGAAGCGTTAATTACCATTGAAAAAGAGACTAATCAAAAATTTGATATTGTGGTTATGATTCAAGGGGATGAACCATTAGTTTTCCCTGAAATGATAAATGAATCAGTCAAGCCACTTTTGAGTGGTAATATCCAAGTTTCAAATTTAATGTCAAAACTAAAAGATTTGGATGAAGCAAGAAATCCAAATTTTGTAAAAGTAGTTACAAATAATCAAGGGGAAGCACTTTATTTATCTAGAGAGGCAATTCCTTCTCCATCCAAATATAATAATACAATTGACTATTTCAGGCAGTTAGGTTTAATTGCATTTACAAGAGAGGCAATTCTAGAATTTATTAATTTGCCGCCCACAAGGCTGGAAATTATTGAATCTGTTGATATGAATCGCTTTCTTGAAAATCAAGTTTCTATTCAAATGAGTATAACGGAATTCGAGGCTGACTCGGTAGATACTATTGAAGATTTGGCAGTAGTAATTGCTAAAATGAAAAAGGATTCGCTATTTCAAAAATATAAATCTAATTTATGAAAGTTAAGGTATCTACTGTAGCATTTTCTACAAATCAGCTTTTAGTGAAAGAGTTGAAAAGACATTTTCAAGATGTTGAAATAAATGAGAAAGGTGTGCGAATTCCGGAGAGTGAATTGGCTAGTTTTTATAAAGATGCCGATGCTATAATTGTAGGACTCGAAAAAATAACTCCTGAATTGCTGGATAGACTTCCAAATTTAAAAATAATTGCTAAATACGGGGTTGGATTAGATAATATAAATTTAGAAGCGTGTTATGCAAGAAATGTTTCTGTTGGATGGACTGGAGGGGTGAACAAAAGATCCGTTGCTGAAATGACCCTAGGATTCATGCTTGCTTTGTGCAGGAATCTTTACAGTACTTCTAATCAACTAAAATCAGGAATTTGGAATAAAAATGGAGGGAGTCATTTGACCGGTAAAACTATTGGAATTATTGGAGTTGGAAATATTGGTAAAGAACTTATTTCACTTCTGAGTGGATTTCAATGTAATTTCTTACTTAATGACATAGTAGAAAACAAAGAATTAGATGGTTCCAACTTAACATTTGTTGATAAGGAAACTTTATTTAAGGAATCTGATTTTATTACGCTTCATACTCCACTTACAACTGAAACTAATAATTTAATTGACTTAGAGGCATTAAAGAAAATGAAAAGAACCGCTTTTTTAATTAATACTGCCAGGGGAGGGATTATAAATGAATTAGACTTGAAAATTGCCCTTGAACAAGGTATTATCGCAGGAGCTGCATTGGATGTATATGAAACAGAACCTCCCCAAGATTTAGAATTACTTAGGTTGGAGAATTTAATTACGACCCCCCATACGGGTGGTAATGCATTAGAGGCGGTATTAGCTATGGGTAACTCAGCAATAGAACACCTTTTAAAATTTAAAAATTCTTACAATTAATATTTATAATTAGTAAATCTTATAAAGATTGAATTAATGAAAAAGTTTAAAGTTGGAATTGCTGGTTATGGTATTGTTGGTCGTCGTAGACATATTTATATTGATCAGCATCCAAATCTTAAGGTTGTTGCAGTTTGCGATCAAAATTTTACTGAGTCGAATTATTCCCAAAATGGCATAGAATATTTTTCGAATACTCAAGAATTGCTTTCTACTGATTTAGATATATTATTCGTTTGTTTAACAAATAATGTAGCAGCAGAGGTTACAATGTCGGGATTAAAAAGGGGATTACATGTTTTTTGTGAAAAGCCCCCTGGAATGAGTGTAAAAGATATTGAAAATGTAATTGTTGTTGAAAAAGCAAATCCTAAATTGAAGTTGAAATATGGCTTTAATCACAGGTATCATGACAGTATTAGAAAAACTATACAGATAATAAAATCTGGAGAACTGGGGACAATTGTAAATCTAAGAGGAGTATATGGCAAAAGTCGTGTTATACCTTTCTCAGGTGGATGGAGATCGAAACGAGAACTTGCGGGAGGAGGGATTCTTTTGGATCAAGGTATTCATATGTTAGATTTGATGCGGTTGTTTTGTGGTGAATTTATTGATGTAAAAAGTTATGTATCTAATGATTATTGGAATCATGATGTAGAAGACAATGCATACGTATTATTAAAAGATAAATTTGGTCGTGTTGCAATGCTAAATTCTTCTGCAACACAATGGCAGCATAAATTCAGTTTAGAAATTTCTTTGTCTCAAGGATATATAGAACTTTCTGGAATTTTATCTGGTTCAAAAAGCTATGGAGAAGAGACAATTATTTTCGGTAAAAGGGATGAGAGGTCTGATAATGGACAAATGGAATCAAAAACAATAAAGTTTTTGCAGGACAATTCTTGGAAAGATGAAATCTTTGAATTTGCTGATGCTATTTTGAACGACTCCAAAATTCAGTCTGGGAATAGTTCTGATGCTCTAGAAACTATGAAGCTTGTATTTGAAATTTATTTCAGTGATGAGGAATGGAGAGTAAAATATAATATACCCAAGCCATAATTTGTAAACTGTATGCAATTCGATTTTAGAAATAAGATTATTTTAATCACTGGAGGAACTAGAGGTATAGGAAAGCAAGTTGCTGATGATTTGTATTCTTTAGGTGCTACTGTTTTGATTACGGGTACAAACCCAAAAGAAGTAAAAACATTAAATGAGGCAGCTGAGAAAGGTAGCAAAAAAAAAATATACTTTGCCGTTGATTTTCTTAAACCTGAGAGTGTTAATCAATTTCTTAAAGAGGTAAAAAAATATAATAGAATAGACGGGCTTGTAAATAATGCAGGTATTAATCGCTTAAATCCGATTCAAAATGCCCAGGTTTCAGATTGGGATGATATGTTGAATGTTAATTTGACGTCCCCATTTTTATTGTTAAATGCAATTTCTCCTATTATGATTCAAAATGGATATGGTCGAATTGTTAACATATCGTCTATATTTGGGGTTATCAGCAAGGAAAAAAGGTCGGTTTATTCTGCTACAAAATTCGGTATTCATGGATTAACAGTTGGCTGTTCAAATGATTTAGCAAGGTATAATGTTTTGGTAAACACGGTTTCGCCAGGCTTTGTTTTAACTGACCTTACCAAGAAAAATTTGACAAAAACAGAAATGGCTACTCTATCTGAGATTATTCCTATTAAAAGGATGGCTGAAACTAAAGATATTTCAAACGTGGTTGTTTTTCTATTAAGCAACTTGAATCATTACCTAACAGGTCAAAATATTGTAGTTGATGGAGGATATACAAATGTGTAATAATTTTAATATAACTTCTAAAATTGTTGGAAACTATTCAGTTGAATTTATCGACAATTTAAATGGGAAGTTGCTTTCAATAGCAGAAAACCCCAATATTATATTCATTATTGATAAAAAAATACTTCTGCTTTTTAGCAAAAGTTTTGAATTGGTTTTGCCATCAGCAAGGTTTGTAACAATTGAAAGTAGTGAACAAAATAAATCAATTAATTATTGTCAGGAAATTATAAGAGAATTAGTAAAATTAGATGTTCGAAAAGATGATCGATTGTTGGCTATTGGGGGAGGAATAACTCAGGACATTGTTGCATTTATTTCTACAATTCTTTTTAGAGGGGTAAAATGGGAATTTATACCAACTACTTTATTAGCACAATGTGATAGCTGTATAGGAAGTAAAAGCTCTATTAATTTCGATAGTTTTAAGAATTTGTTAGGAACTTTTAATCCCCCAGCCACTATTTATATTTACAAAGGTTTTTTGCAAACTTTAACTGAATCCGAAATCAGGTCAGGAATTGGTGAAATGTTACATTATTTTTTTTCGGAAGGAATTGAACTTGCTGATGAAATAACAAGTCAAATTAACGAACTTTTACTGGATAGATCAAAACTTGAATATTTTATAAAAAACAGCTTAAGGATTAAAAAAGAAATAATTGAAATAGATGAATTTGATCACTCAATTAGGCATATTTTTAATTATGGGCATACTTTTGGCCATGCTCTAGAAACTATTATAAATTACGAAATTCCACATGGTCAAGCTGTAACATTAGGCATGGATTTAGCTAATTATATTTCTTTGCAACTTGGAATTTTAGATTTATTTCAATTTGAAAGGATGCACTCTATTTTAATAAAGAACATTCCATCTTTTGAATTTACAAGTGAGAATATATCTGATTACTTGATTGCATTGTCAAAGGATAAGAAAAATAAGGCAAATAAAATAGGATGTATTTTGACTAAAGGGCCGGGAAAAATTGAAAAAATATTTATCGATAATGATGAATGGTTACGTCATACTATACTTGCCTATTCAGATTTGTATAAATTAGTATAATGCAACCAGTTTATCTATCACATTTTATTGATTCTGCAACACCCATTTATGGTGGAGCTAGTGGTGAAATTAATATAGAACAAATTCGTTCCATTGATAAGGGGGATACCTCAAATAATCTCCTTTTAAAATTTCCTGCTCATATTGGTACCCATATAGATTTCCCATATCATTTTTCCAATGATGGGAAAAAATGTAATGACTACCCGCCGTCATTCTGGATTTTTGATAAGATAGGTTTTTTAAATTGTACAATTGACCTGGTGGAGGCCAACCTTGATGTCCTTCCCTCAGATATTGAAATTTTGATATTGAAGACTGGATATGGAGCCTATAGGAATGATGAGATATATTGGTCAAGCCAACCTGTTATACCATCACGATTTGCAACTATCTTTAAAAACAAATTCTCCAAGCTTAGAATTTTTGGATTTGACCTTATATCTCTTACAAGTAAATTAGATAGAGAAGAGGGGAAATTGGCGCATATCAATTTTTTAATTAATAATGATATTTTAGTGTTGGAAGACATGAACCTTGAGAATGTCAATAAAATCCCTAAGACGGTGATTGTGTCACCTTTGCAAATTAATGCTGCAGACGGGGTACCTTGTAATGTTATCGCCTTTTAACCATTTTATATGAAAGTAACTGAGGAAGAAATTAGACCAGAAGTCGTTTTTAATGAGTATCTAAAGCTCACTGCCGAAGATACAATAACCTATTTTTCAAATGCTGTGAAAGTTGAAATCGATTGTCCATCATGTGAAGGAAAAGGAAATGATTGGGTTACAAAGTATGGTTTCAATTATAAGCTATGTCCTGATTGTAAAACTATCTATGTCAGCCCACGCCCTGAAATGGTTTCATTTAATGCCTATTACAAAGATGCCCCTTCTACAAAATTTTGGGCTACAACATTTTATAGAGTAACTGAAAAAGCACGAAGAGAAAAGCTTTGGAAACCTAAAGCTCAAATGGTTAAGGATACGATTTTGTCATTAGAGAATTCGAATAAATTCAAATATATTATTGATATAGGCGGAGGATATGGTGTTTTTGATGAAGAAATTAAAACCATAATGGATATTGATGCGATTGTTATTGAGCCATCTGTTCATTTAGCTGAAATATGTAGAAATAAAGGCCTTGCTGTTGTTGAAAAATTTATGGAGGAAATAGTATTTGGGGATTTGCCAAATGGAAGAAAATGCTTTGTAAGCTTTGAGCTTTTTGAGCACTTACACGACCCAAACTTTTTTCTGCAAACTGTTTTTCAAAATATGAATTCAGATGATGTTTTTGTATTTACCACTTTAAGTGGAATGGGGATTGATATTCAATTACTTGGAGAAAATTCTAAGGCCCTATCTCCTCCACATCATTTGAATTTTTTTAATCCTAAGTCTGTTACTAATCTATTACTGAAAAATGGATTCAAAGTAATAAGTGCTTTAACGCCTGGTAAATTAGATATGGATATTATAAGTAAAAATATTGAATTCATTGATGATCCATATTGGCGAAATTTAATTACATATCTAGATGAAGAAGAGATGAATTTGGTACAAGATAAAATTGTGGAACTTGGATTAAGTTCTCATATGATGGTAACTTGTTTTAAGCCTTAATATTTAAATATGAAGAAAATTGTAGACGTTTCGGGTTTTGGTCATTCAGGAAAGTCTGCTGTTTCTGAATTTTTAGCGGATCATGAAGTTTTTTTTTCATTTCCCATTAATGTTGAATTTGAACTATTTAGAGTTCGAGGTGGGCTAGTTGATTTATATTATTCTATTTACCATAACTGGAATTTAATTCGATCCAATGAAAGTATACATGCATTTGAAAAGTTAGTTAAAAGGATCGGAGAAATTCAGAACTATAGTAGAATTTCAACAATGTGGCGATCTTCTGGTCATGGTTACAATAATTTTTTTGGAAATTCTTTCATTTCGCTATCATTAGAATATATTAATGATATTATTTTGTTTAAACAAGATACTTTTTGGCCATATGCTAGACTATATCAATCATCATTCGTTTTATTATTGGGAAAAGTCAAAAGTAAATTATTTAATAAATTATCCACTCAAACTGTTTTATACACGAATAGAAATGATTTTTTGATAAAAACATCAAATTATGTTCATAAATTATTTAATAATGTTTGTGACAACAATGCTTCAAATATCGTATTGAATAATGCATTTGACCCTTTTAATCCAAGTGTATGTTTAAATATGGTTGAAAACTCCTACTCAATTGTAGTTGATCGAGATCCTAGAGACATTTATGCAAGTTTATTAAATAGCGCAATAGGGTTCATTCCAGAGTTTGAAATTGAAAATAACTTTTTTGAATTAAAAAAAATGATTGTAGGATCAAATGACGTAGATGAATTTATTTTGCGATATAAAACCATTAAAGGTAACGTTGAAAATATTTCTCATGACAGGTTATTAAGAATTCGTTATGAAGATTTTGTTTTAAATCATGAAGTTTCTAAAACTATAATATTTTCTTTTTTAGGTATAACCAATTTTAATAAAAAAAGTAAGGTATTTTTTAATCAAGATGATTCAAAGTTAAATATAGGTATTTGGAAAAAATATCGTGATTTGCCTGAAATTGCCAAAATTGAAAAAGAATTAGCGGAATATTGCTATCAATTATAGTTAATTCATGAAAGAGTCTATTTGTTTTTTTTTCCCTTATTATGAGGATTCTGGTGTTCCTGTTTTATTTTATCGATTGGCTAATGCTATTGCTGCTTCCAATCCTGATATTCAAGTTTCAGTAATAGATTTTGAAAACGGGTCAATGTGGCGAAATTTGATTGATTTGCCGAACATTAATAAAGTAAAGTTTGAGGTTAATGAGCCTGTTTCTCCACCTTATGGTAGTGTATTGATTATGCAATCTCTTGTACCATATTATTGGCCCAAAGAACTTATAATTAAACCTGATCAACGATTATTTTTTTGGAATTTACATCCTCATAATCTTATTCCATCTCTTTTGCCATTACCTATATTAAGAGATTTGGTAATGAGCAATTTTGATTTTTATAAAATTGTCGCTAAGCTTTATCCTAAATTACTTCGCAAGCTTAAGCAGTTTGTAGAAGTCCTTTTATCCAATAATGGGCTTTATTTTATGGATAAGTCTAATTTAGAGCTTACAGAGAAGTATTTGTATTTGAACATTACAAATAGGCAATTTCTTCCTGTGCCAGCAGACTTTGTAAGCAAGGAAGTAAATTATAAAGGTAAAACACAACTCAATGAAAGTATCAAATTTGGTTGGATAGGTCGACTTTGTGATTTCAAAAGCCATATCCTAATTTATGCAATCCAGTGTCTGAATAAAATTGCATCAAATTTTGAAGATAGAAAATTTCAATTTCATATCGTAGGGTCAGGTCCAATGGAATCCTACATTAAGAGAGAGGTTTCAAAATGCGATTCAATTGAAATTGTTTACCATGGTTACTTACCACATAAACAAATCGATAATTTTTTGAAGGATGTGGATATTTTATTTGCCATGGGGACTTCTGCATTGGAAGGAGCAAAATTAGGTATACCTACAATTTTGTTAGATCCAATATTGAAAAAGGTTAATGATGATTATGTCTTTAGAATGCTTCAAGATACTGAAGAATACGACTTAGGGCACTTTATTTCAAATAAAGATTTTATTCAAAATAACACTTCATTGAATGATTTATTGGTTAATATTTTCCAAAATTATGAGACTGTTTCAAATGATGTATTAACCTATTTTATGTCAAATCACCATTTGGAAAAAGTGAAAGATACTTTTTTGGAAAAAATTGACAATACAACACTCACTTATTCAAAGTTGAGAGCTGATTTTTTTGAGAAGCCTAAATTGTTGGAAATTTATAATTTAGTTAGAGGATTAAAATCTTAAAATAGGATGAGGTTATCAAAATCAGTACTTAATCACTTAGAGGCCGAAGCTGTTACTAGAGTTCTATTGGAGGATGGATATTTAGGAATGGGTGCGGAAGTCGGAAAATTTGAAGAGGACATTGCTAATTATTTAAAAATCCCTTCATCAAATGTTGTCTGTGTAAACTCAGGAACTGCAGCGCTTCATTTGGCTGTTGACTCTATATTAAAACCAGGAGAAGAAATATTGGTCCCATCTTTAACTTTTTTGTCCTCTTTTCAGGCAATTTCAGCTGCTGGTGTAGTTCCTATTTCATGTGAAGTCAATGAGGAGACACTTTCAATTGATTTAAAGGATGCTGTAAATCGAATTTCATCTAAAACAAAGGCAATCATGTGTGTTCATTATGCAAGTAATCCCGCTTGCCTAATTGAATTATATTCCTTTGCTAATTTGCATGGTTTGCGAGTTATTGAAGATGCGGCACATGCATTTGGTTGCTCGAAAGATCAAAAGAAAATAGGCTCTATTGGCGATATAGTTTGTTTCTCATTTGATGGGATAAAAAATATAACCTCTGGTGAGGGCGGGGCAATTATTACAAGTGATACGAATGTTTTGTCAATCGTTAAGGATTCTCGGTTGTTAGCAATAGAGAAAGATTCAGATAAAAGATATGTTGGTCAGAGAAGTTGGGATTTTGATGTGTATAGGCAAGGGTATCGATATCATATGAGTAATATTTTTGCGGCTATCGGTAGAGTTCAATTGTCAAAATTTGAATTAGAATTTGCCCCCAAACGAAAAGCTCTTGCTAAAAAGTATTTTGAGTTATTAAACTCCAACAAATACGTGAAATTCCAAACAGTTGAAAATGATGTTGATATCGTTCCACATATAATGCCGATAAGAGTGTTGAATGGGGAAAGGGATTTTTTAAAATTTGAACTGGAAAAGGCTGGTATACCAACTGGTATTCACTATAAACCGAATCATTTACTAAGTTATTACGGTGGAGGGAAAACTTCACTGCCTGTTACTGAAATGGTATATTCTCAACTTCTCACATTACCGCTTCACCCTGAAATTACTTTTTCAGAAGTTGAAAAGATTTGTGAACTTATTAACAATTTACTGCACTAGAATGAAAACAATATTATTAGCTGGTGGACTTGGGACACGACTCAGTGAAGAGACCGTTGTTAAGCCTAAACCTATGGTTGAAATTGGAGGAATGCCTATTTTATGGCATATTATGAAGACTTATTCTAGCCATGGATTTTCTGATTTTGTGGTTGCTCTAGGTTATAAAGGCGATGTAATTAAAAACTTCTTTTTAAACTACAAGCTTCATAAAAGTGACTTAATTGTGAATTTGAAATCAGGAAATGTGAAGTTTGAGAACGATTCCTCTGAAGATTGGACAGTTGCGTTACATGAGACAGGATTAACAAGTCTAACTGGCGGTAGGTTGTATAATTTAAAAAGGCTTTTTAAGCCTGGAGACACCTTTATGCTGACATATGGAGACGGAGTAGCTGATATTGATATAAATAAACTAGTTGCTTTTCATAAATCACATGGAAAAATTGCGACATTAACCGCTGTTCGTCCACCAGCTCGTTTTGGTTCAATTGAAATGACTCAAGCTGGTGCTATCTCTGAATTTAAGGAAAAGCCACAATTAGGAGAGGGGTGGATAAATGGAGGGTACTTTGTCTTTAATTACGATGTCTTTAATTATTTAAAAGATGAGTCAACTATTTTAGAAAGAGAGCCACTTGAAAATTTAGCAAAAGACAATGAACTTGTTGCCTATAAACATGATGGTTTTTGGCATTGTATGGATACGATTCGCGATAGAGATAATTTAAATGAGTTATGGGCAACCAATAAGGCCCCATGGCAAAAATGGTAAGATATGTTTAAAAATATTTATAAGAATAAACGGGTTTTAGTTACTGGTCATACAGGTTTTAAAGGATCATGGCTAACTACTTGGTTATTGAATTTAGGGGCAGAGGTTGCAGGATATTCAATTAGCATCCCAACTACACCATCTCACTTCGAAGAGTTGGGTTTAGAAAATAGAATTCAACACTTTTTAGGGGATATACGGGATTATGCACACTTACTTCGTGTTTGCGAAGAGTTTAAACCCGAATTTATATTTCATTTGGCGGCACAACCATTAGTTCGGTATTCATATGAAAACCCTAAGGAGACGTTTGAAGTAAATATGCTTGGAACGTTAAATGTTTTAGACGTTATTCGACAATTAAATGACGTAATTAAAGTAGGTGTAATTATTACAAGTGATAAATGTTATGATAATGTAGAATGGGTTTATGGATATCGTGAAGATGACAAATTAGGAGGTGAGGACCCATATAGTGGCTCAAAAGGAGCTGCTGAGCTGGTAGCTAAGTCCTATATGAAATCATTTTTCACCAATGGTTATCCCAATGTTTGTACAACTAGAGCAGGAAATGTTATAGGTGGGGGGGATTGGGCAAAAGATCGAATTGTGCCAGATATTGTTAGGTCATGGTCTCATAATAAATCTGTTGAGATTCGAAATCCAAATAGTACAAGACCTTGGCAACATGTTTTGGAGCCTTTAAGTGGCTATTTATGTGTTGGTGCAGAATTATATGAAGAGCATTCAACTCATAAAAATCAAGCCTATAACTTTGGTCCAGATTCAAATGTCAATAAAAATGTTGGTGAGTTAATTGACGAAATGAAAATTTTGTGGGCAGATTCACCTGGTTGGCAAAACAAACAAATTAGCGATGAAAAAAAAGAGGCCAATTTATTGAAGCTTTCATGTGATAAAGCAAATATACATCTGGCTTGGTATCCGGTAATGGATTTCAATGAAACGATTGATTTTACCATGAAGTGGTATTCGCATTTTTATTTTGAAGAGAAAGCTATATTTGAATTTACCCAAAATCAAATTGGTCTGTATACAGAGAAAGCTAAAAAGAAAGGGATTAAATGGGCGATTGATGAGTAAGGAAATGATGATTTCGGGTTTAGAAAAGTTTCCACTAAAGCAAATCGTTGATGAACGTGGAGCAGTATTTCATTATTTAAAATCAAGTGATTCCACATTTAAAGGCTTTGGAGAAGCCTATTATTCTAAAGTTAATCCTGGTATTATCAAAGGGTGGAAAAAACATAACCTTGTTCATCAGCATTTTTGCGTACCTGTTGGAGCGGTAAAAATAGTTATTTTTGATAATCGTGAAAACTCTCCAACTAATGGACATTTTAATGAAATCATTTTAGATGAACTTGATAATTATGTACGCTTAAGTATTCCGCCTGGATTATGGTACAGCTTCAAGTGTATTTCAGAAAGTTTTGCATTATTGGCAAATATAATTGATACACCTCATGACCCCAATGAGTCTGAAGTATTGCCATTAGAAACTAAAAAAATAAACTATTTGTGGAAATAGAAGACGGAGCTCCATTTGTGAGCGTAATCATGAACTGCTATAATAGTTCTGAATTTCTTCGTGAGGCAATTGATTCTGTAATTAACCAATCCTACTCTAATTGGGAATTAATCTTTTGGGATAATCAATCAACAGATGAAAGTGCTTCAATATTTAAAAGTTATAAGGATGCGCGCCTAAAGTATTTTTATGCACCCTCACATACACCTTTGGGTGAGGCGAGGAATCTCGCCGCAATAAATGCGAAAGGCAGTTGGCTGGGATTTTTAGATTGTGATGATATTTGGATAAGTAGCAAACTTGAAAATCAGGTTGAGTTAATTAATGATTCCAAAGATGAAAAATTGGCATTGGTATATGGGCAAGTACTTAACTTTTCAGATAATGGTTTGACTTACCATATTTTGACAAAGAATAATTTACCTAATGGGGATATTTTTGGCGAGCTTGCAAAAGATAATTTTATTCCTGTCAGTTCTGCACTAGTTAGAATTGATCGGTATTGGAAAGTCGGTGGGATTAATTCATTCTTTCGACAAGCAGAAGATTATGATTTATTTGTTAAAATTTCTCATCAATTTAATGCTGTTGCAGTAGATGGTCTCGTTTCGAAATACAGAATCCATGCAAATAACCTTTCCGCGTTCCAAAAAGACCTTTGTTATACTGAGTCAATTGAAATTTTAATGTCATTTTTGCCAGATAAACGAGCTATTGAGGGATTGAGATTTTGGTCCTCATTGTATTTCCTCTTTTCAATTAAAAGGTTGAAAATTAACAAGGTATCTATTTTGTATTTTTGGAAATTTGGTTCGTTTTCTGAGTTATTAATATTAATATTTCGTTACTCCAAAGCCAGCTTTTCAAAATAATGAAATTGGATTTGTATACAATCTTTCGCTAAGAATTTAGAATGGAAAAATTACATAATTTACTTGCCTGTCCAAATTGCAAGTATGATTTGAAAATTAATAATGATAATGCCTTTTGTTCAAATGAGACATGTCGACATCATAAATTGCCTTTCTCTAAATTCCAAAACAAATTTGTTTTGGTTGATTTTAATAAATCAATTCTGAAATCTAGTTCGATTTCTGAAGATGTTAATTTAGAACTTGTTCAGAGAAATCAAACTTCTAATACTGTAAGAAAAGCACTAAGAAGGGTTTTGAACGGTTCTCCCAATATCTCCAAATGTAACTTTCAAAAAGCGTTATCAGTTGTCAAGCTTGATCATACCTTAAGGATATTGATTATTGGAGGAGGTACAATAGGAGAAGGCCTCGATGAATTTTATTCAAATTATAAAGACTCAATAATCTCTTTTGATGTATATAATTCAATAAATGTTGATTTTATAGCAGATGCGCATTCCATCCCATTGAAATCAAATTCGATTGATTTAATAATAATTCAAGCAGTTCTGGAACATGTGTTTAATCCAACGGAAGTTGTTGATGAATGTTATCGTGTTTTAAAAAGTGACGGTGTTATATATGCAGAAACCCCCTTTTTACAAGGTGTACATGAAGGAGCATACGATTTTACGCGTTATTCAGTTTTAGGACATCGAATTTTATTCAAAAAGTTCTTAGCGACTGAAACAGGAGTTATTGGTGGCGCTGGAGTTTCCCTGTTATGGTCAATTGAATATTTTTTTAGAGGTCTATTTAGAAGTGTGCTTATTGGGAAATTCTTCAAAGCCATATTTATTTGGATTCGGTGGCTTGAGAAATTGATTCCAGAAAAATATAATATTGATGGAGCGTGCGGCAGTTATTTTATAGGTATCAAACAAGATAATATTATTGAATTGCAGCCTTGGGAGTATCTTCAAGATTATAAAGGGGCTCAATGACTTTGTGTTTATTTTTTGTTAGAATTATTGATTTTGTTTTTTATTTAAGTGAATAAATGACAATACAGCGAAGTAGAAGTAGTAATTTACTTCATACATTTTTGGCCTGTTCTATAATAGCACCTAAAATAAGTGGAATTGATTTTTCAATTTTAACTTTATTTTTGTTGTGTTGTTTTTCGATGATTAAATCGAGAAAGATTCACAGTTTCCCCCCCAATTATTACTTTATATTAGTTGTTTGGTTAATCTTATTGACATTCACTCTTACATCATATATCTTTTTCGGTAGAATAGACTTTCAGTTTATTTTAAAACCGTGTAGGCAAATTGTATTATTATCTCTTATACTAATAATAATAGATAGGCTTCAACTTAAAGTTGAACATGTTTTTAAAGTGATTATAATTGCAGCTTTGATTAATTGTATAATTATTGCAATGCAATTAGTAGGGCATAATTATTTTAGCATTTCGGGCTTTATGCTTCCATCTTCATTTAATGAAGAAGTTGACGCACCCTTTAGAAAACCGGGATTAATGTCAGGTTATCCACATGCAGGTATATTAAGTCTTATTGCACTTCAATGTTTAATTTATTTTAATAGGAGAATCAATAGGCTTATGTTTGTCATTCTTTTTAGTTTTTTAACGCTTTCTTTGATTGTTACGTCTAGAACTGCATTGTTGTTGGCAATTGTCCCTTTTGTAACTTTTTTTATGCGGGGGTTTAAAAGTAAGAAAGCACTATCTGGAATTATTCTATTTATTGGCATTGGAATAAGTTTAATTACCTATATCATAAATATGCTCCCGGAAGATACCTTTACGCATTCATTTGAAATATTTTTGAATTATTCAGAAAGTAAATCTTTCAACACGTTAAGTACTGATGCATCTATAGAAAGTTATATGCTGCCGCTTAAAACGTCAACATGGTTATTAGGAAATGGTAAATACATGACTAATGATTATAATTTGAATGTGGATGATGGTTTTCAGATTCCATTATATGGAGGAGGTGTAATTTATCTAATCATAACCATTTGCTTGTATTTTTATTATTTTTTTAAATCTACTTACAGATTAAAGCCTACTTTTAAAAAATACACTATCGGCTGTATATTTTTGATTGTATTTATTGCAAATTTTAAGTTGGACACAATTTTTACCAGGGTAATAAGCGATATTTTAACCCTTTTTTTTGCTATTGGTTTACAATCGAAATATAACCATGAAGATTTTGCACAATACTCTTTCAAAGGCAAAATGAATGAAGTCTTTAATTGAAGTGATTTTTAACCATAATTAATAAAATATAGCTTGAAAGAAATTAAAGTTCTTCATGTTTTACCTACACACAAGATTGGAGGCGTAGAATTGGCTGCATTATCGTCATTAAACTATCTAGATGATTTTTTTGACTTTAAACTTGCTTATATTTTTAATTATGAAACCCAAAATTCACTCTTTGGCAGAATTAAAGGAGTTTTAAATGCAATTAAAAGCATTTTTATAAAAACTCCTGATATATTGATTACTTCGCTTTGGTTATCGGTGCTAGTTGGATTGCCACTCAAGCTGATTTTTAAAGAAAAGATTACATGGGTACACTTTGTTCACAATACCAAATTCTTTCATTTTCTTGATCATTTTTTCAATAAAATTGGTTCAGTAAAATGTGATTATGTTTTTGCGGATTCCCAATCTACAAAGGATTTTTTAGTAAAATATTCCTCAAAGCCAAGTTTTGTCATATCATATCTGCTTTCAAATGGAGGCTTTTCTAAAACTGCAAAGTCAATAAGTTTAGAAGAAGTTTCATTTATTTACATTGGCAGAATTGCAAAACAGAAAAATTTAGAATTAGCTTTTCGAGTTATTTCAGGCCTTAAAAAAGAAGGATATTCTGTTTCGTTTGATATTTTTGGTCCGATTGAGATGAATATGGATGAGTTGCAAATGAAAATAAATGAATTAGATATACATAATAATGTTTCATTTAAGGGGATAGTCGCGCCAAATGAGATTAATGATTTAATGAAAAATTACAATTTTTATCTTCAAACAAGCGCAGTAGAAGGGATGGCGATGAGTGTTGTACAAGCCATGCAAAATGGCTTAGTTTGCTTGGTTACTCCTTGTGGGGAAATTGCCAATTATTCTCAGGATATGATTTCCGCTATCCATTTACATCAAGGTACAGAAAATGGTATTAATGATTTTATCGCTAAAATTAAGTTAGCAATTGGTGACCCTGTACTTTATGATAAATTATCCCAATCAGCATTTCAAAGCTTTTCAGATAAGCTGTCTTATCAAGAGTCAATGAGAAATACAATTGAAAGTATTTTAAATCAGAAGAAATAATGCAAATCCATGAAGTTACTATTTGTAATTACTGATTTAGGTAGTTTTAATAATTTCCTAATTGAGCTCGCTTTATCATTTTCCGAAAATACGGAAAATGAGTTGCATGTGATTTGCTCAAAAGATAAGGTAATTAATGTAGGGGGTAACAATTATTCATTTAAACAAAACGTGTTTTTTCATTTTGTAGATATTCCGCGTGGATTTAGTTTTATAAAGCTTGTTAATGCATCATATAAAATAAGGAAAATTATAAACAGAGTGAACCCTGATTTAGTACATATTCATTTTACAACATCTGCCTTCCCGACTTTGCTTTTTAAATCTTCCAAAGTTACTTATTGGTCAACATTTCACGGTTTAGGAATGAATTCAACTGCAGGTATGAAAAGCTTGATTTTTTCTATTGTTGAAATGTTTTGTTTCATTAAGTCTGATAAAATATTTGTATTAAATTCAGTTGATTTTAATCTTGTGGATTCATTTAGCTTTTTGAAATCGAAGGTCGTTAAACTCAAAAGTTTAGGTGTAGGTTGCAATATTGAAAAATTTGACCCATTTAAAAGTGGACAGGCTTTTATTGAGAATTTTCAAAACGCTCACTCAATTTCTGACACTCATACAATAATAACATATACTGGAAGGTTTGTTTCATTTAAAGGATTCGATTTAGTTATCCGAATTTTCAAAAAGCTAATATTAAAGTACCCCGGAAAATACAAATTAATTTTAATTGGAGGTGAGGATTTAATTCACTCAACAGGTTTAACTCCTGATGAGAATGTTTTCCTTGAAACAAGTTCTGATATTATAAATGTGGGATTTATATCCGATGTCCATAATTATTTAGCACTTACTGATTTATTCTTGTTTCCAAGTAAGAAAGAAGGTCTTCCTGTTTGTATAATAGAATCGTTAGCCATGGGAGTACCTGTAATTACTTTCGACACAAGAGGAAGTAATGAAATAGTAGTAAATGATTATAATGGTAAACTTATAGTTCCCGATAATAATCCTAGTGTGGAAGTGAATGAATTTGTCAATCAAATTGAAGCTATTGTGAATGATAAATCTCTTAATAGTCTATTAAAGAATAATGCATTGAAAGATCGCTTTAAGTATTCAAGACAAAATTTTATTAACGAAAGTCTTCAAGACTACAAAAGTTTCCACGAACAGAATTAATGAAAGAGAAATCAATTACCATTTCAGGTTCTTCAGGGTTCTTAGGTAAAAATTTGATTCATTATTTAACTCCTAATCGATTCGATTTACTGAAACGAAGTGAAATCTCAATTAGTAGATCCCAAGGCGTAATCAACCTCACTGGACTAGCGCACGACTTAAAATCTGTTGCTGATTCTAGTAGCTATTACCAAGTTAATACAGATTTTAGCAATCGCCTTTTTGATGCCTTCCTTTCATCAGATGCAGAAGTCTTCATCACAATTAGTTCTGTGAAGGCTGTCGCCGACAGTACTAACGAAATTTTGACTGAGCAAGCTGAACCTAATCCTCAAACGCATTATGGTAAAAGTAAATTGCTAGCAGAATTTTATATTAATTCAAAACAAATTCCTGTTGGCAAGCGAGTCTATATTTTAAGGCCGTGCATGATCCATGGACCTGGTAATAAAGGGAATCTTAATTTGCTATATCAAGTCATTAAAAAAGGACTTCCATGGCCTTTGGCAGCATTTGAAAATAAACGTTCATTTTGTAGTGTCGAAAACATATGCTTCGTTATCAAAGAATTGCTAGAGCGTGAAGATATTCCTTCTGGGATTTACAATATGTCAGATGATGAAGCTCTTTCAACGAATCAAGTAATTGAGTTGATTGGTGAATCGATGGGTAAGCGGGTAAGTCTTTGGCATGTTTCCAAACCCCTAATTAAACTGGTGGCCAACTTAGGCGACTTGTTTCATCTTCCATTAAATTCGGAACGCCTTCAAAAGTTGACTGAAAGTTATGTCGTATCTAACGCCAAGCTAATTCAAGCTTTAGGCAAGGAATTACCAGTCGCGGCAAAAGAAGGACTACGGTCAACTTTGCAGAGTTTTCAATCGAAAGCTCAGTAAATCTTATTTCCCCCCTCCCCAGGCGATTTAGCCCCAGCCCCCCTTTCAACTTTCTAGATTTACTCATTTTTACTTCATTGTTTGCATGCCTGCCAGGAGCAGGTCACAGGTCAATCGTATTATAATTAAAAGTTAAATTTACTACTTAATGAAGTAA
Organism: Aquirufa echingensis; assembly: GCF_042714525.1. NCBI lineage: Bacteria > Pseudomonadati > Bacteroidota > Cytophagia > Cytophagales > Flectobacillaceae > Aquirufa > Aquirufa echingensis. Next base: position 394,953 of record NZ_JBBKYA010000002.1, on the reverse strand, counting down.
TATAGATGGAAAATGTCAATTCGGATTTAAGGGAATCAATTATCAATTCAATAAGTTTAAAAGACCCATTAATAGATATCGGAGAAGCAATTTTAGATTCAAAAATTTCAAACGAAATCTTAAAAGAAATTCCAATTTTAGGTTGGATTTCCAAAACTGTAACTGTAGTTGACAAAGTAAGGACAAAATTTTTAGTTGATAAAATTTTTAAATTTGTTAATGGTCTTTCCGATATAAATGAGGGCGAGTTTCGTGAATTTGAAGCTAAATATTTGTCGAATCCTGAAGATATGGAAGGATTTTATTCTGCTTTATTAGTAGCAATTGATCGCGTAGATCATTTAGATAAAATGAAAATCATTGCTAATTTATTTTCGAATTTAATGATAGGGAAAATCGATGAATCATTTTTTCAAAGGTCATTTAACATCATTCAATCTTTATATTTCAATGATTTAAAAGATTTCATCGAAAATAAATTAATCTTTACTTACGATGAAATTTATGAAAGATCCAATATCAATCATGCACTTCTGTCTTTAGGACTATTAACATTTCACATTATTGATAATCAAAACTCTAATAAAAGAGTGCCCAATGAGACAAATTTAAAATTCCATTATGTTTATTCTTCTTTTGGAAGGAAGTTTATTGATGCTTGTCAATTCAATAGTTCGAAACGAATATTTTAGATCATTTTGTGGTTTATTCCCTTATTTTCCTTGTTGAATTCATTATTTATTTTTTGTAATCGTGTCACAATTATTTGTATATTTGTGACATGAGCAAGTCTATTAATAGTCAAATTGAAGCAAGAGTTAAGCGGGCGAAGCCTGGTTGTATTTTTTTGCCTTCAGATTTTAAGGATTTGGGGACTTCTACAGCAATCAGGAAAGCGCTCTCTCGTTTGGTTGAGCAGAAAGTTTTGGTTCGTATGGGTCAAGGAATTTATGTGACAGCTATGCATGATAAGGTGTTTGGAGAGGTGCTTCCTTCCATAGAAGAAATAGCAACATCTTTAGCAAAAAAAGAGCGCGTGAAAATTATGCCTTCAGGACAATATGCTTTGAATAAAATTGGGCTTTCTACGCAAGTTTCTATGAAGTTGGTTTACCTGACTAATGGTACAAAGAAAAATATTAATATCGGTAAAGGATCGATTGTATTTCAACCTACAACTGCCAAAAAATTAGCTATGATTGGTTCAATTTCTAGCTTAGTGTTGTTAGGTTTAGAGGAATTGGACTTAAAACAATTGTCCAAATCAGAAATAGAAAAAGTAAAAAAATTACTCGAAAAAGAAGATGAGAAAAAATTGAAGCATGATTTGAAACTCGCTTCTGCAAAAATTAGTGATTTTGTAGTTAAAAACTATTTAAATCAAACTGTATGATTGGATGGCTTGAAAATCTCGATGATGTCTCACGAAAAATCTCTTTAAATCAAGCATCATTGAAGTCGGGAATATCTCCAAAAGCAGTTGAAAAAGATTGGTGGGTAACACTTGTTTTGAAAATTTTATTCACATCAAGGTATGAACCGTATTTTGCATTCAAAGGAGGGACCTCATTGAGTAAAGGTTGGGGAATTATTGATCGATTTTCTGAAGATATTGATATTGCTCTAAATGCTGAAGTGTTTGGATTAAATTATAAAGACAATCCATCTAAATCATTTGTTGAACAACTTAGGAGAAAGGGTTGTTTATTTACAAGTAATGAAATTGCTAATGAGTTAAGAGAATCCTTTGAAAAACTTCAAATTCGTAAGGAGTTGTATTCCATAGAGGTGCAGGAAATTCAAGCTGATATGCCAGACACCGATCCTCAAACAATATATATAAACTATAAATCCTTGTATGACCCTAATCCATATTTGCCAGAAAAGGTAAAAGTTGAGTTTAGTGTTCGTTCCCATAATGAGCCCAACGATTGCCGTCATATGCAATCTTTATTAAATTATTATTTCCCGAATGACATTTATGGAGAATTTGCGTTCCCGGTTACTACTATTCAACCTGGTAGAACACTGATTGAGAAAATTTTATTATTACATGAGGAATACAATCGAGAAGATGAGAGCAAAATGAAGACATTTAGAATGTCTCGTCATTATTATGATTTATATCGATTAAATGAAAATTATTCTCATACTTTGGTAGATATTCAATTTATTGAAGACATTATTAAGCATCGAAAATCATATTCCCCAATAAAACATTTCGATCAAAGTACCCTATGTATAGGTCAAATTTCTATCATTCCTTCTGACGAAAAATTAATGAAATTAAAAAATGACTATGAAGAAATGGCTAAAGAAATGATGTATGGAGATATCCCTTCATTTAATGATTTGATTATTATGGCTAGAAATATTCAGGATTCTTTCAATCAAAAATTATGACCTTTTGATAGGTAATAAAAAGAGCATTAAAGTTTATTTATTACTACTTATATAGTGCACATTCCGGTGCGCAGTTTATTTAGAAATCCTTCAAAATCAGTAAAATCAGCGTAATCTGCGGTTTAGATTCGTGTGGTCCACGGGGAGCAGGTCACATACATTTAAGTTTGAAATTGTGCCTAAAATTATACTAATGGTATAATTATTAGGGTATAAAATAAACTATCAAATTTGAATTTGCACACGTGTGACTATACCGTAATTCACTGATATAAAGGATAAATTAAAGCTAGTTTATGCATTTTGGTTTAAATAAAATCTTATATTTGTACTATGAGTATAAATTTGGACAATAAATTAAACAAATTATTGCAAGATATCCCCAAAGGGACAGTTATTCTGTCTTCTTGGTTGTTGTCTCAAGGGTATTCGCATTCCCTTCAGCATCGCTATTTAAAGAGCCATTGGCTTGAGACGATCGGCAGTGGTGCATTTAAAAGGAAAAATGATGAACTAGCAGTTTTCGGGGCCTTATATGCTTTGCAGCAACAAAAAGGGAAGAATATTCACATAGGAGGGAAATCAGCATTGAGCTTGTTGGGTTTTGCCCACAATATTGAAATGAATGATACATCGCTTTCATTTTTCGCTCATCCAGGATATAAATTTCCGAAATGGTTTAAAAATAATCGGGACTGGAAGGCGCATCGATTGTTTTGTTCAAGCTTTTTGCCTGCGCAGTTGGGTATAATGGAGTATGATCTAGGTAATTTTAAAATAAAAATTTCAACCCCCGCAAGGGCGATACTGGAATGCCTCGAAATAGCACCTAAGAAGTTTGATTTAGCAGAAGTGTATTTGATCATGGAGGGTCTAACGAGTTTAAAACCTAGTGAAGTTCAAAAATTGCTTGAGGCTTGTACTTCTATCAAAGTGAAAAGGTTGTTTTTGTATTTTGCAGAAGTCTCTAACCATACATGGTTTAACTATTTAGATGTTGATAAAATCAATTTGGGCTCAGGGAAACGGTCGATTGTAAAAGACGGTTCATACAATGAAAAGTATAAGATAACAGTACCCCAAAGAATAAACTGATGGAGTTAATTTATATACGTCAAACGGAATTGTTGCTCAGAGTATTACCATATATCAACGAAATGGGCGTTTTCGCACTCCATGGAGGAACTGCAATCAATCTATTTCATGATGAAATGCCAAGATTATCTGTAGATATTGACCTAACCTATTTGCCTATTGAAAATCGGGAAAGTGATTTGATGGAAATAAAGGCAAATTTGGAAAAAATTGCTTCTGAACTTATAAGAGTAGTTCCTGGCATTCAAGTGACTAATCCTAACCATGTGATGGGGGAGTTTAAGCTTTTCTGTAATTTGAAGGGCGTACAAATTAAAATGGAAGTCAATACAATTAATCGTGGGGTTATTGGAGATGTTGAGACTCGAAGCTTATGTGCTAGGGCACAGGAAAAGTTTGACCAGTTCTTTGAAATGAAAACGGTCCCCAAGAATCAACTTTTTGGAGGAAAAATTATTGCAGCGTTAGATCGTCAACATCCAAGAGATATATTTGATACAATGAGGCTTTTGGATAAAGAGCCTCTTGATGAAGAAATGATCAAGGGCTTTTTATTTTGTTTGTTGTCATCAAGTAAACCCATGCATGAGATTTTAGCACCTGTGTTCAAAGACCAGCAAAGTGCTATGAATACTCAGTTTCATGGAATGACAGATGTGGATTTTACTTATGGCGTTTATGAGCAACAAAGAAAAAGATTACTGGAAGCTATATTAAAGTCACTAAATAGGCAGCACTTAAATTTTTTGAGGTCTGTAGCCACGAATAAGCCGGATTGGATATATGGAGATTGGAGCAATTATCCGGGGATTAGTTGGAAACTTAAAAACTTGGTCGAACTAGAAAAGAACAATAAGTCCAAGTTTTATGAGCAATTAGAAGCTTTATCAAGAATCAACTTACAAGCTTAATGAATGATAATTTTTGTGTGAAATATCATGCATTGGACTTGTATTTATTGTTTAATGAATGAAATTTAATGCAAAACTTGCTTAAATGTATAGATTCCAGCCTACGATGATTTATAGGCTAATTATAATTCATGGGTAGATAATCTCGATAAAATGGTTGTGAGGCAATTGTCTCTTGATGCATAATCGGCAAATTTGTAACTATGTAAATTGGGGGCTTTATCCCATCCGAGATTCACATTTCCCCACTTGGCACCTGATTTTGTTATTTCACTCCTTGCAATTTCTTGATTTATCAATAGCTTTACGCTCGAATTGAATCGTCGCGCGTCGCTTGCTCATGGAAAAATCGTTTTGCATCATCCTTCCCTGCTTTAATGAAAGTGGTGTCATCGCACAGCTCCTCAGGGATATCGAAGCCAAAACCGTCCAAAGCTCCTACGCTTTCCGCATCATCCTTGTCGATGACGGATCCACCGACGACACCGTGGCCATCGCCAAAGCGTTTCAATTCCAATCCCCGCTGTACGAATTACAAATCATCCAACTGCGCCACAATTCCGGCCACCAAGAAGCAATTCGCCACGGCCTGCATTATGCACATAGTCTGCAAACAAATGCCGCGGGTTACATTGTGATGGATTCAGACGGCGAAGATGATCCCGCCGCGATTTTGAACTTCATTCAAGGAGCCGGAACAAGTGACATCATGCTGGTGAATCGGGGGAGCCGACAAGAAAGTTTCCGCTTCAAAGTGGGTTATTTCTTCTACCGCATTATTTTTCAGATCATTACCGGTCGCAACATTTCCCATGGAAATTTCTCCATGATTAGCGATCGCGTTTTGGCAAAAATTGTTCACCAACCCTTTATCCACTACGGCAGCTTTTTGACCAAACAAAAAATGGGTATTTCCTATTTTACCTTTGACCGCGCCGCCCGCATCGATAATAACCCCAAAATGAATTTTCAAAGCCTCGTCTTTCACGGGCTTTATTCCATGATCGAGTATTCAGAAGAGATTCTTTACTCCCTCATGAAGCTGTTTGTGCTGTTTATCTTCGCACTCTTTGGCGTAGCTTGTTATGTGATCTATTCCAAATACATCGCTTTTACCGCCATCTCCGGTTGGACTTCAGGCGTCGCCGGCAGCTTGTTCATCTCGCTCCTCGTGATCGTGTCCACCGTGATCCTCGGATTGATTCTCCTATCCATCAAAAAAATCATGCTGCAAACGTCGAAGAATTACGACGAGGTGTAAATTGCATTTTATCAGTTTTATTTACTTTTCTTTCAAAGATGTTTCCCAACTTGTGGAAACATTTTTTTTGTATACTGAATCTTTTTAATGTGTCATATAAATGTCAATTTTAATTATATTTGTTTATTATATGACTCATTATATGAAAAATGCACCTTTGCTTTTGCCGAAACTTACACAAATTATCCAGGTGATGGGCGAAAATATTCAATTTGCTCGTTTACGTCGCAAAATGTCGGCGAGCCAGTTGGCAGAACGCGCGGGCATCAGTCGGAAAACGTTATACAACATTGAACATGGAGTTGCCACCGTCGCGATGGGGCACTATTTGCAAGTTTTGTTTGTCTTGGGGTTTGAAAAGGATTTATTGGAAGTTGCAGCTAATGATTTGCTGGGACGAAAATTGCAAGATGCGGGTATTAAATTGATGAAACGTGCACCTAAAATAAAATGATATGAAGGGGGCAAATGGAATAATTTACGTTTCTGTAAATAGGGTCTTTTTCATAGACAATTGAAAATTAAAGGTTTTATCCTCAATTCTAAACAGTCTTAATGGTGCTTACACTTTTACTACAGTGGATCTCAGGGGTAATTCTTTGTAAGAACTACAAGCCAATAATTTCCGAAAAGATTGATAAAATTTTACAAATTTTGTAAAAAATTAATAGTTAATTCGGAAAATATCCGAATTGTGTTTATATATTTGACATATGAATGTAATTAGGGAATTGTCTTCGTATAGTGATCAACCGATAAGTACACAAGTTCTTCTCGGCTTGCTAAAAGGGTATAGTCGACCCTATGACAAGATAATGGAGTTGCTTAAGCAAGGTGTTATTTATCAATTAAGAAGGGGGCTTTATGTTACGAGTTCTTTGGTCAGTACAAACACTCCTGAACCTTTTCTGATAGCCAATCATTTATATGGCCCAAGCTATGTATCACTTGATTCAGCCTTGTTTCATTGGGGATTAATTCCTGAGCGGGTTTTTGAGATTTGTAGCATGACTCCAAAAATTTCCAAGCGATATACGTCGCAACAAGTTGTTTATAGTTTCACTCACTTGCCTTTGGCCTATTACCCTTTGGGAATTAAATCCTTAACGATACATGAAAAGCAGACCGTGTTAATTGCGGGCCCAGAAAAAGCACTTTGTGATAAAGTGATTACAACGGCAGGAGTCAATTTGCGCAGTAAGCAACAAGCACTTGCTTTTTTGGTGGATGATTTACGAATTGAAAAGGATCAACTTCGTGAGTTCGATTTAAGGACCATGTTAACCTGGTTACCCGTTTGCCCTAAAAGTCGTAGTATTAAATTAATCATTGAAGCAATAGCAGGATTATGATAAAGGATTGGATTGATTCATATAAGCCAAAAAATATTCAAGAAACAGAACAAGCTTTGCGAGAAATCATGCAAGAAATCACACTTGCTGGTCTATACAGGGCAAGTTTTTATAAACATGCTGCCTTCTACGGAGGAACGGCTCTGCGAATATTTCATGGGCTAAATCGATTTTCGGAGGATTTGGATTTTTCTCTTTTGGAAAAGAATCCTGATTTTGAATTTGAGCCTTTTTTCCCCTATGTGCTTGAAGAATTTAATGCAATGGGTATGCAAGTTTCATTAAATCAGAAAACGAAGTTAAATATATCGAATATTGATTCTGCATTTTTAAAGTCTGAAACGTGCTGGAGCGAGTTAATATTTGAAAGTACGATACCTCAAATTAAGCTTACTGTAAAGCCTAGCATAAAAATTAAAATTGAGATAGACACAAATCCGCCGCTTCATTTTAACACAGAGCATCTATTACTTACTAAACCTTTTTCCTTCTATGTGAATTGTCTTACCTTGCCAAATTTGTTTGCCGGGAAAATGCATGCGATGCTTTTTCGTAAATGGAAAAATAGAGTTAAGGGAAGAGATTGGTATGATATGGAATGGTATATCAGAAATGGAGTCAAGTTGAACTTAAGTCATTTTTGCCAAAGAGCCATTGAAAGTGGCGATTGGTCTCAGGAATCAATTAATAAGAACCAATTATTGGAATTGTTAGTCATGAAAATCGATTCAACTAAAATTGAAAATGTGAAAGAAGATGTGATTCGTTTTGTCCAAAATCCGGAAGAATTAACGATTTGGTCTAAAGAATATTTCAACAAACTTATCGTAAATCTTGAATTTGAAGAATAATGTTTATTCTATTTTTTGATAATAAACAAGTACGATTTGGCCGGTTTCTAAGGCACCTGCACCGCTTTCGGAAACTCAATGAAATACATCGGCCCAATGGCCTCTACCTGATACGTTCCCCAGCCAGGTCCCAAAATGGGGAAATCACTAATCACACATTCCACCCACTCCGTTCGTGCATTGCGCGTATGTGCTAAGCTTGGATCTGCATGTACATCAACCAAATGCTTCCCTGGCATCATCACCCACCAAGGATATTCCATGCCGTCATAGCCCCAAGCCATCCCGATGCGCGTATAGCCTTTGGCCTGAATCCTTTTGCGTATTTCCGCATAAGGTCCGCGATTCACTAATTTGTTCTGAAAATAATTGGCCTCGCGCGTTAATTGCCAAGCCGCCGGACGTGCCTGCAATTGCACAGAATCTAACAGGATGTCCACAATCCGAGCACGCTGCGACTCGGATAAATCGGCTTTGATCCGGTATTGATCTCCCTGCTTTTCATAATAAGTAGTTAACTCGGGGTACCATGGGCTATTCTGGATTTTCTGCCAATCAGTTTTCGAGAGCTGCTGCTGTGGCACATGCTGCCAACGGCGAATCAGGTTCTCGGCCACCAAGATCGGTTTTGACTTGTTGATGAACAGCCAGGGCCAAGGTAAAATAAATAAGACGATGAGGTATTTCGCTTTGGCGCTAGGAATGAATTTTCCTAGGATATAGCCGATGCTGATGGCTTGAATTCCATAAAGTCCTACGAGTAAACGGGCCAACATCGGATTATAGCGGATAAAACTGCAAAATAGCACAAAACCCAGTAGCGAAATGCCCAGCAAAAAGCCTACATGAGGAATGCTTTTTCGGTGCTTGATTCCGTAAGCTATGGCCAGTAGGAACAATAGACTACCTACTATATTACCCGCCGTATCTTCCGTATAGCCAAACATCGAGTTGAAAACATAAGCATCATAGGTTCCCTCCACCGGATTATCTGGCAAACCCCATACAGCGTGTAATTGATGTACGGCATCGTTCACAGCTCGGTTCCATGGTCCCAAGGGTAAAGCCCAGTCGGTGGCCCAAGTGCGCAGCGTATTGGAATAAGTAATCGCAGGGCTTAATTTCCCATTCGTCACGGCGATGTGCATGGGACTCTCAGGTTTGGGCCCTAATACATGTCCGAAGGTCTGTTGGTTGCGTCCTAAAAAAGGTCCCAAAATCAGCAGGGCAATGGGGAGGCTAATCAGGACTTTGGGCACGATATTTTTGCGCAGATAGCTTAGGTGAAAAAGCAATAAGGGTAGGACAAATAACAGGCTAGTAAATTTGACCAAAGCTCCTAAACTGATTGCCAAAGCGAGCCAAAGCGTATTGTTTTTGTTCTTATGCTCCAGCAGGAAATAAAAACTCGCCAAGACAAAAAAGCCAGCGATTAGGTCGTTCTGTGTTGTCGTCGACTGAAAAATGACCATCGGATTCAATAGGTAAACCAATACCCCTAATCCCTGTTGGATGCGATGTCCACCCATGTGGCCAATGATTCGCACAATCAAAAGCAAATTGATGACGAGTGCTGCCCATTGGAAACTGTTTGCCCACAGGTCGCTGCCTTGCAAGAGATAGCTGTGTAAAATAAGGTATTCCGCGAGGGGAGAGGAGAACAGTTGGCGCGCGATCCCCGTCGGGTAAAAGTCTACGTTCCCGTTTTGGGCCCAATGCGCCACACGCGCCATGTGGTAAGACATGGAATCGTAATTGTTGGGCGGGAAATAAAGTGCCTCAGCAAGAAGAATACTTAGCAAAACCAACAGGCCTACACCCAGTTTTGGTAGCTTGGGAAGTGGAGGAAATTGGGTTTGTTGGTGTGTCGTCCAAGCCCTCCTGCCCATCAATAGGCAAGCTAGCCCATAGGCAATCCAAAGGTTTTGGGTATTAAGGGCATTAAACAGTGATAGGATTTCGGTGCCGACATAAACCGCTGTACTGAAAGCTAGGCATGCTTTGATGAAAGCATCGAAAACGATTGTCCAATGGCTGATGTTTCCTTTGGGAATCCAAAGGGAAATGCTGAGCAGAAAACCAAGGATGAATAAGATCACGTTATTCCACCGTTACAGATTTCGCTAAATTTCGTGGTTTATCCACATCCAATCCGCGTAATACCCCAATGTAATAAGACAATAATTGCGTAGGCAAGACGCTAATGAGTGGGGCCAACAACTCATCCACCTCCGGCACAACCATCACATGGTCAGCCATATCGCGAATCAGCGTATCTCCCTCGGAAATCACCGCAATCACCATACCTTTGCGAGCCTTGATTTCCTGAATGTTACTCACAATCTTCTCGTAATAGGCATCTTTGGTTGCGATGAACAAGACCGGTAAGTTTTCATCCACCAAAGCGATCGGACCATGCTTCATCTCCGCAGCCGGATATCCTTCCGCATGGATGTAGGAAATCTCTTTCAATTTTAAGGCGCCTTCCAAAGCAACCGGGAAGTTGTATCCACGACCTAAGAATAAGAAATCACGCGCATCTGCGTAATGTTTGGCAACTTCTTTAATGGCTTCATGTGTCGCCAAAGTCGTTTTGACCTTTTCAGGAATCAAGGCTAATTCTGCAATCAAACGATCGTATTCGGCTGAGGCTAGGGTGCCTTTGGCCTTACCAATCTTCATCGCCATCATGGCTAGAACAGTCAATTGGGCAGTAAAGGCTTTCGTACTTGCTACGCCAATTTCCGGACCGGCGTGCGTATAGGCACCCGCGTGTGAAATACGTGCGATGGAAGATCCCACGGCATTTACCACCCCAAAAATAAAGGCTCCTTGTTCTTTCGCGCGTTCGATGGCGACCAAGGTATCTGCTGTTTCTCCACTTTGGGAAATCGCAATAATGATATCGCCCGGACCAATCACCGGATTGCGGTAACGGAATTCCGAGGCATATTCTACCTCCACCGGAATGCGGCAAAGGGTCTCAATCATGTATTCGGCGACTAAACCGGCATGCCAACTCGTTCCGCAGGCTACGATCACGATTCTTTTGGCCTGAGAAAAAACAGATAAATGTTGTTCTACACCCGCCAAAGTCAACGTCATGTTTTCGCTATCCAAACGGCCGCGCAAACAATCCGTCAAAGAATCCGGTTGGTCAAAAATTTCCTTTAACATGAAATGGTCATAGCCGCCCTTTTCGATTTGGGCTAATTCCATGTCTAATTGCTGGATGTATGGGGTAATCGGCTCATTTCCCAAATTCTTCAAGATGATTTCATCTTGTGAAATAATGGCCAATTCATAGTCATTCACGTAAATTACTTTCTTCGTGTATTCGATAATCGGCGAGGCATCGGATGCCAAAAAGTGTTCGCCATCGCCCACACCAATCACCAATGGACTTCCTTTGCGCGCGGCGATCAGTCGGTCTGGGAATCCTTCTTCCATTACAATAATAACATAAGCGCCCACCACGCGCTTTAATGCGATGCGCATCGCCTCTTCCAAAGAATAATTGTTGCTCTGTTGGATTTCCTCAATAAAATTCACCAAAACCTCCGTATCCGTCGCACTCTCAAACGTATAGCCCTTTTGAACTAGCTCTTGTTTTAAGGATGCATAGTTTTCAATGATTCCGTTATGGACCAAAGTCAATTTCCCCGAATTTGATTTGTGCGGGTGTGCATTCACATCGGACGGTTCGCCGTGCGTCGCCCAGCGCGTATGCCCTATCCCCACTGACGCCGTCAGGGTGATTTCGTCTGTCCACGATTCCAGCTCAGCAACGCGTCCTTTTTTCTTGAAATTGGTGATGTTTTTGCCGTAAAGTGCAATTCCAGCGCTGTCGTAGCCGCGGTATTCTAAACGCTTAAGACCTTTTAAAATGATGGGATAAGCGGCTTGAGAGCCGATGTAGGCGACGATTCCACACATAGGATGTTTGTTTTAGGGCTTTAATTAGTACAAATATCTCGAAATCTACGTTGAAATGCAAGATGCCGGGGGGTAAACGCTGCCGGGGTCTCTGACCCCGGCAGCGTTACGCAAACAACCACTTTTTCGCCAGTTTCACTACCTAAAACATGATAATTTTCACATTTTTAGGTCATTTTATGCGCTTTTTTGAGCCTTTTCAGCTAATTTTAATCCGCAGGTTGTTAGGGTCCTGACCCTGACAACCTGAACAAAACCCTTTAGATTCATGAAGAAACTTATATTATTCCTATTAGCAGCCCTTAGCCTGCAAACGCTACAAGCACAAGAATTACGCATCGAGCCGCTCAACTGGTGGGTGGGTATGAAAAACCCCAAATTACAGCTCCTGATCCATGGAAAGGACTTAAAAGGTGCAGAGGTCATCGCTAAAAAACCGGGTTTAAAGATCGTGAAAGTACATACAGCCGACAGCCCAAATTACCTCTTCGTGGATTGTGAAATATCGAAAAACGCGCTGGCGGGGTCATATCCGATTGATATCAAAAAAGATAACAAAATACTCCACCACATCGACTACAAACTCGATTCCCGCACACCTAATTCCGCGAATCGTCCGTCGTATTCTACCAAGGATGTTATCTACCTAATCACACCTGATCGTTTTGCGAATGGCGACCCGAGCAACGATGCTGCTCCAACTTACCGCGAACCAAATCCTGCACGTAATGAAATGTACGGTCGGCATGGGGGTGACCTAAAAGGCATCATTGACCGTTTGCCTTATATCCATGACATGGGATTTACGGCGATTTGGAACATGCCGGTTTTGGCAAATGATCAGGCGAAAGAAAGTTACCACGGTTATGCGATCACGGATCATTATTTGATTGATCCGCGTTTTGGGACGAATGCACAATACAAGGAATTGGCGGAGAAGGCAGGCCAAAAGGGCATTAAGCTCGTGATGGATGTCGTGTTGAATCACTGTGGTGATGGCCACTGGTGGATGAAGGATTTTCCGTTTAAAGATTGGATCAATTTTGATGGCAAGTTCGTTTCGACAACCCATCGTAGAGAAACGGTTCAAGATCCCCATGTATCACAATACGATGCCAAAATGCAGACAGAAGGTTGGTTCGTTCCTGCCATGCCGGATTTGAATCAAAAGAATCCATTTATGGCGAATTATTTGATTCAAAACACGATTTGGTGGATTGAATATGCGCATTTGGGCGGTATTCGCATTGATACGTACCCCTATTCTGAAAAGCATTTCGAGGCACGCTGGTCGGACGCGGTACTCGCGGAATATCCAAATTTGAACATGGTAGGCGAGGAGTGGTCATCAAATCCGATTATTACGTCCTACTGGCAGAAAGGTAAAATCAACCGCGATGGTTTCAAATCATCTTTACCAGCCTTGATGGATTTTCCTTTGCAAAACGCCATTTCGGAGGCGATGAATGAGAATGATCAAGATTGGGGCAAGGGCTTGAACAAGATTTATTCGGTGATTTCGAATGATTTGGTCTATGCGAATCCGGATAATTTGGTGGTGTTTGGCGACAACCATGACATGTCACGTTTCTATTCACAGGTCAAACATGACCAAGCTTTATTCCGAATGGGAATGACATATTTGTTGACAACACGGGGCATTCCGCAGATTTTTTACGGAACAGAAATCTTGATGTCGAATCCCAAAAGCAATGAACATGGTGAAATCCGTGGGGATTTTTATGGCGGTTGGCCCGGAGATATCAAAGATGCGGTAACCCAACGCGGCTTTACGGCAGATGAGAAGAGCACGCAAGATTTCTTTAAGAAATTGTTGAATTGGCGGAAGCATGCTGAAGTCATTCATACTGGGAAATTGACGCATTTTGGCCCAGAAAATGGGGTCTATGTTTATTTCCGTTATTCGGAAAAAGGCAAGGTGATGGTCGTGATGAATAAGAACGCCACGGCGAAGACACTCAGCATGGGAAATTTTGCGGAATTAATTAAGCCAGGTGCCAAATTGACGGATGTGTTGAATGACAAGACGCAGGTATTAGGAGCGAGTTTAGACGTTCCGGCGAAAACGGCGTTGGTGTTTGAGGTACGATAATTTCTGACCGCTTAATAATTTTTGTTTTTAGAAGCTGATATGCCTGTCTACTTTTGGTGAATTCTTAGTTCTCAAAAATAGACAGGTATGTTACACGCTCGTAAAGCATTGCATGCGGCAATATTAGCCACATTGCTTATTTTTTCATTATTTATTTCGAGTTGTTCCAATCAAGTAATTTCAGGTAGTGGAGGTTATTCGGATGTTTCGTTAAATCGAAATTCGTCTGAGTATGATATCAAGCGCTTAAAGGAAGTGGAAGTTGTGGGCAATTCATTTTGGGGAATTCCTTATATGAAGAATAAGGAGTCCAAAAATAAGTCGGGCTTCATCTTTCGTTTTAATGGGGTGTCGATGTTTCGGACGCCAGCGATTCTTCCCATATTATCCTTGTTAGGTACGACCGTTTGGATGGGAGTAAATTTAGAACCTACATTTGGGTATAAAAAAATAACATATCAAGGATATGGAAATCAAACGATTTCGGTCGAAGATAAAAATAGTCCCAATGTTCATTGGGCAATTGCTTCCGTTTTAGCTCTGCCTCTGGCAGGAGCCATCAATAACCAAGCTTTCCCGAACATTGCAGTCTCTAACGCAATGCACGAAATGAACTACCAGCTAGTTCATCAAAATCCAGACATTGATGTGTTTTCTAATCCTAAGTATAATATTACGAACCAACGTGGATTTTGGAAGACAGAAGCAAATGTGAAAGCGAATGTATTGGGATCCCGCATCCGCACCGAACGCGTTGTGGTTCCAAAACCTTAAGTTCAGGTCCCATGCTCAAGCGTCTTCAATATTTTTTAGGAAGCGCATCTTTGATACTAGGATGTGTTTTTGCCGGACAAGCACAGGAAATTTCCAATGTGCAGATTGGTTATGTGCCCGAAATCAAGCGTTTTGAGGTATTCTTCGATCTAGATAGTAAGCAACAAAAGACGTATGATCTGCGTGTGTATGTGCAAGAATATCCGAATGGTGCGCGCAAACAAGTGGACGCATCTGCGATTCATGGCTTGAATTTATCTAGTGTTTCACCGGGCTTTAATTACTATTTTCAGATAGATGCCAAAGGCTTGAATTTGCCCCCATCTGAATATGT
Organism: Aquirufa echingensis; assembly: GCF_042714525.1. Classification (NCBI taxonomy): domain Bacteria; kingdom Pseudomonadati; phylum Bacteroidota; class Cytophagia; order Cytophagales; family Flectobacillaceae; genus Aquirufa; species Aquirufa echingensis. The sequence goes on along the minus strand of NZ_JBBKYA010000002.1, from coordinate 379,923 downwards.
TTTTCAAATAACGCCGTCGAAATTAGACGAAAAAGGGGAATTCAAAGTCCCTGATACCACGCAAGTTAAGGTAGTCGAAAAGCCAGTTATCAAAAAGCCCATCATTCAACCGATTGATCAATCGTTTCGTTTCATGAATGTTGGGATTAGTCCTATAGCCTTAGGGGGCGAGCAATCTAATTTAACATTAGCGGGGCAGTTTGGTGTCATTCGCGGTTGGTATGGCTATGCAATGACGCTTCATTACGGTTTGGCGGGTTCGCCATCAACGGGGTATACCGCCTCGAATGAAGCGATTACCAATTATACGGCTACTACCTCGATTTATAAATTTACCAAAGAAGTTAAAACAACTCGATTATCTGTCGTTCCTGCCTTTTTGTTTGGCCTGAATGAACACGTTTACTTACGCGCGGGTGTTGGCTACGGGGCTCGGTCATTGTATTGGTCGGCCGATGAATATAATTTCTCCGGTACAAAAACAGGGGCGATTTGGGCGCAAAATTCGTTTGCAAGCCAATCCGGTGTAGAGGTAGAAGGGGGCTTGAATTTAGTTTTCAAGCGGATTCACGTGGCTGGTGGAATTAATTATTTAGGTCTGTTTAAGTCGGCAGATTCCAAAGCTTTTTCTGATTTGTGGATTGGATTTGGTTTAAACTTTTAAAACATGAAGCAGGGCTTATTAATCATCTTTATTTGTTTACTTTTTTCATGTGAGAAGGATCCTGTTATTCCGGAAGGGAAGGGGAATTTTGTTGATGTTCAAACATTGGCATTAAGTAATATTCAAGATTCCCGTGCGACGACAGGGATAGCGATTGCAAATTTATCCACGCAATATGCGGTTCAGGAACGCGGAGTTTGTTGGGGATTCTTGGATAGCCCCACTGTATCTGATTTTTATTACCCAGCGAGTGCGAATAATGCAAGCTTTACGTTAACAGATTTGATTCCCGGTCAAAAGTACTTTGTACGTTCCTATGCGAAGATTAATGGGATTTATACCTATGGGAATCAGCGCGAATTTATGACGACGCTGGCTAATTCAGGATTGAATAATGGCTTGGTTGCGTTTTATCCACTGAATGGAGATACCCGGGATTATTCTAGCTCCGGGAATGCGTTAAGCAGTGGGGCGACGAAAACAGCTGGGCGTAGAGGGGTGAATAATACGGCTTATAGTTTTAATGGCTCGAATCAGTTTTTGACATTGTTGAATCCGAAAAACCTGCCTTCCAACAACGCGGCATATTCGATGTCAATGTGGTTTAAAGCGAGTATTTGGAGTAGAGATATGGTCATTGCGGGCTATGGTCCAGCGAATATTCCGGCGGCTTGTAATTATGTCAAAACACTCACAAATCAAGGATTAATGCATAATCATTGGAGTTTTGACCGTACTTTTAGTTCAGGTACATTTGCGAATTTATGGACGCACATTGTTGTAACCTATGATGGAGGAACAGAGCGATACTATTTAAATGGTCAATTGATACATACGTGGCCACATCTAACTAGCCCCTTATTTATCAATCCATCTGTCTTATCCATTGGTGCTCGCGTAGTTAATGCATCCACAAATGATATTCGAGAGTATTTCAGTGGCTCGATCGACGAATTACGTATTTACAATCGGGCATTAAGTGCCGCTGAAGTTTCCGCGTTAAATACCTTATAATTTTTTGCAGGCATTTGATTTTCAACTAGAAGCCCTTATCTTGTTTGCTTGAAAGCCCTGAAAAGGCCCTAGTTCTAATTGAAATCGAATGAAATTAAGTTGCCTTTATAAGGCCTTATTATGTCTATTGCTGCTCGTTTCTTTCCGAAGCTGGTCTGATGATTCCTATAATTCGGATAAATTTAAACGCGATCTCCGTTATCAAAATCCGCAATTTATGTGGAAGACATGGGATCGTATTTTTCGTGTAGATGGGAGTTTTTTTTCAAATAGCAATGTCACGGATTTAGAGCGAATTCTTGAGTCACAATGGTCCCGTGCTGTTCAACAGCAGAACTTGGATTTAATGATTAAAGCCGCGATTCCCCTGTCGATGGTCTATCATAATCAGGCCAAATTTTCCCATGGCTTGCCATTTTTTGAGTTTCTATTTAAACATCAAAAGCAAGTACCCGCGTATTATTGGCGGCATATCCTCATTAAATTGGAGGAAGAGTACCGCGGAAAAAACGAAATTGAAAAGGCTATTCCCATTCGGCGATTACGGATCAAACTAGGCTATATCAAGACCTTTTGGGAAATTTACCGGGAGTGCGGGCTCTTTGAGGATGCCTTACGAGATTTTAAGCAATTTCAAACGGTTCCTCCCCGGGGAGATTATCGTCGTTTGTTTTATTTGCAGCGCTTGGGTTGGATATATACCGACTTGAAGAATTACAAAAAGGCACGCGAGACCTATGCGCAAGGGTATAATGAAGTGGCTGAAGTACGTAAGGCTGCGAAGGCGGTTTACCTGCCACGGGAATTGCGCTATTGGGAGGGCTTATTTAAAGGGCTGATGGCGCAATGCGACATGGAGATGGGAAATTATAGCCAAGTGATCCCTATGCTGCAGTTTGATATCCGCGCGAGTATCGATAATCCCGACAATCAAATCGGGAAAGAAATATCCTTGGCTCGGGCCTATCTCCACATCGGTCGCATGGAGTCTGCCAAATATTACATGGATCATGCCCGTATATTAATGGCCGAGAAGGTGATTCCTCCAGTAAAGCTTATGATGCTGGGTGCTTATGCGGATTACTATGCTACGCTCAATCGCTATGACTCGGCCTATTATTTCAATCGGGCCTTGCAAGCATATCAAGACACGGTGAATGCACACATTAATCGGAACAAATCTATTTTGCTTTTGGGCCAATTAGAACTCGTAAAACACCGCGCGGAGTCGATGAAAAGTCTGCATCAGGTAGAAGTGTATTCCGAGGCGTCAAAATTGCAGGACTTTAAAATTAAGTTGTTGAGCATTATCCTTGGAACAATCCTATTTGGTTCTATTTTGTTGTATGTCAATTTTCGCCAAAAAGGTTTGCTGACGCAAAATCGAATTCAATTGGATTTAGAACATGAACGGAATGCTGTGTTGCTCAAGGAATTGCATCATCGCGTGAAGAATAATTTACAAGTGATTTATAGTTTGTTGAATCTTCAGAAGCGTCGGACTAAAAACGAAGAATCGATTGACCTGATTACAGCGCTTCAAAATCGAATTCAGACCATTGCTTTGGTGCATAATAATCTATTTCAAACAGATGAAATGGAATATGTAGCCTTGGATAGTTATGTGCGGACCTTGGTGGAGCATTTGCAGCAGATGTATGCGCAAGACGAGTTGAACCCCGTCACGATCGATTTTAAGATGCAAGATTCAATCAGATTACGCTTTGAGCGTATAGGGACATTGGGTTTGATTATCAATGAAATTGTGTCAAATGCATTTAAATATGCCTTTGTGGGGGATTCTGCTGGCGTACTAACAATTGAAATAGAGCAAAAAGACACACAAGTTATTTTATCCATCGAGGACAACGGTCCGGGACGGGTGGAAGAGATTAATCAAAATTCGAATTTAGGGATGCGGCTCATTCGCATATTGAGTGAGCAAATGGGGGCGACCTATACCCTGCATCAAAGCCAAGGCATCAAGCATTTATTAACTTTTACAATTTAATTATGGATCAAAAGCGAATTATAATCTTGGAGGACGAGATTATTGTGGCCTTGGATATCAAGGAGATTTTGGAAGAATTGGGCTATGCTTGTCAAGTATTTCATGACTTTCATTTGGCTTTGCAGGCCCTTGATACATTTAACCCCCAATTAGCTATATGTGACATAAATATTGGCGAAGGACCAAGTGGAATTGATTTTGTGAAACAAGCATTGCAGTTGAAGCCTCAGCTAGCCATTATCTATTTGACCGCATTTAGTGATCGGAAAATTGTGGAATTAGCCGGTAAAACGCATCCCGTCAATTACATCTTAAAGCCGTGGAGTGATCACCAAATTCGGGTTTCGGTGGAAATGGCATTTGATCAAATATTTTCTGTAGCCCAACAAAGCCAAAAGCTGGGGGACCTCACACAATCCGAATTAAAAATTCTCGAATTGATTGCGCAGAATAAAAAGAGCAAGGAGATTGCCGACATCCTTTTTATATCGGAAAAGACGGTGAAAAATCATCGCTATCACATTAGTAAGAAATTAAATCTGTCGACGGAAAACAACAGTTTATTGGCATTTGCCTTAAGTCATTTTGGGTATAAAAATGAGGCCTAGGCCTCATTGTGGGAATCGCAGGAACGATGTTCCTTTGTATTGTAAATGATTCTAGTTCTAATACAACACGCGATTACCTAACCCTAATACGTTAAATTTATGCGAAGCCCTCTGCTAGGAATAGTGGGGGGCTTTATTTTTGAACAGAAAAAAAGGACATCTCTTTCGAAATGTCCTTTTTTTTGCTTTGCTACTTTGTGTAGCCCCGGAAGGAATCGAACCTGCATCTTAGGTACCGGAAACCTACATTATCATAAAATGGGTCTTTATTGGGTTTAAAGACCATATTTGGGTCTTTTTGTGCAGCAAAATGGTAGTTTTTATTTGTTTTGCTGCACAAGAGCTGCACAAATATTAAAGTTTAAAACTTCGTTTAAATTGAAGGAAGTAAACTATTACCTCTTTTTGATTTGTGCTCCCCTTACAGACGAAAGATGCAGCTTCGGGGAACTTTATAAGTTCATAACCATTAGAAAACTAATGAGTTACGTTTAAGTCTCAATACAAAGATAACACTTTTTGAAAAATTAACCATTTTCTAATTTTTCTTAATTGGATTCGATTAGCAACATTTTTTGTCCTGTTGTATTGGTGGACATGGTACGCTTCCATAACTACAATAAACACAACAATCACCTTGTAAAGGTTTTAATTTTGTTTTACAGCTTTCACATTCATAAAAATACTGACATGCATCTGTTGGCATTGTTTCCTCTTTTTGGTGTCCACAGTTTGGGCAAGTTATTACTGATTGTAATTTAATATCCATTATTATTTAATTTTACTTTTTAGTGATTTATACCCTGTGGAATTGATAGCTTTTTCGATTTCTGTTATACTCGTTTGTTTATTGTCAAACTTAACAATTGCGTTGCCGTTCTCATAGGAAACCAAAACTTCAGCAATTCCTTTTAGTTTACTAATCTCTGTTTTGACATGATGTTCGCAACTTGAACAAGTCATCCCTTTAATTGTAAACTCAACTTTTTGAGTTTTATACTCCTGTGTAATAATTGAACTATTATTAACTTTTGGGAAAAAAACACTAGCATAAATTGGAAATGATAAGAGCAGAATTGCAATAACTGAAACAATTCCTAAAAATGATTTTGTTTGCATAAAATTTTGTTTTTCGTCTATTTCACATTTACAATCAATTTGCTTTTTCGGTTTTAGTTTTTGATACCAAGCAAATCCTAACACAAAAATTGTTAAACCAATTAAATATGGTCTAAATGGTTCAACCCAAGAAAAGGTTGAAGCTAGTCCGCTAGTTCCTGCGATGAGAGCCAATACAGGGGTGATACAACATAATGAAGCCGCAAACGCTGTCAAAAGACCTGTACCAATTAGTTTTTTGTCGGTTTTCATATTGTTTCTAAAATTTTGTTATCGTAGATTATTTTAAAAAATGGTTTAAAGAAAAGGTCATATTCTTTAGTCATTGAGTAATAAATCGTTTGTGCTTCTCTTTCGGTTTTAATAAGATTCTTGTCTTTGAGTTTTCGCAAGTGTTGAGAAACTGCCGAAATAGTCATCCCTAAAATATCACTTAAATCACATACACAAAGTCGATTTTCTTCATAAAGTAGAAACAAGATTTTAAATCTTACACTATTCCCAGCCAATTCAAGTCCGTTGGACAAATAATCAAACGACCCTTGGAGTTCTGAAACACGTTCTTTACAGCGAAGAATTTGTCTAATGTCTGCTTGTTGTCTTATACAAGAAGGTTTATCCATAATGCGAATATAGTGAACATTTCTTATTTAAGTAATTGCTAAAATAAGCAAAAATAGGTCTGAAATAAAAATTCTTATTGAAAGTGGTTAAACAAATCACTAAACCTGCTACTTGACTTGAAACAAAAAAATCGATGAATAGATGAAATAGAGGTGGATTTTAAAAAAAATAAGTCACCATTTCTGATGACTTTTCTGTTTGCTCCCCTTAGATACGAAAGATGCAACTGTAATGCGATGATTGAGTATGTGACAATCAGGAAATTGAAGGGTTGAAATTTGTGTAATTCCGTAAATTGGAGGAAGTTTATGACCCCTTCCAACGATGAAAATTAACAATTTATCCCGCAAAGAACTCTATGACATTGTGTGGTCAAAACCGTAATTAAATTATCATTAAGTTTGAGTAAATCTGAGTCGGATACCACAATCCTTCTCTTCTTTCATAAATATTACTAATTAATAGGAAATCCAAATCTGTAATAATTTGACGATTGAATCAAAATAATATTGAATAATTAAACAAATTCGTACTTTTAAGTGTTTTTAATTTTATGACAAGTAAAGTGTACATATTGCTAATGATTTCATTTTTCGTGTGTCTTATGGCACCTAAAAATGGGTATGCATGTGGAACTAATTCAAAAAAAACGGATAAATCTTGCTGTATTCAGGATAAATCAAACAATAGTAAGAAAAATAATTGTTGTGAAAGTCATAAAATGACAAGAGAAAGTAAAGATAAAAGTTGTGGCGGAAACTGTAATAATCCAAAATGTAGTTGTCCAACTTCAATTGGCCTCTTTGCCTTACAGAATAGGGTTGAATTAAATAGAGAAAACAGATTCTCTGAGATTAATAGATTAAAATCTTATTACAATGAAACCTATAGTTCTTCGGGTTTCGGCTACATTTGGATTCCTCCCAATATAGTATAATTCAATACTTTGTAGGGATAGGTATGTCCCATCGAAAGCAATCCTTGCTTAATTGTAAAGTATTTTTAAAATCTAAATTTTTGAAAAATGAAATCAATAAAATTATTGATGGCAATGTCATTATTGCTGTCTATCACATCGTGTTATGCGAAAATAGGAAATGTTAGACTACCTGAATTTAATTCGTTTATCAATGTTGGGTCTCCGCAATTGGTTTATCAGGAGATGTCATCGCTAATTGATAAATCAAGTGAAGTGTCACAACTCAAAGCCCTTCTTGACAATTATTTTGAATTAAAAGATGCATTGGTTAAAACCGATGGAAACACGGCATCCCTAAAAGCTGAAGCATTGCTAAAAGCTATTAACTCCATTAACAAGGAATCATTAGCAAAAAACGAATATGATGAATGGATAAAGGTTATGAAAGAATTAGCATTTGATGCTGAGCATATTTCAGAAACTAAGGATGCAGGACATCAAAGGGACCATTTTATTAGTCTCTCTAAAAACATGTACTCTATAGCAAAGGTTACTAAACAGGAAGAACCGGTATATTATCAATTTTGCCCAATGGCGAATAAAGGAAAGGGTGCAAATTGGTTAAGTAAGGAAAGCTCAGTTAAGAATCCATATTATGGAGCTAAAATGTTAGGATGCGGTAAAACGGTTGAAACAATTAAATGATGAAGCTATATATTAAAAATATGGTTTGTCGACGCTGTGAAATAGTGGTGAAGTCTGAGCTGGAGAAGCTTGGGCTACACCCTCTTTCGGTAAATTTGGGAGAAGTGGAGTTGGAAGAAGACAATATAAAATATCTAAAAAATGAATTAAATGCAGTTTTAAATTCATTTGGCTTTGAGTTAATTGATGACAAAAATAGTCGATTAATTGAACGGGTTAAGACCCTAATAATTGATTTGATTCATCAGAAAAACAATGACCTACATATCAATCTTTCAAGTTACCTATCTCAAAATCTAAAGCATGATTACAATTCATTAAGTAGTCTTTTTTCTTCTTTTGAGCAAATAACAATTGAGCATTTTTTTATAAAACAGAAAATAGAAAAAGTGAAAGAATTGTTGATGTACGAAGAAATGACATTAAGTCAAATTGCCGACCAACTTAATTACAGTAGTGTCGCATATTTAAGCAATCAATTTAAAAAGGAAACGGGTTTTACACCCTCAAACTTTAAAAGATTAAAAACAATTAAACGGAATGGGATAGATAGGATTTGAAATCCAAAATTTTACAATTTTTCCTTAAAATAAAGTAATACGATAATGGTTTTTAAAGTAGAACTTTCCATTACAAATAATTCAGTTAAACTATTTAAACAATATAAAGTTGAAAAATTTATTAATTGCCTTGATGCTATTTACTTCGTTTTGTTCCTTAGCACAAACTAAAGTGCCTTATGTTGATTACAAGGGGCATATTTATTATCAAAATAAACAAATTGGTAATTTAACAAAAGAGGGCAGCCTTGATAATAATGGAAAGGTTGTTACGAAAGTTAATGGTAATGGAGAGATTATCGATTCAAATGGAAAACAGCTTGGCAAACTGGCTAAAGGTAGTTCATTTGTGTATTATTTTAATGATAAAACCGAAAAGTATACAATCGGCAAGCCTTCTCATAATGGCATGTGTGAAGTAAAAAATAGTGATGGGCAAACAGTTATGCTTCTACACAATAATTATAAACAACAAGTCGCGTGTGCGATACATTGTTTACATGAAAATCATTGTATGCCTTCGGATGCCGAGCATAAGCATAAATAATTTTTTTGATGCATGTCTATTAAATGAGCGTAACCATTTTCGGTTACGCTTATTTCAATTTTTTAAATAATGAAACACACATATCAAATAACAGGTATGACCTGTAGTAGTTGTGAAACTAAAGTGAAATCAGCGCTTCAAATGATTGAAAATGTGACTGAGGTAGTAGTTACTAAGGCTGATAATTCAGCCACAATTACGATGAATAAACACATTCCATTATCAGATTTACAGCAAGCATTAGACCCCAAGTATACGATTTCTGCCATTCAATTTAATGAAACAGAGGAACTAGCAAAATCATGGTTTGAGACCTATAAACCTATTTTGTTGATTTTCTTTTATATAAGTTTGGTTGTTGTATTGGTACAAATTAATAGTGAACGATTTAATATTATGATGGCTATGCAATATTTCATGGCAGGCTTCTTTTTGGTTTTCTCGTTCTTTAAATTTTTGAATCTTAAAGGATTCGCAGAAAGTTATGTGATGTACGATGTATTAGCAAAGCGAATACCAATTTGGGCTTATTTGTATGCTTTTATAGAAGTTAGTTTAGGGATGGCTTATCTAATTAATTTTAATCCGCTAGTGACTAACATATTCACCTTTACTGTGATGAGTTTAAGTATCATTGGAGTTTTGCAGTCAGTTTTTAATAAAAGGAAAATACAATGTGCTTGTTTGGGAGCAGTTTTTAATCTGCCAATGAGTACAATTACAATAATCGAGGATGCATTGATGATAGTCATGAGTGGCTACATAATTATTAATATATTTTAAACATGAAATGGAACCCATTATTCGTTTTTTATAAATCGAATTCAATAGTTATCATATTACTTTTATTTTCATTAAATCTTTATTCTCAAAAAACGGTTCGCTACGACCTATACGTAAAAGACACGTTAGTCAATTTTGCAGGTAAAGAAAAAAGAGCGATTGCAGTTAATGGTCAAATACCAATGCCTACTTTAACATTTACCGAAGGTGATACGGCTGAAATACACGTTCATAACCTACTTAAGGAGGAAACCTCATTGCACTGGCACGGGCTTTTTTTACCAAATAAGGAAGATGGAGTTCCCAATCTTACACAAATGCCCATTCGGCCTAATACAACTCATATCTATCGTTTTCCAATTATCCAAAATGGCACACATTGGTACCATTCGCATTCAGGATTACAGGAACAAATAGGAATGTATGGCAATTTTGTCATGTTAAAAAGACCGAATGACCCAACGTTTAGAAAAGGGATAGACGATTTACCTACCCTGCCAATTGTTTTGAGTGAGTGGACCAATCTCAAACCCGAGAACATTCACAGGATGCTACATAATGCAAACGATTATCCTGCATTGAAAAAAAATTCCGTTCAAAGTTATGGCGAAGCTATCTCCGCTGGACATTTTAAGACCAAGTTGCAAAATGAATGGAAGCGGATGTTAGCGATGGACGTGAGTGACGTCTATTATGAAAAAATATTCATGAATGGTCAACCAAGTTCTGAACTTAAAAGTATCTCAGGAAAAGAATTAAAAGCAGGAGATAAGGTTAGGTTAAGGATTTCAAATGGGGGCGCATCATCCTATTTTTGGCTGACTTATGCCGGTGGCAAAATTACAGTTGTCGCAAACGATGGCAACGATGTAGAACCTGTAGAGGTCGACAGATTGATTATTGCAGTTTCTGAAACGTATGACATTTTGGTCGATATTCCTTCAGAAAACAAAGCTTTTGAGTTTTTAGCAACTACTGAAGACCGCACAAATTCTGCTTCTATTTTTATTGGGAACGGAGTAAAACAATTAAAATCACCTTTACCTCGATTAAAATATTTTGAAGGTATGAAGATGATGAATGACATGATGAAGATGAATGGCGAACTTGATGATATGGGTATGGCTATGAGTTTAAATCAAATGGATATGAATGTGGTGATGTATCCCGAAATAACAGGTGATGCTGATGCTAAACAAGATGATAATAACCCAAATCGTTATAATGCTAATGCGCTAGGAGATATTATTACATTGAATTATGCGATGTTGAAGTCTCCGATTATCACAGCTTTACCCAAGGAAGCTCCAGTCAAAGAATTGTTCTTCAAACTCTCAGGTAATATGAATCGATATGTTTGGAGTATAGATAATAAAGTCGTTTCAGAAGCAGATAAAATCTTAATTAAAAAAGGAGAAAATGTTAGAATTATTCTCTACAATGGCTCAATGATGCGCCATCCAATGCACCTACATGGTCATGACTTTAGATTGCTCAATGGTCAAGGAGAAAATGCTCCTTTGAAAAACATCGTAGATGTAATGCCCATGGAGACAGATACATTAGAATTTAATGCCAATGTTGAAGGAGATTGGTTTTTCCATTGTCATATCTTATATCACATGATGAGCGGAATGGGAAGAGTATTAAGTTATGAAAATCAAAAGCCAAATCCTTTGATTCCCAATCCTAAACTTGCCCAACGTAAATTATTCGCAGACGACCGTAAATTTCATTTTATGGTAGAAAATGATGTTGCCACCAGTGGGAATGATGGAATGGCAATGTTACAAAGTACTCGTTGGAGTATTGGGTCAGAATGGCGATTAGGCTATCATGATTTTCATGGATACGAAGTAGAAACACATATCGGTCGATACATTGGTAAAATGCAATGGTTAATGCCATTTATTGGTTTTGATTGGCGTTATAGAAAGTTTGGAATTGATGAACAAGAAACAAATCTATTTGGTCAGTCAAATAGTAAGGACCAAAGAAGTCTTTTTACTGTCGGTGTGAATTACACTCTGCCATTGCTTATAATTGGTCAAGCTGAAATCTATCAAGATGGAAATGTTCGTTTTCAACTTATGAGGGAAGATATGCCTATTACGAAACGACTTAGAATGAGTTTTATGCTTAACACAGATAAGGAATACATGGCAGGATTTCGTTACATCGTAAACAAAAACATGGGCATTTCATCTCATTATGATAGCGATATGGGATTTGGTGCTGGAATAACTTTTTCTTACTAAAATTTATTAAAAGTCTGTTGAGAGAATTCAAAATGAAAGTTTAAATTAAACGAAAAACAAAATCATGAAAAAAATCATCGTTTTAACGCTTTTGGGGGCACTACCAACGGGTGTTTTTGCCCAACACGAAAACCACCAACCCAAAGTCGATACCAGTATGACAGCAGTAAAACCCAAAAGTCCTAAAATGACAGCAATGGCTATGATTGGGACAAATCACATACATATAGAATATGGTTCACCGAGTGTGAGAGGACGGAATATTTGGAATGGATTAGTTGCCTACAATCAAGTGTGGTCATCGGGAGCACACAAAGCTACATGGATAGATTTTGGTCAGGATATAATGGTTGAAGGTAAAGTTATTCCAAAAGGCAAATATGGATTTTTTACTATTCCTGATAAAGAAACGTGGACTTTGATTTTGAGTAAAGCATGGGATATGCATCTGGCTGATGATTATAAACAAGAAAATGACATCATTCGAATTAAGGTAAAACCCATCAAAAGCGATAAGTTAGTTGAAGCACTTATGTATGAAGTATTGCCGACCATGGCAAACGAAGGCAAGATAAAATTGAGCTGGGAGTTTTTGAGCGTTGAGTTTCCGTTTAAGAATAGGTAATTGAATTTATGGAAAAAAATGACGAAAATTTAAATGTTTTCGTCATTAAAAATACTTTCTTAACTATTATGATATTGTTGGTTTTTCCATTTAAAAGTTTAATATTGCCATAATGAAAATTTCTACATTAGCATTAAGTTTTTATCTATTGACGTTGTCATGTTTCGCATGCAACGAGTTAAATCTGTCTTTTTATAGTAGTTTTCAGGTAGTGAGTGCGGAAAATAATCATAACCATAATGAACAAAATTCAGAGGCATGTACGCCATTTTGTAACTGTTCATGCTGCCCGTCATCGGCATTTTATCAACCCATACAGCACTTCAATTGGGTTATAATATCATTTCAGTCGGTAAAATACCCTATTTACAATTCCTCTTTTCATATAGAGGTTTTCTATTCAATTTGGCAACCGCCTAAATTAGCTTAATTACTCCTTTTATTGAAATTGTAGAATAGCCATAGAAATGTCATGTATGGCATTTTTAATTAATCTTTTTCCATTATATAATGGCAAAAAGAAAAAAATCCAATAGGCAAAACGGTCGTTGGGTTTAAGAGTATTTAAGTACAATTTTATAACCCTTTTATTGTATCATTTTTTTAGCAGCTTTTGCCAAAAGGAGTATGCATAAATACAGTCATATTACTAAATAGAAAAAAATGTTTCAAAATATAATTCAGTTTTCAATAAAGAACAAACTTATAATTGGTGCATTCACGTTGGTACTCATTATTTGGGGCGTTATATCCGCTATGCTGTTGCCAATTGATGCTGTGCCTGACATCACAAATAATCAGGTACAGATAATTACACAAGCCCCAACATTAGGCGCAGAGGAAGTAGAACAGTTCATAACTACTCCTATTGAGCTCGCGATGGCCAACATTCCCAATGTAATTGAAAAGCGGAGTATTAGTCGTAGTGGTATTTCGGTAATCACTATTGTGTTTAAAGACAATGCCGACATCTATTGGGCAAGACAGCAGATAAGCGAACGCCTCAAAGAAGCAGAAGCACAAATTCCACAGGGATTGGGTGAACCCACCTTAGCACCCATCACAACAGGTTTAGGCGAGATTTATCAATATATCATTCATGCTAAAAAAGGTTATGAAAACAAATATACTGCTACCGATTTGCGTACTATGCAGGATTGGATTGTCCGCAGGCAGTTAGCTGGTACAGAGGGTTTAGCAGAAGTGAGCGGCTGGGGTGGCTATGTAAAGCAGTATGAAATTGCTTTGGATAACGAAAAGCTCAATGCAATGAATATTACCATTCCTGAAATTTATAAAGCCTTAGAAAGCAACAACGAAAACACCGGAGGCAGCTATATAGAGCAACGAAGCAATTCCTACTTTATTCGTGGTTTAGGCTTAGTAAAATCGTTGAGTGATATTGAAAAAATTATTGTGAAGACTATAAACGGAATACCCGTTTTAATCCGTGATGTAGCAACAGTACAGTTTGGTACTGCCACCCGTTACGGAGCAGTTACAAGAAACGGTGAGGGCGAAGTAGTGGCAGGAATTACACTCATGCTCAAAGGTGAAAACTTTGCACAGGTAATCGCCAACGTTAAACAGCGAATGGTACAAATACAAAAATCATTGCCTGAAGGTGTAGTAATAGAACCATTCATTGATAGAACCGAATTAGTGAACAGGGCAATGGGTACAGTAGAAAAAAATCTAATTGAAGGTGGTTTAATTGTAATATTCCTATTGGTTTTGCTCTTAGGTAATTTAAGGGCGGGTCTTATTGTAGCTTCTGTAATTCCTTTAGCGATGCTCTTCGCCATAATACTGATGAACCTGTTTGGCGTAAGCGGCAACCTGATGAGTTTAGGAGCTATTGACTTCGGGCTTATTGTAGATGGTGCGGTAATCATAGTAGAAGCAATTGTACACAGAATTTACATGAGCAAGCATCATCATATTGGTTTGAATAAACTTTCACAATCACAAATGGATGATGAAGTGTTTCAAGCTGCGTCAAAAATCAGGAGCAGTGCAGCATTTGGCGAAATCATCATCTTAATTGTTTACCTGCCGCTTTTTGCGTTAGTAGGCATCGAGGGGAAAATGTTTAAGCCAATGGCTCAAACTGTGGCTTTTGCAATATTGGGTGCCTTCATACTTTCATTAACCTATGTGCCAATGATGAGTGCTCTTTTTCTAAGTAAAAAAACTACGCATAAAAAGAATATTTCCGATAGAATAATTGGCTTTTGTCAAAAACTTTATGAACCTATACTGAGTTGGGCTTTACGCTGGAAAAAAACCGTTGTGTTTACAATGGCAGTATTGTTTACTGGCAGCATAATATTGTTCAACAGCTTAGGTGGTGAGTTTATCCCTACACTGGAAGAAGGCGACCTCACAGTTGAAATAAGGATGGAACAAGGCACATCATTAACACAGGTGGTAGAAACATTCAGCAAGGCAGAAAAAATATTAAAAGATAAATTCCCCGAAATAAGACAGGCGGTAACAAGAATAGGCAGTGCTGAAATACCTACCGACCCTATGCCCATCGAAAGAGGCGATATGATGCTTTCCATGAAGCCGAAAGAAGAATGGACATCGGCAAATACCCGTGAAGCCATGATGGAAAAAATGGAAGAGGCACTAAGTATTTTACCCGGTGTAAGTTTTGAAATTACACAACCCATGCAGATGCGGTTTAATGAACTCATTACAGGCATCAAACAGGATGTGGCAATAAAAATTTATGGTTCCGATTTGGAAATCCTGAATGCACAGGCAAATAAAGTGGCAGAGCTTATCAAAAATGTAAAAGGAGTAAGTGAGCCCTTCGTAGAAAAAGTAAGTGGACTGCCTCAAATACAGGTGGTATACAACCGTGATAAAATTGCCCAATACGGGTTAACCATCAGTGACGTAAACATGGTGCTGAAAACTGCTTTTGCAGGTAATGTTGCAGGTGTGGTGTTTGAAGGGGATAAACGGTTTGACATGGTGGTGCGGTTACAAAAAGATTTGCGTAAAGATTTCAGTAACATTGAAAATCTATATGTGCCATTACCATCTGGAAATAAGGTGCCTATTAACCAGGTAGCGGATATTTCATTTAAAACAGCACCCGCACAAATTAGTCATGAAGATGGCCAACGCAGAATTTTTGTAGGCTTTAATGTGCATGGTCGTGATGTGGAAAGCACGGTGGAAGAAATACAACCCATTTTAGATGCAAATCTTAAACTTCCGGCTGGTTATTATTACACCTATGGCGGTCAGTTTCAAAACCTTCAAGAAGCAAAGGCAAGATTAGGAATTGCAGTTCCTGTAGCGTTATTGCTCATTATAATATTGCTTTACATCACCTTCAAAAGTCTAAAACAATCCTTTCTCATATTTACTGCCGTACCGTTATCAGCCATTGGAGGCATCATCGCATTATGGTTAAGAGGTATGCCATTCAGCATTTCGGCAGGTGTAGGTTTCATTGCCTTGTTTGGTGTAGCAGTATTAAATGGTATTGTATTGATAGGTTATTTCAACCAGTTAAAAGACGAAGGCATTACCGACATATATGAGAGAGTTAGAAAAGGAACAGCAGTAAGATTAAGACCCGTAATAATGACAGCTATGGTAGCATCATTAGGTTTTCTGCCAATGGCACTTTCTACAGGTGCAGGTGGTGAAGTACAAAAACCATTAGCAACCGTTGTGATCGGTGGTTTAATTACCGCTACCATATTAACCCTGCTGGTGCTTCCGGCACTTTATATTTTATTCAACACTAAAATCAATTTCAAACCAAATAAAATGAATAAAGCAAAGCCACCTGTCAATACTACGGTTGTGTTAGTGCTGTTTACATTTATCGGTTTATTTGCAGGAAAAACTTATGCACAAAGCAATCAAAAAACGTTGCAGGAGTGCATTGATATAGCACTTAAAAATAATCTGCAACTGAAAGTAGCAGACTTAAACATTCAGCAATCGCAGGTAATGCAAAAGACCGGCTTTAGTCCTGATAAAACAAACATACAACTCACCCAGGACCCTACCAGTGGCGGAAATATTGATAACAGTATTGGTATTACTCAAACGTTTTCTTTTCCAACAGTGTATGCCAATCAAAATAAACTATTGAAACAGGAAACTATGCTGGCTCAAAAATCAAAGCTGCTATCGCAAAATGAAATTATCAAAGAAGTAACCACAGCCTATTACAATTTGTTGTATGGCTTGCAAAGAGTAAAACTTTTGCAGCAGCAGGATAGCATATACAGCAATTTTCTAAAAAGGGCTACCCTTCGTTATAATACAGGTGAAACTAATCAGTTGGAGAAAATGCAAGCCGAAAGCAAATACAAAGAAAACCTTTTACAATTGAAACAGGCAAATACTACTGTAAGCAGTTATCAGTTGGCTTTGCAAAAGTGGTTGAACTCAGCCGAGCCAATTATGCCAAAAGAAAATGAGTTGGCAAAATTGCCCGATATTTTTATGGCTGATACTGCATCTATACAATCAAACCCATTAATTCAGTATTACAATCAAAAGTTGAATGTAAATACAGCACAGGTAAAGGTTGAAAAAAGCAAATTGTTACCGGATTTGAATGCAGGCTACTACCATCAAATGGTTGTTAGTGGTTTTGATCCTGCAAAAACTAACCGTAATTATTTCCCTGGCACAAGGATAGCAGGTTTACAGGTAGGCATAGGTATTCCTTTATTTTTCGGCTCACAAAAAGCAAAAATTAAGGCTGCTCAAATAAATACTACTTTAATTGAAACAGAGAAGCAGCAAACACTGCTATTTCTGCAAAGCAGTTATCTTCTTCAGTACAACGAATACCTGAAAGCAAAGGAAGGTTTACAATACTACGAAACCACAGGTTTAAAACAGGCGGATGATATTATCCGTATTTCAAACACGGCATATACCAAAGGTGAAATTGGTTACATGGAGTATATCCAAAATCTGCAAACCGCTATCAATACAAAACTGCAATATACCGATGCAGTAAACCAGTTCAATCAGTCCATTATATTGTTAAACTATTTAAAAGGGAACAAATAAAATGAAGTCAATTAATATAAAGTCAATCGCTGCAATTACATTTTTTGCAAGTGCAATTATTTTTTCTTCCTGCAAGCAAAGCAATAAAACGGAAACAAAAGAAGTGCCTAAAGCAAAAGAAGAAAATACAGCAGCAATAGAAGTGTCCGCAGAACAAATGAAGGCCGTGGGCATTGAGTTAGGTACAATAGAAATGAAAAACCTCAACAGTGTGGTAAAATCAAGCGGTCAGCTGGAAGTTCCCCCTCAAAACAAAGCCGATGTAAATTCACTGGTTTCCGGCATTATTAAAAAAGTGCTGGTATTAGAAGGCAGTTTTGTTCACCAGGGCCAAACAGTAGCGATTTTAGAAAATACAGACATAGTGAAGCTGCAGCAGGATTACCTGATGCTCAAAAAGGAATTAGTTTATACCGGCCAGGAGTACCAACGACAAAAGGAACTCAATACCGAAAGTGCAGGAACGGGCAAGATATTTCAACAAGCAGCAGCAAAATACGAAACAGATAAAGCAAGGATGCAGGGAATGGAAACACAATTACAGCAGTTAAATATCAGCCCTGCATCCGTAGCCAATGGTAAATTTGTAAGCCAAATTCCAATTATTGCACCCATCAGCGGTGTCATAGGGCATATACGAATTAAGACCGGCAGCTATTTAGATATGCAAACATCCCTGATGGATATTGTAGATAATTCGCAGGTGCATTGCGATTTGCAGGTGTACGAGAAAGATTTGTTCAAGGTGAAGAGCGGGCAAAAAGTGGTGTTCATTCTTACCAATCAAAACAATAAGCAAATCACTGGTACAATTTTCGGCATCAATCAGTCCTTCGAAAATGAAAACAAATCCGTAATTGTTCATGCCAAAATAAACAATACAGGTAGCATCAGGTTATTGCCTGGTATGTATGTATCTGCATTGATTAATGTAGGCAATCAAACGGTGCAGGCTGTTCCTGTTGATGCAGTCGTAAATGCAGAAGGGAAAACGTTCATTTTTATAGTAAGTGGGGAGGAAGAAAACACAGAAGAAAAAGGGCCTAAAGAAAAGAGTGAAAAAGCTATCGGTGCCAATCCTGAAAAAAGTATCCGGTTTAAAAAGGTTGAAGTAATTACAGGCGTAACAGAATTAGGCTATGTAGAAATAACACCGCTTGAAGAAATGCCTAAAGATGCGATGATAGTTACCAAAGGTGCTTTCTATGTTCTATCAAAAGCAGCAGGGGGCGAAGAAGAATAATAAAAGTATATTATGACAAACACAACACAATTCTCCGATGTTCAAAGAATACCGAAAAATGAAGTTTTAAACATGAAAAAATAAAAATCAATGAAAAATGTAAATCAACTTATGCAAGAAATAATCTCAATCTCTTCAACGATTGAATCAGATTATCCTGAACTATACAAATATTTGGATGAAACTCCCTTCAAGATTTGTGAAACCAATAAAAATGAAATCTGTATCTTATATTTAGAAGAATACCTTAAAACCCTGAAGGAACAACTTAAGGATTACATTTCCTCGCATAATAAATTAAACGGAAAAAAATGATAAATACAGATCCAAATCACGTTCATACCTACGATGCAGAAGGAAAGATTAGTTGCTGTACTTTAGAAGATAGAGTGTACGGTAAAGCTGGTGCAGATAATTTGCTACATGACATAAAAGCAAATGACAGTAAGCCTGTTCAAAAAACGGAAATAGCTGAAAGTAGTATACTCAAACAATATCTTCCGGCTATCATCAGTTTTAGTATGCTGCTTATTGGCATTGCCGCAGATAATTATTTTAAGCCTGCTTTTTTTACACAATATATTCGCTTTGCATGGTATGCAATGGCCTACCTGCCAGTTGGCTTTCCTGTAATAAAAGAAGGTTGGGAAGCTATTCTTAAAAAGGAGTTCTTTACAGAGTTCACATTAATGGTTTTGGCAACTTCAGGGGCCTTTGCCATAGGGCAATATCCTGAAGGCGTAGCCGTGATGTTATTCTATGCCATAGGAGAATTGTTTCAAAGTGCAGCAGTCAGTAAAGCAAAGAATAACATTAAAGCCTTATTGGATGTTCGTCCATCCTCTGCCAGTGTTTTTAGAAATAATAGGTACGAAGATGTAAAACCCGAAGAAGTTCAAATAAACGAAACTATTCAAATAAAGGCGGGTGAAAAAGTGCCGCTGGATGGCGAAATGCTAAGTGATGGCAGTAGCTTCAATACAGCAGCCCTTACAGGCGAAAGCAAACCAAAATCAATTTACAAAGGAGGCCCGGTATTGGCGGGTATGCTAAACCTTGATAAAGTAATTGAACTAAAAGTAACCAAAAAATTTGCCGACAGTTCACTGGCACGCATTTTAGACATGGTGCAAAATGCAACAGCCCGCAAAGCAAAAACAGAATTATTGATAAGAAAGTTTGCAAAAATCTATACACCCATTGTATTCTTTTTAGCCGTTGCGTTGGTTGTAATTCCCTACTTCGTTGTAAGCGATTATGTATTTGCACAATGGCTGTACAGGGCATTAATTTTCTTGGTTATCAGTTGTCCTTGTGCCTTGGTCATTTCCATTCCTTTAGGCTATTTTGGCGGCATTGGTGCAGCCAGCAAAAACGGTATTCTTTTCAAAGGCTCAAATTACCTGGAGCTTATAACCAAACTAAATACCGTGGTGATGGATAAAACAGGAACATTAACAGCAGGTGTTTTTAAAGTACAGGAAATTGTAACCAATGGAGTGGACAAAAGTGAGTTCATCAAAACATTGGCAGCATTGGAAGCAAAATCAACACACCCTATTGCCAAAGCCATAGCCGAATATGAAAAGAACCAAACAAAGATGTATCAGGCAGAGGAGGTAGTAGAAATTCCCGGGCATGGTTTAAAAGGAAAAGTAAATGGCAACGATGTGTTGGCCGGCAATACCAGGCTGTTAAATAAATTCGGTATTAGGTACGATACGAAATTGGATGAAATTATAGAAAGCATAGTGGTAGTCGCCATAAATAATCAATATACAGGTTATGTGCTCATTGCCGATGAAGTAAAAGAAGATGCACAGGAAGCCATTAAGCAATTGCACCAAAATGGTATTACTCAAATTGTAATGCTTAGTGGCGACAAAAATTCTATTACGCAAAAAGTAGCAAAGCACATAGGTATAGAGTCTGCCTTTGGTGATTTATTGCCCGAAAGCAAAGTACAAAAGGTAGAAGAATTAAAACAAGACAAATCCAAAATAATTGCCTTCGTTGGTGATGGGATTAATGATGCCCCTGTTTTAGCATTAAGTGATGTTGGTATTTCAATGGGGGCAATGGGAAGTGATGCAGCAATAGAAACAGCAAATGTAGTAATACAGACAGATCAGCCTTCAAAAATTGTAACTGCTATAAAAATAGGAAGAGCAACCCATCGTATTGTTATTCAGAATATTGTATTGGCATTTGCTGTAAAAATTATTGTAATGTCACTTGGCGCAGGTGGTTTAGCTACTATGTGGGAGGCAGTATTTGCTGATGTTGGAGTTGCACTATTGGCAATACTAAATGCAGTTAGAATTCAAAGAATGAAGTTTTACTGAATTAAAGCACAAATTAATTTACCTATTCAAGTGTCGACTTTCATCCAAATTGTCTAAGTCGTAGTCCTCGAGATTGAATTCGAAGTCTTCATCACTTAAATGAATATTCCTTCTGAGTGGACCGGTATAGAACATGTTTTCATTAACAAATTCAATGTGTTGATTTTGGATTGCTGAAATTATCGATAGATTAAAAATAAGTTCTTTCAACGAGGTACTTGTAATTGCTACCAAGTCATTTTCTTCCAGTTTTAGTTCTTCCAATACTTTGTAGAATAACGCTTCATAGAACTTAACCTCCTTTAGAAGTCCAAGGTTTCCAATTGTATGCGAGGCATCAGGGTTAGTAAATGTTATATTCAAGACCTTTAATTTTGACAAATTCTCGCTATCAAAATTGTCTTCTATCTGAGTAAATCCTTGTAATCTCATTTTCGTGTATTCTTTACTTTCAATTCGTTTATTATGTTCTGAGATAAACGCTCAAATTGGGATTCTGAGAGAATGATTTTCTTCGAAATAGTCTTATTCTTGATGGTATTTTTCATAAATGTTCTTTACTATAAATACCGGAAAAAATGCCAAAATTTTTAAAATGGGTTTTCACCTTAAAAGGTGTTTGTAAGGTTTTAGCGGGTAGACATTTCCAATTTCCACTAAAATTTGGGCCGGATTTTAAACGGGGAATTGACCGGGGTCTAAAAACGAAGGTATTTCATATATAAGGGAGGGCCGGTTTAGGGACTTCCTCCAGGACCTCCAGCAGGGACTCCGTATGGGCACCCCTTTTATAGTTCATGTTACCAGGATAGGTACAAATATCCTTTGGGTCTCGGCAACCACACCACATATGATTCATTTCATTTACATTACCAACATCAATTTTTTGACCTTTGTAATCGTATTGATATGAAGACCAGTAATCTTTGATATTTCAACAGATTTGTAGTTCTTCTTAAGTAATTCCATTGCACGTCTATTTTTTGACTTGGATAAGAATTTTAGCGGGTCTTCGCTGGTACCATGTTTTCTTCCTAAAAATACGTTGCCTTTCAGTTTTGCCAATTCAATTCCTTCTTTCTGTGCCGACTTAATCATGTTACGATTCATTTCCGCTATTACAGACATCATGGCAATACACATCTTTGAAATTGGATTCTCAGTTCCATCATGGTTAAGAGTTGATAGACCTTGCTCAATAAAATGAACTGGTATTTTCCTCTCGACCATAAAATGAAGAAAATCAACAATTCCCTTCAGGTCACGACCGCAGCGGTCGATTTGCCAAAAGGATACAGAACCTACCAAATCCATTGAGATTAGTTTGAATAGTTCCTTTCCACCGGGTCTTTCAAATAATGCAACCGCTCCTGAGATTTTGTCCTCTATTACCTTATGGTAGTTGGCCTCTTGAACTCGTTGTCTATCTAAGTTTTGGTCAATCGAACTGGTACGAACATATAGAATACTTAGTTTTTTCATAATATTAGACTTATGGTGTTATAACCCTAAAATTATGCCTTAATACGCTAGAATGCTGCATTTTTTGTTCAATTTCTACATGTGAGAGCTTCACATTTCAAGGTATACTCTAATATTATGTTTTTGAGTTATGATTGAAGAAGTCGTTAAGGGATTGGTAAGACTTCATCATGTAATCGAACTCCTTCTTTGCATAATCCCGGTATTTCTTTGCCGATGGATGTTTGCTTGTCATCAATTCATGAAACTGCTCTTTGGTTAGTTGGGATAATGAAGTAATTGTACCTTTTGCCGGTGAATATTCATCTGAGGAAATGTCATTTTTTGTCATTTTTTTTAAAATGGATTGAGCTTCGAACATGGGTCAATTCCCACCTAGCCAATTTACGGTGAAATCCTTTCTTTTAGTGTACTAAAATTGTGGATGATGATACAAATATCCCAAGTATTATATTTTTTGTCTATTAGAAGTTACACCTACATCCTGTACGACAAAAACCTCCTTTAAATTACAGGAAGTGGGGTTAGATTTCTTAGCAATTCCTTAGCATTGAAGCCTTCCCTTTTTTATCCATTTTCGATATATTTATTAAAACGGTAAGAATTAGTTTGTAGTGGAGCTGATTGATACCATAAAGATTTAGAGTACTCCCCCTCATTAAAGTAACCGTCCACTACCGGTGAAATAATGGGGGATTTTTATTTACATGTTTTCTTATTTCAATGGTGGTATTAAAAACATTTACCCAAAAAGACACATCGACTTACCTACACTGGTAAGATTGATAAAGAATAATCCTGAGAAACTTAAAATCGAAAAGGTTCGAGAACTTAGAAGGACCGGAATGGATTATTCAACCCCTAAGAGTTATTTACCTTACATTACACCCAATTGTTTGGTAAGGATTCGGAATCTAAAAGAATCGGACTATAATCTAATTGCACCATCATCATATATCTACTTTGATATTGATGATTATCCCAATTCTCAAAAACTTAAAGACCGGTTCATTGAAGAATATGGTCATATCGCTTCTCTTATTTGTATATCATGTAGTGGAGGTGGGATTTCTATCTTCTTCAAGGTGACCAATATTCTCAAAAACGAGAATGACTTCCTTATTGCTCGACAATACATAATTGATAACATATTGGTTAATGAGAAGATAGATACCAATGCTGGCGGTATTGCACGTGCTATGTTTATATCTTCAGACCCTGATTTATTCTATAACTATGAGAATGAATTAGACATACCGGTGGAATTATTTAAAAAGGGCAGGAATAAGGAAGATAAGTGCCGGTTGGAAGAAAAAAAACCTAAAACTACAATGATACGTATCCATTGTGCACCTCAAGAACCATTTATACCTATTCCAATCAAGGAAGTTTTAGAGCAATTGATACTGGAAACACCAGTAAATGTAAAGAATCCAGTAGTAGATTATAATGAAGTTAATTACGTTGAGATACGTTTTCAATATCTAATTAAAGATACTTTAAAACATAAGACGTTTACCAGTATGATTCACAAGCTACTATTCCTTAACCCAGTTGCCGATAAACATTTGCTCTTGTCATATCTATATCATGTGAATGAGGAATATACCGGTAATAAGAAGATGGAGCTGCGTGAACTGATGGGTTTATTTGATACCGTATTTAATGGTGCAACATTCCTTGGAAACTCAAAGGTCAAGCCGGTCTTAAAACGTATCCATTACAACAAGGATTGCGATGCGACATTTAACAAACGTAAGGTTTCTGGTAAGATTCGAGGTATCCTAAAAGAGAACGAAAGCAAGCTGAAAATTAGGGCCACAATTGAGGAGATGGAAGCCAAAGGTATCCCCATTTCCAAGTCAAGTATATCCAAATATTCAGGAATTCACCGGGGAACTATCATAAAACACATGGATACGGACCTTCATGACATAAAAAAAATTATAGACGAAATCAACGATTCAATTGAATAGTGGCACATTTGGCCTTCGTTTAAATTACAAGAAGAAAAAAGTTGACAAAATAATTTGTATGAAAATAAAACTTCATATACATTTGTAAAAAATTACAAGGGAATGAAAAATAAGGATTCGGATAATAAGGAGCTAAAGAATAAAAACCTTAAGATGTTGACAGAGGATTTGGCAACATTAGACTTCATTAATGGGAAGTCATTCATGGCATTTCCCGCTGATGAAATTGAAGGTATGACATTACCTCAAATGATTTCTGCATACGAGTCAGGTAAGTTCTCCGCTAATATTTTAGATGGGTTCAGAAAGAAGGTGTTTGCTGAACGTGATAGACTGGTTCAAGATGTTTTGAATTTTTACACATCGAAACTTGAATTCAAGGATGCTGAGTCTTCGATGTCACCGGAAGAAATATTTCAAGTAATTGAAGAAAAGAAGATTCGCGTAAGACGACTAACAATGGTTCTTAAACCTGATTGCTATCAAACGATTACCAAAAAGGCTAACGGTGATGAATATGACTTGGTTAAACTAAACTGGATTGATGATGACGGTAACAAGTTCATCAAGGTCTCGAAGACATTTGGCCTGAAAGGAAAATTGGGTTTAGAGTTTTCCATGAAAAAAGTACTTAAAGACTACTTTATGACTGAAGCTGAACAAGTAACGGATTGGAAACAATTACAAAAGTTTGCCAGAGCAGTTAGAGCTGACCATGTTGCATCAATTGATGGTAAGACGTGGGTTTTTGAGTTCAAACTTAGTGACAAGAACGAGTTCATCAAAACAGCGTTAAGGTTTGAGTTGTGGGATAACTACTATCAAACATATCTTAACACAGGAAAGAATTAAAAAAAAACGAGACGGATGAAAGTCCGTTTTTTAAGACCCAAATATGGTTGACAAAATATTTTACCAACTTTTAATCAGATTTATTAACAATTAAATTTTAACGCATGAAAAATGTAATTAATGTTGAAGTTATCGAAGTCGATAATATCAAAATTCACCCTTTGCTTGAGCAATTTGTGAAACCAAAAAAGAAGGACCACATCGAATACACCATGAATCGATTGGGTCAGTTTACACCACTACTTGGTAATCTTGTTGGAGATACCTTTTATGTTACAGACGGAATCGTCAGATTGGAAGTTGCGAAATCCTTAGGATTGAAAACTTTGCAATGTCTGCACATTAACATTCCTGATGAGGATGTGGTAAAAATCAGATTAACCAGTAATCAGCGAACCAAAATGTCATACAGTGAGATGATGCATTATGGAGAGCATATGTTAGGACTTATCGGGAAATCTCAAGGTAAGAAAAGAGATTTAATGGGTTTTGATTTTATCGACAAGGATGAACATTATGGACTTATTGGTAAAGGGAGATGGGAGTTGGTTTGCCACTTGCTAGACCTTTCAATTTGTGCATCAACATTAAGAAAGTTAATGGAAATCAAATGGTTTGAAGATGAGAATCCAGGGAATAAGGTAGGAATAATGGCTGGATTGGAAAATGGACTATTTACCATCTCAAAAGCACATGATTTACTTGAAGATAAGATTAAGAAAGAATCTAAAATCGAGGAGAGAAAACGTAGAGACTATGAAGGAAAAGTAAATGACGTCAGCTTTCATTTGTTCAACACTTCGTCATTTGACCTATCAAATATCCCTGATGGAAGTATGAGAATGTTCATCCAATCACCACCATATTTTCAGCTTCGTGAATACAGAAATCAACCTGATTATTTTATCCATGGTCAGGAAGAAACCTTGGCTGATTACATTAAGAACGAGGTTAAGTTTTATCAAGGAGCTAAAAGAAAGTTGCTTCCAAATGGAGTGATTGTGATTATCATTGGTGAGACTTACAGAGATGGTTATCAAGGTGTTTGTACCAAATTAGAAACTGCACTTGCTGAGGATGGGTGGTATATCCATGATGTAAACACATTTGTGAAGACAAATCAAAAGGCTACACCTCACGTGGCAAGATTTCTGAATTCAAAAGAAACCATCATCGTAGCAGGTTTAAAACCTGCAAATGAAACGCTATTCAATGACGTTACAAGACCCTCTTCAATCGGAGAATTCAAAGTGATTCCTGGTTCTTCAAGAACTACGGGAGGTAAAGGTTATTCAATGGCTTCTCCTGAGTCATCAATTACTAATGTCTTTATTGAGTCTGTATTTCAAAAGTCAGAATACGCGGATGTGGAAGATGAATTTTATCACCAGGCCCCAACATCTGTTAACATTTATGAGAAATTCATCCTTGGGTATAGTAATCCGGGTGAAAATGTAGGGGATTTATTCGTAGGCAGTGGTTCGGGACTGGAATCGGCAATTTTAAATGGTAGAAATGGGTTCGGCTGGGACGTTGACCATGAGTCAATTGATTTTTGTAATAAACGTCTTACAAAGCGTCTTGAAGAAAGAGAACAAGCGAAAATCGAATTATCGATTGCCGCATAAAGATAGTGCCAACCTTGGAGTGTATAAATTTCAAACTCCGCTAAACAATTTAAATTTTAAATTATGAAAAAAGTTACCGCTGTGTGCTCATTTTCCATTTTTTGTTACACACAAGTTGATGTATCGGATGATTTTGAGTTTGAATCTTCTGACCCCTCTGAGAGAATTGATGAATTGGAGTCTCTTTTGGGTGTAAGATTTGATGAACTTATTCCTGAGCCTCAAGTGAAAGCACATGAATCTATTAATGATTTGACTTTTGATATGTGGTATGATGTCTCCGTGGACTAATTATTAACGGCAGATAAAAGAGAAAAATTGGGATTTACAGGTGTTTAATCTCTCATTAAAGTTTCAAAAAATAGTATATGAAATCACAAAATTTTAACAAAGACAAACGATTAGTCAAAGAACAACTTGAGAAGAGAGGATTTGATTTTAAGTTAAAAATCTTTTTAGAAACAAATAGAGGATTTTTGGAGAAACGAGGTCGATTCTTTAGTGATGAAGATTGGGAGAAACAAATGAAATTATATGATAGGATGGTACTTGAATACAGAAATCACCCTTTGTACTATGTTATCAAAAAATCTCCCAAAATGGTACATCACAAAAATGTTAAATGACAATTTGAAGTACCAATATGAAATTAAAGGGACTTGGAATGTAATAGTTATTTATTGAGTTTTAATTAAGAAAAGCTGGTAAAAGCCAATGCAGTTGAAAATACAGAAAAGGCTTATCATTGCATTGAATGTCCTTTTTGTATTAAATATTGCCTCCAATTAAAGGACATAAAGTGAAAACAAATAATGAAGTTTTAGTGGATTTGAAGGAGGTCATCCAATCAGGTGGTCTCAACTCAAACCATGGTTACAATCAAGGTACTACAAGAATTTCTATTAAAGAGTTACACGTTAAAAAAGGATACCACTGCAAGCTAAATGACATTCTTTTTTTCTGTCAAAAAATTGAAAATGGAGAAGTATTAGAACCAATTGAAGTTAATCAAAATAACCTGATTGTAGATGGGGTAAAACGATACTTTGCCTACATAAGGTTGAAGTACAGCTTCGTTCAAGTTAAAGGAAGTAAAGTGTTCATCGAGGAGTTCATAGGTGAAGGATTTAAAATAATTAAGTAAGAGTCATGTACCAGTTTTTTTCATTAAGAAAGTCTCAAAAAGACAAGAACACAGGAACTATCATTGAAAGTATATTCGATGATAGAACTCCTATATCAAGAAAGTCAATTGGTTATAAAATACCGGTTAAACTTTGGGATGGAAACAATGAAAAAGTAAAGGTGAACGAAGATGTGGATTACATTCTAATCAACAGTAGGATTCAAATGTTAAAAAACCAATTCAGTCAAAAGACCAAAACGCAGAAGAAATTTGACTACCAAACACCTACGTTTGTTGCTGAGAAAGAGATATGTTTTATTGAGTTCTGCAGGGAGATATTGGTCAAGGATTACGATTCTATTGCAACCCAAAATAAGTACACCACCATCGTCAATTCTATGGTTCTCTTCATCAAGGACCGCTACAACTTAGATAGACTTCCAATTGAAATTTTGCGTCGGTTTGACTTTATCTATGAGTATGCAATATTCATTGCAAAGCAAACCAATCGAATTAAGGACCCAACCGCTACAAAGAAAAACAACACGAGGTTCAACTACATTGTGGTAATCCAAACTCTTGTCAGGAAGTTTAATCAACATCATCCGCACCTTGAGACGATAAAGACGGACCATTACATTATCCAAGTACCAAAAAAGAACCTGGAGAAGATAAAGTCTCGCATGTTGAAGAAGGATGAAATAGATAAGATTATCAACTATCAGGAGATGGATGGTAAAAAGAGAATCAAGACAATGGAAGGGAAGTATCAGTTCCTATTTCAATTTTTTACCTCAGGTCTTCGTGTATCTGATATTCTGCTAATGAACTTTAAACACTTCGTAGATGGAAGACTTGAGTTGATTATTCAAAAGAACGATGATTTGTTATCTGTTCCTTTCTCCTTCAAATCTGCGAAACTACTGTCTTACTTTTATTCAATGGAATTTCAACGAGCCTTGGAATTAAATCCAATTGGTCAGTTAAATCTAAGCGTTAGAGAATTGGAAACATTACTTAATATCCATACCGAGAAGGATTTCGGTTCCTTGACGGTATTGGACGTTGTCAACCTTAACAACCATCTTAAAAGAAACAAGTTTGATGATTATAGCGAGGAGGTTGTGATTATCGATGGTTTAATCCGTAGAATGGAGTCAATGGTTGCCTACTCAATGTGTGAAATCATGGGGGAGAAAGAACCGGGACATGTCTTTGACTATCTCCCATATGAGGATTTTAAGGATTTGAAGATTTTTGACAAGAAAAGGTTGAACCGTGACCAAATAAAACTACTTACAAGAGGTCGTTCCCGATATAACTCAAAATTGCGAAGAATCGGAAGAGATTTGGGTATCAAGGAACTTTCAAGTCATGTTAGTCGTCATTCATTTGCTTACCACATGTTAGAGAGTGGTGCATCAATTGAGGAGATTTCTTTTGCCCTTGGTCATGCAACGGTTCAACAAACACAAGGGTATTTGAAGCAATTCCCGCAGAAATTCGCTGATAAGGCAATCAAGGTTTTCGAGGACAGCTTTGAATTATAATTCACACTTGCTACACAAATCTGCTACACAAGTTCCCTTTTTACCTAAAATACAAAAGGACATCTCATTGCGAAATGTCCTTTTTTGTTGACCTGAGGTCATTTTGTAGCCCCGGCAGGAATCGAACCTGCATCTTAGGTACCGGAAACCTACATTCTATCCATTGAACTACGGAGCCAGGGTTGCAAATTTACGAATACTTCTCCAATTGTCTTACCAAGACATTGAAATCTTTTGGATAGGGCGCCTCCACCGTGATCGGGCTCCCATCCATTAAATTGAAGCTCAAACTATGTGCATGCAAGGCCACGCGACGCATCAATGGGCGTTCTTCCGTATCTTTTTTCAAATGAAAATTTCGTTTTAAATCCGATAGATAAACATCTTTCCCTCCATACATTTCATCCGCCACGATGGGCGCATGTAAACAAGTTAGGTGAATTCGGATTTGGTGCATACGTCCCGTGATGGGCATGCATTCAACCAAGGTGTATCCTTTGTATACTTTCAAACTTCGAAACCAAGTTTCCGCGTGCTTGCCGTTAGATCTTGCGATAATTACTTTCCCGTCTTTGAGTGGGAGGATGGGTAAATTTACCAACATGCCATCCCAGTCATGCATGCCTTCCACCACGGCATGATAACGTTTCGCCGTTTCACGATGCTCAAATTGCATGGAAATATGTCGGTAAGCTTCCGGGTTTTTCGCAATGACCAAAGCGCCTGTTGTTTCCTTATCCAAGCGGTGTCCCACCTGAGCATCTTCTGAATAGACTTTCGCCATGCGCAGGATACTCGGTGCATAATCATCCTTCCGCTCATCCAAGGTCGCAATGCCTGAGGGTTTGTTGATGACGATGAAGTCCTCGTTTTCAAAAAGGATGTAATCTTGTAATTTGTATTTCATATATCAGTTGTCAGTAGTCAGTTGTCAGTGGTCAGAAAACAGTCGCTAGTCTTTAGTCCGAAGTCTATAGTCCTGAGGATAATTTATTAAACAGTCGTCAGTCACTAGTCGCTAGTCCTAAGTCCGGAGGATAATTTTACCACTTCACTCTTCACTCTTAACTCTTAACTCTTAACTCAATTGGGTAAACTAATCTTCCCCATCGTCATCCAAGGCGAATCCCCCAAACGTCGGTCGCGAGCAACACCCGGATCTAGCAAGGTTTCATTGGCCAACAAAGCAAATAAAACCGCCTCTTTGGCCGCGGATTCAATTCCCAAAGCCGCGGAATCTTGTACAATAAAACCGGGTAATAATGCGCGCAAATGTTCCATGATTAAGGGATTTCTTGCCCCACCACCACTTGCAAATATGCTGCCAGTCGTAATTTTCGTATAGGTTTGAATGGCCAATGCAATGCTTTCTGCCGTAAACCGAGTTAATGTCGCCATAACGTCTTCCGAAGAAATACCTGCCGGCGCCAATGATTTCACTTGTGCTAAATTAAAATATTCTGGCCCCGTACTCTTTGGAAAGGCTTCTTTGAAAAAAGATAAATCCATCAATGCTCTTAAGAATTCCGTATTTACTTTTCCCGATCGTGCTATCTGCGCATCTTCATCAAAACTTTTTCCCGGATAATGTGCCCGCACCCATGCATCAATTAGGGTGTTTCCTGGACCTGTATCTGTTACTAATATGCCTTTGGAGTCTTGATTGGCTGGCAAATAGGTGAAGTTTCCAATGCCACCCATGTTCAATAAAATCCGATCTTCTCCGGCTTTGGTAAATAAAAAATAATCCCCAAACATTGCCAAAGGAGCTCCTTCGCCTCCCGCCGCAATATGTTTTTGGCGAAAATCGGAAAGTGTTATAATTCCTGTCAAATGCGCCAAATGATCCCCATCCCCAATTTGCAAAGTTGAATGCGGGAAATGGCCCGAGCGGTCCGGTCGGTGCATCACGGTTTGGCCATGTGAGGCCAAAGCATCTACATCCGAGGGCTGAATTCCCCAGCGTTGCAATGTTTGCAAAATAATGTTTGCATGTGTCCGCGCGATTTGCGCGTTCAAGGTGCATAAACTAGGGAAATGAATGTTTTCCTTCGCAAATACTGCTCGAATGGACACTTTGAAATCTTCTTCGAACGGAACCGAGTCAAAATGCAATACCTCGCATTGAGTCTGTAAGCCTTGTCCGCTGAAACGACATAAAGCCATGTCTAAGCCGTCGAGGGAGGTCCCCGACATCAATCCCAAAATAATTCGGGATGGCTTTTGCGCCATGCGATACAATTGTTCAATCTGTGGATTCAAGGCTTTTGTGCTTATCCCCTCAACTTCGCCAATCCTTGAAGGTTTGGCGAAGCTAGAAAAGAGGGAGCACAAAGCTACAAAAAAATCACCCAAGCTATTTCGAAAATTCATCAAGTACCTGATAATTAATTGATAATTCCCCGCCTCGATTTCGTATCTTTGAGGCTTAGTTATTTCACTCATCCACTTTATGGCATTAGATGTAATTATCGTCGGCGGAGGCATCGTGGGCCTCGCGACAGCACACCGCTTATTGGAATCA
This sequence comes from Aquirufa echingensis, assembly GCF_042714525.1. Classification (NCBI taxonomy): domain Bacteria; kingdom Pseudomonadati; phylum Bacteroidota; class Cytophagia; order Cytophagales; family Flectobacillaceae; genus Aquirufa; species Aquirufa echingensis. Next base: position 347,699 of record NZ_JBBKYA010000002.1, on the reverse strand, counting down.
AATCCCGCATTGAAAATCGCCCTTTTCGAAAAAGAGCCAATGGTTTCCATGCATCAAACTGGAAATAATTCCGGCGTTATCCACTCGGGTTTATATTACAAACCGGGTTCTTTGAAGGCCAAAAATTGTATAGAAGGTTATCATCAATTAATCGATTATTGCCAAAAAGAAGAAATTCCTTTCGAATTGACCGGGAAAATTGTTGTGGCTAGCACGCAAGACCAACGAGTTCAATTGGAGAATTTGTTTCAAAGAGGCCAACAAAATGGATTGGATGGCTTGAAAAAGTTAAGTCTAGAAGAAATGCGCGAGCATGAACCGCATGTCATCGGAGTTGAGGGGATGTGGGTGCCTCAAACAGGAATCGTAGATTACCGTGCGGTAGCTGCCAAATTAGCGCAAGGCATTCAAGCGAAAGGTTGCGAACTACACCTAGGAGAAAAAGTAACAGATATTACCAAAGGGCTTAGCTATTCCATCGTGGAAACGGATAAGGCTGTTTACGAGGCAAAATTGATCATCAATTGCGCCGGTTTGTATTCGGATCAAGTGGCTCAATGGACACAAAAAGAACCTTTGGATGTTCGCATTGTGCCGTTTCGTGGCGAATATTTCAAATTGAGAAAAGATAAAGAGTACTTGGTGAAGAACTTGATTTACCCGGTACCTGATCCGAATTTTCCATTCTTGGGCGTTCATTTTACCCGCATGATGCGTGGTGGGGTAGAGGCTGGACCGAATGCCGTTTTGGCCTTTAAAAAAGAAGGATACAAGAAATTAGGGATCAATGCCAAAGAACTTTGGGATACCCTAACGTGGCCTGGCTTCCAAAAAGTAGCTGCTAAATATTGGGAAACTGGCCTCGGAGAAATGTACAGAAGCTTCTCCAAAGAAGCGTTTACCAAAGCACTTCAAGGGCTAATTCCAGAAATTCAAATCGACGATTTAGTTGAAGGAGGTGCAGGTGTTCGTGCTCAAGCTTGTGATCGCAATGGCGGTTTGCTCGATGATTTCTCCATCGTGCAAGACGAAAAAGTGATCAATATATTAAATGCACCAAGTCCTGCGGCTACTTCGTCCTTGTCGATAGGCAAAACGGTGGCAGAAATGGCTTTGGGACGGTTTGAATAAACGCGCCCACTTGGGTTTCCCCAGACTGAAGTCTGCGGTTTTTATGAAGTATGATTCTTTGGTTTTCCTAGACTGTATTCTAGGCTTAAATAACTTATAACCCCAGGCTTTAGCCTGGGGATTTTACATCATGAAACTATTACTAAAATACCTCTCTCAATACCGCTGGCGCGTTTTCGCTGCTTTAGGTCTTGCAGCTACCAATCAGATTTTCTCTTTGATGGATCCCTACATCTTCCGGAAAATCATTGATGATGTAGCGGCCGTCTATCACGCAGAAACGCATACGATGTCCCAATTCGTGGATGCGATTTGGCCTTTAGCCTTAGCTTCCGTGGGCGTTGCCTTCGTGAGTCGGGTGGCGAAAAACTTCCAAGATTACATGATCAATACCGTAACCCAAAAGGTAGGTGCGAATCTGTATTCAGATGGAATCCGACATTCCTTGGAATTGCCTTACGAAACTTTTGAAGACCAACGTTCCGGTGAAACTTTAGGGAAATTGCAAAAGGTACGTATCGACGTTGAGAAATTGATCACCTTAGGTATCAACATCCTTTTTCAATCGGTTATCGCCTTGGTGTTTATCTCCGTTTATGCCTTTTCTGTTCACTGGATGGTGATGCCCTTGTTCCTCGTGACAGGTCCTTTGATTGCCTGGGTTTCTTCTGTATTAAGTAAGAAAATCAAAGTCATTCAAATTGAAATTGTTAAGGAATCGACTGGTTTAGCGGGTTCTACAACTGAATCTTTGCGCAATATCGAATTGGTGAAATCACTTGGTTTGGCCGAGCAAGAAATTGCCCATTTGAATGCAACCACAGAGAAAATTCTTAAGTTGGAGCTGAAAAAAGTACGTTACGTGCGCTCCATGGCTTTTGTGCAAGGAACATGTGTTAACTTGCTTCGCATGCTCATGGTGGTTGTCTTGATTTATTTAATATACAAGGGCCAAATCACCATCGGTCAATTTTATTCGTTGAACATCTATTCGTTCTTCCTATTCAATCCTTTACAGGAAATTGGGAATGTGGTAAATACCTTCCGCGAAGCTGAGGTGTCGCTTCAGAATTTTGAAACCATCTTGTCGATTCCTGGTGAGAAGAAGCCGGAAAATCCAAAGGCAATTACACACATTCAGGATTTGACATTTGATCATGTGTCCTTCCAACATCAATCCGCGACCCAAGAAGCATTATCTGATATCTCTTTCCAAGTCAAAGGTGGAGAGACGATTGCTTTTGTGGGACCTTCGGGTGCAGGTAAATCGACCTTAGTGAAATTGTTGGTAGGCCTTTACCGACCTAAAAAAGGACAGGTCTTCTACAATGGCGAAGCGGGCGATGCGATTGATTTTGATCAATTGCGCAAGAAAATTGGCTTTGTAACCCAGGATACACAATTGTTTTCAGGCTCTATTCGTGAAAATTTATTGTTCGTCAATCCCAATGCGACTGATGCGCAATGCATGGAGGTGTTGGAAAAAGCAGCATGCCAAAGTTTATTAGCCCGTGCCGACAAGGGCTTAGATTCATTAATTGGTGAAGGAGGGGTAAAAGTATCGGGTGGCGAAAAGCAACGTTTGAGTATTGCACGTGCTCTTTTGCGCGATCCCAATTTGCTTGTTTTCGACGAAGCGACTTCTGCCTTGGATTCCTTAACGGAAGAAGAGATTTCGGAGACAATTCGAGCGGTTTCGCAAGCATCAGAACATTTGACTATCTTGATTGCGCACCGTTTATCTACCATCATGCATGCAACACGTATTTATGTGTTGGAAAAAGGTAAGGTGGTCGAATCGGGGAATCATGATAGTTTGCTGGCCGACAAAGGTTTATACTATGCCATGTGGCGTCAGCAAGTAGGGGAAAACAAATAATTTATTTTGTAATTCCTTGATTGGCCATATATTGTTTGGCAATCCTTTGGCTTGAACAAATAGGATTGCGTATATTTGTTGTTTGTAAAAATTTACTCGTATGTCATTAAATAAATTCTCAAGAACACTTACACAAGAAGTGACAAATCCGGCGGCGAAAGCGATGCTTTATGGCATTGGATTGACTCCAGAGGATATGAACAAAGCTCAAATCGGTATCGCAAGTACAGGTTATGAGGGTAATCCGTGTAATATGCACCTGAATGGTTTATCTGTTCATGTGAAGAAAGGGATTCAAGAGAATGGCATGGTGGGCTTGATTTTTCACACCATTGGCGTTTCGGATGGTATGACAAACGGGAACGATGGAATGAGTTATTCCCTGCCTTCACGTGATATTATCGCAGATTCCATTGAAAATGTTGTGGGTGCGCAATGGTATGATGGCGTGATTGCTGTTGTAGGTTGTGACAAAAATATGCCTGGAGCTATGATGGCTTTGGCACGTGTGAACCGACCAGGTATGTTGGTTTACGGCGGAACCATTCGTTCCGGTTCTTATAAAGGAGAAAAATTAGACATCGTTTCTGCTTTTGAAGCTTTAGGAAAGAAATATGCAGGAAACATTTCCGACGAAGATTACGAAGGTGTAATTCGTAATTCGATTCCAGGTCCTGGGGCTTGTGGCGGTATGTACACAGCGAATACGATGGCTTCTTCCATGGAGGCTATGGGTTTGGTTTTGCCAAATTCATCTACGTATCCAGCGACGCACGAAGGAAAAAAAGCCGAGTGTTTGGCAATTGGTGCAGCGATGAAGGTGTTATTGGAGAAAAACATTTGCCCACGTGACATCATGACGCGCAAATCATTCGAAAATGCGATGACTGTCGTGATGGCCTTAGGCGGAAGTACAAATGCTGTTTTGCATTATTTAGCGATTGCGCATTCTGCTGGTGTTGAATTTACACTGAATGATATTCAAGCGATTTCAGATCGTACGCCTTTGTTGGCAGATTTGAAACCGTCTGGAAAATACTACATGGAAGATGTGTTGGCGATTGGAGGAATGCCAGCCATTTTGAAATACCTTTTACAGGAAGGCTTCTTGCATGGTGATTGCATGACGGTGACTGGAAAGACGATGGCTGAGAATTTAGCTGATGCGCCGGATTTGAATTTTGAGACACAAAAAATTGTGTACCCGATTTCGAATCCGATGAAGCCAACGGGCCACTTGCAAATTTTGTATGGCAATTTGGCCACAGAAGGAGCAGTAGCTAAGATTACAGGAAAAGAGGGTGAGCGTTTTGAGGGAATTGCCAAAGTTTGTGAACGCGAGGAAGAGGTGATGGAATTCTTGTCAAAAGGAGAAATTAAAGCGGGTCATGTTGTCGTTATTCGTAACGAAGGCCCGAAAGGGGGGCCAGGAATGCCAGAAATGTTGAAGCCAACTTCTGCTTTGATGGGAGCTGGATTAGGTAATTCAGTAGCAATGATCACAGATGGTCGTTTCTCTGGTGGTACCCATGGATTTGTGGTAGGCCACGTTACGCCGGAAGCACAAGAAGGTGGAAATATCGGTTTGGTAAAAGATGGTGACAAGATTACTATCGATGCGGTTGATAACAAAATTATCTTGCATGTATCCGATGAAGAATTAGCAGAACGCCGGAAAGCTTGGAAACCACGTGTTTCTCCGCATACATCAGGAGTTTTGCGTAAGTATATTAAGAATGTTGCCTCAGCCAGCCAAGGTTGTGTAACAGATTTGTAAAAAATCAACAATTCAATTTTTTTCTAAAGCATGAAGGCTTAAATTAGCTATTCGTTTTAGAATTGAGACAAAATAGTAAAAGACCATGGGACAAACCCAAACCCAACCCGCTGATTCAAAACAACCCGAGCAGAAGAAATTCTTGACCGGGGCACAGGCTATTATGGAGTCGCTGGTCGCGCAAGGGGTTACAACTATTTTCGGATACCCAGGTGGGGCTATTATGCCTACCTACGATGCTTTATATGATTATCAAGATCGTTTAAAGCATATTTTGGTGCGCCATGAACAAGGTGCAGGACATGCTGCCCAAGGCTATGCTCGTATGCTCAATAAGGCGGGTGTTTGCATGGTGACTTCAGGTCCGGGTGCAACCAATTTAATTACGCCGATTGCCGATGCGATGTTGGATTCAACACCTTTGGTATGTATCGTAGGCCAAGTAAAAGGAAATTTATTAGGAACGGATGCTTTTCAAGAATGTGATTTGATTGGTATTTCCATGCCGGTAACCAAATGGAATTACCAGGTGATGGATCCGAATGAGATTCCTGAAATCATTGCAAAAGCATTTTACATTGCGGAATCTGGCCGACCAGGTCCTGTATTAATTGATATTACGCGTACGGCACAGTCGGAATTAATGACTGAACCGTTTGAATATAAACCATGTACATCGATTATTTCGTACAAACCACGCGTGGAGCCGAAACAAGAACACGTGGAGGCCGCTGCCAAATTGATTAATGCAGCCAAGAAACCGTATATTTTAGCGGGTCACGGTGTGTTAATTGCCGGCGCGGAGGCGGAACTAAATGCCTTAGTTGATAAGGCGGGTATCCCAGTCGCAACGACCCTTTTGGGCATGTCGGCGATGGATGCTGATCATCCTATGTATGTAGGCTGGCCAGGCATGCACGGAAATTACGGTGCCAATGTATTGACGAATTCTTGTGACGTATTGATTGCGATTGGAATGCGTTTTGATGACCGTATTACGGGAGATTTAGCGACTTATGCAAAGCAAGCGAAAGTAGTTCATATAGAGATTGATCCTGCGGAAGTAGATAAAAACGTAAAAGCGGATGCCCCTGTTGTGGGTGATGCCAAAGCAGCTTTACAAGCTTTGTTGCCTTTAATTAAGCCAGCTGAGCACTTGGAATGGCGTGCGGAGTTTGATTATTACTTCAAAGAAGAGCATGAGAAAATTACCCTGAAAGATGTTTTCCATGAAGGAGATCAAATTAAAATGGGTGAGGCGATTGCGATGATGTCCGACAAAACCAAAGGAGAAGCGGTTGTGGTGACGGATGTAGGCCAACATCAGATGGTGACGAACCGTTATTATCGATTTAAGAAAAGAAATTCGATTGTCACTTCAGGTGGCGCAGGAACCATGGGCTTTGCCTTGCCAGCGGCATTCGGTGCGAAAGTTGCCGTGCCAGAACGTGAAGTTGTGGCGGTGATTGGTGATGGTGGATTCCAAATGACTTTACAGGAATTAGGAACCATTGCCCAAAGTAAACTTCCTGTTAAGATTATCATTTTGAATAATAACTTCTTAGGTATGGTTCGCCAGTGGCAAGAGCTATTCCATGCGCGTCGTTATTCATTTGTTGAATTAGAAAATCCAGATTTTATTACGATTGCCAAAGGTTTTGGAATTCCAGGCCATACGGTATCTGATCGTAATTTATTGAGTGAGTCTTTGGATACCTTATTGAATTCAGAGACCCCTTATTTATTGGAAATTGTTTGTGAAAAAGAAGGGAATGTATTCCCGATGGTGCCTGCGGGCAGTACTGTAACCAACGTAAGGCTCGAGTAATATGTTGATAAATTATACACTTTCGGTATTTACTACCAATACGGTCGGTTTGTTAAATCGAATCACAATCATCTTCACGCGTCGTCGCTTGAATATTGAGAGTTTGACGGTTTCGGAAACGGAGCGTCGTGGCGTTTCGCGCTTCACGATTGTGATTCGTAGCGAAAATAGGGATGTCGTGGAAAAGTTAGTGCGTCAAATCCGTAAGGTGACGGACGTTTTAGCGGTATATGGCTATTTGGATGATGAAATTATTTTCAATGAAGTGGCCTTGTTTAAGTTGGCAACCCCCCTTGGTGGCGAGCCGATTGACGTGAAAACGATCAATTTAGATTGGAATGCAAAAGTGGTTCATTGGGGTTTGGAGTATGTTGTGGTTGAGAAAAATGGAACCGAAGAAGAATTAGGAGAATTTTATAACTACTTGAAAAAGTGGGAAATTTTAGAGTACATCAAATCCGGTCGGATTGCCGTAGGTAAAACCGAAAAAGGTTTGGTTGAATTTCTTCCCGAGGGTAATTGGGAAATCGTATAATATAAACGTAAGCAAATAAATTAAACAACAACAAAACATGGCAAAGATTAATTTCGGAGGAGTTGTAGAGGACGTAGTAACAAGAGAAGAGTTTCCATTAGAGAAAGCTAGACAAGTATTGGCAGATCAAACGATCGCAGTAATTGGTTACGGCGTGCAAGGTCCAGGCCAAGCATTGAACATGAAAGACAATGGTCTGAATGTGATTGTAGGTCAACGTAAAGGTAAAACGTATGATAAGGCAGTAGCTGATGGCTGGGTTCCAGGTGTTACTTTGTTCGAAATCGAAGAAGCTTTAGAAAAAGGAACAATCATTTGCTATTTGTTGTCGGATGCGGCACAAATCGAATTGTGGCCAACAGTTAAGAAATATTTGACTCCAGGGAAATCATTGTATTTCTCTCACGGATTCGGAATTACATACAAAGAGAAGACAGGAATCGTTCCTCCAGCAGATGTGGATGTATTCTTAGCTGCTCCAAAAGGTTCAGGTACTTCATTACGTCGTTTGTTCGTAGCTGGAAAAGGCTTGAACTCTTCATTTGCTATCTACCAAGATGCAACTGGAAAAGCACGTGAGAAATGTATTGCAATGGCAATCGGTGTAGGTTCAGGATATTTGTTCGAAACAGATTTCTACAAAGAAGTTACATCTGACTTAACAGGTGAGCGTGGAACTTTGATGGGTGCTATCCAAGGTATCTTCGCAGCACAATACGAAGTATTGCGTGAGAATGGCCACTCACCTTCAGAAGCATTCAACGAAACGGTAGAAGAATTGACGCAGTCATTGATGCCATTAGTTGCTGAGAATGGAATGGATTGGATGTATGCCAACTGCTCTACAACAGCGCAACGTGGTGCTTTGGATTGGTGGAAGCCATTCCGTGATGCTTCGAAACCAGTATTCGAGAAATTATATAACTCAGTAAAAACACAAGCGGAGGCGGCTCGTTCAATTGATTTGAACTCACAACCGGATTACCGTGTGAAATTAGAAGCTGAATTGCAAGAAATGCGTGATTCAGAAATGTGGAGAGCGGGAGCTGCTGTACGTAGCTTACGTCCTGAAAACAACTAATTTTTTTTAGTTTTGATTGAGTCGCCTGGGTCTAACCTGGGCGACTTTTTTATTGCCTCCCATTCACTTTTTTGTACATTTGTAGGGCATGGAATTCAACAAATTAACAGACGTTCCAAGCCTTCATCAAATCAAACAAGCCGCACATCAGATTCAGGACGTCGTCCTGAAATCTCCATTGATGTATGCTCCTCGATTGTCTGAAAGCTTTGGTGCCAAGATTTTCTTGAAACGAGAGGACCTTCAAGGGGTTCGGTCGTATAAAATTCGTGGCGCATATCATAAAATCGCCAATATTCCTGTGGACCTTCGTTCCCGTGGAGTAGTGGCTGCTTCGGCCGGAAATCATGCGCAAGGAGTCGCGCTATCTTGTGCTTTGCTCGGAATTCAAGCCTATATTTTCATGCCTAAAACGACACCTTTGCAAAAAGTGGAAGCGGTTCGATTTCATGGCAAGGAGCAAGTGAGAATTAAATTAATTGGGAATACTTATGATGAAGCTTTCGCGGCTGCGCAGACATTTTGCCAACTAAATCAGGCCATATTTATTCCCCCTTTTGATGATTACGATATCATTGCAGGGCAAGCGACGGTTGCTTTAGAAATGGTTGATCAACTTCCTCATCCAGCCGATTTTATGCTTGTAGCTATCGGTGGAGGCGGTCTCGCCGCAGGTTCGGGTTTGGTTTTGAAGGCTCTTTCTCCTCAAACTAAATTAATCGGTGTGGAGCCCGCACTAGCACCATCGATGTCGGAGAGTCTCGCAGCCCATCAGGTGGTCACCTTAGAATCCATTGATTCTTTTGTGGACGGCGCATCGGTGAAGCGAGTAGGAGCGAAGACTTTTGAGATTTGTGAGGAATCCTTGGATCGAATGCTCGTCGTGGAAAAAAATATTCTCTGCCAAACAATGCTTGATTTGTATCAGTATTATGGCATGATTGTGGAACCTGCAGGCGCGCTTTCGGTCGCCGCGCTCGAACAAATTCGTGCTGAAATTCAAGGTAAAACGGTTGTGTGTGTTATTTCAGGGGGCAATTTTGATACGAAACGTTTTCCGGAAATTGCCAATTGGGCAAAATCTTGATTATTTTAAGAAAAATATTAAACTTTCGTTTTGAAATAGAAAGGATTATTTATCTTGTATATTGAAATTTTATAGATTATTAATATTATTTATCTGTTACTATCAATTGGTTGTAGTTTTTTAGTCTAATTTCGATTAGGTAATTGCTTGCAAAATATTGCTTCATACTATAATTAAAGCTAGTTTTGTAATCGATTTAGCAAACAAAACAATATGAGCAACCGCATTCAAATCTTTGATACTACGTTACGTGATGGGGAACAAGTTCCCGGCTGTCAATTAAACCGCGAGGAAAAAGTTGAAGTAGCATTAGAGCTCGAGAAGTTGGGCGTCGATATCATCGAAGCGGGTTTCCCTATCTCATCTCCAGGTGATTTTGCATCTGTTAAAGCGATTGCAGAAGCTGTTAAAGAACCGACGGTTTGTGCACTGACGCGTGCTAAAAAAGAAGATATCGATGCGGCTGTAGAAGCTTTAAAGCCTGCACGTCACCCACGTATTCATACGGGAATCGGTGCATCGGATGTTCACATTAAACATAAATTCAACTCTACACGGGAGGAAATTATTGAACGAGGCGTTTGGGCTGTTAAATATGCTAAATCTTTCGTGGAGGATGTCGAATTCTTTGCAGAAGATGCCGGTCGGGCAGATTTACCCTTCTTAGCTAAATTAACATCCGAAGTGATTAAAGCAGGTGCCACGGTTGTGAACTTGCCAGATACAACGGGTTACTTATTGCCTAATCAAATGTATGATCGCATTTCGTATTTATACGAGCATGTTGATAACATACATCAGGCTACGATTTCCATGCACAATCACAATGATTTAGGCTTAGCGACAGCAAATACCATTGCAGGTATTCAGGCAGGAGCTCGTCAAGTGGAGGTTACCATCAATGGTATCGGTGAGCGTGCGGGTAATACTTCCTTGGAAGAGGTTGCTATGATTTTAAATGTACACAAGGATTTAGGTTATTCGACAGGAATTAATCCAAAGTATCTATACCCAACAAGTTGCCTTGTTTCGAATTTAATGGGAATGCCCGTGCAGGCTAATAAGGCAGTTGTAGGAGCAAATGCTTTTGCACACTCTTCTGGAATTCACCAAGACGGATTCTTGAAGCATGCGCAAAATTATGAAATCATGAATCCGGAAGATGTAGGTGTGCCTTCATCTGCTATCGTCTTGACATCTCGTTCAGGTCGTGCAGCTTTACGCCACCGCTTAAGTCTATTAGGATTTGATTTTGAGAAACCGGAATTAGATAAGATTTACACGCGTTTCCTTTTGATGGCCGATGCGCGAAAAATGATCCATGATGCGGATCTAAAAGAATTAATTGGCTAGAAAATTTTTAGCGAATGAGTGAAAAAGAAGATTTTTCGATGTTTATCGGAAGATCTTCTTTCATTTTCACGCTATGGCTCAACGAGTTAATATGCAAAAAGCAAAATGCTTTGTTATTTTGAGTCACAAGTAGCGTACCCTCCCCATTTACTTCAAACTCTTTTATTCCTTTTTCGAAATTTGGCATAGCGGTCAAGACTACATTTTCTGACAATTTATCTGTTGATTGAATTTTTAAAAGATTGTTTGGAAATTGATATGCACCAGCATGTTTTAACGAATTAACTTCTCGGTCTTTGAACTCATACATCGTATTCAGGTTGAAAACGAGTGCATTGCTCGCATCGACAATCAATCTTTGATGTAAATTTTCAAGCTTAGGTATTGCGGCATTCCAAGATACAACGATCCATAGAAGTGCAGGGACAGCTAAATAGGCGGTTTGTTTGGAAAAGTATTGTTGACCTAGCTGTAATAGGCCCAAATAGATTAAAACAATGAATACGGTTCCATAGATTAAAAAGCGCTCAGCAAATAAAACCCCAATATCGCCGGCATCAGCATCCCCTCTTCCAATCGTAATCAATGCTCCCACAGCCATGATTTGAAAAGCTGCTAGTGAGATGAAAAGATAATGACCGTCTTTGCTTACATGGTACTTATATAAGAGGATAAGAGTTTGAATCAACATAAGTGAACCAAACAAAAGGCTAGTCCAGTAATGATGCCGAACTGCTCCCCCTATGAAAATGATAGCTCCTTGGAGAATAAAAAAAAGTTGATTGAATGAAATACCAGATGCGTGTGCCGATTGGTATCCTTGGAAATATAAGGTAAATATGATTCCCGTAAAAATCCCGTAAATCCAAAATTTGCTGTCTTTTTGATAGATGAGTAGCAGTAATACTAGCAGTAAAAATGTTAATCCATCCGTAATTACGAGTGGATAGGCTAAAGAAATCCAGATCCCTAGATTTCTAGTTTGAGCTTGTGAAATCCAATAACAAACAACTAATAAGAATGCCATGGATGCTGTATGCGTTAAAACGCCGATCAATGCATAGTTGTCCAAATTTCCATTTGGAGCAAAGAGTAGGCCAATTATTGGAATTAATTGCCAGTATCCCAGTTGAGATTTTTTGATAAATTGATACAAAGGATAAATCAAAATGACCATAAAGCCATTTGCTAAAATCGTTAATGTCTTAAAATTAAATTCATGACCGACATAGAAGTAAGCAGCAGAAATAATTCTAGACAAAGGTATGCGATGAATGTTTCCATGGAATTCAAAGCTTCGATGCCAGATGTCCGTCCATGATAATAAGGGTAAGTCGACAACATATCGAAAATACATGAAATCATCCCCCCAATTCGGAAAGTTGATTAAATAGGTAGAAAGTCTGTAGAAATGGGCTAAAATGACGAAGCTACATGCCGCCCAAATCAAGCCTTTTTGTAGGTTTTTCATGCGCTCACACTACTCGCTAAAGTAATTTTTTCTTGTTCGAGTATCTCTAAAATGCGCATGTTGATTCGCTGCTTGGTTTGTTGGTACACCGACAAATCCTTTGTCTCCACAAAAAATATCACAGAAATGTCTAGCGAATAAGGTCCAAAGCCCTCAAAGACAACCTTGGGTTCTTTTTTCTTACATAAGTTTTCGTGCAAGATGCCTGCTGTGATCGATTCAATAGCAGCATTGATTTGCGCTGGAGTCGTTTTTAAGTCACAAGTAATGTTGAATTTGGCTCTGCGATAATCTCGCTCAGTCAGGTTTTCCAAAGATTGCGATGTCAGCAATCGATTGGGAATAACGATGAGATTTCCATCATTTCCTCGTAATCGGGTGCTACGAAAACCAATTTTCTCAATATCGCCTGATATGGCACCTACCTGAATACTGTCGCCCACTACAAATGGAAGGTCTAAAAATATCGTAAATGAGGCGAATAAATTTTCAAGTGTTTCCCGGGCAGCTAATGCCAAAGCCAATCCCCCAAGTCCCAATCCCGTGATTAAAGCCACCACATCCACCTCAAAAACACGGCCCAATAAAACAAAGCCCGCACCCGCAATAATAAAAACGAGTGAAAGGTCGTTTAAAAATGGAATGAATTGCTGCTTGGATTTTTGCTCGATACCTTGCCATTTGACTTGGGCAACGAGTATCCCCACTTTCATTAAGCGGATAATAATCCAAGTAATCGTTAAGATTAATGCGGTTTCAAACGCTTTGGAAATCAAGAATCGAATCCCAAAATTTTCGATGGATACCCAATGCCAGGTGTCCGGAATGTGTAAGTTTTGTGCCGCTAAATAAAGGAAGATCCAAAAAATCAACAATTCAAAAGGCTTGCGTAACAAATGCACACAATCTTGAATGCTGATGGACGAATGCGGGAAAAAGCGCAAGACGATTTTGGAAAACGTATTTGAAAAAAAACGACGTAAGATTAAACCTACTAATATAATTGCAACGAATAGGATGAAATCAATCGCTGAGTTTTCTAAAAAATACCAATTGCTTAAGCGCTCCATGCGGGATTCTCAAATTATGATTTCAAATATAGCTAATATCTTACTCGATTATGAAAAAAATTACGACCTTTGCAGACTTGAAAGATATAAAAGGGAGGAATTTTAACCGCATGATTTACAATCAATTGACTCAATTAAATAATAAGGTTTTGGCATCTTTAGGGCTTATGCTCATATTAATTGCCACATGCTTACCGAGTACAAACGCACAAACTATTGTCAATTCCCCGCTTTCTTACATCGGAATGGGTGAATTATATACGCCTGAAACGCCTTCGAATTCCATGATGGGAGGAATCGGCGTTTCCAATTCCAATGGTATTTATTCCAACCAAATCAACCCTGCATTATTAGTTCGTAACCATTACACCATGTTCGAAGCAGGTGTTAATGTCGAATTGAAAGACATGCAAGATTACCGCCAGCGCCAACAAGTTTTAGGGGGCAATTACCAGTCGGTGAATCTTACCGTTCCTGTCATTCCAAACCGCTGGACGATGTCTTTTGGCGTTCGTCCTTATTCATCAGTGAATTACGAAACACGTTCATATCGCCGACTAAATGTGTTAGGCGTAGATAGTTTATTATACACCTACAAAGGTGATGGTGGAGTTAGTAAGCTCAGCATTTCGAATGGTGTTCGTATCGGAAAAGAACTTTATGTAGGTCTAGAAATGGGCTTTTTGTTCGGCGTAGTTAACCGCAATGTAGGAACTCAAAACCTGTCTGACGGTCAGTATTATAAGATTCAATTAGAAAATCAATCCCAATACAACGACATTACTTTCAAGGCTGGGGCCGCTTGGCGTAAGGTTCTCAAGGATGATGTGGTTTTAAACTTAGGTGCTACGATGGACTTAAGTCCTACTTTGAATTCTAAAGTTTTAAAACGTTTTGTTACGTATGATCTAGGTGGATTAAATGTGATCAACTCGGATACACTGGCGAAAGCACAATCCTTTACCCAGCAATTACCCGTTTCAAGCCGAATTGGTTTTAGTGTTGAACGCTTAGCACACTGGATGGTGGGCGTGGATTATGTACGGACTGATTGGTCGAAAGTTGACAACAATTTAGGTCGAAGTACGACTTTGCCTGTAAGCCAACAAATTTCAATCGGTGCTGAATATACACCCGATTTTGAATCGATTTCGAATTTCTTCAAGCGTGTTACCTATCGAGTAGGGGTGTCTCAAACAACAACTCCTTATGATTTTGTTGGGAACGGGAAGTATGCAAAAGACCAAAGCGTTTCCTTTGGCGTTGCCTTGCCTTTGCGTAATTTCTTGAATTATATCAACGTTTCTTACCAATTAGGTAAACGCGGTTCACTTGCTGATAATATGTTGGAAGAACAATATCAACGTTTGGTGATTGGTTTAACCTTAGGTGATATTTGGTTCCGTAAAGTCAAAATTGATTAATCCCATGCTTAGTCGTTTGAGATTCCTGCTATTGGTAGTGATTTCTCTATTGATTTGGTCTTGTCAAAAAGAACAAGCTGAGGATAAACGCGTCTATCGCGGTCCTAAATCAGAGCTCTTGGGCATTGATATGGTTTATTCTGATTCCGGAAGGACGGTGGTGCACATGATTACGGACCAACAAATAACATCCCCCACTGAAGATCGAATCTATCCCAAAGAAATGAAACTCTGGTTTTATGATAAATTAGGAAATGTAAGCTCTCAAATTCGTGGGGATTCCGCGCATTTCTTCCGCACAGATAATTCATATAAATTGATGGGGCACGTAGTCATCAACAATGTGCTGAAAGGGGAGGTCATGAAAACGGATGAGTTTACTTGGTTGCCCGATGAAAAACGGATCTTTACGACAAAACCTGTGTCGATTAAAACTCGTACCGACATCGTCCATGGTGTGGGATTTGATGCAGCACAGGATTTTTCGACATATTCGCTACGTCGAGTTAGTAATTCGATTTTAACGGTGGATGAATTGCCTGCGAATTAAGGGCAATTTTTCAAGGCCGCTCGTGCCTCATCAAAAGAATAGATTTTTTTGTCTCCCCAGCTGTCTTTCATAAACGTAACAAGTTCAGCCATATCGATCGCTTCTAATTTTGTGTTCGCAGGCATATAACCTGAATACGACTTTCCGTTTACTTTGATTTCGCCCTTTTGTCCTTGCTTGATGATGCAAACGAGTTGTTGTGCATTTACTCTTTTCCAAAGATCCGTTTTGGCTAATGCCGGATATAAATCGCGCAATCCGCTTCCATCGCTTTGGTGACAATTCGCGCAGTTTTTTTCATAGATTGACCTTCCCTCCACAACGTATTGTTGGTACATGATTTCCTCTTTGCTTTGGCAAGATGCGAACAATGCAACTAGGCTGATAAATAGAATATGCTTCATTATTTTTCTTGTAAAAGGATTTCAATGTCTTCAATCAAATGATTGACTTCTGTTTCTTGTGTGCCGTCATAAATACCGCGAACATGTCGGTTTTTGTCTACCAAAATAAAGGCTCCACTATGCACAAAACCTCCTGCTTCATTTTTGTCTTCTTGGGCAGTTACCATGTATGATTTTTCACCCAACTTATAAATAGCTGCTTTATCGCCTGTCAACATATTCCAACGGGGAGCCTTAACTTGTAATCGTTCAGCGTATTGTTTCAAGACACTAGGTGTATCAAAAGCTGGGTCAATGCTATGAGACAGGATGCGAATATGATCATTTGCGGCATAACGTTCATAAATACGCAAAAGCTGCGTTTTCATTTTTGGGCAAATGGTTGGGCAGGACGTAAAAAAGAAATCGGCTATGTAAATTTTACCTGCCATATCCTTTTCGCTAACCCAAGTTGAATCTTGATTCAAAAACCGGAACGGTGGAATTTGATGAAAGATTGTATCCACTTTTCCACCAACAAGATGTGTGTCTTTGGGGCCTAAAAAAGGTAACGTTTTCTTTTCTTGGCAACTTGCTATGAACAAGCTTAAGGCCAATAAAATACTAAGGGCGATAGGCTTTAGCTGCATGTAAGGTAGAATCAGTGAGTTTTTGTAAATCCTTTAATTGTGTGTATTGCTTGCCTAAGTATTCGACTTTAGATTTAACATCCATCTTACTCAAGCTATCCATCGAAAATTGATGCATCCAATCCATCATGGCTTGATCGGATTTTGCTAATGCGCGTTTCAGCTTATTGACATGGACGGAATCCTTGCCCGTTGAAAGGCTATCCAATTGTGCCTGTAACGAAACAATTTCCTCTGTCTTGGGCATCAATTCGTCATGTAAGCCCAATACTTTTCCCTGCAATTCCTCACTTATTTTTTCTTCAGCCTGTGAACAGGAAACAAGACTAAATAAGATTCCAAATATGATTAGCTTATTCAACATGATTTGCTTGGATTAATTTTCTGACATTATCTTTCAGTTCGACATAGCCTTGTTGGCCACCAATCATCTTGGCAATCTCATCCACACGCTCTTCCCCTTTCAATTCTCGCAGGCTTGAAACCGTCTTCTCCCCCGCATGATCTTTGTAAACATACCAATGCGAGCTGCCCGCTGCGGCAATTTGAGGTAAATGCGTGATCGCAATGAGCTGGTGTCCTTGACTCATTTGGGTCAACATCTGACCTATTTTAATGGCAATTTCCCCCGAAACACCTGTGTCGATCTCATCTAAAATTAAGGTTGGCAATGCTCGTTTCTGGGCTAATAAATGTTTAATGGAAAGCATCAAACGGCTTAATTCACCTCCAGAAGCGACCTGCTTAAATGGCTTAGGGCTCAATCCTTTGTTGGCTGAAAACAACAATTGAATTTTGTCGATTCCATTCGCTCGCATCTCGCGTTGCGTATTTTCCCATGCCAGCGTTGCATTAGGAATGCCAAGGGATGACAGCGAATCCCTTAGTTGGCTTACGATATTTTCTAATACTTCATTCCTGCTTTTACTCAATTGCGCTGCCGCTTTTTCAGCCTGTGCTTGTGCATTTGCTAAACTTTCTTTTGCCTTTGCGATCGATTCATCCATATTGGCAAAGCTCGCAATTTGGTCATCCAATTGATTGCGCAATTCGATTAGTGAGGCAATATCAGTAACTTGATATTTTTGCAAAAGTCGATTGAGTAGATCCAAACGCTGCTGTTGACGTTGTAAGCTCGCTGGGTCGGATTGGAAATCCTCCGCTTCGCGTTCAACCTCATTACTTAGATCTTTGAGTTCGATCCAGATGCTATCTAAACGAGCCTTCCAATCCTCATAGGTTGGATCCCATTTACTCAATGCCTGCGTATGTTGAAGTGCCATACGCATTTGTTGGCCCATGGATATTTCATCCAAACTCAACAGATTGGCCAATCCAGCTAGTTTTTCATGGATTTGTTCCGCATTTTCACCTTTTTCAACGGCAACCTCTAAACCCTCATATTCATCAATGCGTAATTGGGCCGTGTCTAGTTCTTGAAATTGGAATTGCATAAAATCAAGTCCCTGTATGCCGGAAGCAGCTTGTTTGACTAAATTATCAACGTGCTCTTGGGCTTGAATAAACGCTTGAAATGTGAGTGTATAGGAATTTTTAAGCGATTGGTTTTGGGCAAAACTGTCAACTATTTCGAGGCTAAAGTCGGGGTGCGCCATCCACCACGTATCTTGCTGTGAATGCACATCGATTAATTCCTGGCCGATTTTCCGCAAGGAATCCAAGGTCACCGGGCTGTCATTTACGAAGGTGCGTGATTTTCCTTGAGGATTGATTTCCCGACGAATGATGCAAGGATCTTCGAAGTCCAAACCCTCCGTTTCGAATAGTTGGCGTATATGTGGGTAGTTTGACAAAGCAAATGTCCCTTCGATGATGCATTTTTTTTCGGGATCGTACAGCGATTTCCCGTCGGCACGGGCACCCATCAGCAAGGCAATGGCGCCTAATAGGATGGATTTTCCGGCGCCGGTTTCTCCGGTAATGACGCTCAAGCCATCAGAAAGGCTCAAATTGACGGAGTCAATGAGGGCATAGTTCTGTATGTGTAATTGTTTGAGCATGCGAATATTTTGGAATTCGAATTTACATAAAAAAATCTGTTCGAATTTTTATTTCATCCGATTAAAGGTTTTTGATGAATATTATCAATAATTTGTACCTTTGGAAAAATTTTACGCCTACGTTTATTTAACCCCTACGAAATGAGTGTTTTAGTTAACAAGAATTCGAAAATTATAGTACAAGGTTTTACAGGAACAGAAGGTACCTTTCATGCAGAGCAAATGATTGCATACGGTACGCAAGTGGTAGGAGGGGTGACCCCAGGAAAAGGAGGAGGATCTCACTTAGAACGCCCTATTTTTAATACAGTTGCTGAGGCTGTTGCAAAAACAGGTGCTGATACATCGATTATTTTTGTTCCACCCGCATTTGCTGCGGATGCGATCATGGAAGCTGCGGATGCTGGCATCAAAGTGATTATTTGTATCACGGAAGGTATTCCAACGAAAGATATGATTGTAGCGAAGGAATATATTGCTAACCATGACTGTCGTTTAATCGGGCCAAACTGTCCAGGTGTTATGACGGCTGACGAATGTAAAGTAGGTATCATGCCAGGCTTTATCTTCCAAAAAGGTCGTGTGGGTATTGTTTCTAAGTCGGGAACTTTGACTTACGAAGCAGTAGATCAATTAACAAAAGCAGGTTTAGGTCAAACAACTGCAATCGGTATTGGTGGTGATCCAATCATTGGAACAACAACAAAAGAAGCGGTTGAATTGTTGATGAACGATCCAGAAACTGAAGGTATCGTGATGATCGGTGAGATTGGTGGCGGCATGGAAGCTGAAGCAGCTCGTTGGATCAAAGCAGACGGAAATCGTAAACCTGTTGTAGGTTTCATCGCAGGCCAAACAGCACCGAAAGGTCGTCGTATGGGTCATGCTGGTGCTATCATTGGTGGTGCAGATGATACAGCAGAAGCGAAAATGAAGATCATGCAAGAGTGTGGTATTCACGTAGTTTACTCTCCAGCGGATATCGGCGAAACGATGATCAAAGCATTAGCTGGAAAATAATTCAATAAGGATGATTCCTTTTAGTTCAAAATCTGCTAGTCATTTTCCCTTGGGGAAGATTAGCAGATTTTTTTTATTGTTACTATTATTGCTTTCTACGGAAGTGCCTGCAGCTAAATGGCAGCTAGTGCAACCGCTTGACAAAGCTTGGCTTGTCTATCAACCAAATTTAAAAACCTTCCTGCCCTATATCTCCGGGAAACACTACAGTTTCAAGTCGAAATCGCTGGCTATCCCGCTCCAAGAATTTCCGCATACCTATTTCCGCATGGATTTGGATGACGATTATGTGTTGTTTCTGCAAGGTACCTTTCATAGTCATTTAACAAAAGGCAAACATTACCATTGGTCCGTAGACAGCTTGCAAAAACTATATCCAAACGCCAATCCGCTGTATTTTAGTTTTTACCAGGCCAAAATGGCTGGACTTCCTCAAACCGTTTTGTTGGAACGAAAAGTGGAGGAGGATAATGCGACGTTTTCAGATATGCTGAATTTACGCCAACGGAATGCTTATTTATTTAATCAGTTTTTTGGTTCTGCCTTTCTCTTGATTTTGTTTTTCTTAGGGGTTTTGTACGCGGCTTTCCCACGATATTTTGCTGCCTATTTTCGGTTCTCCGATTGGATACATTGGGAGATCAAAGAAGAAGTATTGTTGAAAAACACCTTCGCATTTCCTCATTTATTGGTAATCGGATTGTTGAGTTTAATTACAGCCTGCTTTTCATTTTATAATGGCTTGCTGAATCAATCCAATGATGCTTTTTTTGAAACCCAAGAAAATTTGCAACGATTCCTTCCTGCGATCGGGTTTATTTTGTCTAGAACATTGCTTGGCTTGGCTTTATTTGTGAGTAGGTATTTTATGTATAAGTTATTTACTAACCTATTTCGTTTACCACATATCGCGGAGGCCCATTTTTTTAAATCGGTTCAGGCGAACTTGCAGTTTTTTATTGTATTGTTTAGCTTGTTGAGTTTATTCTCGGTGTATATGGGGCCCATGTATCCGGTTAATTTAACATACATCTCTTACGTGATAACGGCTTATTTTGTGTTGCGGGCTGTATACTTTTTTCAGGTATTTCGTAAGACCTATCCAGTGAATCAATTATCCTTATTGGCCTATTTGATCTTGATGGAAGGGCAGGTAATGGTATTTGGATTACGAGAATTGATTTTTCCGGAATACATGTAATGGCAGATACTTAATTGATAAAATTTGTCGTATATTTGCAGGCATTTTCAGTTTAAGGCCAAACAAGAATGCTTAATTAGAATATTTTAATATGAGTGTAGTTGCTAATGTTGCTCAACCTGATGTTAAACGGTTGAAAAAAGTAAAAAGTATCCTTGTTACCCAAGCTGCGCCAGCAGATGCGGCAAAATCTCCTTATTCAGAGATTGAGCGTAAATACAACGTTAAAGTGGATTTTCGTTCATTTATCGATGTCAAAGGGATTTCATACAAGGATTTCAGAAAGCAAAAAATCGATATTTTATCGCATACAGCAATCATTTTTACTAGTCGGAATGCGATTGACCATTTCTTCCGCATCTGTAAAGAGGCGAAGATTGAGGTGCCTGCCGACATGAAATACTTCTGTATTACGGAGCAAACAGCTAATTATCTACATAAATACATTGTTATTCGTAAGCGTAAGATTTTTACAGGAACGAAGACTGCCTTAGATTTATTAGAGGTTATCAAAAAGCATAAGACGGAGAAGTTTATGTTTCCTTGCTCAAATAAGCGTCAAAAAGATTTACCTGATTACATGGGGACCAATGATTTCCAATTAACAGAGGCTGTGATGTATGAAACAGTTTCGGCGGATCTTTCCGACTTGGAGAACGTCTTTTATGATGTTATTGCATTTTTTAGTCCTTCTGGAATTACGTCTTTGTTTGAAAATTTCCCTGATTTTAAGCAAAATAATACGCGGTTAGCTGCTTTTGGACCTACGACTGCGCAAGCAGTGCATGACGCAGGTCTCCTGTTAGATATTCAGGCTCCTATGCCCAATGCTCCTTCGATGACGGGTGCTTTGGAACATTACATCAAGCAAGCCAATAAATAATTGAAAAGCTCCATTCGGAGCTTTTTTTTGTTAGATACTATCCCACTAAGCTAATTTTGTTTATTTTTAGCTCAGCTTTTGCCAAATCATAACCATGCAGGGATTTAAATTCGTATTGGGCTTATTACTACTTTGCTGCATCAGCTCAGGAGTCTTCGCACAACAAAACCCGGGCTTAAGTCTATATCATCTCAATTCCCTGTATTTTAATCCAGCCGCCGCGGGCGCTGGTCGCGATGCCTACGTCCAAATGCAATACCGAAATCAATGGACTTCTTATGAAACATCACTAGACGGAAATGGTAATTTAGGAACAAGTATTGTTGGGTTGTCGTTGCCGTTGAATTTCCAACATCTAGGAATGGGTTTGATTGTGATGAATGATAAAACACCGTCGGGTGTGGGCCAACAAGTCGTACGGTTACAAGTAGCTTATCATTTGCCTTTGGCGAATGGGGCAGCATTCTCTATGGGTTTGGGATTTGGTATGCAGACTAAATCATTTGATGGGCGCGTTTTTCGTGTGCGGGATTCGAATGATCCACTGGCAGTTGAATTGTCTGGTAAACAAGTTTCTCAAGCATTGCCCGATTTTAATGCAGGGGTTATGTACACAACAGATTTATTGGAATTAGGTATTGGTATTTCGCATCTGAATCAATCAGCATATGATTTTGGTAATCCTAGTCTGAAATTGGCCAATGAATTAGCTGCGAATGCGCATGTTCGGGCGAATCTTTCGATAAACGATCGATTTGAATGGAGTCCTTTCGCGCAGGTCAACTACTACAATGGAATTGTTTCGTCTCAGGTGGGGGTGAAGGTTATATACCATCAACAGTTTTGGGTGGGTGCGGGGTATCGTTGGGATGATGCAGCTACTGCGATGGCAGGGGTGTCGCTGATGAATAATCGACTTGATTTGGCATATGCATTGGATTTGTCCATGATTAATTCGGCGGTAAAGTCAAATATATCGCATGAAGTGATGTTGCGATTTGTTTTGCCAAGTTTTCAAACAGCATCTCGTTTTGTACCGATCAAGACCCCTCGATTTAATTAGGCATATCTTGAAAAATGTCGCAAAAAAAAGGGGGGGAATTGCAATGAATTATTAGAAATTCCCTTAATTTTGAGGAATTTGATTTAATTGTGTACGCTGAATAAGTTCAGCACAATTTTTTGAGATTGATCTCGTTTACAAAAAAGATATAATAATTCGTCTTTATGAATTTTAAATTTGTTGGAAAGCCTTTGACACTCATGTTGTCAGCCCTTGCCTTGACAGCAATCCTTGCGGGTTGTGGTGGTTCAAAAGGAGGCTCAAGTAGTTCTAAGACTCTTAGTAGTTCAAAAGGAAGTTCATCTTCGAAAAAGGGTGGATTGAAATTTGGAAAGTCTGCTAAAGATGCTCCAGGTATCGAAAATGGAGAAATTGTCGCAGGAGCCCGTAAAGGATGGAGTCAGCCTACGCCTTATGGCATGGTGCTTGTGCCTTCTGGAAGTTATATGATGGGCCAAGCGGATGAAGATGTTTCTCGTTCCGGAATCAGCTTTAATAAGCGTGTGACGGTAGCGGCATTTTATATGGATGATACAGAAATCACGAATCACGAGTATCGTCAATTCACAAATTCTTTATTGAAAGACTCTGTCTCTGTATTAGGAGAGGATAAAATCATGGCTGAATTCTATCCGGATACAACGGTTTGGAAGAGCGATTTTACATACCACAACGGTGATCCGATGTTGGAATATTATTTCTCAAGTCCCGCTTTTGACCAATATCCTGTGGTAGGGGTTAGTTGGGAAGCTGCCAAATATTTCTGTTTGTGGCGTTCAAAAATGATGAACGAATATCGCAAGAAACAAGGGATGTACATTTTGCCACGTTTTGAGTTGCCTTCTGAATCAGAATGGGAATGGGCAGCACGTGGTGGTCGCGCATCTGCAAAATACCCTTGGGGAAATCCTTATGTGGCGAACGCAAAAGGTTGTTTGATGGCCAACTTCAAACCACATCGTGGTAACTACGATGCGGATGGTTATGCGTATACGGCACCAGCAAATGCCTATGATCCGAATGACTTTGGCTTATATAATATGTCGGGGAACGTAGCTGAATGGTGTGAAGATGCCTATTCAGATAATGCATCTGCGGTTACTTGGGATTTGAACACGGTGAATAAAGATGCTGATGAGCCACGTAAAGTGGTTCGTGGAGGATCTTGGAAGGATATTGCCTATTATTTGGAAACAGGTACACGTGCTTATGAGTTGCAAAACAAGAAGCGTTCGTATATCGGATTTAGATCGATGATGCGTTACCTAGGCCGTCCAGCTTTAAAGAAATAATTAATAAAAGATATTAAAGATTAATCAAATGAAAGGATTAGAAAAATCAATCAATGTGGTGGCGAGTTTTGGTGCTGCTGTAGTAATTATTGGTGCTTTGTTTAAAATTGTTCACTGGGAAGGTGCCAACGAGATGTTGATGGTGGGTATGTTCACGGAAGCTGCTATTTTTATTTTGTTTGGTGTGTTATACATTCAAGCGAAACCGGAAAAAGAATATAACTGGGAAAATGTTTACCCAGAATTAGTAGGTGGCGAAGCTATCCCTCGTCCTGCTGGAAATGGTTTAGCGAACTTAGCTAACCAAACAGGTTTAGGAGCGGATGTTGTTGAAAACTTGACGAAGAGCTTGAAAGGCTTGACTGAGACAGCTAACAGCTTACAAGAAATTACAAAAGCAACAGGTGCTGCAAATGATTTTGTACAATCATTAAATGCATCGTCTGCTTCATTAGGTTCATTGAACAAAACAGTTTCTGATGCGAACGCTTCATTGGGGTCCATTTCGATTTCTTCGACAGAAGCTGCGAAATATGCCCAACAATACGCGAAGGCAGGAGATCAATTAGCTGCATTGAATGCGATTTACGAGACAGAAATCCAAGAGTCTAGCAAGCATTTGAAAGCGATTAATGGATATTACGGAAACGTGAATACAACGGTTGAGCAAATTGCTTCGACTTCGAAAGATGCAGAGCAATTCAAAGCAGAATTAGCTAAGTTGAATGCCAACATACAGGCATTAAATCAAGTGTATGGCAGCATGTTGACTGCTATGAAAGGATAATTATTGATTTTATTACAGCTTAGATAATATGGCTAGTTTAAAAGAAACACCCCGGCAGAAAATGATCGGGATGATGTATTTAGTACTGACGGCATTACTTGCCTTACAAGTATCAGATGCATTATTACAAAAATTTACGATTCTGAATTCCAGTTTGGAGATTGCCAACCAATCGGCAACATCCAAAAATAAAGGAATGGTTCAGGGAATTGAGGAGCGAATCAAAGATTTACCTAATCCAGGTGCTTATGCGGATGTGGTTAAACGTGCGAATGAAGTTCGTCGCTTAGCTGATGCATTAGTGAATCATTTGGACGCTTTGAAGAGCCAAATTCTAGAAGCAGGTGGCGGTATTGATCCTGAAACGGGTAATATCAAAAACCCAAAAGAAGAGGAGAAAGTATTTACCTTAATGGTAGGAGCAAATAAATCGGGAGAGGCCTATAAGTTGGAAGCCATGTTTTCAAAATATGTGCAGGATTTGGAAAAATTAGCAGATCCAGGAACGAAATTCCCTTCCTTAGCTAATGATGCAAAATCTGATCCTATTGCTAGCAAAGATGCGAATCAAGCGAATAAGGATTTTGCTGAATTAAATTTTGCTCAAACTCCTGTGCCAGCTGCCATGGCAACGATTTCACAGAAGCAAGCGGAAGTTCGTCGTTATGAAAGTGATGTCTTAGCGCAATTAGCTGCGAAAGTAGGAGCGAAGGAGATTAAGTTTGATAAAGTATTTGCGCAAGTGTCTGCGAATGCCAATACAGTAGTAGCGGGGATGGAATACCAAGCTGAAGTGTTTATTGCGGCAACATCGAGTGGTTTTACTCCTCGCATGAGCTTCAATGGATCATCCATTCCAGTCATTGACGGCCGTGGTCAAATCAAATTCAAGACCTCAGGTGGTGGATTCGATGCGAATGGTTTGTCGAAGAAGACCTATACGGCTTCAGTTTCTTACATGAGTCCACTAGGGCCTAAGACAGAAACAATTCAGAAAGAATATTTCGTATTAAAGCCAACCTATAACATTGAAACCGCAACATTGCCAGCACTTTATTTAGGCTGTGCGAATCGTTTAAGTGTTGCGAGTCCTGGTTTGGGCGCATTATGGAATCCATCATTCTCTGCGGAAGGTGGAGAGGCGATCGGAGGTCAAAATCGTGGCAAAGTAACAATTGTACCGTCTGCTGCAACAATAACGTTGAATATTGCAAACGGGGGAACCTTGTTGGGTAAAGAAACATTCCGTGTGCGTCGTGTGCCAAGACCTGAAGTTCGTGTTTTTGGAAATGGGGGAGAGTTAGACGAGAAGCGTGGTGCAAGTGCATCGGGATTAAGGAGCATTGATGCGCGTGCAATCGCGGATGAATCGTTCAAGTCGACGAATCCGGAAGATGCAAATTTCCGTGTTTCGGAATTGTATGTAGCTTTAGCACGTGGCCAACGGAAAATTGATGACATTACCTTACAAGGTTCTGGGTCGATTGCTAAATTAGCAGCACAGGCGCAAGCAGGTGACCGCTATTACATTGAAATTAAAGGAGTTCAACGGAAGAATTTTAAAGGAGCTGTTGAAACCATTCCATTTACCATGGCGAAAAACATTCCTTTGAATTAACATGAATCGTATGAAATTAGTAAATAAGTGTTTGTTGTTATTGGTATTGACTGTTTTGGGTTTTGTCGCTCAAGCACAAGAAAAGCCTTTGCCACCAAATCAAAATTCTGTTCGTCCTATTGATGAATCAAGCATTCATTACAAAGCGCGTTTGTGGCGTCGCATGGATTTGAACGAGAAAATTAACCAACCTTTTTTCTCGGTTAATAATGAGATCTCAAAGTTTATTTTGGATTGGGTAAAAGCGGGTGTTTTAACTCCTTATGCAAACGATTCTTTGTTGACGAAATTAACGCCAGAGCAATTTCAAGATAACTTGAAAATGGAGGAGCAATCGGAGCAGGCTGCATTATCTGATGCTGAAAAAGCGGCAGGTTTTGGTGCTGAGGGTGCTGCGCCAAAGACTGCAGGAACTGATGATGGCTGGGGTGGAGCTGCAAAACCTGCAGGAGCACCAGCTAAAGATGCTTTTGAACAAAAGCCAGCTGTTGCAGCAGTATCGTACTATTTCCCTAAGGAATTGTCGATTTTAGAAATTCGTGAGGATGCGATTATTGATCGTCGTCGCTCTCGTTTATATTTCGATATTCAATCCATCAGCTTGATTATACCAGCATCAAAAACGAAAGCGGGTTTTGATAAAGCGGTTGCGTCATTCCGTTATAAGGATTTATATAAATTGTTCCGTTCGAATCCGAATTGTATTTGGTACAATTCAGAGAATGAAACGCAGCACAAAAACATGGCAGATGCTTTCGACTTACGTATGTTCCAAGCGCGTATCATCAAGAAAGGAAATGTCGAGAACAAGTTTTTGACAGACCTTTATGGAGGAGAAAAAGAAGGTTTGATGATGTCTCAATTGCTCGAGTATAAGTTACTTGAAATGGAGCATGACATGTGGGAAAACTAATCGTAAGAATTACAAATGAAAGGAGCTCAATTGAGCTCCTTTTTTTATGCTTCTTGTTGCATAGGATAAAACGAGTAAAAAATTAGATGCAAGGAGTGATATGGCATTGAATTCTTAAATTTTTACAAAAAATCGGGTTTATTATCTTGATTTAATTCCATTTTTTGCCGACTTAAATGTAAATTGCAAAGTAATTTGACTAAACTAATCTATGTCGTACCAACGCAAAACAAAAATTGTTGCCACTGTAGGCCCAGCATCTGAAACAAGAGAAGCTTTAATCCAATTAGCTCAAGCAGGAGTGAATATTTTCCGTCTAAATTTTTCTCATGGAACGCATGAAGATCATTTAGCACGTTTACAGACTATTCGTTCGATCAGCGATGAGTTAGGTTTGAATCTAACCGTTTTACAAGACTTACAAGGTCCAAAAATTCGTACGCAATTAGTGGAGAACAATGGCGTGCCTTTAGAGGCAGGAAAGCAATTGATCTTTGCGATGGATGAAAACCTTTTGGGAACATCTGAAAAGGTTGGAACGACTTACACTTCCATGTATTTAGACGTAAACGTAGGTGAGCGTATTTTGATGGATGATGGTAACTTAGAAGTTAAAGTACTTTCAATTGATAAAGAGAAAAAAGAAGTTGTAACCGAAGTTATTTATGGCGGAATTTTGAAGTCGAAGAAAGGTATTAACCTTCCTGGAACGAAAGTTTCGTTGCCATGTTTGACTGAAAAAGATACGGCCGATTTATATTTTGGTTTAGATCATGGTGTTGATTGGATCGCATTATCATTTGTACGCAAGGCATCTGATATTTGGGATATCAAAGATAAAATCAAAGCTTACGGTAAAACGGCGAAAGTTATTGCTAAAATCGAGAAGCCAGAGGCGATCGATAATTTAGATGAAATTATTGAGGCTACGGATGCAATCATGGTTGCTCGTGGTGACCTAGGTGTTGAAATGGACGGTGCTGTTGTTCCTTACCTTCAAAAAGTAATGGTTGAGAAATGTACGGCAGCTGGTAAGCCTGTTATTGTGGCTACTCAGATGTTGGAGTCCATGATTACAAACCCAGTTCCTACACGTGCTGAGACATCTGACGTTGCGAATGCCGTATTACAAGGTGCATCGGCAACGATGTTATCAGGTGAATCTGCTTCTGGAGCATATCCTATCAAGGCTGTTGAGACAATGGCTCACATTCATGAAGTTGTAGAGGAACAACAAAACGCGATCGAAATCGTTCGTGGAGACGAGGCTGCGATTTATTTCAAAAATCACGCTTTGGCAAATACACCTAACGTAACGTTAACAGATCGTTTGATCTCGGGAGCATGTCGTTTGGCGCGTGACTCGAAAGCAAAAGCAATCCTTTGCATTACAAATTCAGGACAAACTGCGTTTAAATTATCTGCACACCGTCCAAAAGCTGATTTGTATGTATTTACAAACAATAAGCAGTTGATGTCAACAATGGGCTTGTTATGGGGTGTGAAAGTATTCTATTACGATGCTGCATCTGAAAGCGCTGAGAAAACTGTTCAAGGAATGGTTGATCGCTTGAAAAAAGAACAATTATTATCGGTTGGCGACGTTTTTGTAACAACGCTTTCCATTCCTGCGCATACGACAAAGAAAACCAATACGGTTCAATTAGGTATCGTAGAATAAATTTCAGGGTTTACCCATGAAGAAAAAAAATCCTTATTTATCAAATCCGCTAATCGGTCTATACTCTGTATGGACCGGTTTTTGGTTTATTGGCTGGTTTCTTGCCCTTTATCCATTCATGGTAATCTGTTTGCAGCATAAGGATACCAAGCGCTATGCACACAAATTGGTTCGTGTTTGGTCACGTTTATTTTTTGCCTTTGGATTTTTGCGTTTTGAGGTAATATCTGAACAAAAATTAGATCCCAAACAAGTCTATGTTTTCTGTGCGAACCATTTTTCCTATTTAGATATTCCTGCTTTTGTGAAGATTTTGCCCAACTATTTTTCATTTGTTGGGAAGAGTTCGATCCAAAAAGTGCCTTTGTTTGGCTATTTATACGCAAGATTAAATATCCTAGTAGATCGTAATGATCGGGGTAGTCGGACCGCAACTTTAGCCAAATCTATTCGCGCGCTGCAATCCAAAAGAAGCATTATTATTTTCCCAGAGGGAGGGATTACGTCAAAAAGTTTTCCTTTTATGTCGACTCCATTAAAGGATGGGGCATTTGCGATGGCGATTCAGCAACAGGTTCCCGTATTGCCGATTTCCTTTTTGAATAATTATCAATTACTGGACGACGCGAAATTCGTTCTGAAACCAGGTGTTGTTCGTGTGCGTATTCATGCGCCCATTGATACGAAAGGAATGACACAAGAAGATTTACCTGTTTTACGTGAGCAGGTTTTTCAAGCAATCCAAAAGCCTATTTTGGATTACCACGGAGTCGATATGCCTCAATAGTTATGACGAAATACCTTTGTTTGCTCGGACTAGTTATTAGTTTATTTGCTTGTAATCAAGAGCAAGTAGGTGATGTTCCCCGTCCCAAAGGTTACAATCGGATTGATCTTCCTAAGGCCCAATACGTTTCTTTAGAAGCAGGCCATCCCTATCAATTTGAGGTTTCAAAATTCGCTCAAGTGATTCCAGACACCGTTACAATCGGGAATAAAAAAGAAGTCTTTAAAGCCGAACCACATTGGATTTATTTGTACTATCCAAGCTGGGATGCTTTTATTCAAATTACCTATAAACCACTGGGAGGAGATAAACAAAAAATGAAGGCGCTGATCAATGATGCATTTGCCTTAGCATATAAGCATCAGGGAAAGGCTGCCGGAATTCATGATTATGTCATGACTACCTCAGATGGTAGAAAAGCGGGATTGATTGAATTAAATGGGGAAGTAGCGACTTCCTTGCAGTTTTTTACCACGGATAGCACCAAACATTTTTTACGTGGAGCAATCTATGTAAAAACAGCAACCCAAAACGATTCCTTAGCCCCGATAATCCGTTTTCTGAAGCAAGATGCGCTTCATTTAATTCAAACACTTTCTTGGAAATAGTAACTTGTTCGGTTCCTGAACTTTCTGTTTATTTGTAGCTTATTATGGGGGAATCTAAGGTGCTTTTTGAGTCGGAAGAATCAACAGTTTTTGTTGATGCATTACTCCCATTGCCTATTCCACGCTATTTTACCTATCGCGTTCCCCGACAATGGGCTACCTGGGTTGAGGCGGGCCTCCGTATCGTAGTTCCCTTTGGAAGTACCAAAGTGTTGACGGCCGTTATTGTCAGTGTTCATCACCAGCCTCCGAAACAATACCAAGCGAAATACATTTTAGAGATTCTGGATGAATCCCCGTTGGTTACGGCATCTCAAATTGCCTTATTTCAATGGGTGGCTAATTATTACATGTGTTACCCAGGTGAGGTATTCCAAGTAGCTTTGCCAGCAGGACTCAAAATTTCGAGTCAATCGAAAGTACAAATACATCCCGAATTTCAAGCAATTCATGAATTAACGGAAAAGGAAACGATTATATTTCAAGCGATTCAAGAAAAAGGATCCCTTTCCTACGATGAGGTTGCGCGGGTCGCGGAAGTAAAAAGTCCTTATCATCACATCAAAGCGATGGTGGGTAAGGGGGCAATTTTGATTTTTGATGAATTAAAAGACCGATATACGCCAAAGGTTCAACGGCGTATTCGACTCGCTCAAAATTATGCGAATAAAGGTGCTATTACGACGCTGATAGGTGAATTAGAATCCAAGACCAAGCAAATCAGTATTCTCTTGCATTATCTGCAGTACATACCTGTCATGCGAGATGCGGAAACGAACCAACGTGGACTCGAGAAATCGAGTTTCACCCAAGCAGGCTTGTCGGAAAGTGCTTTGCAAACACTCATAAAACATGGGATTTTTGAATCATTTGAGACCATCGTTTCTCGGTTTGGGAGTGATTCCGATGATTTTATTCCTGCGAGTTTTGATTTAAATGCTCCACAGGAGAAAGCATATCAGTCGATACTCCAACAGTTTCAAGAAAAGGAGACTGTGTTATTGCATGGTATCACAGGAAGTGGCAAAACGGAGATATATATCCGATTAATACAAGAAGCCTTGGCCAATGGCGATCAGGTGCTGTATCTGTTGCCTGAGATTGCTTTAACTACTCAAATTGTTGCCCGATTGAAAAAAATATTTGGGGAGCAGGTGGGGATTTACCATTCGAAATTCTCGGATAATGAACGCGTGGAGGTTTGGAAATCCATTGTAGAAGGAAAATATCCATTTGTGGTGGGTGTTCGTTCATCCGTGTTTTTACCATTTTCGCGTTTGGGCTTGATCATTGTGGATGAGGAACATGAGTCTTCGTTTAAACAAGTCGATCCAGCACCGCGTTACCATGCGCGTGATGTGGCGATGGTGCTAGCGGGCCAACAAAAAGCCAAAGTGCTCTTAGGTTCAGCTACTCCATCCATAGAATCCTATTACCAAGCAAAGCAGGGGAAATATGGTTTGGTTACATTGACGGAACGCTTTGGAAAGGCCACATTGCCCGAAATGACCTTGATTGATACCAAATATGCGACCAAAATGAAGCAGATGAAGGGCGGATTTTCGGTGGATTTGGTTACGATGTTGGATGAGAATTTTCAGAAAGGAAAACAAAGCCTTTTATTCCAAAATCGAAGAGGCTATTCCCCTTATATTCAATGTCAAGATTGTGATTGGATTGCAGAATGCAATCAATGTGATGTGAGTTTGACATATCACGCCAAAGATCAAGAATTGCGCTGTCATTATTGCGGCTATCGCGAGGGTTTATTACGTCGCTGTGGGGCATGTGGGGGGACGAATCTAAAAACGATGGGCTATGGGACCGAAAAGTTAGAAGAAGAGCTTCAATTGCTTATTCCTGATGCGCGTATTGGTCGGATGGACTTGGATACCACGCGCTCCAAAACGGCTTTTAATAGTTTATTGGCTGAGATTCAGTCGGGAAATATCGATATTTTAGTAGGTACCCAAATGGTGGCTAAAGGGCTTGATTTTGATGGCCTTTCTACTGTAGCCATTTTTGATGCGGATCGTATTATCAATTTTCCGGATTTCAGGGCGCATGAGCGCGCGTTTCAATTAATCACGCAGGTGGCCGGGCGAGCCGGTCGGCGAGATGAGCAAGGCCAGGTGTTTATTCAAACGAATCAACCATCTCACCGATTGTTCCAATTCATTCAATCGGGAGATTATGCTGCCTTGTATGCGGATGAGATTGTGGAGCGGGAGGGATATCATTATCCGCCCTTTGTTCGCTTAATTAAGTTGACGCTTCGCCACATGGAATCCAATCAGGTAGAGAAAGCCGCACATGAATTAGGTGCGATACTAAAGGCTAAATATGGTCATGGACGGATTTTGGGTCCGGAGCGTCCCTTAATTGAACGTATACGGAATCAATTCGTCATGGAAATTCTAATCAAATTGGAAAAGGGAGTATCCTTAGCCCAATTTAAAGTGGATCTTCGCTTAGTTCTTGATGAGTTACCAAGCAAACCTATTTTCAAAGGCGTGCAGGTGATACCCGATGTGGATTGCCTTTAGTATTTAATCACGACATCGTTGTAAGGTAAACGGAAACGTTCTCCCCAAACACCTTCTTGCATACCTTTCCCCACCGAAATAATCATGTTGATTTCTGCTCCTGAAGGCAAATTTAATGCCTTTTTAACACGAACGGCATCAAACCCTTCCATAGGGCAAGAGTCAAAACCCTCGGCGGCAATCGATAACATGAACGTTTGTGCGGCTAAAGCACACGATTTGTGCACCATGACGCGTTGGTCTGCTTTTCCCCCAAAACGCATGAATGGTTTACGTATACCCATGAAGAAACACATGGATTTCCGGATGAGCGTGAATATTCCGAAGATATCTTGTCGGTAAAGCAAGGGCATCAATTGGCCATAATACTGCAAGCCTCTTTTTTCTCTTTTACCAGGTTCTTTGCCTTGAAGGCTATTTTTTATTTGATCAAGATTCCATTGGGCATGTTGTTTCCAATGATCTTGACGTGTGACGAATACAACTAAGTGAGCGGGATTTTTAGCCGCTGATTGTCCTAAACATAGGGCATGGAATTCAGCTTTTTTCTCAGGACTGTGAATCCAATGAAATTCCCATAATTGCATATTGCTACTGTTGGGAGATAATATGGCACGTTCTAAACTGCGCTGAATAACGGAATCGTCTACAGGGATATTTACGTCAAAGAGGCGATTTGATCTTCTTTTTTGGATGATTTGCTCAAATTGTTCAGCTAGCATAGAGGGTATAATTTATTCAAATATAGGTTAATTCTTGTCGAGATTAAATAAAAAAAGTCAGGACCGAAGTCCTGACTTTTAAACAAAACAAAAAACGAATTAATATCCAGGATTTTGCTTCAAGGTAGCTGCACCTGCTTTTTGTGAATTTAGAATCTCATCGTTTGGCAATGGGAAATATTCATTTCTTCCTACTTTGAAGTTATCTTTTTTACCTGCTAAATAACCTCTTTTGTTATAGGTTCTACCTGTTAAGTCCGTGCCATTTTTAGACTCTTCTTCGATGTATTTTTGAAGATATGGCTGAGCGATACCCCAACGAACTAAGTCGAAGAAGCGGTGACCTTCCATAGCAAACTCTAAACGGCTCTCCATGCGAACGGCATTTTGTGCATACTCTTTGCCTTTTGAAGCGAATGTACCTGTAGGATAAGGGTTCACTACATAATTCACACTTGCATCTTGAACAGATCCCGTTTTTGCACGGTTACGAATCAAGTTGACATATTTTTCAGCTTCACCTAAATTACCCAATTCAACTTCACATTCCGCTAACCAAAGAATAACGGATGACATTTTCAACAAGCGGTAATTGTTGTTAACCGCACGTTTACTTGTTGAGTGAGTAGAGCTTCCTTCGTCTGCTAAATAATACATCCATTTTTTACCGATGTAAGGACCTGAATAGTTTTGGTTACGGATCCAATCATAGCCTGGCATTTTACCCCAGTCTAGGAAGTTTACACCACGACGACCTACTGTCCAATCCAAGCGAGGATCTACCGGTACATCTTTCTTCAAATCGAAAGCTTGGTTTGATTTCAAGCCTTGATCGTTAGGTAAATCAACAGCATTATAACTGTCAGCTGTACCATCTGCTTTCGAACCAATCATCGGTAAGCCATCTGCATCCGTTTTGAATGCATTCACTAAGTTTTGTGATGGCAAATAGAAACCACAACATCCACGACCTGGTGAGTTGGCTGAATATGGCCAGTTCAAGTTATCACCAGCGTTACCATTATTACCAGTAGAACCATCATTCACAGAGAATTCCACTTCGAAAATAGATTCTGCATTGTTGTTCGTAATGTTACGGTAGTTGTCATGGTAATTTGGCATTAATTTTTTACCAGAATTATTGTAGACATCTAATAACAATGTTTTCGCCTCAGCATATTTTGCAGGATTCTTAGATGCTTGGAACATCATAGCCTTAGCTAAATACGTCTTAGCTGCCCACTTTGTTGCACGACCTTTTTGTGCTTGAGTAGCTGGAAGGTTATCTGCTGCAAATTTGAAGTCCGCCTCAATGTTCGCCCAAATGTCCTTGTCATTTGGAATTTTAGTTGAGTTTGGATCATCGCGTTTATATACATTCTCATCAATGTAGGGAACCATGTTCCACATTTTCTTTGCTTCAAAATGGTAGTGACCACGTAAGAAACGAGCTTCTGCAACAACTTGTGTTTTTTCAGCATCTGTCATGTCTTTTACATCAGCACTTTTGGCCAACATCAATGCTTCGTTTGCACGAGCAACACCATCATATGAATGTTGCCATTTACCTAAGAAGTACGTGTTATCTGAAAGCCAGTTGAATTGCTCGATGTACTCTTGCTCTGGCTGGTCACCAATATCCGTTCCTTTTACAGCATCACCGGAAGTAATACCGCCAAAAACGTAATTTGAAATTGTGGACTGACGTCCTGTATTTCCAGCACCTACACCATCCATAAGGGAGTAGGCTCCAATTAATAAGGCGTTTACACCATTCTTATTACTCAATGAAGTCAACGACGCGGCACCTTGTGGTTCAATTGCGAAGAAACTATCTGAACAAGAAAAGTTGACACCTACTGTCGCGACTAATGAAGCGATTATGATTAACTTTTTCATTTTATATCTGATTTATTTTCAAATGATATATCTAATTAAAATCCTACTCTTAAACCAACATTGTATGATTTAGCAACAGGGAATGCACCTTCATCAATACCCATGTGAATATCTTGATTGTCATTACCTGAAGTTCTCAAGTTGATGTCTGGATCTAAGCCTTTGTATTTCGTGAACGTGAACAAGTTTTGACCTTGAACATACACTTGTAAAGAGCTCAATTTGATTTTGCTTAAGAATACCTTCGGAACATTATATGTTAATTGGATATTCTTGATGCGCATGTATGATCCATCCTCTACAAAATAAGTCGAGATTTGTTGACTTGTTCCGTCTTGTGAGTTTAAGCGAGGAAGAAGTGCTACATCCCCTTGCTTTTTCCACGAGTTGTATAACATATCTTTTGAACGGTTACCTTGGAATGTGTTGAAGTCAGTCCAATATTTCAAGTAGTTGAACAATTCATTTCCTTGAACACCTTGAGCAAATACCGTTAAATCCCAGTTTTTATACCCTAGATTTAAGTTTAATCCATATGTGAAATCTGGATGCGGATTACCAATAATCGTTTTATCTGCAGCTGTGATTACACCATCGCCATTCACATCACGGAATTTGAAAACACCGGCACGCGTGTAAGTTCCAAACTTAGGAGCTGCTGCTGCTTCTGCATCATCCTTGATTACACCATCCACAATATAGCCATAGAAACTAGCAAGTGGTAATCCTGCCTTTGTAACTGAGATAGCTGGAAGACGCGTAGAGTATCCAAATACTGTTGCATTCGGGTCATCATTCAATTTTACCACTTTGTTTTTGTATTGACTGAATTGACCAGAGATACTGTAACGTAAATCTCCAATTTGATCACGGTAAGTTACGTTAATGTCAATACCTGTGTTGTTTACTTCTCCAATATTCACATATGGAATGGTTGCTGAACCTGCTGTTTTTGGAATAGGTACTTGCGTTAACATGTCAGACGTTGTACGTGTGTACCAATCTAAATTTACGTCTAATTTATTATTCCAGAAGCTTGCATCAACCCCAATGTTTGTAGATGTATTTGTCTCCCAACGGCCGTTTGTGTTTCCAAATTGCGCGACATCAAAACCGGTAGCAATTGAGTTACCTGAACCTGAAATATCGTATGCATTGTTGTTAGGATCGGGAGTAAATAATGTATATGCGTTATATACGTTTGGAATCAACTGATTACCCGTTTTACCCCAACCACCACGAACTTTCAATTCGTTCACAAAAGTTAAATCCTTCATGAATGCTAATTCTGTTAAACGAGCTCCTAAAGAAAACGCAGGGAACACACCATAACGATAATCAGCAGCAAAACGAGATGAACCATCACGACGCAATGTAAAGTCGGCTAACAATAAATCTTTGTAAGCATAGTTTACTTTTCCGAATTGTGAGAATAAGGCTGTAATAGTTGCACCAGATCCAGCATTAGATAAACCTGCTGCCGAACCGTTATTTAAATAACGATAGGATAAATCATCAAATGCAAAATTTGAACGTGCTGCATTAAATCCAAATGCATAGGTAGAAACAGATTCCGTACCTACTAATACATTCACTGTATGATCCCCTAAAGTTTTGTTGTAATTCAAGGTGTTAAACCAAGTTACCGCGCGATCATAGTTGTTATAAACCGTTAAGCTGTTTGAAGAACGTGGTTCAGCTGCTTCAATATCACGGTTTAAATAAACCGATTGATTCGAGTTGTTATATTCGAAACCTAAACTTGTACGAGCTTTCAAATCTTTGATGATTTCAACTTCAGCAAAAACGTTTCCAAAGATGTGAGAACCTTTTGTTGGGTTATCTTTCTCTCTCCATTGGCGTGCTAATGGGTTAGGAGCATTTCCTAAATTAGAACCTCTAGAACCCGCAAATCCGTTTAAGTCAGATGTATTTGTGCCACCTAAGCCACGAGGGCCACCCGTGATATCAAATACAGGAATGATTGGCTGAATACGAATCGCAAACATGATCGGATTGGATTCGTTGTTGTTTCCTGATGGAACACCAATTTTCTCATCATATGTTACAGTAAAGTTTTCACCAAAAGTTAATTTCCCTTTTTTGAATTCTGTATTTGCACGAACAGAATAACGAGAATATCCCGTATACTTTAAGATACCATCCTGATTGAAGTAACTTGCTGAAATAGCATATTTACCACCTTTAGTGCCACCTGTAGCACTTAATTGGTAGTTGGAGATTTTAGCTGGGCCAAAAATCGCATGCTGCCAATCCGTACCTTCTTTGTTTGATTTTGAAATATTGAATGCTGTTTTTCCTAAGTTAGGATCAGCAATATTATTTGTGTAAGTGTAGTTAGCTGGAAGCTCACCAAAAACGTTTGGATAGATATAATCTGAAATCGTTTGAGAACCATCTGCGCCGAAACGATACTGCGCTGAAGGAGAAGTTCCTGCTGGCTTTCCTGCACCAATTTCAGACTCATAATAGTATTGTCCTAATTCTTTTGTATTCAACAAATCAAGTGTTTTTCCCACATCTTGTGTTCCTGTATACATATCAAAATTGATTTTAGGCTCACCTTCAGAACCACGTTTTGTCGTGATAATCACAACCCCATTTGCTGCACGTGCACCATAGATTGAAGCTGCAGATGCATCCTTCAATACCTGCATCGATTCGATATCTGCTGGGTTAATCTGGTTCAATGTACCTTGAGTAGGAACACCATCAATAACATACAAAGGAGAGTTGTTGTTGATTGAACCAAATCCACGGATACGAACCATCGTTCCTCCACCCGGTGAATTATCATTACCAACAGTTACACCGGAAGCACGACCTTGTAACATTTGCGTTACAGATGCTGCAGGAACTGCATTAAGTTCCTTAGTACCTACAACAGTTACCGCTCCCGTAATATCTTTTTTACGTTGGGATGAGTAACCTGTTACGACTACTTCGCTCAATTGACTAACGTCTTCATCCAGTTTAACTGTGATGCTTGTACGATTGCCAACGGCAACACTTTTGGAAACATAGCCAACCGAAGTAATGACTAATTCAGCGTTTCCGCTTTTCACATTAATGGAGAAAGCTCCATTACCATCTGTTGTTGTTCCGGTAGTTGTACCTTTGACAGCAACAGAAACACCTGGTATTCCTCCGCCCTTGGCATCTTGGATACTACCGGTAACTTTTCGGTCTTGTCCAAAGGCCACCCATGATAGGGTTAACATGAAGGCCATTAGAAAGACCACTCTGCTTACGTAGAAATTGTTTTTCATAAAATATAAGGTTTGAGTGATAGTCGATGTAATACCAATCACGTCGACGTTGTCTAGCAATATATAAAACAAATTAACCCATGCTATACTGTTTTGTAATTATTTTTTGAAATTGTTATAAAATTTATGGAAAGGTTATGGTTTCTTAATAATCAGGTAATTAGCATATTCTTCATAGGTAAATCTCAATGCTTTGCGTAACTTTGTCTTTCGTTTATATTATAAAGAAAAGCTTATGTTAAACTTGGTTTTGTTTGGCCCTCCAGGTGCCGGAAAAGGAACTCAATCGGCGAAATTGATTGAGAAATATGGATTAATTCATTTGTCTACGGGCGATTTGTTGCGTGCTGAAATTGCTGCAGGCACGACCTTGGGCTTAGAAGCCAAAAAATTAATGGATCAAGGGATATTAGTTCCGGATGCTGTGGTTATTGGCATGATCGATAATAAGTTGAACGAAAATAAATCCGCAGCCGGCTTTATCTTTGACGGCTTTCCGCGTACTGTGGCTCAAGCTGCTGCATTGGATGAATTATTAACCCAACATGGCGTAGGGATTTCTCAAATGATTGCCTTAGAGGTAGCGGATGAAGAATTAACGCAACGTCTTTTGGAGCGTGGTAAAACTTCAGGAAGACCTGATGACCAAAACGAAGATTTAATTCGTAAGCGCGTACAAGAATATACCGAGAAAACAGCCCCTGTAACTGATTTTTATGCCAACCAAGGTAAATTTACAGGCATCAATGGAGTAGGAGAAATTGAGCAAATTTTCGCTCAAATTGTTTCCATTATTGAAGAGAAGTAAGAATTAAGAGGTAAGAGGTGTTGGATATGACTGTGGGCTAGTGACTAGTGACTAGTGACTAGTGATTTCGGCCCTTATCTTCAATACTCGAAAAAGATTTGCTAGTGACTAGCGACTAATGACTAAATTATGACATCAAATTTCATTGATTACGTTAAAATTAACTTGCGTTCTGGACGCGGTGGAAGTGGTTCATCTCACTTTAGAAGAGAAAAGCACGTTCCCAAAGGTGGCCCAGATGGAGGTGATGGTGGTCGGGGAGGTCATGTCTATATTGTAGGAAATAGTCAACACTGGACTTTACTGCATTTGAAATTTCAAAAACACATCATTGCCGATAATGGCAAAGGTGGCGAAGGTGGTCGTCGTTCAGGAATGGAAGGTGAAGATATTTTCATTGAAGTTCCTTTAGGAACGATTGTTAAAGATGCAGAAACCAACGAGTTTTTAGCTGAAGTAACAGAAGAAGGCCAAAAAGTCTTGTTATTACCAGGTGGTCGTGGCGGTTTAGGAAACACGCACTTTAAATCTTCTACCAATCAATCCCCACGTCATGCCCAACCGGGTGAAGCGGGTTTGGAGCGTTGGGTGGTTATGGAATTAAAAGTCTTAGCCGATGTCGGTTTAGTTGGATTCCCGAATGCTGGGAAATCCACACTTTTATCAGTTCTCTCAGCTGCTAAGCCAGAAATCGCCGATTACCCTTTTACGACCTTAGTTCCCAACCTAGGCGTTGTAGCTTACCGTGATTATAAATCATTTGTCGTTGCCGATATTCCAG
Organism: Aquirufa echingensis; assembly: GCF_042714525.1. Lineage (NCBI taxonomy): Bacteria > Pseudomonadati > Bacteroidota > Cytophagia > Cytophagales > Flectobacillaceae > Aquirufa > Aquirufa echingensis. The sequence goes on along the minus strand of NZ_JBBKYA010000002.1, from coordinate 307,560 downwards.
GAATTATCGAAGGAGCCGCAGAAGGGAAAGGACTTGGTTTACGCTTTTTGCGTCACATCGAGCGGAATTCAATCCTCTGCTTTTTAATTCCTTCTGATGCAGAAAACTGGGGCGATGAATACAAGATTTTAGTGGGAGAGTTAGAAAAATATAACCCCGAATTATTGCATAAACGTCGCGTGCTCGTTGTTTCTAAAATGGATTTATCCATTCCCGAAATGGAAGAGGAGATGCGTGAAAGTCTTCCAAAAGACCTTCCTTTGGTATTCATTTCATCTGTTACGAATACTGGAATTCAAGAGTTGAAAGACTTACTTTGGGAAACTTTGCAAGAGGAAAATAAAGAGGTTGCCAAACAAGTGGAAAGCTCAATCGAAATTCTACCACAAGCGCCCATCGAAAATGATACTGAAGAAGAATTGGAATAGTTTAATCTTTATAATGCATAAAAAAGGTCGCCCAATTGGACGACCTTTTTTTATTGTATCTGGGTTGCCATCAAGGCAATTCCCTCGCTAAAAGTTCTCGGTTTATAGCCTAAAACCGATTTGGCTTTCGTTAATATAAAACCTGTTCTTGGAGGTCTTTTAGCTGGTTGAGAAAAGGTCGACGAATCAGCTTGCTGGATTAAATTCGTAGGTAAATGAAAGAATTCCGCCGTTTTAATCGCCATTTCATAGGGTGTTAATAGCTCCTCTCCTGAAATATTGAAAATACCTTCAGCTTCTTTCTGGGCGATTAGCCAACAGCCAATCGCGAGGTCCTCCGCTAGGGTAGGGGTTCTGAATTGATCGGTAACCACATTGATTTGCTTGCCTTCTTCTAGGGATTTTTTGACCCAAAGAATAATATTCGTCCGACTCATATCCGGGACGATTCCAAAAACCAATACGGTCCGCGCAATAGCCCATCGGATGGAGGATGCTTGAACAATTTGTTCTGCTCTTAATTTACTTTCGCCATAAACAGAGATTGGATTTGGAACAGCTTCTTCATCATAGGGTCCTGCCTCTCCATCGAAAATGAAGTCGGTTGATAAATGGCAGAGAAATGTGTCGTATTTTGAGCAAGCTGCTACGATGTATTCCACCGCTTTGACATTCAGTGCTTCGCATCCAACTAAATCACTTTCGCAGATGTCTACATTCGTCATTGCCGCTGTATGTATGACAATTTCAGGTTTGAAGGTAGCAAAAACATTCTCTACGGCTTGTGGGTCCGTGATGTCAAGTGAATGATAGGTATATCCATCTCGATTAGGCAAACGGTTTTCTCCTCGTGCTGTTGCGATCAAATTAACGGCCGACTCTTTGCTAAGTAGGTCAACTAATTTTTGCCCCAATAGGCCATTTGATCCCGTTATGAGAATGGTTTTTTTCATGATGCTAATTGTTTCCTGATATCTTGTAAAAGAGTTTGTGCACCTTGTCCAATTAAATTTTGAGCTACTGCTTTTCCTAGCTGTTCTGGGTTAGATCCTGTGGCAGATGCTACCATTTCAACTTCTCCTTTTAAGCCAAGGACCCCACCTCGTAAATATAGTCCGTCCTTATGTTGTTGTGCATGTCCATATACCGGAACACTACAACCTCCGTCTAATTGCGCTAATAAATGTCGTTCAGCCAACAAACAGGCTTCCGTTGCGTCATCATTGCAAAGTTTTCGTATAGATGCTGATAATGCAGGATCTAATCGGCTAGAGCTTTGAATAGCAACTGATCCTTGTCCTACAGCAGGTGTAAATGTTTCGATGGGTAAATGTTCAACAATATAAGATTCCATTCCCATGCGATGTACGCCGGCAAAAGCCAAAATCATTGCATCGCTAGTCCCACTCTTTAATTTTTCCAATCTTGTTTGGAGGTTACCTCGCATTTCCACCAAGCTATGTTGGGGAAATTCTTTCGCCATCATCGCGCGTCGGCGTGTGCTTGAAGTTCCAACAACAGCTCCTTTATTCGAAGCTAAACGGAAATCTGGATTTAGACTAAGAACCACATCATGCGCGGCTTCCCGTTTTGTAAAAGCGATTAATGGCAAATCTGCAGCCAAAGTAGACGGAAGGTCTTTTGCGGAATGTTGGGCAATATCTATTTCCCCATTTCGCAACATGGTCTCTAATTCCTCGGTAAATACGCCTTTGGCACCTATTTTGGAAAGCGAACGATCCAAAATTTTATCTCCGATGGTAACAATATCAACGATTTCTACCGTGTAGCCTGCATTTTCCAACAAACTTGCGATATGCCTCGCTTGCCACATGGCAAGTGCTGAATTTCGCGTTCCAATTCGGATGAGTTTATTTGTTGGCATTAGCTATTCGAATTATTTGTAAAGATAAATCCAAATGGATCATTTTTGCCCGACCATTTCTTTCTAAATGATAATGTGCTGTGGATACTTTTTCGCTTATTTTTTCAATGGATTGACGGTTCAACGTTTTGGAAAAATTGGCGATAAAAGCCTTCTCTTTTTCCAATGCTTTAATTAACGTTGGGGCTTCCGAAATTTGATATAAACATTGTCTGAAAATGTGCAATGCGTATTCCAATAAGCTTTTTTGGTCCTCTTTTGCGAGGCCATCGAATTGGTCGGCGAGGCCAACTAGCTTACTTAGATTCTTTTGATATACGGCACGCATCCAGTCGGCAAACCAGGTAGAAGTGCTTAAATTCTCCGACTTCGCCTTGTCCAAAGCCCAGGCGATATTTCCTTCGCAGCTGATCGCTAAATTTTGCGCATTTTCGAGGTTCGTTCCCGTTTCTTTGACTAAAAATTCAGCCAGAGATGCTTCGTCGACAGCCTGAATCGCAATGCGTTGCGTTCTAGATAAGATAGTAGTCAACAGCTTTTGGGCATCCGAACAAACTAATAAAAATAGGGTGTCACTGGGTGGCTCCTCTAAAGTTTTAAGTAGAGCGTTTCCGGAAGACAAATTCAGCGATTCAGGGTTCCAAATAATGACCACTTTGAAAGGAGCCTCGAAAGGTTTAAGGCTTATTTTGCCTAAGAGTTTTCGGGTTTCTTCGACCGGAATATTGCCTTGTTTGTTTCCTTCGGCGCCCATGGCTGCTAGCCATTCGGGTAATACGCGAAAGAGACCTCCTGTGATAAAATTACGCCATTCAGGTAGGAAGACATCGGATTCTGCCTCTTTGATCTTTTTAGTTGTAACACTAGGGAATAGGTAAACAATGTCTGGATGAATTCCTTTATGTACTTTTTGACAACTTGGGCAAGTTCCACAAGAATCCTCGCCTTGTCGGTTTGTACAGAATAAAAAGGACGTAAATGCCATTGCCATGGCTAATTGAGCACCACCCATAGGACCATGAAATAATTGGGCATGGGCAATGTGTTCGTTGAGAACAGATTGGCTCAATTGTTTCTTGGTTTGTTGTAATCCGGGGATGTCTTGAAAGCGCATGCGGTTTCCCTAAAAAATGAAAAAGCTAATTTCGGGCATTTGCTTCCTCTTTCCAAATTTGTTCGATGCTGCTGTGCAGATTTTCAGGGATTTCTTGTTTTTTGGCATGAATCCATGCCGTGGCATTTTCTGCTGCACGATCCGTCCGGTAGGGTGTAAAGTTTGGATACTCGCCCCAGGTTAAGGAAGGGATGAATTTGGGTAAAAATTGCGTGCCACTGATGTTGCAATGGTTTCCTACGACCGTTCCGGTGTTAAATTTGGTATGAATGCCTGTTGTTACGTAATCACCGAGCAGTATGCCAAAGGATTTTCGTCCCGTGTCGCGTTGGTTGTTTGTGGCGTAATTGTAAAGATGAACTGATTTTAAATCATTGCGCACATTAGAACAGGTAGTCAATGCGCCTAAGTTACAGAATGAGCCGATGACAGAATTGCCGATAAAACCTTCGTGTGATTTATTACTGTAAGGGAAAAAGATACTTGCACTGATTTCACCGCCTACTTTGCAGCCTAGGCCGATGGTTGTAAAGGGTCGAATTTTAGCACCTAGATTTGTCATGCTATCCTGCAAGATGGCTGCTGGTCCTTGGATGTAGGTTCCTATTTGTAATGTTACGTTTTTTCCGATGTAGATAGGTCCTTGGCTTGCATCTAATATTGATCCGGTAATGGATGAGCTAGGGTCAATGTAGCAGTTTTTGGAATTGATACATGTATTGCCGCGTTCAGCAAAATTGTTAAGGTCAAATATGTTCGGTTTGATTTCGTTGACTAATGCTTGACTATTGTTTTCGAGCAAATCTTCCGGGAATTGAATGAATGCGGGTCGGTCCTTGAGGTATATAAGTTGTTTATGTTCGCTTTGTGGACTCGAAGCTCGAAAAGCGATCCATTGACTTTCCCAATATAGGGCTGAGTCCGAGGGTAATTGAAGGATTTGTTGGATGAGATCTTCGCCCGGCAATACAGAACCTAGTATATAGGTATCTGACGAAAGGGTATTTTCAAAAGATTTCCATTTGGCTTCGATCGTACTAAGTCCTACCCATAGCTCGCTTAACTTTCTTGTATAAGTCAGCGGACGCATTTGTATGCTTATTTGTACATCATCAAGGAGTTGGCTTGTCTTCCACATCTTGCAAATAAACGGAAAAAGCCTCAACATGAAGACATGTGGAGGCTTTTTTTGTATACTGTAAAGAATACTAGTTCTTCGCGTAACGCTTGTTGAATTTGTCAACACGACCTGTTGTATCTAACAATACATTTTTACCTGTGTAAAAAGGGTGTGATTGAGAAGAAACCTCAAGTTTGTAAACTGGGTAAGTTGCTCCTTCGAATTCAGTTGTTTCAGTTGTTTGAACGCAAGAACGAGTTAAGAATTTGTAATCAGCTGATAAATCGTGAAATACTACTTCTTTGTATTCTGGATGGATATCTTTTTTCATTGTGTTTGTATAATGACGATTCCCTGCCGTCTGTTTTTAAATTAATGGAAAATCCCTGGGAATGGACTTCGTTTATTCGGGTTGCAAAATTAATTATTATCTACATAAATACAAATCATGCGCGTATATAATTTTCAATAAAATCAAAGCCTTGATGCCTCGAAATTTTTTTTCAAAAATATTTTATGGTACTTTTCTAAGAGGGATACTGCCATTGGATTTTCCTATGGCGCTATGTCATAGTGTATTTTAAATATGCATTTATTTTCATCCTTTTTAGCTTAGAAAAATGTTTGCATGGCCTCTCATTTTTTTCTAATTTTACATAGTGCCCAAGCCGCTGAAAGTGCTTCAATTTTCAGCTTACGAAAAGCAATAAAACAAAACCGCCAACAGACTAATTTTAGCCATAAAAGGGTCTGATAAAATTAAGAAAAAGCAAATTCTTAGGTGGCTTATTATTGTGTTTAGTTTAGCTTGTAACAAATTGATTATTCTAATTTATATTTTATAGAAACACATGTACGTAATTAAAAGAGACGGTCGTCGCGAATCTGTCAAATTTGACAAAATCACAGCTCGTATAGAGAAGTTGTGTTACAGCTTGGATCCATTTTTTGTTCAACCTTTAGAGGTGGCAAGAAAGGTTATTTCGGGTTTATATGATGGGGTTAAGACGACTGAATTGGATAATTTAGCAGCGGAAACTGCGGCTTCTTTGACAACAAAGCACCCAGATTACGCAACACTAGCTGCGCGTATCGCCATCTCAAACCTCCACAAAAACACGTTAAAGTCGTTTTCTGCAACAATGAAGCGCCTTTACACATACATTGATCCGAAGACGGGTCAAAATGCGGCATTGCTTTCTAAGGAGGTTTTTGACATCATTAAGAAGAATGCAGTAGAATTAGATGAAGCGATTATCTATGACCGGGATTTCGGTTATGATTACTTCGGTTTCAAAACATTAGAGAAGTCTTATTTATTGAAGTTGGATGGAGCGATCGCAGAGCGCCCACAACACATGTTGATGCGTGTGGCTGTAGGTATTCACGGAGCTGACATCGCAGCAGCAATTCATACTTATAATTTATTGTCGGAGCGTTGGTTCACACACGCAACGCCAACCTTGTTTAACGCAGGTACTCCGAAGCCTCAAATGTCGTCATGTTTCTTGCTAGCAATGCAAGATGATTCAATTGAAGGAATCTATGATACCTTGAAGCAAACGGCTAAGATTTCACAGTCGGCAGGAGGTATCGGTTTGAGCATTCACAACGTGCGTGCTACAGGTTCATATATCAAAGGGACGAATGGTACATCGAATGGTATTATTCCTATGTTACGTGTATTCAATGATACAGCACGTTATGTGGATCAAGGGGGTGGAAAGCGTAAAGGATCGTTTGCGATTTATTTAGAGCCATGGCATGCGGATGTGTTCGATTTCTTGGAATTGAAGAAAAACCACGGAAAAGAAGAAATGCGTGCGCGTGACTTATTCTATGCCTTGTGGATTCCAGATTTGTTCATGAAGCGTGTAGAAAGCAATGAAGAGTGGTCATTGTTCTGTCCACATGAGTGTCCAGGTCTTTCTGATGCTTACGGTGAGGAATTTGAGGCATTGTATCACAAGTACGAATTAGAAGGCAAAGCACGTGCTACCGTGAAGGCGCAAGAGCTTTGGTTTAAAGTACTAGAGTCGCAAACGGAAACAGGTACACCTTACATGTTATACAAAGACCATGCGAACAATAAATCAAATCAGAAGAATTTAGGTACAATCAAGTCTTCGAACTTGTGTACTGAAATCATGGAGTATACATCGAAAGATGAGGTAGCTGTATGTAATCTTGCTTCTTTGGCCTTGCCTAAGTATGTTCGTACGAACGAGCAAGGGGTGTCTGAGTTTGATCACGCGAAATTGTATGAAGTAACGAAGGCTGCAACGGTCAACTTGAACAAGATTATTGATGTTAACTACTACCCAGTTCCTGAAGCGCGTAATTCAAACTTACGTCACCGTCCTATCGGTTTAGGAGTACAAGGTTTAGCGGATGTGTTCATTATGTTGCGTATGCCATTCGAATCGGCAGAAGCACAACAATTGAACAAAGATATTTTTGAGACGATTTATTTCGCTGCGATGGAAGCTTCGATGGAGCTTGCGAAGGTAGAAGGTCCTTACTCAACATGGGAAGGTTCTCCAATCTCGAAAGGTATTTTCCAATTTGATATGTGGAATGTAACTCCATCTTCAGGAAACTGGGATTGGGAAAAATTACGCCAACAAGTTGTGGAGCACGGTGTACGTAACTCCTTGTTAGTTGCTCCAATGCCGACGGCTTCTACAAGCCAAATCTTGGGTAATAACGAATGTTTTGAGCCATATACATCGAATATCTACGCACGTCGTGTGTTGTCTGGTGAGTTCGCTGTTGTGAATAAGCACTTGTTGAAGGACTTGATCAAATTGAACTTGTGGAATGAAACAATGAAAAATAAGTTGATCTCTGCCAACGGATCGGTTCAAAACATCCCAGAGATTCCACAAAACTTGAAAGATCTTTACAAGACTGTTTGGGAGATTAAGCAAAAAACCATCTTAGAAATGGCCGCAGATCGTGGCGCTTATATCTGTCAATCTCAAAGTTTAAATATCCACATTCAAGATGTGAACTTTGGTAAATTAACGTCGATGCACTTCCACGCTTGGAAGTTAGGTTTGAAGACTGGTATGTATTACTTACGTACGAAAGCTGCAGCAGACGCGATTAAGTTTACAATCGAGAAACAAGCAGAGGTGGCAATCGAGCAATCGAATGATGTGCACGAAACAGAACTGCAATATGCTGCACATGCAGCACAAGCAGCTGCGGCAGCCTCGTTCCAAACAGATGATGCTCAAAACCGCGCTGACATGACATGTTCTTTGGACAATCCCGAAGCATGTGAGGCTTGTGGATCATAAAAATGTTTTTAACTAGCTAATGAAAATCACCTAATTCCCGGATTAGGTGATTTTTCATTTTAACTAATTGGTATAATGCAGAACAAACTATACATCTTCATTGCCTTTGCCGCGTTAATGATTTTAGCCTGTTTTATTCGGGTGCATAGTATCGACCGATTTAGTCTCTTTGGTGATGAAAAACAAAGTGTATTGATTGGCGTTGCAAATACAAACATCAGTGGAATGTCTAATGTGCTCAAGGAGGGTAAAACTTTTACCCCGAGTGATTTCTGGGCAGACCGTGGTATATCTTCTTGGTTGGATGCAGATGCTCGCGGAGATGTAAGTGGAAATAGTTTAGTGCATGATATGATGCTTAAAGTATTTGCCAATCTATTTGGCCGTTCTGACGCCGTGTTTAGAGGAGTCTCTGTTTTTTTTAATCTGCTAACCGTTTGGTTGCTTTTTTATTGGTATCGTAAAATGTTTGCCGGCCAATCGCGCTGGCAATTGCTTGTCTTAGTACTGGCTGTAATCGAGCCCTTTTTTGTAATATATAGCCAACAGGCGCGTAATTATACGACTTCTATTTTTTTCTCAACGCTATCCAACTATTTTTTCTGGGTACTCGTGATGAAACAAAATGGACCAGCTAATCGCAGAAAATACGTAATAGGGTGGATCCTTGCCTCCACATGCGCTTTGTTTTCAACCTATTTGACTGCACTTGTACTCGTGGGTCAAGGGCTTTATTTATGCATGCGTTTCCCAACAAAAAAAGTATTTTTCACAATGCTTTTTGGGGGTATAATCGCTGCTTTACCCATGTTGTTGTGGATATTGATAGGGCCTGGGAAGCATTTTTTAGGTTATCAAGCAGATGCAGCGGCTAAATATTTGCTATATATTCAAGAAAATGGTCCTATAGCTGGTTGGATCGAACCAAGTACACTAGGAAATTTGACAAAGCGAACCATCTCAATCGTGAGTGATCAGTTTCTTTGGACAAATGATATTTACCTGAAAAAAGGATATCGCTTCGGTGGTGTTGCGCTACTACTTTTTAGCTATGGTGTTTATCGATGGTTGAATGTTGAGGGAAAACAATTGGTCAATTTCTATCTTTTCTGCTTGATTCAAATTTTTTTACCAATCATTGTGTTAATCGCTGCTGCGATAAACGCGGGAACAACTACAGGCTTTTTTATTCGATATGCTAGTTTTGCATTGCCATTAGGAATTTTTGTATCAGTTGGATATTTAAAACATTTGTTCAATCAAACAATTTGGATTCGCGTTTTAGCGAGTCTCTATATCTTTATTCAAATGTATTTCCAAGTCGAAATTTTTAGGGCATTGTATAGCGATTCTCCTCAGAAGTATACGTTTTCAAATAATCGTGCTTCAAATCCTTATCCTCGGATTGCATCAAAAATTATCGATTTATATCAACCGGGTGATACGGTAATTTATCCATCAGTACAGCGTGTGGCATTTTCTCAAAATGATACGTTAATACGAGTTTATAATACAGCTGATGCTCAATTAGTTAATTTGTACTTGCCGGAAAATGCGAGCTATCTTCAAAAAATCGAAATAAATAATCAAGATTCGATATTAATAAAAAGGCCAAATGGTAAGGTCGTTTTATTATTTGATTTTAGTAAAAATCCTCATAGGTATTAGTATAAAAATGAAGCAGAAAAAGATATTGATGGCTTATTTTGTAATCGGAGCGTTGGAATTGCTTTCCCCGCTTATTTCATCTTCTATTCGCTATGCGACTAAGCCCTTGTTGATGATTTTGCTAGGTATTTATGTCTATGCGTATAATTTAAAATCCGCATCACGCAATGGCCTCCTGTTTACCTTGCTTTTTGCTTGGTTAGGGGATGTTTTTCTCTTAATTCCGGGTGATTCTGCGTTATATTTCCAATTAGGCTTAGGATCTTTCTTGGTTATGCAAATTGCCTATATTCGACAGTTTGTCAAGCTTGGTGCACTACGTTGGTCCTATTTTTTGATTCCTGTTTTGATTTATGTCATCGGATTTTTAGGCTTTTTATTTCCAAATCTTCCTGCAGCCTTGGTGCCACCTGTCGTTGTCTATGCCTTGGCTTTGGGCTCCATGCTGTATTTTGCTTTTCAAATTCCTAATATCAAACTCCGTTGTGGCGCTTTTTTATTCGTAGTTTCTGATAGCTTATTAGCTTTTGGTAAGTTTTATTTTGAATATCCGTGGAATTCCTTTGCGGTCATGTCCACTTATATTCTAGCTCAATTGCTACTAATCCGCGCTTTGTGTAAATTGCATCTTCAGCGATAATTACACGTACATGGATGCTCAAGTTCTTAATCAATTAGCAAGTCAATTACAAGGTGCTTTGCACACGGATAACGTGATGCGAACATTGTATGCCACAGATGCATCCGCCTATCGGGAGATGCCTTTGGGCGTTGCGATTCCCGAAACGATTCAGGACATTGAGACCTTGATTCAATTTGCTGACCAACATCAAATTCCGTTGATCCCGCGTACCGCTGGTACTTCATTAGCCGGTCAAGTTGTGGGAAGTGGATTAGTCGTAGACGTTTCCAAACACTTCAATCGAATCCTAGAAGTAAATTCCGCAGAATCCTATGCATGGGTTGAGCCAGGTGTTGTACGTGATGTGTTGAATGTGGAATTGAAAAAACATGGATTGTTTTTCGGTCCTGAAACTTCAACGGCAAATCGTGCGATGATTGGCGGTATGCTTGGGAATAACTCTTGTGGTTCGAATTCCGTCGTTTACGGCTCTACGCGCGATCATATCTTGGAAGTTGAGGGCTATTTGTCGGACGGAACTTTCGTTCATTTTAAAGCCGAAGATCCGCATCAAACGGTACAAACATTGCAGCCGGGTTCTCGTTTGCATAATATTTATGCGCAGACATTGGCTGCCCTTTCGAATCCGAAAAATCAAAAAAATATCAACGACGAGTTTCCGAAGCCAAGTATTAAGCGTAGAAATACGGGGTATGCGGTGGATATGTTGTTAAATACAGATGCTTTTGTGGCTGATACGCCAGCTTTCAATTTTTGTGCACTTTTAGCGGGTTCAGAAGGAACTTTGTGTTTTGTGACACGTATCAAAGTTCATGTTGACCCTTTGCCACCGGCCCATTTGGGATTAGTTTGTGCGCATTTCAATAACATTGATGAGGCCTTACGCGCAAATTTGATTGCCTTGCGATTTAATCCATCTGCTTCCGAGTTGATGGACCATTATATTTTAGAGTGTACCAAAGCGAATGCGGAACAGAGTCAAAATCGCTTTTTCGTGGATGGCGATCCAGGTGCGATTCTGGTTGTGGAACTTCGTTCTGATAATGCCGATGATTTAGCTATTCAGGCGAAAGCCGTGGAAGAAGCGATGTTGGCCGAAAACCTCGGCTATCATTTCCCATTCGTGACGGGTGGAGATGTGAAAAAGGTTTGGGATTTGAGAAAAGCGGGTCTTGGTCTCTTGTCAAATTTGCCAGGTGACGAAAAAGCCGTTGCGGTAATTGAGGATACGGCGGTCGACGTGAATGACTTGCCTGCGTTTATTGCCGAGTTTAATGAGATCCTCTCCGAAAATAATTTGTATTGTGTACACTATGCCCACGCGGGTTCTGGGGAATTGCATCTTCGACCGATTATTAATTTAAAGACAGCAGAAGGCCATAAGCAATTCCGACACATTGCAGAGGAGATTGCTCATTTAGTGAAGAAATACCAAGGGTCTTTATCTGGCGAGCATGGTGATGGCCGTTTACGTGGTGAATTTATTCCTTGGATGGTAGGAGAGGCCAATTACCAATTGATGCGGGAGCTGAAATCTTGGTGGGATCCGAAGGGGATTTTTAATCCGAATAAGATTGTCGATACGCCTCCGATGGATACGTTTTTGCGTTATGAGGCAGGCCAACAAACTCCTGAATTTAAGACTGCCTTCCGTTATCAAGATCAAGATGTTTTGCAACATGCCGAGCAATGTAATGGTTCGGGGGATTGTCGGAAAACGCCTGTTTCCGGCGGTACGATGTGTCCGTCGTTTATGGCAACACGAAATGAAAAAGAAACAACACGTGCACGTGCCAATATTCTTCGGGAATTTTTAACACGCTCAACGCAAGCAAATCGCTTTAATCACAAAGAAATTAAGGAGGTGATGGATTTGTGTTTAGCTTGTAAGGGTTGTAAGGCAGAATGCCCTTCCAATGTTGATGTGGCTAAATTGAAGATGGAATTCTTGTACCAATACCAAAAGGAAAATGGTACACCATTACGCAGTTGGCTTGTGGGTCATTTTGCTTCCGTATCTTCTTATGCATCACGTGTACCTTTCCTCTATAATTTGGTGATGGGAACGCCTTTCTTACGTCGGATTTCTAACCGTATGGTCGGATTTCATCCGGAACGTACGATGCCATTAATGGCTAAACAAACTTTATGGTCATGGTTGAAAGGTCGTAAATCGATTCAATCTGCCAAAGCTGTTTATCTATTTGTGGATGAATTCACGAATTTCAATGATGCTGAAGTGGGACGTAAGGCCGTGTTATTACTTGAAGCCTTAGGATATGAGGTGCGTACCTTGCAGCATCCGATTTCTGGGCGTTCATTCTTGTCTAAGGGAATGCTGGATGAGGCACGTAATTTAGCTCAGAAAAATGTTGAGTTATGGTCGGGCTTAGCTACTGCTGAGACCCCTTTGGTAGGGATTGAGCCTTCCGCTATTTTGACTTTCCGCGATGAATATCCGGATTTAGTGTCGGATGCGTGGTTAGAGAAGGCGCAAGCTTTAAGTAAAAATGTATTGTTATTAGAAGAGTTTATTGCGCGGGAGGCGGATGCCAAACGAATTGATGCCAAGGCTTTTTCAAGCGAAAAGAAATTATTGAAGTTGCATGGGCATTGCCAACAAAAATCCATGAGTTCTTTGGTAGCCGCTAAAAAGGCTTTGTCTTTGCCGGCCAATTTTGAGGTTCAATTGATTCCTTCAGGATGTTGTGGGATGGCGGGTTCTTTTGGATATGAAAAAGAGCACTATGATTTATCCATGCAGATTGGGGAATTAGTGTTGTTCCCTACGGTGCGTTCTCAGCCTGCCGAAGTGGAGATTGTGGCTTCGGGTACGAGCTGCCGACATCAAATCCACGACGGTACGCAACGCCATGCGAAGCATACCGCCGAGGTGTTATTTGAGGCTTTGGCTTAGAATTTCCAACGAACAAAGGCTTCCATGGCCTCATATTCAGCTAAACCGAGTGCATTGTAAATTTGAGCAGTGCCTCGGTTTCTTTCTTCTGCACGTTGCCAGAATTCACGTGAATCTTCCCCTTGGAAAACGACACCGTCTTTTTGTGATTGGTGTTTGAAAATACCCATACGTTTTTTAAACACTTGGTCGGGAGACATGGGAACTGCCATTTCGATTTGGTCGATATCCCACTCAGCCCATGCGCCTTTGTACAACCAAACCCAGCAATTTTTCATGTATTCACGATGTTTTAAGCGTTGGATTGCCTCAAAAATGGCATCTAGGCAAACTTTATGTGTACCATGTGGATCCGCTAAATCGCCTGCTGCATAGATTTGATGCGGTTGGATTTCTTCGATGATATCCATAATTAATTGGATATCTTCTTCTCCGATGGGTTTCTTGCGAATAGTTCCTGTTTCATAGAAAGGCATGTGCAAGAAGTGTGCATTCTCCTTTTTGATGCCCACGAACCGACAGGTATTTTTTGCTTCGCCTTGTCGGATAAGGCCTTTAATTTCGCGAACGGCTGGAATATCTAATTCAGAATCTTTCTTGTTTTTTAAGAACTTAACAGCCTCCTTGTAGATTTTGTTGGCCTTGGCGTTCGAGCTTTCGAATTTTTCATTGAAGTCGACGACAAATTCCGCGAATCGTAAAGCTTCATCATCAGCAACGGCGATGTTTCCAGATGTTTGATAGACTACATGCACGTCGTGCCCTTGGTCATGCAAACGCTGGAAAGTTCCTCCCATGGAGATGATGTCATCATCCGGATGGGGGCTAAAAATGATGACTTTTTTCTTGGCAGGGAAAGCGCGTTCAGGCCTGTGTGTGTCATCCGCATTCGGTTTTCCGCCTGGCCAGCCTGTAATTGTATGTTGTAAGTAGTTGAATACTTCAATGTTGATGTCGTAGGCTTGTCCGTACAAAGAAAGCAAGTCCGACATACCATGTTCGTTGTAATCTTTACTCGTCAACTTTAATACGGGTTTCCCTAAATGAAGGGAAAGGTGGGTTACCGCCTTTTTAATCATGTTGCGGTCCCAAGTAACTGAATCGACCAACCAAGGAGTTTTGATGCGCGTCAATAGGGATGCAGCCGTTTCATCGAGAATGAAAAGTGTGTTCGGATGTTGCTGTAAATAAGTGGCAGGGATGTCAGATGTGATAGGACCTTCTACGGCTTTGGCGACACTTTGTGCTTTGTGCTCTCCCCAGGCTAATAAAACGATGCGTTTGGCTTGCATGATTTTATCAATTCCCAGTGTGATTGCACGCTTAGGTACTTTTTCTAATCCGCCAAAATCAATAGCTGCATCAATCTTCGTTGTGATGTCAAGTGTCATCAAACGTGTTTTGGAGTTGATGACCGAACCAGGTTCGTTGAAACCAATGTGTCCATTGCGGCCGATTCCAAGCAAGTAAAAGTCGAAACCACCTAGTTTTTCAATTTTGGCTTCGTAGTCCCGACAGAATTCTGGGATTTTTTCAATTGTTAATGTTCCATCCGGAATATGGTAATTTGTTACCGGTATATCAATGTGATCAAAGAGTTGTTCGCGCATAAATCGAACATAACTTTGTATTGAATCCGGTTCCATCGGATGATATTCGTCCAAATTGAAGGTGATGACATTTTTGAAGCTCAGGCCTTCTTCCTTGTGCATGCGGATGAGCTCTTGGTACACTTTTTTAGGGGATGATCCAGTCGCTAAGCCTAAAATTGTAGGCTTTCCCTCTTTGTTTTTTTGTCTAATAAGTGCTGCGATCTCGTGTGCAACGGCTTTTGAGGCTTTTTCTGAATCGTCAAAAATACGCGTTGGGATACGTTCAAAACTGATGGCTTGTTCCATAATGGTTCCGTTTAGAGGGATTTGGCTGATACGACAATGAAGTCGAGTTCTAGTGTTTCAAATAAGCGTAATATAGTTTTTATGGCAGGATTGCCTTTTCCTAATTCAATGGAATGAATGGTTTTTACGGCTACCCCGCTTTGCATACTAAGGTCTTCCTGTTTTAAGCGCAGGGCATTTCTTTTTTCGCGAATGATCTGACCAAAAATTGTTAAATCCATTTTTTTGATTCGTGTAGGGCAAATGTAATAAAAGTATTTGTTTTATTTTTTTTTCGGTAATATGTTACCATTGATTTTGTTAAATTCAATTAATTGTGATAATGTGATAGTCGGTAAAACTTTTAGGCCTAGTGGCAGTTATATTTGTGTTTTGAATTGAGCGATATGATTATTAGAAAAATAGTTTTGTGTTTTTTGAGTTTCTTGCCCTTGAGTTTAATAGCTCAGAAAGCTACATTGAGTGGTTATGTGAAGGATGCTTCGAATGGGGAAGGTTTGATCGGTGCAAGTATTTACATCAAAGAACTGAAGGTAGGAAATGTGACAAACACGTATGGCTTTTATAGTTTGTCTGTGCAGCCGGGTGAATTTACTTTAGTATTTTCCTCATCAGGATTTGCGAAACAGGAGCGCAAGGTGACATTTTCGGGTAAAAGTCAGACCTTAAACATTGAAATGCAGCCTGAGTCGAATGAATTAGCGGAGGTGAAAGTCTTGGCTAAGGCGGTTGATGAAAATGTGCGCGGTATTGAAATGTCGGTGAATAAAATTGATATTAAAACAATACGAAAAATTCCAGCCTTATTAGGTGAGGTTGATTTAGTTCGAGCGATTCAGTTGTTGCCAGGCGTATCTACGGTGGGAGAAGGAGCATCGGGTTTCAATGTGCGTGGTGGTGGAGTTGATCAAAACTTAGTTTTGCTTGACGATGCACCGGTTTACAATTCTTCGCATTTATTTGGCTTCTTTTCGGTCTTTAATCCGGATGCGGTCAAGGACGTTAAGTTATTTAAAGGTGGTATTCCATCGCAGTATGGTGGGCGTGTTTCATCGATTTTGGATGTGAAGATGAAGGAGGGGAATGCCAAAAAACTGGAAGTTAATGGAGGTATCGGAGTAATATTTTCTAGGCTTTCCATAGAAGCTCCATTAATCAAGGATAAGGCTTCTTTTATTGTTGCGGCTCGTCGGTCATATATTGATGTTTTAGCTCAGCCATTTTTGACGGGGAACAATGCCGATGCCGCATTTAATTTTTATGATTTGACTGCCAAAGTGAATTATAATATCAATACGAAGAATACTGTTTTCTTGTCGGGATATTTTGGTCGTGATGTCTTCGGGAATGGGTTTGGGTTTAATTGGGGAAATAGCACGATTTCAGCTCGGTGGAATCACGTGTTTTCTAATAAGTTATTCATGAACGCCACGACTTTCTATAGTAATTACGATTATTTGTTGGATTCTGATTTGAAAAACAAAAGACCATCGGATGCATTTCGGTGGACATCAAACATTAAGAACTTAAGTTTTAAGCCAGATTTTACCTATTATGTTAGTCCGGATAATACATTGACTTTTGGTGCGCAAGTATTGAGTTATCAATTCTCTCCAGGTAAAGCATCAGCTTCTTCCAATGGTGACAAACGAGAGTTTGGTCAGGTAGACAAGAGCGGCGTTGAACTTTCAGCCTACATCGGTGATGAATGGAAAATTAGTCCGCGTATTTCCATTCAATACGGAGTAAGGTATTCGAATTATGATTACAAGAGTGATAATGGGGAATATTACGAACGCGTTCCTGTGCCTGTGTCGATTGAAAACCCAACAGGTTATACGTTGAAATTGGTTCAAGTTTCACCTAAGAAATCGGTGGCGAATTATGGGAATTGGGAACCGCGGTTTGCGGCCAACTTAAAAGTAGGGGAAAACACATCCCTAAAAGCATCTTACAATCGTTTGGCGCAATATGTTCATTTGATGTCGAATACGGCTGCTTCTACACCTTTAGATGTTTGGACTTCATCTACCAACATCATCAAACCTCAGATTGCAGATCAAGTCGCTTTGGGCTTGTTTAAAAACTTGGGTGAAAGCGGCAACGATTATGAGACTTCGGTCGAAGTATATTACAAGGAAATGCAAAATCAAATTGATTATGCAGATCGGGCGAATTTATTTTTGAACCCATTGTTTGAAAAGGATTTGCTTTTCGGAAAAGGTCGTGCATACGGTGTTGAGTTTTTTGTAAAAAAGAATGTAGGAAAATTAACGGGCTGGTTGAGCTATACACTTGCCAGAACTGAACGATTAATCGAGGGTTTGAACAACAATGATTGGTATTTGAATCGTTATGACCGGACACATACGTTGAATGTTGTAGGCCAATATGCTTTGTCGGCCAAATGGTCATTGGGTGCCAATTTCGCCTACATCACTGGTGTTCCTTATTCGATTCCATCACAGAAATATATCTATGAGGGAATCGCTTATCCTCAGACAGCTGTAGGAACTCGTGGAAACATCCGTGTTCCGGATTACAATCGTCTTGATATTTCGGCAACGAAGAAAAATAAGAAAGCTTTGTTTGGTAAAGGGTCTTCTGAATGGGTATTCTCGGTTTACAATGTGTACAATCGGAAGAATCCATTCTCAATCTACACGCAAGCAAATGATACGAATACATTAAAAACGGAAGCGGTTCAATTGTCAATTATTGGATCTTTTGTACCTGCTGTCACTTATAATTTTACTTTTTAAGATGCGCTATTTCATCCTAATATTTTCGATTTTTTTATTTTCATGTGAAGAAGTTGTTACCTTGGATAGTCCTAAGTCCAATCATTATTTGGTGGTGGAATCTACCTTGACAAATTTGCCAGGTCCTCAGAAAATCATCTTGACACAATCTCAAGATTATTTTGACAATAGTAATGCGCCTGGGATAAAAGGAGCAGAGGTTGTGGTTAAAGATGATGCTTCCAATACATTTCGCTTTGTGGAAAGTGCAGAAAATCCAGGTGTCTATGTTTGGGCGCCATCTGCTTCCTCGCCGCAATTCGGCCAAGTAGGTAGAACCTATCAATTATCGGTGAAATCTGGAAATGACACCTTCATTGCTTCCGCAACCATGAATCCCGTTCCACCGATCGACTCGATCGCTTACAAAACCGCAACGGCCAACCCCCGTCAGTCAGGGGATGGAAAACCCAAAGAAGGTTTTGAGGCGCGTTGGTTTGCCAACGATCTTAAAGGAGAGGGCAGTTGCTACCGATTGAAATTTTATAAGAATGGCAAATTGTTTAATGCGGCATCCAACATTGTGGTGTTTTATGATTCTGCCTTGCAGAAAGTATCAGGAACGGATGGATTGATGTTCAATCTACCGATTCGGGCGGCGATTAATCCTGAACTATATGTAGCTAATGATAAAGTGAAAGTAGAGTTATTTTCGATATCACTGGACCAATTTAGTTTCTACTCGCAAGCCCGATTGGAATTAAACAATGCAGGTTTATTTTCACGACCTGCCGCGAATATTCCAAGCAACATCAAGAATACGAATAGCAACTCGAGTTTACAAGGTGCGGGTTGGTTCGGGGTGTCTGCAGTTAGTTCTTTAGAGACAAGTATTGACCCTAGCAAAGCGAGAAAGAATTTGCCTTAATTTATTCGAAGTTGATGACAAGCGTCACGGTATGTGAACGAATATCATTTAATCTACCGTATGGGCCGTTTACGGATGGAGGAACATACAGATTCATTAGCCCATGCGAAAACCGAATCTCAGGGGTGAATTTGAAAAACTGAAAATATTGTTCAAGGCCAAATCCATATTCGAGCGATAGGTCTACGGTATTCGCGCTTAAAGCCGTACTTTTTTTCTTGACATTGGCTTCGATACCTAACTTGAGTCCACCCATAACATACATGCGGTGATTTTTCCTTCTTAGCGACCGCAATTTCAATAATACGGGTACTTCTAGCCAAGTCGATTCTCTCCACAACGGGTTGTTGGCTTCACTTTTGAATTGGATTTCACGCTCATAAAGTGCGATATTAATGCCCGATTTTAGCTCCCAATGTTTGTCGAATGCATAATTCACAAGTCCCCCAATTTGAAATCCAAAATTACGTGGGGATCGAACGGAATCGATTGTACCTAAGATGTTTTGGTCTGCCTGCATGAAATAATTCGAAGACGCAAAGCCAAACAAGAAACCAAAGTGAATCGGTTTCTCATCGTAATATTCGTGAAATATACGCGTGTATTTGGTATGCTGTCCCCAAGATTGGAAGGTTAGCAATAACAAGCAACATGCTCCTATATTTCGAATGATGCGCACGATTATTTTGCTTTTTGGCCTAAATAAATGGAACAAATTCCTCCAGTCATGGGAATCCATTGCGTTTTTGAAAATCCACAAGATTCATAAATCTTAATGAAATCAGGGCCGTCTGGAAACGCTTGAACTGACTCAGGCAGGTAAGTATATGCCGCAGGATCTTTGGAAATAAGCTTGCCCAATAGCGGTAGACAATATTTCGAATAGAAATTATAAAGTTGCTTCATTGGGAAATGTCTCGGATTCGAAAATTCTAAGATGAGGCAATAGCCTCCCGGTTTTAACACCCGAAACATGTCTTTTAGTCCTTTTTCCAAGGTTTCATAATTACGTACACCAAAACTAACGGTGATCGCATCGAAACTATTGTCGGAAAATGGAAGTTTTTCTGAATCGCCTAATTGCAAGGTGATTTTATCTTCCAATCCCATTTTCTTGATTTTCTCTTTTCCAAAGGCCAACATGCCTTCTGAGATATCGACTCCTACTATTTTTTCAGGGTTGATTTTTAATGCCTCGATTGCGAAGTCGCCGGTACCCGTGGCGATATCCAATACTTTCTTGATGCCTTTGTTCTTAAGTAATTTGATCGCTTTTCGTCTCCAAATAATATCGATCCCCCCACTTAATAAATGGTTTAGGAAGTCGTATTTATGTGAAATGGAATTGAACATGTCAGCGACTTGTTCTTTTTTACCTTTGTTTTGATTTTTGTAGGGAACGACCATAGCATTGATTGATTTGCCTAGTCCTAACGTTGATGTTCGGCAAATTGTTTACACAAAAATACCAATTTTATTTGGTTTAATGGGGCGCCATGCTGAAAATACCCACTAGGGTCCACATGATGACAAAGCTAATTAGCATTGAGAAATTGACGATGGCTGCCGCGATTCCCGTGTCGAAATTTAGTTCATCTGAATAGGTGATGAGTGTCATGCCTGCGGGAAGGATCAAGCAGATGAGCAACATGTTGCGGTATTGAAATTCGAATGGGACGGTATAGTAAAGTAATAAACCGATGCTGAGTCCTAAAACATATCGTAAACCTAAGACCTGGAAAACTTTGGTATAGGCTGTTTTAGGCAATCGAACACTGAAGTAGATACCCATGAGCAACAAGACCATGGGTTTGTTGCCTTTAGCAATGGTGTCAATGATATCTGACGCAAGCGGTAGAACAGGTATTTTGAAAATATTGAAAGCTAATCCGATCAGCATCGCTTGAAACGGCGGGAGCGTAAATATCTTTTTTAATACATGCTTGTAAGGGTTTTTTGTGCCATGATTCCCTGCCAAATAGGTGCCCATGCCGTAATTCACCATGAAGTTGATAACAGAATTCCCCAAATCAAACATGATCGCATAAGTCAATCCTTCCCATCCCCAAATGCCTTCAATAAGTGGGTAGGCGAATAATCCGAGGTTCCAACCGGCTGATCCCATCGTTAAAATTCCACGATGCGTGGGTGCTTCTTTCTTGAAAAATAGAAATCCTATATAGGAAGAAAGAAAGCCAAATAACATGGCGATTAAGGGGAGCCAACCTAAAGCAGCGGACAGTTTGACCTTCAACATGGTTGTAAAGACCAATGCCGGAAAGGTTGTGTGCATTAAGAATTTGGAAATGGATTTCGCATCTTGGGGTTCAATGAATTTGAGGCTTTTCAACAGATAGCCAATTCCAATGATGATTAATGCGGATCCGAAGACCAAGTTGGTCGTGTTCATGCGTCCTTATTCGGTGGTTTAGGGAGTGAAATCCGGAATGTACTTCCTTTATTGATTTCGGTTGATTTTAAAGTTAGTTTGCCTTGATGGTAATTTTCCACGATACGTTTCGCAAGTGTCAGGCCAAGGCCCCATCCACGTTTTTTGGTACTGTAACCTGGGTTGAATATTTTGGACATATTCGCCGGGATAATTCCTTTCCCGGTGTCAGAAATGTCGATATGAATCATGTTGTTTTTCCCTTCGTGCAGGTAAATCAACATATCGCCCGTTCCGCTCATCGCATCTACTGCATTTTTACAGATGTTTTCAATGACCCATTCAAACAAATATTTATTGACATTCGCTAATTGACCCGGTACCAATGACGATTTAATTTCAATGTATACTTTCGTCGAAATTCGAATTTTCAGGTAATTGATGAAGCTGGAAATCAACTCCTCTAAATCCTCTTCCTTCAAGATTGGGGTCGATCCAATATTCGAGAAACGAGTCGTAATCGTCTCGAGGCGTTGGATATCTTTTCCAAGTTCGACGACTATTTCCGGATTGATGTTTGGTTCATTCCGTAGGATTTCAACCCACGCGGTCAAGGAGGAAAGGGGCGTACCCAATTGATGGGCTGTTTCTTTGGCCAAACCTACCCAGACGCGATTCTGTTCTGCACGTCTTGAATATGAGAAGAAAATATAGCCCAAGAAGCCCACAATCAAAACGACTAGTAATTGAGATAGCGGGTAGTAGCGTAAAAGTTTTAGAAGCTTGGAATTCCCATAATAGATGTATTCCTTTTGAAAACCCATGTCCATTTCAATGGGTTTGTTGTTTTCTGCTATAATTTCCTTGAGTTTGGCTTGCAATAAAACCTGCTTTTGCTCAATGTCAATCGCGTCTGGCATGGCGATATTTATTGAGTTTAAGTGTCCGCTACCATCTTTCCAAATTACCGGAATCGTGTTGTTTTCATTGATCTTTTTGATTCGCTCAAAGAAAAAATTGATGTCGGCATTCTCATCACTCGTCATTACATAGCGAATGGTTTCCGCATATAATTCGATCTGTTGCTTCTCGCGCTCCTCTAGTTTGTTCACCAAACCATCCGTGAAATACAAGGAAAACCCCGCCATAAATACACAGACGGCAAAGAAGGCTACCTTCAACCAGGTGTCTCGGTTGTAGAAAGCAAGCGGTAAAGCAACTTCTTTGGTTAATATTTTCATGAGAACTGATGCATTTAAGCCATTCCTCACAAATTACTCACCGTTTATCCATAAATCAAAAATATTTTTTCTAAGGTACTTTGTATTACATAGTACCTTTTATACCTTTGACCTATTAAATAAACAAACACAAACCGATGGATATTGAAAATGCCAAGGTGCAGATGCGGAAAGGGATTTTAGAATTCTGTATTCTGCAGATTATTTCAAGGGGTGAGGTTTATGCCTCTACCATGCTGACGGAATTAACCTCAGCGAAAATCATGGTTGTCGAAGGAACCTTATATCCTTTGTTGACCCGTCTAAAGAATGCCGGATTTCTCGATTACAAATGGGTCGAGTCGGCATCAGGTCCGCCGAGAAAATATTATGTATTAACCGAAAAAGGGGAGACCTTTTTATCGGAATTACATGGAACCTGGGATGATTTGCAAAGCTCAGTTTCTCAAATCATTCATCCTCAAACTTCCCAAGCATAATTATACGTTTATGAAAAAGACCTTATCAATTAATATCGCTGGCATCGTTTTCCATATTGAGGAAGATGCATTTGCTACGCTGGATGCTTATTTGAAATCCATCCATGCATATTTCCAAAACTTTGAAGGCTCGAAAGAAATCATTGATGACATTGAAGCAAGTGTTGCAGAGAAGTTTTGGAATATTCGAGAGTCAGAGAAAACGGAGGCCATTACACAAGTTCATGTAGATGCGTTAATTGCTTCTTTAGGAACGGTAGCAGATTTTAAAGAAATTGAAACCGAAGAAGGGAAAACGGAACAGCATAAAACGGATGCTAAACAGGATTCAGGTGCTAAGAAGGTTTTTCGTCGGGATTTGACCAACAAGAAATTGGGTGGTGTCGCATCTGGTGCGGCTAACTATTTTGAGATTGATCCTATCTGGGTTCGTTTGATTTTAATCGTTTCGTTCTTTGGACTTTTTCCCTTATTACATGCGGCTAATCTTGTATTCTGGGTTTATGTAGCATGCTGGATTGCTATCCCAGGTGAGGTAACGGTGGAAACGGATAAGTCTTATCGTAAGTTTTATCGCGATCCGGAGAACAAAGTGGTTGGCGGTGTGATGGCCGGAATATCCGCTTATACCGGTTGGGATGTAGGCTTATTGCGTGTCTTAGCCGTTATTTCCTTATTCTTTTTCGGTACCGGCGCGGCAGCTTATCTGATTATCATGGCAATCACGCCTGAGGCCAAATCGGTTACCGATAAAATGGCGATGACGGGGGAGCCCATTACTTTGGAGAATATTGAAAAGAATATCAAGGAAACGTTTCAGCCGGATTCAGTGGAGGAAAAACCCTTGACGCGTTTATTGCTTTTCCCTTTCAGGACTTTAGCAACTATTTTTACGGCGCTCAAGCCTGTTTTGATGGGTGTTAAATGGTTTGTTCAATACCTCGTAGGTGTCGTTTTATTAATTATCGCAATCGCATTTGCCGTTTCCTTAGTTGTACTCACTACGGCTGGTATTTCAGGATTTGATCATGGTCAGATTGGCCTAGCATTTGGTGAGGTGATTCCGATTTATTTGTTGGCTCAAGA
Source organism: Aquirufa echingensis (assembly GCF_042714525.1). Lineage (NCBI taxonomy): Bacteria > Pseudomonadati > Bacteroidota > Cytophagia > Cytophagales > Flectobacillaceae > Aquirufa > Aquirufa echingensis. The sequence goes on along the minus strand of NZ_JBBKYA010000002.1, from coordinate 283,718 downwards.
TCTACCGGCATGGTCTATTTGGGCGGCTTATGCTGCCGTAATTCCGATGATTGTTGGAATTGGAATCGGTGGATTGTCTTTATTATTGAATCGTAAATTGACAAACTCAACTTATAAATACATTTCTACAACCATGGCGATTGTAGGTTGGGTCGGCTTGTTTGCTGCCTTTAGTTTTGTGGGGCGTAATTTCCAACGGACGGCATCGGTGAATCAAATGAAAGAAATTACTGCTGATTCAACGTATGTATTGGACGTCAACCGCGAATCAAATGAAACAATCTGGGAGAAGTTGCTCGGGAATAATGTTATCACAGACGAATTGTTGGATGAGGATGAGCAACATGATTTTAATCGCGGAGGTTTCTCCCGTGCGCAAATTACGCTCGAAGGTTACGATGGGAAAACCATTCAGATTATTGAATTCGCCAAATCGAATGGTCGGACGCGGGCTGAAGCTGAGCAAAATGCCAAGGCCGTTCAATATCAGTATGCCGTGAAGGGAAATCAATTGGTTTTAGATAGTCATTTTGGTCTAAAAAATCTAAAATTTCGGAACCAACGTATGCGAGTGAAAATCTTGATTCCTTACGGTGTAACGTTTAGCATGACGCGTGAATTTGGGTATTTCATCGACAATGTGCTTGACAGCGGCTATTTCAATGAAGATAACGGTGACCAGTTTATCGGTTCAAAATGGGCTTTCTCCATGGAAAAAGGCTTGATTTGCCTAAATCGTAATCCAAAGCAATCGGATGATTCGAATTTCGATTCTTCAAATTCTGATGAGGATTCGTTTGATGCAGCTCCTGAAGCCCCTATAGCTCCAGCGGCTCCATCGAATTTTTCTATCTCCAAAACGCTTGAACCTTTCAGTGCAATTGAATTAAAGCATAGTGGTTCTGCATCGATCAATATCGTAAAAGGTAAAGAATTTAAAATTTCGTACCAGTCGGCAGAAGCATCTGCCGACTTCGGTCGACTGACAACTGTAAGCAATCGTACTTTGGTATTGAATGATATTCCGAATGGAATGACCGTTACGATTGAAACACCTTCGTTGAATAAAGTCGATTTAGGAGGTAATGGTCGGACGGAAATCAAAGGATTTGATGTCCCTTCTTTGGATGTTATTTTGCGTGATTTTCACAGTTTGACTTTGTCGGGTCATTCAAATGAACTGGCGGCAGCGGCATTTGATTCGTCAGAATTATTAGCGAGCAATTGGGAAACGAGTATCGCCCGTATTTCGGTTGGTAATCAAGCAAAGATGGATTTGAATGTTAAAAAAAGCATCAAAGGAAAGAAAGCTGAACGCGCGGATTTGACCTATAAGTCCTATCCGAAACTACAAGTTTCTTTCGCGAAAAATAAATAATTCCGCAGGCATGCAACGAAGCTGTTGGGCATTGCATCTTGTTCCCATTATCTTATAATCAACCTTATGAAAAATATCGTACGTTCCATTATTTGTCTATTCGTTTTGGGTATTTCATTGCAAGCTCTTGCATTCGCACCCGAAAGTCAAACTAAAAAAATCCGAGTTGGGAATTTTCAAAGCCTTGAAATTGGACACGATTTTGATGTTCAAATCATCAAAGGAAATGTTTGCAGCATTACGGCATCCGGTCGTGCGGATGATTTGGAAAAATTAGATGTACAGGTGGAAGGGAATATCTTGAAATTCGATATTGATGCATCTTGGTCTTGGATGGGATATAATAAAAACCATAAAAAAATTAAGTTGTTGATAACATTGCCACGAATTAAATCGGCTGAATTCTCAGGCGCAAGTCATGTGAATTTGCGCGGATTTAACGATGAGGAGCAAATGAATATCACAGTTAGCGGCGCATCGCATTTTGATGGAGAATCCGTTCAAGCAGATAAATTAGTGCTCGAATTATCGGGTGCCTCACACGCCAAAATAAGCGGTCGAATTGCCAAACTGGATGTAGAACTTTCTGGTGCGAGTCACTTGAATGCGGATGCATTATTGGCGCGTGATGCTGATATCGAGGCGAGTGGAGCAAGTCATGCACAAGTAAATATTCAGAAGTCTTTACAAGTGGAGGCTTCTGGTGCTTCGAAAATTGAATATAAAGGAAATCCGATGAATCTCTCAAAGGATGTGAGTGGTGCTTCTACGGTTCGCCGCGCGGATTAAGGATTTTTTTCTCCAGCAGGAATTCGAATATTTAGCTGATTTTCCTTGGGTGGTATGGGACAAGCAAAGGTCTTGTTATACGCACAATAGGGGAAAAAGGCTTCGTTGAAGTCAATGGTTAATTGATTGTCTTTTAATTTAGTTAGGGGTAACTCCAAATATCGACCGCCTCCATAGGTTTCTGTGGGGGCGGTTTTGTCTTTAAATGGGATGAAAAAATCCCCAGAATCATGTTGGTAAACAATCAGGTCGACGTGCATACCTGCCAAATCTGCATGAGCTTTACCAAATACCAATAAGGAATCAACAGAGCCATCTGTCATCTGCAGGCTGATGCGCGTCACCTTTGCACTTCGTGTAATCTCGAATGGAATTATCCAGGTTGCATCATATGGATAATAAGTCAAACCTTTGAAATTTGTCTTGTCTGGTATTGGAGACTCATCCCCTGTTTTGAATTGCACATCTTTGGCCGCGCGTTTTTCTGCGATTTGTAGGGAATCTGCGGATGATTTTGAGGGTACTTGGGATTGCTTAGGAAGGCTGAAGTAGATCAGTCCGCCAACAATCACAAGTAGAATCAGAATCCAACGATTGAATTTCATAGGAATGGGTGTAAATTTGAGTTCGTAAAAATATAAAATTAATCACATGTTTACAGGTATTGTGGAATCAATGGGCGTTTTGGAAAGCAAACAAGCGCATGGAACGAATGTTGATTTTTGGTTTTCTTCAAACTTTACAGATGAATTGAAAATTGATCAGTCACTAGCCCATAACGGAGTTTGCTTAACAGTCGTTGAAATTAAATCCCCGCAATACCGCGTCACAGCGATTCAAGAGACTCTGCAAAAGACGAATTTAGGCGATTTGGCTGTTGGTCAAAAAGTCAATCTCGAGCGTTGCATGCCTGCCAACGGACGCTTTGATGGGCATATTGTACAAGGGCACGTGGATTTAACAGGCGTTTGTACTTCCATTGTAACGCATGACGGTTCTTGGGAATACCATTTCCAATATCCTGCCGGACATGTTACTGTGGAGAAAGGTTCAATCTGTGTAAATGGGACGAGTTTGACCGTGGTGGAATCGGGATTGGATACCTTTTCGGTTGCGATTATTCCCTATACCTATGAACACACAATTTTTCACCAAATGAAGGTGGGTGATCGCGTGAATTTAGAATTTGATATCTTAGGTAAGTATATGCAGAAATTATTGGCGCGCCAATTAGCTCAATAAATCGTCGATGGCGTCTTCCACTTTTTCAAAACCAAAGCGGCTCCAAACGGTATCTTTTTGGGCTTGAATTTCGCTTAATCCTAAATTGCCGATACTACCTAAATGTGAGTGATTGATTTCGCGTGAGCTTCCGTTAAATTCACCCGCTTCAATCATTTTGCCCACTTGCACATAGGCTTCCCGGAAAGGCATGCCCCCAACGACTAATTTATTCACCTCTTCTACAGAGAATAATAAATCATATTTAGCATCTTTCAAGAGATCAGCTTTCACCTTCATGTGAGAAACCATGTAGTGCGTGATTTCCAGACAATCTTTGATTTCGTCGATGGCAGGCATCAAAAGCTCCTTGGTCAGCTGGAATTCCCGGTGATAACCCGAAGGCAAGTTGCTCATGAGCAATTGCATTTGGTTAGGAACCGCCTTTAATTTATTCGATTTGCCACGTAATAATTCGGCTACATCCGGATTCTTTTTATGCGGCATGATCGAACTGCCGGTTGTTAAGGCGCTCGGTAATTCGATGAAGCCAAAGTTTTGTGAATTGTATAAACAAACATCCATGGCCAAGCGACTCAAGGTCGTTGCGATTTGACTGATGGCGTTTAATACATAAAATTCAGTTTTTCCACGGGACATTTGGGCGTTCACAACGTTCACGTGCGGCGCTTCGAAGCCCAATAAAATTGTTGTTAATTTACGGTCCAAAGGAAAAGAAGAACCATAGCCAGCTCCTGAACCTAAGGGGTTTTTATTGGCCAAACGAAAGGCAGCTTCCAATAATTCCGCATCTTCCACCAAGCATTCCGCATAAGCGCCGAACCATAATCCAAAAGATGATGGCATGGCAATTTGCAAATGCGTATAACCTGGCAATAAATCGTTTTTATGTGCTTCGCTTTTGGTTAATAATAGATCAAATAAATCCTCTACCGCATCCGCGATTTCCATGATTTCAGCGCGCATGAATAGTTTCAAATCCACCAAAACTTGGTCATTCCGAGAACGTCCCGCATGGATTTTTTTACCTAAATCACCGAGTTTCTTCGTTAGCAAATATTCAATTTGGGAATGAACATCTTCCATACCTTCTTCGATGACAAAAGTCCCGTCTTCGATGGTATCCAAGATGTTTTTCAACTCGACACAAAGTGGCTCTAATTCCTCGGAAGGCAAAAGGCCCACATGCTCAAGCATCGTAATGTGCGCGAGGGATCCCATGACGTCGTAGCGCGCCAATTGCAAATCATATACAGGGTCGTTCCCAATCGTGAATTGCTCAATGATTGCGTCTGTTACTTGATTTTCTTTTTGCCAAAGTTTTGCCACGATCGTATTAGATTAATTGTGATAATATATTCTGATAGGTTTGGATTCCCTGTTTCAGTTCTTCTAAATAAATAAATTCATCCGCCGTATGACTTCTTCCAGAATGTCCTGGGCCAATCTTAACCGATGGGAAATGCATTAATGCTTGATCCGAAAGGGTAGGTGAACCAAAGGTTGTAATTCCCAATGACGCCGCCGCTGCTAACACCGGATGTCCATCCGGAATTTTACTCGATTGCAAGCGAATGCTGCGCGGTTTCAATTCAGCTTGAACCAAGCTTTTTAATGTTTCGAGCACTTGTTCCAGCGTGTAACATTCATTGACCCGACAATCTATTGTATAGTGACATAGGTCAGGAACGACATTATGTTGTTTTCCCGCATTAATTACCGTAACGGTGCATTTCACTGGTCCTAAAACGGGTGAAATTTCTGGAAACTCAAAGGACTTGATTTTATTGATGTCATCCAAAGCTAAGTATATCGCATTGACTCCTTCATTACGCGCTGAATGTCCTGCAATTCCCTTCACTTCTGCATCCACCACCATTAATCCTTTTTCTGCTATTGCTAATTGGCAATCCGTCGGCTCCCCCACAATCGCCCAAGCAATTTCAGGGAATTCCGATGATTTTAAAACAGATTCAATACCACCAGTACCTGAAATTTCTTCTTCGGATGTGGCGGCTAACACTAAATTGAAAGGTAAGCTTTGCTCGTAAAAAGCACAAAATGTCGTTATCAGAGCAACTAAGCTAGCTCCCGCATCATTCACTCCTAAGCCAATCATTTTACCATCTTCGATGGTCGCCGCAAAGGGTTCATAGGTCCAAGAGGCATTCGCTTTCACCGTATCGTGGTGTGAGTTTAGTAAGATGCTTGGCTTGCTGGCATCAAACAGTTTGTTGGTCGCCCAAACATTATTTCCAAGCGTATGATACGCAATATTTCTAGCAGCCAAAAAATCCTGAATGATGGCAGCGGTTCCTTGCTCTTCCCGACTCAACGACGGGCATGCTACTAGTTGGGCAAGTAGGTTTTGAGCATCCAGAAATTGTTGGTCCGTATACATCTTATGCCTGAATCCTAGTGCCTTTATCAGGCTGTGAAACAAAATCTGGATGGCAGAGCCGAACGGCTTGAACTCCCTTTGAAATTGCCTTTAATGCATTTTCAAGTTTAGGGATCATGCCCGCTGACACGATGCCATCTGCTTTTAATTGAGCAAAATTCGCGGGATTAATCTGTGAAATCACCGAATTGTCATCGTTGGGATCCATCAAAACCCCTTGCTTTTCAAAACAGTATGTTAATGTCGTTTCAAAATATTCACTCAAGGCAATCGCTAATGCTTGTGCCATCGTATCAGCATTGGTGTTAAGGAGTTGGCCTGTGACATCCGCCGTAATCGGCGCGAAAACGGGACTAAATCCCGCAGTAATTAAACCGGCTAAATCCTTTGCCTTGACGTGTTCGATGTCGCCCACAAAGCCATAGTCAAAGGGCTCAGAGTTTCTTTTTTTCGACACAACAAAAGCGCCATCTGGTCCCGTTAATCCAATCGAATTGCATTTCAAAGCTTGCAAGGATGCCACAATTGACTTATTGATCCATCCTGCATAAACCATGGTCACGATGCGTAGGCTTTCGGCATCCGTTACCCGCCGACCGTCAATCATTTGACTTACAATCCCTAAATCAGCTGCCATGGATGTAGCGATTTTTCCACCCCCATGCACAAGTAATTTGGGTCCTTGAATCGCTGCAAAGTTGGCTAAAAAGGAAGCCAAAGCCTCCGGAGCATCGATGATGTTCCCGCCAATTTTGACAATATGTAAGGCTTGCTTCGTCATTAGAATAAGTATGGACTTTCTACCCGCATTTGGGTTAATAATATTTCTTTTAATACCGTTTGTGCCGCCCAAACCCGGTTGCCTGCTTGTTGGATTACAATCGAATGATCCGAATCGAGCACGGCATCATCCACAACTACATTCCGACGAACCGGAAGGCAATGCATGAATTTGGCATTATTCGTAAATTTCATTTTTTCCATGCTCACGGTCCAAGCGGGATCAGAGGAAATAATTTTTCCATAATCCTCATAGGAAGACCAGTTTTTGGCATAGATAAAATCAGCCCCCTCAAAGGCTTCTTTCGGATCGTAGCATATCTTCGCATTTCCTGAAAACTCAGGAGCTAATTCATATCCTTTTGGATGCGCGATGGTGAAATCTACATCTGCTTGGTTCATCCATTCTGCAAATGAATTCGGTACACATTGAGGCAAAGCCTTCACGTGTGGCGCCCAAGTCAAAACTACTTTTGGGCGTTTAACGGTTTTATATTCTGTAATGGTAATTAAGTCGGTTAGGGATTGTAAAGGATGACGCGTAGCTGATTCCAAGCTCACAATGGGTTTTCCGGTAAACTTCATGAATTGCTTCAATACCAATTCCGAATAATCGTATTCCCGGTCTACCAGCCCAGGAAAGCTTCTAACGCCAACAATATCGCAATATTGGCCAATGACCGCTGCTGCTTCTGATACGTGTTCAGCCTTATCACCATTCATGATGACTCCTTCATTCATTTCCAATTGCCAGGAATCCGCACCCACATTCATGACCATTACATCCATTCCTAAGTTTTGTGCCGCTTTTTGCGTCGATAATCGCGTACGTAAACTGGAATTAAAGAACAACAACCCCATGGTTTTATTCTTTCCCAAATGCTTGTCGGCATAGGGCATCTTTTTCATCAACAAAGCTTCATTGACAAGTTTATCGATGTTGTACGCGTCTTTAACGGAAGTAAAATGCTGCATAAAAGTGGTGGTCCAAAGACCTTAGGATATTGGCAATTTGGTAAAATTACCATTTTTACGAGATAAATGAAATTTATCGATGGCGTTCCCAGGTGAAAACTTCCATCGGGATTTCAAGCTCCAGTGTTTTTTCGCCCGTTTTCTGGAAATTATTTTTCATCAAAACGCGTTGGGATGCGATGTTTTCAATCGGAGTTTCCGCTCTCAAAATTTGCATATCCTTGTCTTCAAACACCCATTTCGATAATGCTTCAACAGCTTCGGAAGCAATGCCCTGTCCTTCGAATTTTTGATCAATAGCGTAGCCAATTTCGGTTGTTCCGTCATTGTCGGGCAATCCAGCTAAGCCAATTCCCCCTACAGAGCAGGACGCATCCTTGAGAATAATTTCCCAATTTGTGTACCAATAATAGTCTAATGGGAATTTCGCGGTTTGTGGAATCCAAAAGTCGCTTAATGCTTGAAGCATTTCTTGTTCATAAAACAATCCCATTTCCCAGGGGTTATGTTTTATCTCGAGTGATTTCGCAAGTTCTTCTCGCCCAAATTGCTTCCAAATTCGCAATTGATTATGCGTCAGTGGAATCAGGGTTAATCGGGGAGTTTGAACTTGAATCTTCATATTGGGCAACAAATTATCCATTTTGGTCGCAAAATAAAAGACCTTTAGTATTTATAAAGCAATTTTGCATCCGTTAAATACGATTTTAAACAACAAACAATGAAACAAATTATTACGCTATTCGCACTGATGAGCCTTTCGTTTTCAGCTGTGTCACAGATTCCGGGTGGAATGGGTGGTTTCGGTGCGGCGCCTAAGAAAGAAGCAGTCATTCCAGGAACAGCTCAAGCTGCACCTAAAGGTTCTGCTAAAATCATCGGATATATCTTGGACTCTACGGATACAAAGCCCGTTGAGTTTGCCTCAGTTGCGTTAATTAACAAAGCTACAAATCGCCCTGTCGACGGCGCATCTGCTGATCAAGTAGGTAAATTCGTGTTGAATAAAGTTGCTCAAGGCGATTATAAATTGGTGATTTCATTCATCGGTTATGAAAGCAAGACTTTGTTTGTATCAATCAATGCAAAGAATGATGACCATGATTTAGGTGTTATCAAATTGCCTTCGAGTACGAAGATGTTGGCAGAAGTAACTGTTGAAGGCCAACGTGCTATGATTGAAGAGCGCGTGGACCGTACGGTTTACAATGCGGAAAAAGATGCAACCAATAAAGGTGGGGATGCAACGGATGTTTTGAAAAAAGTACCGATGTTATCCGTGGATTTAGATGGTAATCCATCATTGCGTGGATCTTCTAACGTGAAGGTGTTGATCAACAACAAGCCTTCTACGATTATGGCATCCAGCATTGCAGATGCCTTGAAGCAAATTCCAGCAGATATGATTAAGACCGTTGAGGTGATTACATCGCCATCAGCGAAATATGATGCAGAGGGTTCAGCGGGGATCATCAACATTGTTACGAAGAAAAATACTTTACAAGGTTTGACCTTGAATTTTGATACTAGTGCAGGTGTTCGTGGATCTAACTTAGCCTTGAATGGTAACTTCCGTAATAAGAACTGGGGACTTTCCTTGGGAGGCTTTGGTCGGACGGAATACAACGTCAATGGAAAGTTTGAAAGTACACAAATTACATCGAATAACGGTGTGCAAACGACCAATTTGCAGTCGGCAGAAACGCGCCGCGAAGGAATTTTTGGTAATTATCAGTTGGGATTTGATTGGGATATCAACAAATATAACTCGGTTACGTCCAACGTGCGTTTTGGTTTAAGAAACGGTAACAACTGGCAAGATGGTTTGAAGCAAATTCGTAATGGAGCATTAACGAGTTTGCGTAATACAAATTCCTTAGATGAATCTGCGAATGTGGACATCAACGTGGATTACACGAAAACATTTGAAAAAGCTCAGAAAGAATTCTCGGTTCTATCGATGTATAGTCGGAACAATCGTACAAATGATTTCTACAACTTGATTATGAATACGAAATCGACGATGAGTGAAATCATGAGTTCGATTAAAAATGCGAATGATGCTTTCAATGAAGAGGCGACGATTCAAATGGATTATCAAACGCCGATCAACAAGATGTCGATGGTTGAGTTTGGTGCGAAAGCTATCACACGTAATGTGACATCTGATTATAAATCATACACAGCTGGAGCAGATGGTATTTATTCACAAGTGAATTTAGCAACCTTGCCAAGTAACGTATTTGATTATAACCAGAACATTTGGAGTACTTATGGATCATATACTTTAACCACTAAAAACAAGTGGAGCATCAAGGCGGGTGCGCGTTATGAGCATACGGATATCTCGGCAAGTTTCTTGAAAAAAGAAGGTCAAAATACGGTCATTCCTCCTTACGGAGTGTTAGTGCCTAGTTTCAATATGTCGAAGACATTTAAATCAGGAACTTGGAGATTCAGTTACAATCGTCGTATTCAACGTCCAGGTATCGAGAACTTGAATCCAAATGTGAATGCGTCAAATCCGTTGAACATCTCGACAGGTAATCCAAATTTGGCACCTGAATACACGAATAACTTTGAGGTTTCTTACAGCAAGTTTGTGAAGCAAACGTATATTTCAACGGCCATTTTCATGCGTAATACGACGGGTGCAATCAATCGTATTCGCGAGGTGCGAGGGGATACAGTTAAGACGACATCTCAGAACATTGGTAATGAAGATGCTTATGGGATGAACATTAACTTAAATGTGAATGTGTCTAATAAATTGATGCTTGGTGGTGGCGGTGATTTGGCTTATATGGTTTTGGCCAACAACGTTGCGGATCCATTGCTTTCAGCTAAGAACCAAGGCTTACAATCAAACTTCAGAATTTTTGGTAATTATAACTTTGGTAACGGCTGGGGTGCGCAAGTATTCTCTTTCTATCGTGTTAACCAAGTTCAATTGCAAGGTTCACAAGGTGGATTTGGTATGTATAGTTTGAGTTTCAAAAAGGATTTCAAAAACAAAAAAGGAAGTATTGGTTTTGGTGCTGAGAACTTCTTAACGCCAAATGGCTTCGTGATTCGCAACGAAACAAAGACTGCGTCGATCAATCAGATATCTGAAAATACGATGCGCAACATGAACTTTAAAATCAATTTGTCGTATCGAATAGGTAAAATGAGTTTCGGTCCGACGAAGAAAAAGAAATCGGTTAATAACGATGATACCAAAGGTGGTGAAGGCGATGCAGCTCCGGCAGCTCCTCAACAACCAATGGGTATGCCAGGCATGCGCATGGGTGGTGGAGGCGGAGGCTTCGGTGGCCCAAGATAAACTGGGGATTTCTAGTTCAAAATAAAAAAGGAAGCTGTAAAGGCTTCCTTTTTTTATTTATTGCGTTCGATTGTGTAATTGAGTAGATTTCCTAGCGACGTTCTGTATGTAGAATCTGGGAACTGTAAGAGTATCTCACGGGCTTCTTGTGCAAATTCCTGCATTCGTTGTGTTGCATAAGCAATTCCTCCGGTTGATTTAACAAAGTCGATGACTTCCTTCACTTTAACCGGATTGTCTGAATCATTCTTGATGGTTTTAATCATCTGTTTCCGAAGCGATCGCGTTGTGTTTTGAAGCGCATAGATCAATGGTAAGGTCATTTTCTTCTCCTTGATATCAATCCCTAGCGGTTTTCCAATCTCGGCATCGCCATAATCAAACAAGTCATCTTTGATCTGAAAAGCAATACCCACCTTTTCCCCGAATTGATGCGCCATGTCAACATATTTTTCGTCGGCATCAGTCGATTGCACACCCACTGCGCAGCATGCTGCAATTAGCGTGGCTGTTTTCTTACGGATAATATCAAAATAGACATCTTCAGTGATATCTAATTTGCGTGCTTTTTCAATTTGAAGTAATTCCCCTTCGGCCATTTCACGAACGGCAGTGGATACTGAAGTTAATAAATCAAAATCCTTGTGGTCGACAGAAAGCAGAAGTCCTTTGGATAATAGGTAATCGCCTACGAGTACGGCAATTTTATTTTTCCAAACGGCATTGATGGAGAAAAATCCCCGACGGTAATCCGATTCATCTACGACGTCATCATGGACTAAGGTTGCCGTGTGAAGCAATTCGATGAGCGCTGCTCCGCGGTATGTTTTTTCGGTAATTTCGCCTACGCATCCCGCTGTTAGAAAAACGAACATGGGGCGCATTTGCTTGCCCTTGCGTTGGACGATGTAATTCATGATTGTGTCCAGCAGCATGACTTTCGTCTTCATGAACTGCCTGAATTTCCCTTCAAATGCCTTCATGGGTTCCTCGATGGGCGCCTGAATGGATGAAAGCGAAATGGACATAGAAATTAGTTTGAGTGCTTGTTTGGCACGTTTGGAAATTGTGTAAATTTAATCACATTTTGGGATAAATTAGTCCTGAGAATTAAATAATGCGAAATTTATGAGTAACATGTTGGTCTTAGCTGGAGGTTCCGTAAAAGGAGCATTTCAGGCGGGTGTCATCAAAGCATTGGCAGAAAATGGTTTTCAGCCGGATGTTATTTATGGTATTTCTGCGGGCAGTTTAAATGCTGCTTTTTTAGTTAATTCCTTAGGCCAACAGCAATTAGCGGGTCAGGCTATTTCCTTCAAGCAAGCTGCGGATGATTTATGGGATTTTTGGGAAACGCGGATTACACGTCCCGACTGCCTATCGAAGCCCTTGTCGATTTTTGAATTGGGATGGACTGCATTAACGAAAAAATTCAAGGGCTTGGTTTCTACGCAGCCTTTGCGAGACCTTATGTACGAGGTTATTTCGGATCGTAATCTACACGCAAGTCCAGTGGGTTTAAAAATAGGAGCGGTGAATATTATGGAGGGACGTATACATTATGTAGATCCGAGCACCCCAGAATTCATGGAATATTTAATGGCTTCTTCTGCTGTACCTATTTTGATGCCAGTCGTAAAGATTAACGGCGAAGATCGCAGGAGCTACTTGGATGGAGGATTGCGGGATGTTACGCCGATTCGTCGGGCATTAGACGACGGCGGGAAAAACATCATCTGTATTAGTTGTCATCCAGAAGCCATTGAGGGGGGCTATTTCGATTCGGGTGATTTACTTGCCTTGGTTGATCGCGTAATGGACATTGCTGTCAATGAAATTCTTAATGCAGATCTTCGTGAAACCATTTTGATCAATGATTCATTACCTGCGGATGGTTCAGTAGTTCAGGAGGGCCCATATCAAGGCTATCAACGCGTTAAGATTGAGTCAATTCGTCCTGAGCAGCCTATTACGATTGATATTCAGCATTTTACCAAATTGGATATCCGACGCATGTTGGAGGTTGGCTATGAAGTTGGCCGCATAAAAAAAGCCTGATGTTTCCACCAGGCTTTTAGAAGGGTGATTAGACCACCATGATATCTTTTTCTTTTTCGACAAATATCTGATCGATTTTGGAAACGAAACCGTCCGTAATTTTTTGGATTTTATCCTCGGCAGCTTTAATCGCATCTTCCGATACACCATCGCCTTTTAATTTCTTGATGCTGTTGTTTCCGTCTTGACGGGCATTGCGAATATTGATTTTCGAAACTTCAATTTCTTGCTTTACACGTTTTACTAAATCACGGCGACGCTCTTCCGTCAACGGTGGAATCGCCAAACGAATCATTTCCCCGTCGTTCATGGGATTTAATCCCAAGTTTGAATTACGAATCGCTTTTTCAATCTCACCGAAAATTCCTTTTTCGAATGGTTTGATGGCAATCGTACGCGCATCGGGTGTGGTGATGGATGCAGCACCTGAAATCGGTGTCGCCATGCCATAATAGTCAATCATTAAACCGTCCAACATTGACGTACTTGCTTTACCAGCACGAATCTTTGATAATTCAATATTTAAGTGTTTAATGGCGCCCTCCATGGTTTCTTGGGTCGCATCAATATAAAATTCAATTTCTTCCATTGGGTATTAGCTAATTAATGTTCCTACATCTTCTCCCGAAACTAAGTCGGCCAAATTGCCTTCTTTGTTCATATCAAAAACGATAATCGGTAAATTATTTTCTTGGCATAAGGTAAATGCCGTTGTATCCATGATTTTTAAGCCTTTTTGAATCGCATCTGAAAAGCTCAATTGGGTAAAGCGTGTTGCCGTTGGATCTTTTTCCGGATCTGCCGTATAAACACCATCCACACGTGTTCCTTTTAATACCACATCTGCTTCTACTTCAATCGCCCGCAACGAGGCAGTTGAGTCTGTTGTGAAATAGGGGTTACCCGTTCCTGCACCAAAGATGACAATACGTCCTTTTTCGAGGTGACGAATGGCTCTCCGACGAATAAAAGGTTCGCAAACCGCTTCCACTTTTAAAGCCGTCATCATGCGCGTGTACAATCCTTGTTTTTCTAGTGCTGCTTGAACCGCCATGCCGTTGATAACCGTGGCAAGCATTCCCATGTAATCACCTTGCACGCGGTCGATGCCTGCTTTTGCTGCACTCGCACCTCGGAAAATATTTCCTCCGCCGATTACAATAGCAACCTCAACACCTAAATCATGTACTTTTTTGATTTCGGCAGCATATTGGCCTAAAATGACAGGGTCAATTACCTCGTCTTTGGTCGATAATGCCTCACCTGAAAGTTTTAAAAGGATACGTTTGTATTTGGTTTCTTTCATGTGTTGTTGAGATTTATGCGGTGCAAATTTAGAAAATAAATTGGCTTCTTGTTTACCTTGAGGGCTTATAATCTTTGGCTTCAGGCAATTTCCACCAAGCTAAATAGGGATGTGCATGATGCTCATAATGATAACCAAAAAAGTAACAGGAAATAAAGGCCCAGATGTGATTGCGCTTTTGACTTCTTGATTGCGTTTTGTTTTCAGGTGCATGCTCCCCACGGTGTGGTAAATAGGTGCCGAAAAAGAATAATTGGAGTGTACTTAAAATCGCAGGTACTTCCCAATAAACAATCAGGTTTTCCATGGGTAACCAAAGTTTCAACACATTATATGCAATCGCCATGGCTAAAATTTGTTGCCAGGTGACATATTGCCACATGAATTTAAACCACCAAATGAAAAAGTTTCCCTGGTGCACATCCGGGTCTTGTTCGGTGTTGACATAATCATGGTGCCAATGATGCTTCTTGCGCAATACTGCGTAATTATTGAAGGCAAAAAGCGTCGCACAAACCCAACCAATCGCGTGATTCAATTTCGGATAATCGGGGGAAACTACCCCATGTATTGCATCATGTGAAGTAATAAATAAGCCGGTATATAAATGTGTTTGAATCAATACATGCACATAAGTCCAGGGCGATTGAAAATCCATGGGATGCAAGAGCATATAGGTCAAATGTGCCGACCAAAGCGTCAGGAGGGCAAATGCCCAAAATAATCCCGTAAAATTGTTTACTTTGTTCACCTGTTTTTGACTGATGGTCAAAATTAATACTAATTAACTATGAAAAATGTTTTCGTCGTGATATTCCTTTGCGGAATTTCATTTATGTCGTTGGGCCAAAAAACCTATTGCAATCCCATGAATTTGGATTATGGTTTTACCCCCATTCCTAATTTTTCTGAGCAAGGTAGGCATAGAGCGACGGCAGATCCCGTGATCTCCTTTTTTAAAAATCAATATTACCTGTTTTCGACCAATCAATGGGGCTATTGGGTGAGTAATGACCTAGTCGATTGGAAGTTTATTCCTCGTAAATTTTTACAGCCTTATCACAAAGTGTATGATGAACTTTGTGCGCCTGCAACTTTGACGCTAGGGGATAGCCTTTTGGTCATCGGTTCTACCTATGAAAAGAATTTTACTTTGTGGTATAGTCAGCATCCGCAAACAGATAACTGGAAGGAAGCGGTTCATGCCTTTACGGCTGGGGCATGGGATCCTGCCTTTTTTGAGGATGATGATAAACGAGTTTATTTATATCATGGGTCAAGCAATACTTTTCCGATGTACGGCCAAGAAATCGATCGAAAAACCTTACAGCCGATAGGCGAGCGGCATGAATTAATTCGTTTGCATGATGATATTCATGGCTGGGAGCGCTTTGGCGAATACCAAGATAATACCTTTCTCAAGCCATTCATGGAAGGGGCGTGGATGAATAAATACAAGGGGAAATATTACTTGCAATATGGAGCTCCTGGGACGGAATTTTCTTCTTATGGGGATGGGGTTTATACCTCGGACAAGCCATTTGGACCATTTACTTATCAGGCACACAATCCATTTTCATTTAAGCCGGGCGGATTTACCCGCGGTGCAGGCCATGGGGCAACTTTTGAAGGTCAATACGGGAATTGGTGGCATGTTTCCACGATTACCATTGCCGTGAAAAATAGTTTTGAACGTCGGTTGGGTTTGTGGCCCACCGCTTTTGATGCCGATGGTATTTTGTACACGAACACGGCTTATGGAGATTATCCGCATCGGATGCCAACGGCCCGAGTGGAAAATCCACGCGATTTATTCACCGGATGGATGTTGTTGAATTACAATAAACCTGTCCGTGTGTCATCGAGTCTTCCAGGTTACGGTGCTAATTATGCGGTAGACGAACAAATGAAGACATATTGGTCGGCGAAATCTGCCAAAGCCGGCGAATTTATCGAATCCGATTTAGGAGAGGTTTCAACGGTTCGTGCGATTCAAGTAAATTATGCAGATCAGGATGTCGATTCATCCTTTCTAGGTAAGATTCCAGGTATCTATCATCAATATGTCATTGAGTCTAGTTTGGATGGAAAACGCTGGTCGGTTGCCGTAGATAAGTCAGCAAATAAAACGGATGTTCCGCACGACTATGTGGAGTTAGCCAAACCCATCGAAGCTCGGTTCATTCGGTTGACGAATAAACACATGGCTGCGGGGAAATTTGCAATTAGCGGTTTGCGTGTTTTTGGTTTAGGGCATGGGGAAAAACCTGGCGTAGTGAAGGGTTTAATTGTTTTGCGAGGGGATCATGACAAACGAAGTGCTTGGTTGAAATGGGGACATATCAGTAATGCCACAGGTTATGTGGTTTATTCGGGTATTTCGCCAGATAAATTATATACTTCTGTGCAGGTATTTGGGTCGAATGAATATTATTTCAAATCCATGGATAAAGACCGAACCTATTATTTTCAAATCGAGGCTTTCAATGAAAATGGCATAGGTGTTCGTGGACCGGTTATTAAGTCGGAGTAAGAATCGCCTGCCCCACGGTGCATTGTAAGCATTTTTTCTTTTCACAGTAATGGCGATACCAGTGAATGCAGGCTTGTGATTCGCGTGCGGTTTTGATGGGAAGTCCGAGGGAGCTGAAATAGCGCGTTATTTGATTGTTTTCGCCATGTAGTTCTGCCAACCAGCGCCAAGCCTTTTGCTCGTATTGCGGCTGATTTCGTTCGCGGCTGTAACAAATTAACATGGGAATGAGCGTATTAATGCAAATGGATTGAACGGCGCTAGCTCCCAAACGCGTATGATGCGGCGCACTTTTTTTGCCAAATTGGACATGGTTGCCCCAATACCCTTCTAATGGGATTTCAAAAAGTTGTTGGATCGTTTTCAATTCCTGCATTTCGAGCAACAGCGAAATTAGGGCACAATTTGCTCGAATAATTTCTGCGAATTGCGCCAAACGAATCTGCGGAAAATTGGCCGGTCGGAGCCTTAGCATTTTCCAATCCGATTTTTGCAAGTGGCTTTCGGGCCAAGCATGTTTTTTCTTTAGATGGATGTATTCGCGTCTGAGTTCGAATTGGTATTCATCTTGAATGGGTTCTTCCAGTAATCCGGCAATTCCAAACAGCGCTGCTTCAATCCCAACATGTCGATCGCGGTAGAGCAAGATGAGTTTCAAAGGCAAGCTTCTTGCCAGTCGGAGCATGGGTTCAGCGTTGAGCGAAAATCCAAAACTTTTGGCTAACGAAATGTAAAAGGCCTCCTCCCAATCGCCTTTATTTTCAATCAAAATTTTACGCATGTCATTGTATTTCCCATGCATGCGCGCTTGAATCATTTGGCTAATCATGTCCGTTTTGATATCCAATGAAACCGATTCGAAAATTGCATGACATGCCAAAGGATGTTGACTTGCGGGGCTGATTTCGACTTCATCTTTTTTTACCCATTTTGAAAGACAAAGTGTGGGGATTGGCTTCCCCGCTTCATATTGGATGATCTGATTATCTTCCCAAACGACATGCAAAATGACATTTTCGTAGCTTTTGTCTGCATCGTGTCGGTGCAGAAGCCAGTCGGAGGACTTGACATGTAATTCCACCGCACCGATCCATTCGAGTTCATTGATGCGGATGCGCGCATGCTGGAAATCCGCTCCCGCATGGCTGTTCTCAATTCCCGGAGAAATGATTTGAATAGATTCCCCCGATGTGAGTTGGGGATTTTGCTGGAGGCGTCGATTCTTCCAAATAACGGCCATGTTGAGTTCATTCATCTTGTTTCGGTTCGATGAATGAAGGTAAGGAGCTCAGCTATAAGTAATTTGGTAAAACGACGAAGCGCTACAAATTATCAAGCTTTTGATTTATTGACCAAATAAATGCCGGCTAATAAAACGAACATGAAAAGGACTTGAGAGAAGTAGATTGCCTCACCATCCACGAATCCCCAACCCAAAGCTACGATCGGAATCATGTAAGTAACGGAACTCGCTACGATCGCACTTGTCCACTTGATTATTTGGTTGAAGGCCAGCATTCCGATCGCTGAGCCAAAAAGCCCTAATGCTATCGCTGAGATAAATGCCCAAAGATGTTCGTTGTCCAAGGGGATTTCGAAAAAGCCTGTGGAATACAAAAGGCCGAGTGCCAATGGCCCAATCATCATGAAAATACCTGCCGTGGAAGTTAAGGGATGTAGATCGCTTAGTTTCGTTTTGACAATATGCATGTTAATGCCATAGAGAAAGGTTGCTAAAACCACCCATAAGGCGTGAACATTGAAGTCGATGTTGAAACCTTGGCCTGCAAAAAGTAGACCTAGGCAGCCAAGAAGCCCAACGAGAATCCCTGTCATTTGTTTCCAAAGAAAAGGTTGTGCAAAAAACAGGATGCCAATGATTAAGGTAAATAAAGGAGTAAAGGCATTTAGCATTCCGGATAATGCACTAGAAAGGTGTTGGCCTGCAATCGCAAATAAGATCGCGGGAATTAGATTTCCAGTTAGTCCTGCTGACAGAAAAGAAAGGCTGTGCTTGCGCTCCATGTATTTGAAGCGTTTGAGAAATATTGGTAAAAAGAATAAGCTAGCAGAGCAGATGCGTAGTGCCCCAACTTGCAATGCGGAGTAATGCGCTAGGCTTTTTTTAACTAAGATGAATGAACTTCCCCAAATGAGTGCGAGTCCTAAGATGGCAAGGAAAATGATGATACTCGGTTTTTTATTCTCCTGCATAATGGATGGCAATTTCGTTTAAGGTTTCTTTGATTTCTTCGAGTGAAAAACTCGTTACGAGCTTCATGCGGTAGGGTTTGAAATGATCCATGCCGCGGAAGTAATTGGAATAATGGCGACGCATTTCAACGATACCACCGTGGTTCCCTTTCCAACGGATTGAAAAGTCTAGGTGAGATTCACAAACGGCAATTCGCTCTGCAATCGTAGGTGGTGCTTGAATATTTCCTGTTGCCAAATAATGTTTGATCTCGTTGAAAATCCATGGATATCCGATGGATGCCCGACCAATCATAATTCCATCAACACCGTATTTATCGCGGTATTCCAACGCTTTTTGTGGCGAATCAATGTCGCCATTACCAAAAATTGGAATTTTAATACGCGGGTTTTCTTTGACTTTGGAGATTAAACGCCAGTCGGCCTCGCCCTTATACATCTGCACGCGCGTCCGACCGTGAATGGTCAAACCTTGAATACCAATATCCTGGAGGCGTTCCGCGACATCCTCAATATTTTTTGTGGAATCGTCCCAACCTAATCGGGTTTTTACGGTCACAGGCAGATGCGTTGCTTTGACAACGGCTTCTGTCATGGCCACCATTTTAGGGATATCTTGCAATAAAGCTGCACCGGCACCCCGACAAGCTACTTGTTTGACTGGGCAACCGTAATTGATGTCAATTAAATCGGGGCCAGCTTTTGTTGCGATTTCGGTACAAGAAGCCATTGTTTCGATGGAACTGCCGAAAAGCTGGATGCCAATCGGTCGTTCGTATTCGAAAATATCGAGTTTTTGTACGCTTTTCGCCGCATCACGAATTAAGCCTTCGGAAGAGATAAATTCGGTATACATCAAGTCGGCACCATTCGCTTTGCAAACTGCACGAAAGGGTGGATCAGACACGTCCTCCATGGGTGCTAATAACAAAGGGAAGTCCCCTAATTCGATGTTTCCTATTTTTACCATTCTGATTAAAAATTGCGTAAATTTACGAGCATTATGGAAGAAAACTATTATCAGGGGCCAACTCGTTGGTTGGGTCTAAGTTCAAACCTCCTAAGTCTATTGGGATTTTTCTTGGTTGGCAGCTTTTTAGGTCAGTTTTTTGGTTTGTTGGCCGTCGTAGCATTGATGGAATTCCCGACACAAAATATTGAGGCCTTTCAAACCCAAATCTTGGATTTTATTGCACATCCCCAAAAATACGAAGGGGCCTTTCATGCGATGATGGCATTGCAGTGGTTTTCGGCACTATTCACCTTTGTTCTAGGGGCTTGGGCTTATTTAAGGTTCATTGAAAAGCGTTCGATTATTGATTTGAATCGTGCGGAGGCGCCTGGTTTTCAGGTGTTTTCTTGGGCTATATTGACGGTGTTGGTTGGGATGCCTGCCATGGAATATTTGATCGAATGGAATGAGCATATTCAACTGCCAGCAGGTTATGAGGCTTTAGAAAAAGCGATGCAATCCTCTGAGAAAAGCATGGCGGAGTTGACTAAATTTTTGTTGAATTTTCATTCGGATATGGATTTTGCATTAGCCGTTATGGTGATTGCTGGTATGGCAGCTTTGGGAGAAGAGATTTTCTTTAGAGGGGTGTTGCAAAGCATGTTTGAGCGCTACATTGGGAATAAACATGTCGCGATTTGGCTTGCTGCAGCGATATTTAGTTTTATTCATTTTCAATTTTATGGATTTTTCCCAAGAATGTTTTTAGGAGCATTTTTCGGTTATTTATATGTTTGGTTCCGGAGTATTTGGGTACCTATTGCAGCGCACTTTTTTAATAATGGCTGGACGTTGTTGATGCATTACTTATACCAACAAAAAAACATAGCCATTGATCCGATGGACATGGTTAAGGAGATACCCTGGTGGTCTGCGGTCTTGTCTGTGGTTTTAGTTGGCTTTTATATTCGTAGATTGCATACCTTTCGGACTGAATCTTAAATGGAAGGTTGGAAATTAATTGGACAATCGCGGACTGGCATAGATTTGGAGATGCAGAAGGCATTGTTGTGGGAGCGGGCTGAGATTCGTGCGGTGGTGATGAATAAGAAATTAAGTGCTTACGACTTGGGAAATTGGGAACTCTATGTGCACCAAGACGATGAGGAGGAGGCGCTCAACATATTAAAAGCTTAATTATGGGATTACGAAATTTATCGAATTTGCAGCAGCGCGTTTTAGCAGCGATTATTGCCGTTCCGTTTTTGTTGTTTTGTGTTTTATATAGCGATTATACTTTTTTAGTGCTTTTTTTAGTGATTGGAGCATTGGCACAGTTGGAGTTTTACAAATTGGTTGGTAGCATTAGTGACAATTTACCTTTGACATTTTACGGTACTTTTTGTGGTGCTGTGATGCATGTGTTAACTTTTTTTATTGAAAAGGGAGATTTGGCTTATCAAAATTATTACATCTTATCACCCTTATTGACGCTGATATTCTTCATCAAATTATATAAATCCAAGGACGAAAAGCCGTTTAAAAACATTGCTTACACCTTTTTAGGTATCATTTATGTTGCATTGCCTTTTACGCTTTTGACCGTTTTAGCTTACATCAAAAATGATACCTATGACTCGAATATCGTTTTGGGTTGTTTGTTTTTATTGTGGGCGAGTGATTCGGGAGCCTATTTTGCGGGTACGAAATTTGGGAAGACCAAATTATTTGAGCGCGTTTCGCCGAAGAAATCCTGGGAGGGGAGTATTGGTGGGATGATAACCGCGATGGTCGTTGCTACGATTATATCGCGGTATTTTACAAATTATTCGGCTTTTCAATGGTATGCGATAGGAGTAATTATTGTGGTTGCGGGTACCTATGGAGATTTGGTGGAATCATTGTTTAAGCGTAGTATTAACATTAAAGATTCGGCGGATACCATTCCGGGTCACGGTGGATTTTTGGATCGATTTGATGGCTTGTTGTTGTCGATACCGTTTATTATCCCTTTTGTAAAATTATTTCCCTAGTTCGACGTTAACGAATATTAAGAAATAGCCATTCAATTTTTTGTTTACTTGCGTCATGTTTCAAAAACGCCTACTTGTTGTGATTTTATTGTGCTTGTTTGCAAGTGCATCTCTGTTCGCACAGGGGCAAGACAAGACGGTTTTATTCAATGCTCGGATTATCTCGGCGACGAATTCGGAATATCTGCCTTTGGCCTATGTTTATATTCCACAGGCTGGTCGGGGAGCGTTAAGTGATAATTTTGGTGCAGTGGATTTGTATGTATTTCCGGGGGATAGTGTGGTGGTGACTTATGTGGGTTACAAGCCGCAGTATTACATTATTCCGCGGACAACGGGGCAGGTGCATCAGGCGATTATTGAGATGAATGAGGATGCGCGGATGTTGTCGGAGGTCAAAGTTTTTCCACACGCGAGCGAGGAAGAGTTCAAGAAGGCATTTTTGAATTTACGATTGCGGGATGAAAAACAGCGGGATATTTTAGCAAGGAATTTGGAGCAGTCTAAATTGAATGTTTTTGCCTTGCAAGCGGGTTTGGGGGCCAATTCAAATTTTCGAAATTTTTCGGATATGATGATTTCGGGTCAAGCGAATAAATCCTTTGTGTCGAGTCCTTTGCTGAGTTTAACGAATCCATTTGCTTGGATGAGTTTCATTAAGTCGATTAAGAATGGGGATTTGAAACGGAAGGATTGGAAGGAGGCTTATAAATTACAGCCGAAACAAGTGGTATCACCACAGCAATTTATGCAAGATCTGCGTCGCTAAGCAGGGGATAGTCAGTTTATCAGGTTCTTGATAGCTTATTTGCTAGAATTGGCGTTTTATCTAGATTTAAGGGGAATTTTATCAGGTTTTTGGAACTGTTTCCGTTCGCCTTTTTGTAGCTTTGAGCGGTAACGCTGCCGGGGTCGCAGACCCCGGCAGCGTTTACCCTCTTCGCTGAAATCCAATCACCGCCAGCATCCTTCCCGTTATCCCTTGTTCCTTTCGATGTGAATAGAACGCATCGTTATTCGCCACCGTGCAATAATCCGAAATTTCAATTTGTGATATACCTAAAGCTTGCAATTGTGCTGCATTGGTGGCTTTCAAGTCCACGTGCCAGCGCGCACCGCGCTTTTCCTTGAATTCAAATTTCTCCGCCACCTCATCGCCAACTTCAAAATGTTCGATGCTGATGCACGGGCCTATGTAAGCTAAGATGTTTGCGGGATTTGAGCCGCCTTTAATCATGGAAGAAGCTGTTTTATGAACGATTTGAGCGACAGTTCCCTTCCAACCGGCATGAATCGCAGCAGCAACTTCACGCTTAGGATCGGCGAGTAAAATAGGACAACAATCCGCTATACCCACGCCCGCGAAAACACCTGGCTCTGGGGCCATAATCGCATCATAACCACTTTCATAACCCGGCGAAACCGAAGTCCAGATTTCAGACCCATGCACCTGATAGGAACGCGCTAATGCGTCCGGCGAAATACCTAAATCGGCGCAAAAAAGTTTTAGATTTGACGAAATCGCCGATGGATCATCGTCGGTATGTACCCCTAAATTTAAGGATTGATAGGCTTGAGTACTCACTCCGCCGTGGCGAGTAGAAATACCCGCCACGAGCTGAGGAATGTTTGAAAATATGTCGGGTCGAATGACTCGATTATGCGTCATAACTTAATCCATATTGCTTCAATACATCATCTGGAACGCCGTTCCATTGATTTGGTGTATTGCCTTTATACTCTAAATCTGCAATTCCCATCTTGGATGAGAAAAATCCCGTTGCCGTTAAATTACGCATCAAGGTGAAAAAACTTACCCCTTGCGATAAATGCTTAGGCGCAGTTCCTGGATAGGCAATGTCATCCACAATATTAATGCGTTGAGCTGCCGTGATTTCAATAAATTTCTTACCAAAACGCTTGTTGGACTCAGAATCCAACCAACGTAATCCTCCGCGCATCGGTGTCTTGAATTCCGGTTTATCTTTCACGATAAATTCAATAAATGCAGTTACGCCCGATTGAGAGGCGCTTCCCGATTTTCCATCGGCCGGAATGATGATGTCCGACAAAATTGTGATTGTATCCAGTTCGTGTTTGTTCAAAAATACCTCCGCTTGTAATCGGGCTTCCATTTCAGCCTCTTCTTGCGTCCGACCATTTGGTCTTTTGACAGGAACTTTCGCGGATTCTAAATTCTCAATCGCCTTTTCATCCGGATTGAAAACGGCTAAGCCCAACGAACTCAAGCCCATATTTTTTAAATAGTCTCTTCTTTTCATTATAGGTTGCCTTTTTTACGTTGATCAATAATGTACTCAGATGTCCGAAGTGATAATGCCAAAATCGTCCACGTGGCATTTTTATCGCCTTGTGACACAAATGGTGCAGCATCTGCTACGAATAAATTCTTCACATCATGTGCTTGGCAATTCGAATTTAACACCGAAGTATTCTTGTTGTCACCCATACGTGCTGTTCCTACTTCGTGAATAATACGTCCTGGATCTGCCAAACCATAATTGCTATCCGCGCCTGGCTTCTTACCCATCGGCTCACCACCCATCGCATGAATGATTTCCTCAAAAGTCTCCTGCATGTGCTTCGCCTGCTTCACCTCGTAATCGCTCCACTTGTAATTGAAGCGTAATACCGGAATGCCATATTTGTCTACCACATTCGGGTCGATTTCGCAGTAGTTGTCCTCGCGAACAACAGGTTCACCGCGACCCGCGAAGCTCACATACGATCCATAGAAACGACGGTAATCTTCTTTCAAGGTCGCTCCATAACCACCCGCTGCTTTTTTCAAGCCATCGCGCGTGAAGTTCTCCCGACCATTCAATCCTTCTATTCCCCAACCGAAACCGTAGTTTGGCATACCCATACCTCCACCGTATTCGATGTGGTATCCGCGTGGGAAATCTAATTTTGCGTTATCCAACCACCATGGGGTGTAAATGTGCATACCACCCACACCATCTTCATTGTACCGCTTACGGTTGAACAAGGAAGGGATAATCGCTGAACGCGACGCACCCGTGGAGTCATTTAAGTATTTTCCTACCACACCGCTCGAATTGGCTAAGCCATTCGGGAAGCGGGAGCTTTTAGAATTCAAGAGTAAACGTGCTGTTTCTCCAGCGCTGGCAGCCAATACAACAATCTTTCCTTTTACAGTATATTCCTGCATCGTACCCGTGTGAATATACGACACACCCGTTGCCAAACCAGTAGCTGGATCTGTCAATACTTCACGCGCCATCGCAAATGGTAACATTGTTAGATTACCAGTCGCTGCTGCAGGTTTAATTAACACAGACGATGATGAGAAATCGGCATAAGCTGAACATCCTCGATTACACTGTCCGCAATAAAAACATTGCCCACGTTCGTTGTTGATCGGTTTGGTCAACATCGACATCCGCGAAGGATAAGTTGGGATACCTAAGGCTTTGTTCGCCTTTTTGATCATCAACTCATGTAAACGGGGTTTTGGGGGAGGTAAGAAAAATCCATCTGGATTGTTTCGCAAGCCTTCATTGGTGCCAAAAACACCAATCATTTTATCAACTTTGTCGTAATAAGGTTTGACATCGTCATAGCCGATTGGCCAGTCGTCACCTAATCCGTCAATACTTTTTCGTTTAAAATCATCTGGACCAAAACGCAAGGAAATACGTCCCCAGTGGTTTGTACGTCCGCCGACCATCCGAGAACGGAACCAGTCGAATTTTGTGCCATCTTTTCTTGTGTAAGGTTCCCCTTCAATGTCCCAACCACCATAGGCTGCATCGAAATCGCCGAAATTACGCAATGAACTGCTTGCACCGCGGCGAAGTGATTCGTAGGGCCATTTGAGTTGGGTCATATCTTTCGGGTCTGCCGGATCAAAGGGTTGGCCCGCTTCTAGCACACAAACTTTGGCTCCCGCCTTCGTTAATGTATGCGCAGCCATTCCACCGCCGGCTCCAGAACCGACAATCACCACATCGAAAACTTCTTGTTGGGATTGAATGTAAATAGACGAATTAATCATAGTTTGAGGTATCGGTTTAAAGAATGGTAAATGTATAAATTTTGACTTATTTTTGTCTTCATTAGCGATAAAAATTTTGGCCAAAAAAACACCCGATGGGCAAGAGCCCTTGAAAAAAGGGGAGACCCCACTTTCCAGACAGTTTAATCAGATTAAAGCCAAGTATCCGGGAGCCATTTTGCTATTCCGGGTAGGTGACTTTTATGAGACGTTTGGGGAAGACGCGGTGAAAGCATCCAAGATTTTAGGAATTACCCTAACGCGCCGCAATAATGGGAATGCTGATGATCATTTGGCGGGATTTCCGCATCATTCCTTGGATACTTATTTACCCAAATTGGTTCGTGCCGGCCAACGCGTTGCGATTTGTGATCAATTAGAAAATCCAGCAGAAGCGAAAGGAATTGTGAAGCGTGGCGTAACGGAATTAGTAACACCCGGCGTTTCGTTTAATGATCAAGTGCTTGATAATAAGCGGAATAACTATGTAGCATCGATTAGCTATCAAGAAAAAGATGCACAATTTGGGGTGGCATTTTTGGATATATCCACCGGTGAATTCATGTGTTCACAAGGGCCTTTGGCCTATGTGCAAAAACTGATTCAAAGTTTCATGCCATCTGAAATTTTGTTCCCCAAAAAATACAGAGCTGTCTACCAAGAAAATTTCGGAGATCAATATCATTCTTTCTCCATGGAAGAGTGGATTTTTTCACATGAATTTACGTATCCGCTTTTGACGGAGCATTTCAAGACCAAAAACCTGAAGGGCTTTGGGATTGAAACGATGCCGCTTGGAATCATAGCAGCGGGGGTTATTTTACATTATTTAGCTGAAACGGAACATAAGCAGGTGGGGCATATTGCCACGATTCAGCGAATTGAGGAAGATAAATTCGTTTGGTTAGATCGTTTTACGATACGAAACCTGGAATTAGTCTACTCAGTACAAGAGGGTGGGGTGCCTTTGATTGATTTGATGGACCAAACGATGACGCCCATGGGTGCGCGTTTGTTACGTAAATGGATGGTTTTGCCTCTGAAAGAGTTAGCAGCGATTCAAGAACGTCAAGCGGGTGTTGCGGGTTTATTGGAGGTAGATGAGACGATGGATTTGCTCATTTCGCTCTTGAAGCCCATTGGCGATTTGGAACGTTTGATTTCCAAAGTAGCGGCTGGGCGAATTAATCCGCGGGAGTTGGTGCAGCTGAAGCGCGCGCTCCAACAAGTTCCTGCAATTAAGGAATTACTAGCTACACATCCTGCGCCAATTTTACAGAAATGGGCAGATCAATTGAACCCATGTTTGCATTTGGTGCAGAAAATCGAATCAGCTTTGCGCGACGATGCACCGATGCTCGTTCATCAAGGTGGTATCATCAAAACGGGTTATTTGCCGGAGTTGGATGAGCTTCATCTTTTGTCAACAAACGGCAAGGATTACCTGGCTGCCATGCAGAAACGGGAGATTGAACGAACGGGAATTACTTCCTTAAAAGTCGCTTATAATAAAGTTTTCGGCTATTATTTAGAGGTTACAAATGCACATAAGGATCGCGTACCGCCCGAATGGATTCGCAAGCAGACCCTTGTGAATGCGGAACGCTACATCACGGAGGAATTGAAGGGTTATGAAGAGAAAATTTTAAGTGCGGAGGATAAAATATCGACAATTGAATTCGGGATTTTTCAAGAATTGGTGCGAGAGGCTTTGGAATATTTGGAACTGATTCAATTGGATGCGCTCGGAATCGCAACCTTGGATGTGTTGACTAGCTTTGCCCAGGTAGCGAAACGCAATCAATATGTCCAACCGGATTTGCATACGGGGGATTCGATTCAAATTGAAGCGGGTCGCCATCCGGTTATTGAACAACAATTG
Organism: Aquirufa echingensis; assembly: GCF_042714525.1. Taxonomy (NCBI): domain Bacteria; kingdom Pseudomonadati; phylum Bacteroidota; class Cytophagia; order Cytophagales; family Flectobacillaceae; genus Aquirufa; species Aquirufa echingensis. The sequence continues at coordinate 255,811 of NZ_JBBKYA010000002.1, read as the reverse complement.
CCTTTAGGGGAGCTATATGTTCCGAACGATGTGTATTTGGATAATGAAACCCAACAAATCGTCATGATTACAGGGCCCAACATGGCTGGTAAGTCGGCATTGTTACGCCAAACGGCTTTGATTGTTCTGATGGCTCAAATGGGGTCTTTCGTTCCCGCATCTGCAGCTTCAATTGGACTTGTGGATAAAGTATTCACCCGTGTAGGCGCGTCGGATAATTTATCCAAAGGCGAGTCGACCTTTATGGTGGAAATGACCGAAACGGCTGCGATTTTGAATAATTTGTCGAATAAATCCTTGGTTTTATTGGATGAAATCGGTCGGGGAACGTCAACCTATGACGGTGTTTCCATGGCTTGGGCAATTGCGGAGCATCTGCATAATCATCCGAAGAGTCGGGCGAAAACCTTATTTGCAACCCACTACCACGAGTTGAATGAATTAACGGAAGATTTTCCGCGCATCAAGAATTTCCACGTTTCTGTGAAAGAGGTGGGAAACAAGATTATCTTCTTGCGTAAATTGGTTCCAGGCGGTTCTGCACATAGTTTTGGTATTCATGTGGCCCAAATGGCCGGTATGCCTACATCTTTAGTTTTGAGGGCGCATGAAATTTTACAGAATTTGGAGAAAGATCATGTATTGGAAGACAATGTCGAGAAGTTGAAAGAAATGCCGAAAAACAACTATCAATTGAATTTATTTGGTGCAGAGATTCCGGAGGGCTTGAAGAAAATCGAAGAGCAATTGGGGTCGTTAGATGTGAATACACTTTCACCGATTGAGGCGCTGTTGAAATTGAATGAGTTGAAGCGGTTGTTGTAGAGACGCGATACCTCGCGTCTATTTTTCAAACGGTCATTCTAGAGACGCGATACCCTCGCGTCTAAAACAAAAAAGACGCGAAGTATCGCGTCTCTACATTTTATTTTTCGCAGGAATTAATTACGCACATCCAATCCCCAATTCAATTTATTCCTCAAGGTTTGCAAGAAATCATCGCCAGGAATCTTAACGATTTTGGCTGTAAAAGGGGCTTTTTGAACCTCAATGCTAAATTTGCTATCGATGACGCGGGAGCGAGAATCGATGGAGATAAGGAAATTTTGGCTCCGACTGCTTATTTCAAATTTCAATTTGGCATCACTCGAAACCACTAAAGGTCGCACATTTAAGTTGTGAGGACTCATGGGTGCAATGATCAAAATATCTGAACTTGGCATGACTAAAGGGCCGCCTACCGACAACGAATAGCCCGTTGAACCAGTAGCCGTTGAAACAATTAGTCCATCTGCCCAGTATGTATTCAAATAATTTCCATCTACGAAAGCTTTGATGACAATCATCGATGACGTATCTGTCTTCATGATTCCCACTTCATTTAAGCCGAATTGTTTTCCATCAAACAAGTCGATTTCGGAATGTACCGAAACGAGTGTCCGATCTTCAATCCGATAATTTCCGGCAATTAATTGGTCCACAGCTACACTTACATCTTGTGGTGATAAGGTCGCCAAAAAGCCCAGTCGGCCTGTATTAATCCCCAAAATGGGCAATTCTTTGTTGCCAATGTGTGTAAGCGTTTCCAATAAGGTCCCATCGCCACCGATACTCCAAGCCATTTGAACATCTGCGGGTGTGCCGCTAAGTTCTGCGTAGGATTCAATGTCGCCAACTTGAAAATTATGTTCTGCTAGATGATTCTTAAAAAATGCGGATAACACAATTTGGCAGTCTTTTTTACATAAGATATCCCATAGATTTTCCATCAGCGGACGATTTTCGGCCGAAAAAGATTTTCCATGTATGGCGATGCGTAAAGGCACAAATTATGGGTTTAAGTATTTTAAAAGCAAGTCAAAGCGGCCCGTATCCACCTTTTCATTTTTGCCAAAATGGAAGGCTTTTTCGATGTGAATGTTGTGGCGTTCCAAACTTTGTACGATCGCAGAAAATTGTTCCGTTTGAATCTGTAAAATCAATTCAGGTAAACCCATAGGATCCTTCGGATTTTGAATCATGAGCGAGCGTGTAATCAGGCCATTGTTTTCCTCAATGAGGCGGGCAATCAAGCTGAATGAATCCCGTTGGCTATGAAAAGGGATGTAAATAATACCACCATTAGTAGCATTAAAGCCATTATTCATGAGGACGCTTGCCACCATTTTGGCCTCTAAATATCCCTGAAATTTTCCTTCCTCATCGGTTACCGGCAAGATGGAATATCCACTTGCCTCAAACCATGGGAGACTTGCGAATAAATCTTCTTCAGACTCTAGGTTATAATGGGATAGGTTTTCACGTAATTGGTCGATTTTGCCATCGGGATGAAGAGCTTGTGCCAACATCCTTTCGCTCACATTTCCGATTAATTTTTTTCCATCCAGTACGGCTAGACTTTCTTGCTTGGATTGATGCAAGATTTTTAATCCCTTTTGGATGGAGTCCTGTAAGGAAAGTGTCGGGTAGTCGTAGGAAAGGTAGGTGAGGGCCAACATCCTATAAGGGGTTTTTATCGAGCCAATGCTGTAAAATCTCGTTGAATTCTTCTGGTCTTTCCATCATGGGAGCATGGCAACAGCGGTCAATGAATTGCAATTCAGATCCTGGAATCAGGGCATTGAATTCATGGCCTACGTGCGGTGGCGTAATGGTGTCATTTAATCCCCAAATCAACAAAGTCGGCTTGTCAATGCGAACAATATCTTTCGCCATATTGTTCCGTTGAGCTGATTTTGCAATCGCAATGATGCGCATCACTTTTGGAATACTATTGGTAATTTCAAATACCTCGTCAACCAATTCCTTACTTGCCGTTTTGGGGTCATAAAACGTGTATTCAACGCGTTCTTTGATGTATTCGTAATTGCCACGTTTCGGATAGGATCCACCCATGGAGTTTTCAAACAATCCCGATGACCCAGTCAAGATAAGTCGCTGAATCTTTTCAGGGTGTTTAAGGGTATAAATTAAAGCGACATGTCCACCTAATGAGTTTCCAATAACGCTGAATTTGTCAAGTTTTTTGAATTCTACAAAGCCTTCAATGAAGGTTGTTAAGCCTTCACATCCTGCCTCTTTGATGGGCATGTCGTGAATAGGCATTAAGGGAATGATGACGCGGTATTTTTTTGAAAAATGATTGATAACCCCCTGCCAATTACTCAACGCACCAAACAAACCATGCAAGAGAAGTAGGATTTCTCCTTGTCCTTCGTCAATGTATTGGTAATTGTTCTCCTCCTTAATCGTATAATTCATTCCGTAGGGACTATTTAATTTGCAAAGTAATAAAAAAGGATTCAAACTTTTCATCCTTTTTTTAGTTTGTTAGATATTAAACAAGATATGAAGCCAATTGTTATTATCGGGGCTGGAATTGCTGGATTGCAGGCCGCCTCCCATTTGCATCAAATGAAGGTGCCATTTGTATTGTTGGAACAAGCTGATCATGCTGGAGGGCGTGTCCGTTCAGATTATGTGGATGGATATATTTTGGATCACGGGTTTCAAGTGCTACAGACAAATTATCCGAGTGTTCAGCGATCATTTGACTTGCCAGCCTTGAATCTTTATGTATTCGATTCCGGTTCAAAATTGTGGTATGGAGGTCAATGGGTTTCATTTTTGAATCCTTTGCGGTCGGGTTTGAAACTGTTGGATTTAGTTCCGCATCTCATTTCGTTCAAGGATGTATTTCTACTGATTCGCATGTGGTTCAAATTGCAATGGTCGGCAAACGAACATGTAGATTCAGGTGAAACCACCGCAGCTATGTTAGATCGTTGGGGTTTTTCTGATACGTTTCAATCCAAGTTTATTCGACCTTTTTTTCGAGGTATTTTACTAGATCAACATTTACAGCAGCCAGCCTCTTTGTTTTTCTTTTACATGCGACAGTTTTTGGAAGGGCAAGCTGCATTACCTGCGAAAGGAATGGGAGAATTAGTGAGCCAACTGTTGGCTTCTTTGCCAAGGGGTTCTGTTCGTTTAGGTACCGAGGTAGTACACTTAGGCGATGATTTTGTGGAATTAAAAAGCGGAGAAAAAATCGAATTTGAACGATTGATTTTGGCAATTGATCCACATGCAGCTTCAAGATTATTGCATGTCGACTTGCCTGATTCTGTGCATTTAGGTGCTAAAACGTTCTATTTTTCAGTACCATTGCGAAAGGAAAAAGATAAACTATTGCATCTTATTCCGGGTGACTCAAAATTGCTGCATTATTGCTTCTTATCGCAAATTGCGCCCACTTACGCACCCGAAGGGAAGGAGTTATTGCAGGTAACAAGCTTGGATGTATTATTGAATGAAGATGAGGTACTCAACTTGTTAGCTGAATATGAAGATGTAACAGGATATACCTTTTTACGAGCTTATGAAATTCCGCGATCACTAGTTAAGATGGACTCATTTGAAGCACTTAAACATGCCGCTCAAGCGAAGGGAATTATATTAGCAGGCGATTATTGTGAAATGCCGTCTTTGCATGGAGCTTTAGTATCCGGTCAAAAGGCAGCCGTTCAAAGCCTTATTTAACTGATTTTCATCAGGGATTTTTTGGGATAATTCACGTATATTTGTCCCGTAAATTGACCCTTATGAAGAAACTATTCGTCCTTCTGGCACTTGTTTTTGTAGCTGCATCGTGTAAAAAAACTAACCCAGACTATCAAAAAGAAGCTGCCAATCCACGTTTTTTAGAGCGTGCGGAGAACATGTTAACCGAAAGTATCATTCATGATATTTTTGCACCTCCGGTTTCATCTCGTATTTATATGTACTCAAGTGTGGCGGGGTATGAGGCTGCGATTTTGGGGGATCCTAAATTTAAATCATTGGTTGGTCAATTAAATGGATTCGAATCAGTAGCGAAACCAGAGCCTGGCTTAGAATATTGTTTCCCTTTAGCATCTACGCGTGCATTTTTATCGGTAGGCAAGAAATTGACTTTCGCACAAGAATTATACGTGGAGTTTGATAAGCAAATCGAGGAAGATTTTCGCAAGACAGGTATGCCGGATGATGTGTATGAACGTTCCGTTGCTTTGGGGGATTCCATTGCAGCTTCGGTGATGAGATGGGCCGCGAAAGATCATTATAAGCAAACGCGTGGTTTCCGTTTTACGGTAACAAATTTGCCAGGAACATGGACACCAACTCCTCCAGCGTATATGGATGCAGTGGAGCCCTATTGGAACAAAGTTCGCCCTGCGATGTTGGACACAGCCAGCCAATTTCGTGCTCCAGTGCCTTCGAAGTTTGATTTAACGAAAGGGAGTCCATATTACAAGGAAGTAATGGATTCCTATTTGACTGTGAAGAATTTGACAAATGAACAACGTGATATTGCGAATTTCTGGGATTGTAATCCTTTTAAAATGAATATCACTGGACATGCGATGTTTGCGACGAAAAAAATGTCGCCAGGTGGTCACTGGTTGGGCATTGTTGCGCAAATTTCGCGTCAATACAAGAAAGGATATACGGAAACCGCCGAGGCTTTAGCTTTAACGTCGATTGCCATTTTCGATGGCTTTATTTCTTGTTGGGATGAAAAATATCGTTCGATTCGTATCCGTCCAGAAACGATTATTAATGCTTCGATTGATAAATCTTGGATTCCGGTTTTACAGACGCCTCCATTCCCTGAATATACCTCTGGTCATAGTACGATTTCGCGTGCGGCAGCAGAAGTATTGACTAAAGTGTATGGTGATAATGTTGCATTTAATGATTCAACGGAGGTTCCATATGGTTTGCCACCACGTAAATTCACATCATTTATTCAGGCTGCAGATGAGGCATCTATCAGTCGCTTATATGGGGGAATTCACTTCCGTCCTGCATTAGATGAAGGTGCGAAACAAGGCTCAAAAGTGGGACAATATTTATTAGCCAAAGTTAAAACACGCAAATAATGCATGATATAGCCTCTCGGGATGACATCAAGGTTTTTGTGGATGCTTTTTACGGCGGCATGAAATCGGATGATCTGGTGGGGCATATTTTCCTTGATTTGATGCAAGTAGATTGGTCGCATCATTTGCCTAAAATGTATGATTTTTGGGAAATGCTGTTGCTCGATGGGACAAATTACAAAGGTGCACCGATGCGTCCTCACATGGAAGTAAACCAAAAAGAACCTTTAACAATGGCACATTTTGACCGTTGGTTCGAATTGTTTTCCGCTACTTTAGATGCACATTTTGCGGGTCCTAAAACCGAGGAGGCCAAAACGAAAGCGTGGAACATTGCGCAGACGTGGGCGTATAAATTTAAGTTGATAAATCAGTAGAGACGCGATACTTCGCGTCTTTTTTATTTCCCCAGGTTAAAACCTGGGGTTATTAATATTTGATGAGGATTGGTTTTATAGCCATAGGCTTCAGCCAATGGATTCCCCAGGTTAAAACCTGAGGTTATGATTTTTGTCGCAGATTTTAGTGTAAGGGAAGACGCGAGGTGTCGCGTCTCTACATTATTCTCCGACGTCCAACGTCTAAAGTCCAACGTCCAATCTACAATTTCCAATAAATCTTCTTGCTATCCAGAAAGCTTGCCAATTTGATTACAATGGCTAATGCTACAAACGCATTAATAACCTGAGCCCAATCCGACGGGATATGGCTGATTTGTGCAATAAATCCTACAAATACATAGGTCGTTTTCGTCAGCCATTGCGGAACTAAGGTTTCAAAAAAGAGGTAAATGAATATCGAGTTATTTCCCATCGAATTCAAATAGTTTGGTAATTGGAAACGTGGTTTTTCGTTGATCCAATTGGCATAAAATAAAGCCATCATGAGTGTAACCCAACCTGCGGAAGCCACCGTAAAGGAAAGTGTTGCCGTGCGTTTAATAATAGGTAAACCAGCTAAATCGAGACCATAACCTACTAATATGCCTAATAAACCTAGGCCAATTAATGTTCTTAATACTGTTTTGGGTGGCGAAGTGCGATGTATCAATCGGCCGATTAACGCTCCCCAGATCGTATGTGCTGCTGTAGGAATAGCATTCATGGCTATCCAATGCCCTTGGCTCAATTTACCCATTAAAATCATGTCGATATAGGAGCCAAAATTTTTGTCGGGTGTGTATGCCTGATCGTAACCGGGGATGTCGGTAAAGACGTATAATGAATGTGATAATAACAATAAAAACAAAGACGCCGCAAGTTGTAATGGGATGGAAAATCGCAATAATGCAAAAGTGATAATCGTCGTGAAGGCGAGTTGGCACAACACATTCCATAGTTCAAAAACCATTTCGCCCCGGTGAACACAAATCAAAACAATCCCGAAGAAAAGTAATAGAAATGATCGTTTCAGTACTTTGGGCCATAATTCTGCATATGATGCCCCTTCATCCATGCGTTTGTAGGTAGAAAAATACAAGGCTGAACCTGCTATCATCATGAAGCCAGGTTGGAATAAATCCAAGAAATGTAATCCTTCCCAAGTAGCATGAAAAAATTGTTGGATTACGAAGGAATGGGGGAATAAATCTTCCAATTTACTGTACACGCCTGAACTTTCGGCGGCAAGGAGAACGAGAATGAAACCTCGGAAATAATCAACGGCGGGGAAGCGTTTTTTGATCATGGGTTTAGCTTATGACGTTCAAAGGTAAACTATTTTTTTAAATTCAATTTTGTACTTTTGTTTACGAACAAAAAATTATGATTGTATCTACTCCGGGTCGGATTTGCTTGTTTGGTGAACATCAAGATTATTTGGGTTTGCCTGTCATTGCGGCTGCGATATCAAAACGTATTCAATTGAAGGGTGCTTTCCGACCAGATCGGATGGTTCATTTTGAATTGCCTGATATTCAAAAATCAGAAACATTTAGCCTGGATTTTCCGCTTGTATATACCAAAGAGCGTGATTATTTCAAAAGTGTCTTGAATGTGCTTGCACGGAAAGGGCATGTGTTTGATAAGGGTTTGGAGATAGAGGTTCGCGGAAATATCCCCATCAATTCAGGTACTTCAAGTTCATCGGCATTACTCGTATCATGGGTAGAATTGTTGAATGAAATGTACCAATTAGGTTATTCGCAAAAAGAGGTAGGGGAGATTACTTACGAAGCGGAGGTTCTGGAATTTACGGAGCCAGGCGGTATGATGGATCAATATTCAACGGCAGTGGGGAATGTGATTTATTTAGCGAGCCATCCAGAAATATCGATTACGACTTACCAACAAGCTTTGGGAACATTTGTCTTAGGAGATTCAGGAGAACCCAAAGATACTTTGGGGATTTTATCGCGAGTTAAATTCGGGACCTTGGGAGGAATTCAAAAGATTAAGGCGATTGATCCCTCATTTGATTTAGCAACAACAAATGTAGCTTTTTGTGAGCAATATCGTAGTCAATTAAGCGAAGATGAATGGATATTGTTAACCGCTAATATATCGGATCGGGATATACTTTTGGCAGCGAAGAAAATGTTTGAAGGAGAAGAAGCATGGGATGATGTTCGCTTAGGGAAATTGTTAAATGAACATCAGGAAAATCTGCGTGAACATAAGCAAATTTCTACACCTAAAATCGATCGCATGATCACGGCGGCTTTAGCTGCTGGTGCTTTAGGAGCTAAAATTAATGGTTCTGGGGGTGGAGGGTGTATGTTTGCTTATGCGCCAATAAATCCGGAGGCAGTCGTGAAGGCTATTGAAAAAGAAGGAGGGAAAGCATATATTATCCGAGTGGATGTGGGGACCCAACAAGAAAAAGCAAGTTTATTTTATTAAGATATGAAAAAGAGATTATTGATTTTGGCGGGCGGAATGGCATCGCGGATGAAGAAAGCGATGGCTGAAGGAGCGAGTGATCTAGATCCTACTTTGGTAGCACAGGCGAATTCGGTGACGAAGGGAATGATTCAAGTAGGGAAAAATGGAAAAACTTTAATTGATTATCAATTATACAATGCGCATTTGGCTGGGATTGAGGAAGTGATGCTTTTGTTGCATCCTACAGATACCGTTTCGCAAGAATATTGTGAGGAATTAATGGCCAAAGATGCTTGTTGGGGTATGAAGATTGTATTTGCGCGCCAACAAATCGCAGCAGATCGCGAGAAACCAGCGGGTACAGCGGATGCGGTATATCAAGCTTTGATGCAACATGCCGACTGGCAAAAAGGACGCGTTATTGTATGTAACTCGGATAATTTATATAGCGTGAATGCATTAAAAACATTGTGGAATTCTCCTGAACCCAATGCATTAATTTCGTATCATCGAGATAGTTTATTGTATCCAGCAGAACGTATTTCAGCATTTGCTTTGATACGTACGGATGAGGCGGGTTATTTATTGGAGATCATTGAAAAGCCAACGGCGGAGCAGGCGGCAGAATTGATGGCTAAGATTGGTCGTTTAGGAGTAAGTATGAATGTCTTTGTGTTTGAGGCATCGACTTTCTTGCCTTATTTAGCGAAGACGCCATTTCACCCTGTTCGTAATGAGAAGGAGTTGCCTACTTCGGTTGTGATGTTTGGCGAAGGTGAGGGGCGTGGTTTTTACGCGATACCTTTGGCGGAGAATGTGCCTGATTTGACTTCGAAAGAGGATATCATGGTGATGCAACAATATTTGGAAGAGACCTACGGGGATTTTTAACATATTTATTCCCCAGACTGAAGTCTGGGGTTATTTTTTAGCCCCAGGTTTTAACCTGGGGTTTCTTTTTTTTGTTATCTAGGAATTATTTGTACTTTGGTGCAAAACCTATTTAATAAGATGTCGATTGCATTTGTAATACTGTCCATAGGACTCTTGGTCTTTTTGATTACCTATTTAAAGGTAAATTCATTTATCGCTTTTTTATTGGTCAGTATTTTCAGCGGGATACTGCTAGGTTTGCCCTTGCCAGATTTAGCCAAATCGATTCAAAAAGGTTTAGGAGATACCCTAGGTTCCTTGGTGACCATCATCGTGTTGGGAGCGATGCTTGGAAAATTAGTGGCATCGAGTGGTGCGGCCCAGCAAATTTCCGGTTCCTTAATTAAATTTTTTGGGGAGAAGCATATTAGTTGGGGCCTCATGGTCACCGGTTTCGTGATTGGAATTCCCCTATTCTATAATGTAGGATTCGTATTAATGATTCCATTGATATTTGCTCTTGTTCAACGCTACAAATTAAATCCCTTAATGGCGGGCGTTCCTATGATGGCTTCATTATCGGTAGCGCATGGGTATTTGCCTCCACATCCATCTCCAGCGGCATTGGTGGCACAATTTGGTGCCAATATGGGCTTGACTTTGAGTTATGGTATATTGGTGTCGATTCCTGCGATTATTTTAGCAGGGCCACTTTTCGCGAAAACCTTAGGTCATATTCAGCCAAAGGCCTCAAAATCTTTTGTGACGCAAGAAATTCCAGCGGATGAATTGCCGAGTATGACATCTAGTTTTTTAACTGCTTTGTTGCCCGTATTCCTTTTAGTATGTACAACAGCCTTGGATATACAATTAGGAAAGGATTCGCCAGCGTCTCCGATTTTACATTTAATCGCGGATCCAGCCATGGTGATGCTGATTGCAATTTGTTTTGCGACGTATACCTTAGGGCTCCGACTAGGGAAATCGATGGAATCAGTCATGTCTATTTATGGGGATGCGGTGAAAGATGTGGCGATGATTTTATTGATTATTGCTGGAGCGGGGACATTTAAGGAGGTTTTATTAGCATCAGGTGTAAGTAAAGAAATTGCGGGTCATTTAGGGAATTTACCCATTCCTCCTCTAGTGCTTGGTTGGTTGATGGCCGCCATCATTCGCGTGTGTATTGGCTCTGCAACGATTGCTGGCTTAACGGCAGCGGGAATGATTTTGCCTATTGTGAGTGCGGGTGGTGTGAATCCCAACTTAATGGTATTGAGTATTGGCGCAGGAAGTTTGATGTTCTCGCATGTGAATGATACCGGCTTTTGGATGTTTAAAGAATATTTTAATTTATCTGTCAAAGAAACCATACGATCTTGGTCTTTGATGGAGACAATCGTTTCGATCACGGGACTCTTAGGGGTTCTTGTTTTAAATCAAATTCTCTGATTTCTTGGAATAATTTAATTTATTCCCAAATGCATTCTTTTTGTTTTCTGCGAATAGTGAAACTATTTTTTGTAGGATAGATCAAATGGGGTGCATTTTGGGCTATTTTCCTTTGAATATTCTGAGATTAGTCAATTTTGCCATTAATAATTTGGTTAAAATTTGACAGTTTATTAATATTTCTCTAATTTTCAATCAGATTGATTATTTATCAACAAATTTTTCAACCCTAACTAAACAAGTACATGAAAAAAAAATTTACTCATGACTTTTTTGTTGGCTTTCTTCTCGCTTACGAGTTTAGTAGCGCAGGATAGAAAGGTAACAGGAAAGGTGACCTCGGCTGAGGACGGCTCAGGTTTACCCGGTGTAACAGTTTCGATCAAAGGAACTGGAAGAGGAACACAAACCAACGTAGACGGAGAATATACCGTTGCAGTTCCCAATGGTTCTACATTAGTTTTCTCTTTTGTAGGATTAAATGCTCAAAGTATTCAGGTAGGAAGTCAATCGGTTATCAACGTGAAGTTGACGACAGATGCACGCCAATTATCTGAGGTAGTTGTAACAGGTACAGGTACGGCGATCGACAAGCGTTCGACGGCGATTGATGTACAGGCAATTACAGCGAAAAGTTTACCATCGGTTCCGTCGGCTTCGATTGACCAAGCTTTGGTAGGTAAAATCGCCGGTGCGCAGATTTCTGCGACGAACGGTATGCCAGGCCAACCGGTAAACATCGTTTTGCGTGGTATTAACACGATTAACCGTGGAACTTCGCCGATGATCTTATTGGATGGAGTTGAATTAGGTTCAACTGACTTTGGTTCAATCGACTTAAACATCATTGAGCGTGTGGAGGTTATCCAAGGAGCTGCGGCTGCAACGATTTACGGTGCACAAGGAGCAAATGGGGTTATCCAATTGTTCTCGAAGAAAGGTAAAGCAGGTAAAGTAAACATTGACATTAATTCGTCGGTCATTACTTCTACTCCTTTGAATGTGGGTGGTTTACATAAAGCAACGATGCACGGTTTCAAGACAAATGCTAATAACGAGGTTATTGGTGGTTCAGGAAATCCTTTGGCATTAGATCCTACGTATGGTTCTTATTCAGAAAACGTAATTTTTGCAAGTACGGATCCTACGGTCTTGATCAACAAGCCATATGACAAGAACTTGAAATATTATGATCACTTCAATATGTTCTTTGTTCCTACAACGAACTATACAAACTCAGTGGCTATTTCAGGTGGTGCTGATAAAAGTGATTATAGCTTGACATTGTCAAATGCAGATAACGCAGGTCCATTCAAAAATGTGGGTGGTTTGAATCGTACGAACTTGACGGCCAACTTAGGTTTTGAGTTAGCGAAAGGTTTGAAATTGCGTTCAATTACTCAATTAGTATATACGAAGAATACAATCAATGATGGAACGGGTCGTTCAATCATTTATTCGGTATTCAACTCGCGTCCATTTGCAAACTACGATTTCAAAGATGCTGATGGAAATTATCCAGCGTATTTTGGTGATGCAGTAGGTGTGAACGGTTATAACCCTAATGCGGTTAACAATTATTCTACGACAGATTCGAAGCGTATTGATATCAATCAAAGCTTGAACTTGAATTATGAAGTAAACAAGTTCTTGACATTGGATGCGAAATATGGAATCAACTACCAAACAGATAATCGTGTTTATACTTACTTGAATCAAACAGGTAATAAGAACATTATGGACCAACAATATTGGATCTATAATTGGAATGGAAATGATGCAACAGGTGAGTTAAATAAATATGAATACACGAAATCTTTCCAAAACTTCTTGGCTTCTGCTTACATCAAGACAGACTTAGAGAATGATTTTGGTTTGAACATTCCATTGCGCACGACGACTCAAGTAGCATTTGACTACCGTAACCGTGAAAACAAGGAGTATGTATCTTATGGTATCGGTTTGCCAAACTACACACCATTCAATACTTCGCAAGCAGCTGCAACGTATGTAGCGCGTGATTACCGTGAGCCATTCATTACGTATGGTTACTTAGCGACACAACGTTTCGATTATGGAACATTGGGAGGTATTTCAGGTGGTTTCCGTACTGACTTCTCATCTGCGTTTGGTGCGGCATCTACGCCACAAACATTCCCTCGTGGAGATGCTTACTTACGTATCTCTGAATTAGGCTTCTTCAAGAATTCTAAAATCTCAACTACATTAGAAGATTTCAAAATTCGTGCAGCTTATGGTGAGGCAGGTATTCAGCCCAATGCGTTTGACCGTTACATCACGTTGAACACGGGTGTTATTGGTTCAGGTAATGCTTTCTATTTCCCATTAACTCAATCAAACCCTAATTTGAACGTTGAGATTTCGAAAGAATTAGAGATTGGTACAGATATCGGTTTGAATTTAGGTAAGTCTTCTGCTTGGTTGAATTCATTGAATTTCTCTGGATCTTACTGGAAGCGTTCTACTGATAATGCGATCTTTAACGTAGATGCAGCACCTTCTACAGGTATCGGTACAGTAAAAGATAATGCATTTTCATTAGCATCTTCAGGTATCCAAGCGAGCTTAAATGCACAAATCTACAAGGATGCGGATTGGACTTGGAATTTTACAACAAACTTTGGTAAGCAAACTTCTGAAATTACAGCGGTTCGTGGTAATGCAGAGGTTGTTGTATTATCTGCTGCAGGTTCATCTGGTTATGTTTTACGTGCAGGTGAGAAAATCGGTCAATTGTATGGTTTCATGGGAGTTCATAGCTTAGATGCTAAATTGCCAGATGGAACAGATGCAATTGCAGCTGATAAGCGCTCAGCTTATGAGGTAGCAAGTAATGGCTGGGTGGTTAACAAATCAACCAAGGCGCCATATTTCTCTACGAAAATGTTCAGCTTTGGAGATCCAAACCCTGCATTCAATGCATCGTTTATCAATGAGTTGTCATACAAAGGAATTGTAACATTCAACTTACAAGTTGATTTAGTTCAAGGAGCTCATTTGTACAACCAAACAAAAGAATGGATGTACCGTGATGGTATTCACTCTGATTACCAAGAGCCAATTACAATCAACGGACAAACGGGTGCATGGTCTGCATTCTACCGTGGAGTATATGCTGAGGTATCTCGTAACGGTACGAAGAACTACTTCTACGAAGATGCTTCATTTGCTCGTTTGCGTAACCTTTCTATCGGTGTGGATTTAGTAAAAGCTTTAGGTGTTAAAGGATTCCGTAAGTTACAATTAGTAGCTTCTGGACGTAATTTGTACACATTGACAAACTACACAGGTATGGATCCTGAAATTTCTTCTGGTGGTAGTAACTCGGCTTGGGATCGTGGTGTGGATCACAACACAATGCCAAACTTACGTTCATACCAAGTACAGTTGAACATTGGTTTCTAATTTCAGAATAGAAAAAGGTATTATTTAAATTTGAAGAACATGAAAAATATAAAAATAACCGCGCTTTCCTTTCTGCTTTTAGGTGGAACGGTGATGTCGTGTAAGGATCAATTGGATATTCAAAATCCAAACCAACCAACCCCAGCTACGGCTTCTTCAGAAGCAGGTATTGTGGCGTTAGCGCAAGGGTCTGTTTATAAAAACGGATTTACTTCTGCTGGTAATAAGTATTATGATGGTGTTGTAGGAGCATTCTACAACGGTGTTGTGGGTATTCATGAATTAATGGGAGATATTGTTACTGCTGAGGCAGCCAATACCTACATGAATAACTTGTCGGCACCTGACATGGTTATCTTAGACAATGGAGCACAAGTTCCAAATCCTAATAACCCTGCTCAACAAAAAGTATTGTTGCGTTCTGTAAACTCAAATGCTCAACAAGGACAAAATCCTGGTTTTCATGAGTGGGCAATGATGTATCAATTGAACAATGCTTGTAATACGATTCTTGAGGCGGTAGATAAGACTACTTTCACAGGAGATGCAGCGGCAAAGAAAAATGCGATCAAAGCTTGGGCGTATTTCTGGAAAGGAATTGCTTATTCACGTATTGGTTCATTGTACTATGCTGGTTTGATCGTTAACACTGCGTCTGTAACAAACAATACGTATGTTTCGAAAGAAAAGATCATTGATGAAGCGAATTCAAACTTTGATAAGGCAGCTGCTGCGGCAACGGCTTCGGGTTCAAATGCGGATTTTCAATCGGTATTAACAGGTTTGATTCCTGATTTCTTCCAAAATGACAAAGGTGCTGTTCCTTCAGGAGCACAATGGGTTAAAAACATTAACACATTGAAGGCACGTAATATTTTGGTAAATAACACGACGGCTACGATGACAGCTGCGCAATGGGGTCAAATTTTGACTTTAGCGAACGCGGGTGTAGGTGCATCTGATCCGGTATTTGCTGGAACAACAAATGCGAATGGCGATATTTTCTCGCCATCCAACTACAACGTGGCAGCACGTGCTGTAGGTTCGAACGCATCAGGTAACACGTACAAAATCTCGGAACGTTTGATTCAAGATTTTAATGCAGGTGACCAACGTTTAGCGAATAACTTCAAGCAATATCCAATCTGGATTGGTAATGCTGACCGTGGTAATGCATTCAATACACGTTGGGCGATTGTAGATAAAGGAGCAGGCTTAGCAGGTGTGATGGTTTATTCAAACCGTACAGCAGGAGCAGGTGTGCTTTATTTAGCTAGTAGCTACGAAGAAAACGAATTGATGAAAGCGGAAGCGAAATTGTGGACAGGTGATGTAGCTGGTGCAGCTGCAAGCATCAATGCAGTTCGTGCTTATCAAGGAGCTGGTATCGCGGCAATCACGTCGACAGACGCTGCAACGGTAAAAGAAGAATTACGTAAAGAGCGTCGTGTGGCGTTAGCTTTCCGTGGTTTATCATTCTACGATGCACGCCGTTGGGGTGTATTGGAAAATGGTCGTACAGGAGCTGTTGTTATTTCGAAAGACGGATCTTCGATCTCGAAAAACGCAACAATCAAGTATAGCTACTTAGATTATTGGGATGTACCAGACAATGAATTGGCAAACAATCCAGCAGGAGCAGGCAGTGCGCCTTTAAAGAATCCAAAATAAGATTCTGTCTAAAGCTGATTTATAGGGGTTTCCGAATAGGGAACCCCTATTTTTTTGGAATTTCCTTTGGGCTTTAACGGAAAATTCCTAATTTGCCGGACTAAATGTTTTATTTTTTCATTAATTAAACTAATCAACATGAAAAAACTCTTACTCATTTGGGTTTTAACAATGACTGTTTTCAGTTCATTATTAGCTCAAACAAGGCAAGTAACTGGTAAGGTTACTTCTTCAGAGGATGGTTCTGCTCTACCCGGAGTTAGTGTCAGCCTAAAAGGTACCTCTCGTGGTACAACAACAGGTGCCGATGGTTCATACAAAATCTCTGTAGGAGATGGAGCCGTTTTGGTATACTCTTTTGTTGGATACAAACAACAAACGATTTCAGTCGCAAGCCAGTCGGCGATCAACGTAGTTTTAGCTTCAGATGCATCTGAGTTAAATGAAGTTGTGGTAACTGCCTTAGGTTTGACTCGTACGAAAAACTCGTTACCTTATGCTGCTCAGCAAGTAAAAGGAGATGAATTAACTCGTGTGCGTACTGGTAATGCATTCCAAGCACTTTCTGGTAAAGTAGCAGGTTTGCAAATTACACAAGGTAATGCAGTGGGTGGTTCTACTAACGTGGTTATTCGTGGTAACAAATCATTAACAGGTAATAACCAAGCGTTATTCGTTGTGGATGGTGTACCTATCGATAACTCGAACAAGAACTCATCTAACCAGGTAACTGGTCGTGGTGGTTACGATTACGGTAATGCTGCTTCAGATATTAACCCAGATGATATCGAGTCAATGACGGTATTGAAAGGTGCTGCTGCAACTGCTCTTTACGGTTCACGTGCATCAAATGGTGTGATCATGATCCAAACGAAGAAAGCGAAAAAAGGATTAGGATTGTCAATCAATGCTGGTTTAACAGTAGGTACGATTGATAAGACTACATTCCCAACATACCAAAACCAATATGGTGCGGGTTATTCTGATCCATACCAAAAAGATGGTTTCTTGTATTTTGATGCGAATGGTGATGGCGTAAAAGATTACGTTGTTCCTACGGCAGAAGATGCTTCTTATGGTGTGAAATTTGATAATCGTCCAGTTTATACTTGGGATTCATTTGATCCAGCAGGTCCAAACTACATGAAGACTAGCCCTTGGGCAGCTGCTAAAAATACGCCAGTTTCTTTCTATGAAACAGCTATTTCTAACAACACAGCGATTCAATTAGACGGTGCTAACGATAAAGGTACTTTCAAATTAGGATTTACGCGTAACGAAGAGCGTGGTACTTTGCCAAACTCATTAGTTTCTAAAAATATTATCAACTTGGGTGGTTCGTATAATATTAATAACAAGTTAACAGCATCAGCAACAGCTAACTTCTCTACAGTAGATGGTTTAGGTCGTTATGGTTCTGGATACAGTGGATTGAACGTGAACCAAAACTTCCGTCAATGGTATCAAACTAACGTTGATATTCAAGATCAAAAAACTGCTTATTTCCGTAACAACCAAAACGTTACATGGAACTGGGGTGATCCTTCAACTCCTGCAGGTTTGAAACCAATCTATACAGATAACTACTATTGGACTCGTTACCAAAACTACCAGAACGATACTCGTTCTCGTATTTTCGGAAACGCAATGTTGAACTACAAGGCTACAGATTACTTGAATTTGATGGGTCGTGTAACTTTGGATACATACAATGAATTCCAAGAGGAGCGTACTGCTGTAGGTTCTCAAGCAGCAGCTGGTTACAGCCGTTATGATCGTACGTTTAACGAAACTAACTATGATTTATTAGCTAATTTCGATAAAAACGTAACGAAAGACATTAACGTAAAAGCGCTTGCTGGTTTGAACTTACGTAAATCGTATTCTCGTTCAATCTCTGCTTCGACAAACGGTGGTTTGATCGTTCCAGGTTTATATTCAGTAGCTAACTCAAAAGGTACAGTTGCTGCTCCATCAGAATCTTATACTCCACGTGAAGTATTTGGTTTATTTGGTGGTTTGACTTTGTCTTACAAGAACTTCTTGACTTTAGATGGAACTATCCGTCAAGACAAGTCGTCTACATTGCCAGTGGCTAACAATGCATACTTGTATTATTCAGGTGCTGCTAGCTGGAATTTCTCTGAGCACTTCAAGGATTTACCTTGGTTAACTTCAGGAAAATTACGTGTTAACTACGCAACAGTAGGTAATGATGCTCCTTGGGGTGCAATCAAGAACGTATATGATCAACCAGCTCCGTTTGGTTCAACAATCTTGTTCTCTGCTCCAAGTACGCAAAACAACCCATTCTTGAAACCAGAGCAAACACAATCACGTGAGATCGGTTTGGAAATGGCGTTTATGCAAAACCGTTTAGGATTTGATTTGACATACTATCAAACAAATACCTTGGATCAAATCATGCCAGCATCTGTTTCTACAGCAACAGGTTTCTCTTCTACGTATGTAAATGCGGGTAACATTGAGAACAAAGGTGTTGAATTAAGCTTGTTTGCTAACCCAATCAAGACAGCTGATTTCTCTTGGAATGTTAACGTGAACTTCACGAAAAACAATTCATTGGTATTAAGCTTGTACAACGGTAGCCAAAACTTGCAAATCGCTACTTTCCAAGGTGGTGTGAGTTTCAATGCGACTGTTGGTCAACCATACGGTATCATCCAAGGAAAAACTTGGAAATTCTTAAATGGCGAGAAATTGGTTAAGACGAATGGACGTTATGACATCACAACAACAACAACCAATAACATTGGTAACGTGAATCCTGATTGGATTGGTGGTGTAAATAACTCATTCCGTTACAAAAACTTGACGTTCAACTTCTTGATCGATATCAAACAAGGTGGTAATGTATTCTCTTTAGATCAATACTACGGAGCGGCAACAGGTGTGTTAGCTGAGTCTGCTGGATTGAACGATAAAGGAAATCCTTCTCGTAACTCAATCGCAGATGGTGGTGGTGTGATTATGCCAGGTGTTAAAGCTGATGGTTCGAAAAATGATATCCGTGTAGAAAACGAATACGGAACTTATGGTTACGCTTACAATCCAGCTGCAGCATTTGTTTATGATGCGAGCTACATTAAATTACGTGAGGCTAACATCGTTTACTCGGTGCCAAGCTCAATCGTTCGTAAATTAGGTGGTGTTAAAGGAGTTGATTTATCGTTATTCGGTAGAAACCTTTGGATCATTCAGAAATTTGTTCCTTATGCGGATCCAGAAGAAAACTTATCTTCAGGTAACATTCAAGGATACCAATCTGGTGCTTATCCAACAACTCGTTCTATCGGATTTAACGTTAAGTTGTTATTTTAATCATCCTAAAATTATATAATGATGAAAAGAATATTAATCGTTTTTGTACCGCTGTTGGTTTTATTTGCAGCTTGTACAAGTGACATCTCTCAATTGAACATTGAGACAAAAAGGCCTGCTGCAGTTCCTGCACCAACCTTGTTTTCGAATGCCGTTAAGACCCTTGCTGGTACTTTGGCATCTGCGAGTGTGAATACGAACGTATTCCGTTTTACAGTTTCGCATTGGGCGATGGCTGTATACCAAGATGAAGCACAATATGATTTCAATACACGTGCGATTCCAAATGGCTGGTGGACAACAATGTACCGTGATGTTATCGCGGATTTACGTGAGTCAGCTCGTTTGATCAACGCGGATGCTTCTTTAGCGCCTGCTGAGAAAGCAAACAAATTGGCGATCTTGGATATCATGGAAGTTTACACGTATAGTATTTTGGTTAATACATATGGTAATATTCCTTATTCTGAGTCAATTAATGCATCTATTTTGTTTCCAAAGTATGATGATGCAAAAACAGTTACGGCTGATTTGATGGCTCGTTTGAACAAGGATATCACCGCAATTAATCCTTCAGCATCTTCATTTGCTGCTGGTGAGGATTTAGTTTACAAAGGATCTGCTGCTAAGTGGGTTAAATTTGCAAACACATTGCGTTTCAAATTAGGTATGGTATTAGCAGATGTAGATGCTTCAACAGCAAAAACAGCTGCTGAATCTTCTGATGCTGGTGCTATCTCGGCTGCTGCTGACAATGGATTGTTTACATTCCTTTCAGCATCTCCTAACCAAAATCCATTATTCGTTGATATCGTAACAGGTGGTCGTCAAGATTACATCGCTGCGAAAGACTTAATGGACAAATTGTTAGGATGGAATGACCCTCGCACATCTGCATTCTTCTCGAAGAATAACTCAGGTGCTTATGCTGGAGGTATCGTAGGTAAAGCAAATACTTTCGTTGATTTCTCTCGTGCTGGCGCGAAAGTTATCGATGCTGCTGCACCTTACGTGTTTGCTGATTATGTAGAAACTGAATTCTTACGTGCTGAAGCAAAAGAAAGAGGATTCTCAGTAGCAGGAACGGCTGAAACTCATTACAACAATGCAATTACTGCATCGATCTTGTATTGGGGTGGAACAGCTGCTGATGCGGCTGCTTACTTAGCTCAACCAGATGTAGCTTATTCGACTGCTGCTGGAGATTGGAAGCAAAAAATTGGTACTCAAAAATGGATCGCTCTTTACAATCGTCCTTACGAAGGTTGGGTAGAGATTCGTCGTTTGGATCAACCAAAAATTGCTGCCCCAGTAAATGCAAAGTTGACTAGCTTCCCAACACGTTTCTCATATCCTTCATTTGAGCAAACATTGAACGGTGCAAACTACACAGCTGCTGCATCTGCAGTAGGTGGTGACTTGTACACGACTAAATTGTTCTGGGATAAGAACTAATCAATATTTTATTGATTTTGAAAAGGGCGACCACGTGGTCGCCCTTTTTGTTTGCCAAATATTCTATTGATTTATAATATTAATAACGAATTTTTATAAACATTTTAAGGAGTTTGGGGTTAGAAATATTATTTTTGTTTTCATTCATTAAACTAAACAACATGAAAAAACTAGTACTATCCTGGGTGTTGATGATGGCTGTTGTCAGCTCATTGTTTGCCCAAACAAGGCAAGTTACTGGTAAAGTCACATCCTCGGAAGATGGAAGTGGCATGCCAGGCGTAAGTGTCAGCGCGAAAGGTTCCGCAAAAGGAACTAGCACAGCGGCTGACGGAACCTATAAAATTGCGGTTGCAGATGGTGTAAGCCTTGTATTCTCTTTTGTCGGTTTTAATTCTCAAACAGTTGCTGTGGGTTCACGTAGTGTGATTGACGTGCAATTACAAGCGGATAACCAACAATTATCAGAGGTAGTTGTCGTAGGTTACGGTACCAAGAAGCGCCAAGAATTTACGGGTGCAGCTTCTTCCGTAAAAGCCGCTACCATCGCAGAACGTCCTGTTCAATCTTTCTCACAAGGTTTAACGGGTCAAGCTGCCGGTGTTAACATCACGCAACCCAATGGTTTGTTGAACAACCCTCCAGTGATTCGTGTGCGTGGTTTGAGCTCACTTTCGCTAAGCTCATTTCCTTTGGTCGTAATTGATGGTATTCCTATTTCTACGGATAACGTATCGGCCAACTCGACTACGAATAATCCATTGGCGGATATTAACCCTTCCGATATTGAGTCGATCGACGTATTGAAAGATGCTGCTTCTGCGGCTATTTACGGTTCTCGTGCGGGTGCAGGGGTTTTGTTAATTACGACGAAACGTGGTAAATCAGGTAAAGCAAAAGTTTCCATTGATTCTTGGGCGGGTATCTCTGAGGCAGTTCGTTTACCGGATGTCCTGAACGCACAACAATACATGGACCACAAAAACGGTGCGATTGCGAATGCTTTGGCAATGAACCCAAATGCCATTAGCGCTTCACAACGTAATGCAGAAAATAAATCTTTCTTGCCTGCTTACAATGCAGATGGTTCGTTAATCGATACAGATTGGTACAAAGAAGTATACCAAACTGCGGTTTCACAGAATCACAACTTGACGATCAACGGCGGAACAGATAAGACGAATTACTACTTCTCTGCAGGCTATTCTGATCAAGATGGTTTCTTGCGTAGCAATAGCTTCCAACGTCGTTCTGGTCGTTTCAATATGGATCACCAAGCAACGAAATGGTTGAAATTAACGGCTAATTTTAACTATTCGAACACGTTTAACAAAGCACCTATGTCGGGCTCAAACTCGGGTGGTGCATTTAATACATCTGGTTTAGGTCGTATCGCTGTGGCACAAGTTCCCAACTTGCCAGCTTACTTGCCAGATGGTTCTTATAACTTAGAGAACAATACATTGGGTCGTTTGAATAACTTATTGCCGGCTCAATTTCCTAATCCAGCAGTTGTTCGTGATTTGGATAAAATTACATCTGAAAACACACGTTTAATTGCCAACTTAGGGGCTGAATTCCGTTTAATGGAAGGCTTAACTGCGAAGACAAGCTATTCTTGGGATCGTCGTAACACGGAGAACATTCGTTTCTTCAACCCATACAATGGTGACGGTTGGTCAGCAGGTGGTGATGCTTATAACAACACCGCTCGTTCGGATAACTGGAACTGGATCAATACCTTACAGTATAACTTGACTTTGGCAGAAAAACATAATTTCTCTGTGATTGCAGGTTCTGATGTGCAAAAAACACGTGTATTGAACTGGGGAGCGCAACGTCAAACATTAGCTGATTACTTCTTCACAGACTTCCAAGGTAACTTTGGTACGAACTTAGCTGCAGGTAATGGTATCTACCAAGTAGCTTATGAAGCGTATTTGGGAAGCTTCTCGTATAATTATGCGGGTAAGTATTTCTTGAGTGCCAACTACCGTCGCGATGGTAACTCGGCTTTATCTTCAGAAAACCGTTGGGGTGATTTTGGTGGAGCATCTTTGGGATGGACTGTATCCGAAGAAAAATTCTTCAAGAACTTAAACTTGGGTAATAAAATTACTAACCTACGTTTGAAGGCTAGTTATGGTAAAGTGGGTAATGGTAACGTCCCTAATGCATATGGTTCTTATTCAACTTTTGCTTCAGGACTTTATGGCGCGGCGCCAACCTTATCATTTAACCAAGCAGGTAACAAGGATTTGAAATGGGAGACTTCGGCACAAACCAACGTAGGTTTAGACATTAGTTTCTTAAATGATCGTATTCAAGTGGAAGCGAACTATTACTACAAGGATATCAACAACTTGATTTTGAACGTACCACAAGCACCATCTAAAGGTATTCCTGGTAACTCAATTCTAGCTAACGTAGGTTCCATGTATAACAAAGGATACGAATTAGCCGTTACTGCAACTCCTATTAACAATAATGGATTTGTTTGGACAACGAACTTGAACTTTGCTACGAACGAAAACATGGTTACATCGTTAGTTGACGCAAACACACCAATCTTAACAGCTACCTCGGGTTTAGAAGTTACTTCCATTACGAAAGTAGGTTATTCAGCAGCACAGATTTACGGTGTAAAAACAGCAGGAGTTAACCCAGAAAATGGTCGACGTATCTACATCAAGCGTGATGGAACAAAAGTTCAATATCAACACTTAGGTGGAGCGTTAGCTTGGACGACATTGGATGGTAAGGCTACAACGTCTCCTTCTTCTGAGCAACAAATTTTGGGAAATACATTACCTACTTTCTATGGAGGTTTTAATAATACATTCCGTTACAAAGGTTTTGATTTAGGAGTGAATTTTACATTCTCAGGAGGTAACTACATCTACAATGGTTCCCAAGCAGGTTTGCGTGACCAACGTGTTTGGAATAACTCGGTTGACGTATTGAACTCTTGGAAGACTCCGGGTCAAGTAACCGAAATTCCAAAAGCTGTTTATGGTGATAACGTATCAAATGGTTCATCTTTCTTAATTGATGCCAATGTTCAAAAGGGTGATTTCTTGCGTTTGCAAACAGCAACATTAGGTTATAAAATTCCTACGAACTTAACGTCGATTGGAATCTCTAACATCCGTGTTTATGCACAAGCGAATAACTTATGGTTATTGACAGCATATACGGGTGTTGACCCTGAGATCTCGTCAAATGGTGATTCAAACCTTGCTTCAGGTATTGAGCGTAACTCAATTCCACAAGGACGTTCATTCACATTTGGTATTAACATTGGTTTGTAATTTTAACAGATAAAGAAAATGAAATTATTCACAAATAAAATGGGAATCTTGTCGATCGCACTTGCGATGACTGTTTCCTCTTGCAATAAGGAATTCCTTAGTGCGGTTCCGGAATTGGATTTGTCTGATGCAACGGTATTTAATACGCCTGCTCGTGTCCTTTCCCAAGTAAATGGTTTATATGGTTCTGCCAAAAATGGTAGTTTGTTTGGTGGTCGTTATTTAATCTACAACGATATTCGTGGAGAAGATTGGGTTAATCGTACAACGAACTCGGTAACGGGTTATTCAACTTATCAAGGAAACCAAGATCCGTCAGATTCGTATTTGGCAGGTTTCTGGATTCAAGGATATTTGACAATTAACCGAGCTAATTTATTCTTAGAAGGTTTAGCAGCTAATCCCAATGCAGTTTCGTCTACATTAGCTGCGAACTACCGTGGAGAAGCAAAATTCTTGCGTGCATTGACCTATTTCTCTTTAGTTCAATACTTTGCAAAACCTTACATCTTGGATAAAGGTGCTTCTGCTGGTTTGCCATTGCGTTTGAAGGGCTCTGTATCTTCAGCAGATAATGACATGCCTCGTAGTACGGTTGCTCAAGTTTATGCGCAGATCTTACAAGATTTGAATGATGCGGAAACGGAGTTGCCAGATTCATACGGTACAGCTTTGTTGAATACAACACGTGCACACAAAAATTCGGCAATCGCATTGAAAACGCGTGTTAAATTAGCGATGGGTGATTATGCAGGTGTGATTGCTGATGCGAACAAAATCGTTTCTGCTACGGCTCCATTCAAATCTTCAGCACGTGTGGCTCATGCATTGCAATCAGATGTTTCTGCTGTTTTCAAAGCGCCGTATACAACAACGGAATCGATTTTCTCTTTCCCAATGGATGCAACAAATGCTCCGGGAACGCAAAATCAATTGGGATACTACTTCAATGCTGGTAACGTGGAATATTATTTAAATACAGGTTCTATCGGTATTTACAATAATCCTCAGTTTGCCGCAACAGATGATCGTAAGACAAAGTTGACAGTTGCTACGACTTCTGTGGCGAAATTCCCTTCTTCAACGAAGTTTAGTGGGGTATCTCCTTTTGTAGATTACGTACCTAACATTCGTTATGCTGAAGTATTGTTAAACTTAGCAGAAGCTGAAGCAGAAGCTGGAAGTTTGACGCGTGCAGTTGCTTTATTGAAAGCAGTACACGGTCGTTCGGATGCGTCTTACGTATTCCCGGTATTGGATACCAAAGCTGACGTAATAAAAGCTATCTTAACGGAACGTCGTATCGAATTCTTAGCGGAAGGTTTCCGTGCGAATGATGTGACACGCCGTGGTGAGCCGATGGTATCGTTTGGTGCTGGAGCAACAATTCAGCCTACAGATCCTCGTTATATCTACGGTATTCCATTAGTAGAGGTTCAAACGAACCCGAGCATCGGTAAATAAAATTTCCGAGATGATTTTTTAAAAAGGCAACTGTAATGGTTGCCTTTTTTTATTTATTTATACAGGTAATAAAAACAATTTATATTATTTGATTGTTTGGAAATTTATTGACAACTATTTTTGCCAATTCACTTATCATCAATTGTTTAAACTAAGACATTATGAAAAAAACACTACTATTAAGTATCTTCTTGTGGTTGTTAGCAATGGTGCCATTGCTCGCTCAAGATAGAACAATCACGGGTAAAGTAACAACCGAAGACGGTTCTTCTTTGCCAGGTGTAAACATTGCCATCAAGGGTACAAGCAAAGGTACTACTACGGATGGTGATGGTGCATTTAAGTTGACAGTTTCTCCCTCAACCGTACTTCAGGTAAGTTCAGTCGGTTTTGGTACACAAGAAATTCGTGTTGGTAATCGATCAGTTATTAACATTTCACTTCAATCGGAAGCTTCAACGTTGGACGAGGTTGTTGTAACAACATTTGGTACAGCTAAAAAATCTTCATTTACAGGTTCATCGGCAAAGATTGGGGCGGATAAATTAGCTGTTCGTCCTATTACCAATATTGGACAGGCCCTAGAAGGAATTGCAGCGGGGGTTACTACCACATCAACGAACGGCCAGCCAGGTTCATCTCCCGCGGTTCGTATTCGTGGTTTTGGTTCGATTTCATCTTCGAATGATCCCTTGTATGTTGTTGATGGTGTGCCGTATTCGGCGAGTATTGCCAACTTGAACAATGATGATATTGAGTCCATCACGGTGTTAAAAGATGCAGCATCTACTGCTTTGTATGGTGCTCGTGCGGCTAACGGGGTTGTGATGGTTACAACTAAAAAAGGTGCCAAAGGCAAAAATTCGATTAATATTAAGTACACGAAAGGTTTCAATACAAGAGCCTTGCCTGAGTATGATCGTGTAGGACCTGCAGATTATTATCCTTTAATGTGGGAGGCAAACCGTAATAACTTAGCTTACCGTGCTACAAGCCCGGTTGCCATTGCTACTGCGAATTCAACTGCATCAGCTGGATTAGGTGCTATTGTTGGAACAGGCTATAACGTATATAACGTTCCGTTTGCTCAATTGGTAGGAACTGATGGTAAATTAAATCCATCTGCCCAATTGATTTATAATGCTGACGATTTAAACTGGGAAAAGGCCGTGATGCGTCAAGGTGTGCGTGATGAAGTGAGTGCGAACTTCTCAGGTTCAAATGGTAAGTCGGATTACTTTTTATCTGTTTCTTATTTGAATGATAAAGGATATCAAATCAAATCTGACTACGATCGTTTTACAGCTCGTTTAAATTTGAATAGCCAAATGAACGATTGGTTCAAAGTAGGAGCCAACATGAATACAACAATGACTACGTCGAATCAATCAACTGCTGATGGGGGTACATCGTTCGTTAACCCGTTCTTCTTTACTCGTGGAATGGCACCTATTTATCCTGTTTATGCATACAATCCTGCAAGCCCGGGTACTTTCTTAACATTAGAAAATGGAAGACGTCGCTATGATTATGGTAACTTAAGTGCATTAGGTCTATCGAATCGTCCTCAATATGGGGGTCGTCACGTTGTAGCTGAAACGGAATTGAACGAAAACTTCTTCCGTAGAAACTTACTAGGAGGTCGTGCTTTTGGAGAAATTACTTTCTTAAAAGATTTCAAGTTTACCAATAATGTTGGTTTAGATATTACCAATGCCAATACCGTTGTATTTGGTAATCCAGAGATTGGTGATGGGGCTCCTGCGGGTCGTGCGTCCAACACATTTGAGAACATTACGAATTATAACTTGTCTCAATTGTTGACTTACAATCATTCATTTGGCAAGCACAATGTTGATGCACTTGTTGGTCACGAGAATTACAACTTGGTAAGCAATAGCTTAGATGGATCTCGTTCGCAGCAAATTTTGGATGGTAATTATGAGTTGATCAACTTTACTACAACGACGAATTTAACCTCCCAATATGACATTCGTCGCGTGGAAGGTTTCTTCTCTCGTTTGAATTATGATTATGATTCGAAGTATTTTGTTTCATTCTCAGCTCGTCGTGATGGATCATCTAAATTCTATCAAGATAAGCGTTGGGGAACATTCTACTCAGCCTCTGCTGCTTGGCGTTTAGATCAAGAAGATTTTATCAAAGAATTGACATTTATCGATAATTTGAAATTGAGAAGTTCTTGGGGCCAAACAGGTAATGATGGTGGAATTAGCAACTATGCTTGGCAGCCATTATACGCTTTAGGCTGGAATAATGCGACTGAGCCAGGTATTTTACAATCTTCTTTGGGAAGTAAATCATTAGAGTGGGAAACAAATACCGCTTTTGATGTGGCTTTAGAATTCGGTTTGTTCAAGAATCGCATTTCGGGTACAATTGAATATTTTGATCGTAAGTCGACCAACTTGATTTTTGCTGTGCCTTTGCCATTGTCAGTAGGTATTGCAACGGAGACTAGAAATATTGGTTCAATGTACAACCGTGGTATTGAGCTTCAGTTGGGAGCTGATGTGGTTCGTTCGAAAGATTTTAACTGGCACATTGATTTAAATGCGACCAAATTAGAAAACAAGATCACGAAGATGCCTGACGAAAGTAAGGAGATCATCGATGGAACGAAAAAGTTAAAAGAAGGAAGTTCTTTATATGATTATTGGTTGCGTGAGTACAAAGGAGTAAACCCAGAAACGGGTGTGGCTGAGTATCGTGCGGTTTCGTATGTTCCTTCTAACTCAAGAATTACAGCATCGGGTGATACCTTGACAAATAATATTGCGAATGCGCGTTACTGGTACAATGGTACATCCATTGCGGACTTGACTGGGTCAGTAAATACCTCATTGACTTATAAAGGGTTCTCGCTTTCTGCGTTAATGGTTTATCAATTAGGTGGTAAGATTTATGATGGCGCGTATGCTAGCTTAATGAGTGCAGGATACCACAGTGCGAAGCACGTTGATATCTTAAAGCGTTGGGTTAATCCAGGCGATATCACGGAAGTACCACGAATGGATAATGGACGTACTGCGGATTTTGATGCAGCCTCTGATCGTTGGTTAATCGACGGTAGTTTTATGAATATCCGTACGGTTACATTGTCTTATCGTATTCCAAAATCGTTCATGTCAAAATTGAAAATCGACAATGCACAGGTTTACGTAAGTGGGGAGAATTTCTTGATGTTGTCTCGTCGTAGCGGTATGAACGTCCAACAAAACTTTGGTGGAACGACAAGTAACGTTTATAGCCCAGCGAAATCATTGGTATTAGGTATTTCATTCTCTTTATAATTTTGAATCATGAAAAATAAATTAGTAATAATTTTAGCATTTATGTTCGGCATGATTTCGATTTCATGTGAGAACGTTTATTTAGATACGACGCCTACGGCAAGTATCGATGCAGGTTCTGCTTATGCAACAACCAAAAACGCGGCTGCAGCAGTCAACGGTATATACCGTTCTTTTATTGTACGTTATTTGAGTTCTCAGGGCCATTCTGGTCACCCAGCGATGATGATCATTTTAGATCACATGGGAGAGGATATGATTATTGGTACCACAGCAGCTTCTTGGCACGTGGGGGAAACTCGTTGGACTGCTCACCGCTCCGATGTTAACACAATGGCTCAGTTTCCTTGGGAAATGTATTATCGAATCATTGGTAATGCCAATATAGGTATTGCAAATATCGATAAGGCGGTTGGTCCAGCTGCAGATAAAAATACACTAAAGGGTGAAGCTTTGGCTTTACGTGCATTTGGGTATTTTAATTTGGTTCAATTGTACGGAAAACGTTACGATGCTTTATCTAAACCAAACGCTCAGTTAGGAGTTCCCTTGGTTCTAGAGCCTATGACTACGGGGCTACCAAGAAATACAGTGGAAGAAGTTTATACTCAAATCAATAAAGACTTAGCTGATGCTGCAGCCTTATTGACTACTTCACGTGCCAATAAGTCTCACATTAATTTAAGCGTTGTGAAAGGTTTGCAAGCTCGTGTGGCACTTGTTCAGCAAAATTGGGCGAACGCTGCAAAATTTGCAGCTGAAGCACGTGCTGGATATCAGCCGATGTCTGCTACCCAATATGTGGATGGTTTTCAAGATATTGCAAATTCAGAATGGATGTGGGGTTTTGATCACCTAGAAGATCAAACTGAATATTTCGGTGGATATCACTCATACATTTCTTGTAACTACAACTCGACCGTAATTCGTACGTATCCTAAGGTAATTAACAGCTTACTTTTTAGTAAAATTCCTGCAACGGATATTCGTTCTAAGATGTGGGTGGAGACGCCAACTGCTGCAAACTCTGTCGTACCTCCAGGAGGTGTTCGTCCTAAGTTCTTGAATCAAAAATTCAGATTGCCAGGTGTTCCTTCAACATCCGCTATGGGTGATGTACCCTACATGCGTGCAGCAGAAATGTATTTGATTGAAGCGGAGGCGAAAGCTCGCTTAAATGATGCAGCTGGCGCATCTCAAGTATTGTTTGAATTAATCAAAACAAGAGATGCTTCTTATGTAAAATCGACCAATACGGGTCAAGCTTTGTTAGACGAAATTTTGATTCATCGCCGTATCGAATTGTGGGGTGAGGGACATCGTTTCTTAGACTTGAAGCGTATGAATGCAGCATTAAACCGTAATGGTACGAATGCAATTGCTTCCGTTGCATTATTATATGATGTAGCTCCCGGTGATGTTCGTTGGGAATTTTTAATCCCACGTCGTGAGATCAATGCGAATCCTGCGATTGTTCAAAATCCATTATAAAATAAAAAGGTGGCTGAAATTTCAGCCACCTTTTTTTAACCTATTCTTATGAAAAAAATAGCCCTTTTTTTATCGCTGAGCGCAATACTATTTAATCAGTCGGTTGGATTTGCTCAGGACACTGATTCGTATCAAGTGCCACCTAAGGTGATTGCTGATTTACTTTTAGCTAAGCCAACTCCCTTAGTTCGTATTGATTCTAAAGCAGAATATCTTTTATTATTGGGCCGAAATTCTTATCCTTCGGTAGAGGAATTAGGCCAACCGGAAATGAAAATCGCAGGATTACGATTGAATCCTTTAAATTTTTCACCGAGTAGACAAAGCCCCATTAGCAGCATCACCTTGCAGTCGATTAAGTCAGGTGCGAAAACGGCGATTACGGGTTTACCTCAAAATCTAGCGGCTGGAGCTATTGCATGGAATCCATCTGAGACGAAAATTGCCTTTACTCAAACCGAGGTAAATCGAATTGATCTATATGTTATTGATATAGCCACAAAGAAAGCAACTCGTGTAAATTCTACACCCCTTAATCTCGTACTAGGTAATGCTTTCGTTTGGGTGGATGACCAGACTATTCTTTACAAAGCTACGACGCATGATGCCGCAGGAGCTCCCAAGCGTCCGATTACACCGAAGGGACCTACGATCCAACAAACTGTGGGTAAGTCTGCTCCAAGACCTACCTTTCAGGATTTGATTAAGTCGCCTTATGACGAAAATTTATTCGCATATTATGCTGAAAGCCAACTGGTATTGTATAAAAATGGAGTGAATCAGAAAATTGGAAAACCGGAATTAACCAATTCCTTTCAACTGTCTCCTGATCGTCAGTATCTTTTAACGACAACTTTAACGAAGCCATTCTCGTATGCGGTACCTGCGTATGGGTTTACTTCGATGGTTTCAGTTTTGAATTTGGAAGGGAAAGTCATAAAAGAATTGGCCAAACTTCCTTCTTCGGAGAGCGCTCCCGCAGGGAATGATAATGTGCAAAATGTGCCTAGGAGATTTGAATGGCGTGATGATGAGCCTGCTACGATTGTGTACGCGATGCCGCTAGATAGCGGTATCATTAAAAAACAAGTTGAATTTCACGATGCTGTTTATGGCTTAGCGTCACCATTTACGCAAGAGGCGAAAGTGTTATTTAAAACCCAAATGCGTTTTGCCGATGTAACTTGGGGAAATAATCAAGTGGCTTTGGTTACTGAAGTATTACGTGGAAAGCAGGCTTCTAAAGTGAGCCTTTATTCTCCTGCTAAGGGTACGATGGAAACTTTGTATGAGCGGAACTTAACGGATGCTTATCGAAATCCTGGGAGCCCTGTTCGCGCAAAAAACTCCTTTGGACGTGAGGTAATCCAGTTGACAGATGGCGGAACAAAAATTTTGATGAATAACCCTGTTGGTTCATCTGATCAAGGGGATCTTCCTTTTATCGCGAAGTTTGATTTATCAACGAAGAATAATGAGATTATCTGGAGAGCGAAACCGGGTAATTTTGAACAGGTCGAAGAGGTGATTGATGAAGAAAAGGGAATCGTTTTGAGTAGAAAGGAATCACAAACGGAGGTTCCGAACTATTTCATAAAGAATCTGTTTAATCAAGGTCAAGATAAGGCTTTGACGCAATTTGAAAATCCCTATCCTAATTTAGTTGGTATAACCAAGGAGAAAATCAAATATAAGCGTGCCGATGGAGTCGATCTAACAGGTGATTTATACTTGCCAAAAGGGTACAATAAAGAAAAGGATGGACCATTGCCTGTATTAATCTGGGCATATCCACGTGAATTTAATTCAGCTGCTGATGCTGCACAGGTCAGAGGTAGCAAAGATCGTTTTACTACGTTGAGTTGGGCTTCTCCAATTTACTATGCTACGCAAGGCTATGCAATCTTGGATAATGCAGAAATGCCGATAGTTTCAACAGATGCAACAAAGAAACCCAATGATAATTTTGTTGAACAATTGAAATTGAATGCATCTGCTGCGATTGATCATTTGGTTCAATTAGGGGTGGGCGATCGTAAACGAATGGCCGTAGGTGGGCATAGTTATGGTGCATTTATGACGGCTAATTTATTGGCTCATACCGACTTGTTTAAGGCGGGAATTGCTAGGAGTGGTGCATATAATCGTACGCTGACGCCATTTGGTTTCCAAAATGAAGATCGAACTTACTGGCAAGCTCCTCAATTATATTATGAGATGAGCCCATTTAGTTTTGCGGATAAAATCAAAGAGCCGATTTTATTAGTGCATGGCGAGCAAGATGATAATACAGGTACTTATCCGATCAACAGTGAGCGCCTCTATGCAGCTCTGAAAGGTAATGGAGGAACTACGCGTTTTGTGTATTTACCCTATGAAGCGCATAGTTACCGCGGTCGGGAGAATGTCTTACACTTGCTGTGGGAACAGTTTCAGTGGTTAGAAAAGTATTTGAAATAAATTAAAATGGCGACCCTTCGGTCGCCATTTTATTATTGTAGAGACGCGATACTTCGCGTCTTATATTCAATTAAAGACGCGAGGTATCGCGTCTCTACTTTTTTACCATATTTTAATCCGATCCTCCGGTTTCTTGTACAATTTATCTCCCGGTTTTACATCAAATGCCTTATACCAAGCATCCATGTTGACAGGCGTTCCAATTGTCCGGAATTCATTCGGTGAATGTGGATCTGTTTGAACTAATTGTGCTGCGGTTTCTGGCAATGTGGTTCCTCTCCAAACTTGTGCCCAAGCCAAGAAAAAGCGTTGGTCTGGCGTAAATCCATCCAATTTCGTTTTTGATTTTCCTTGCTTGGTCATTTTGAATGCCTCATAAGCCATATTCAAGCCACCCAAATCACCAATGTTCTCTCCCATGGTCAATTTGCCATTCACGTGCAAGGTGTCCAAAATGGTATAGGCATCAAATTGTTTCCCTAATAATTCAGTCTTAGCCTTAAATTTTGCTAAATCCTCCTTCGACCACCAGTTGCGTAAAGTTCCGTCTTTGTCATATTGACTTCCTGAATCATCAAATCCATGTGACATTTCGTGACCAATCACAGCGCCAATTCCACCATAGTTAATGGCATCATCTGCTTTGGCATCAAAGAAAGGGAATTGTAAAATACCCGCTGGGAATACAATTTCATTCATTACTGGGCTGTAATAGGCATTCACTGTTGGTGGAGTCATGCCCCATTTGCTGCGGTCGACAGGTTTGCCAATTTGACTAATATTCTCTTGGAAACCCCATGCGCCTGCATTTCGTACATTTTTGTAGAATTCAGTGGACGAAATCTCTAAGCCATCATAGTTTTTCCATTTATCAGGATAACCAATTTTCGGTGTAAATGCATGTAATTTATCCTTTGCTTTTTGCTTTGTTTCAGCACTCATCCAATCCAATTGATTGATACGGATTTCAAATGCCTTACGTAAATTAGCTACCAATTCTACCATGCGCGCTTTTGCTTCAGGTTTGAAATATTTTGCCACGTATAATTGGCCTAATAATTCACCAATGGTACCATCTGTCAAGGATGACATACGCTGCCAACGAGGCGTTTGTACCTTCTGTCCGCTCAAAACTTGGCTAAATGCGAAGTTTGCTTTGACAAAAGGAGAACTCAAATAGGCCGCTGAACTTTTCAATACATTCCAAGTTAAGTAGGTCTTCCAAGTTTCTATTGGAGTTTCGATCAAAAGTTTATTCGCAGATTCGAAGAATTTTGGTGCGGATACCAACATAGAATCTGGAGCGTTCGTACCATAATCTTGGAAGGTCATCGCCCAATTAAATGCAGGAGTTTTTTGATTGAAATCAGCAAACGCAAATTTATTATAAGTCTTGTATGGATCGCGCATTTCCACACGTGACATCTGTGCTTCCGCTAATTTTTTTTCCAATTGGAAAATTGATTCAGCATTCAACTTAGCCTGTGCTTCACTGGTGCCAATCAGTTGGAAAAGAGTGCTCACATAGTTTTTGAAAGCCTCCTGTATTTTAAGGCTACGGGCATCTGATTTTAAATAATAGTCTCGATCAGGCAGTGAAGTTCCTCCTTGGCCTAATTGTGGAACCATCTTTTCTACTTGTTTGCGATCTTGACCTACATAAAAACTGAATAGGGGAGATGCCGCTCCTGATTTACGTAAGCGTGCAATTTCAGTTACGATTTGCGACTTAAATTGTAAAGATTGGATTTGGTTTAAATCGGATTGAATAGGCGTGAATCCTAATTTTTCAATCGCCAAACTATCCATGGCCGCAGCATAAAAATCCGCTACGCGTTTTTCTACAGATCCTGCCAAAGCCTTTGTGCCTTGCGTACTTTCTAAGATTGTTTTAACTGCATTGATATTGAAATCGCGCAATTGGTTAAAACTTCCCCAGCGCGTTTCTTTTGCAGGAATTGGGTTGTTTTTGACCCAGTTGCCATTGGAATAAGTAACAAAATCATCCCCTGGTTTGACACTCAGGTTCATGTTTGCTCGATCAATAAATTTTGAAGGATTTTGTGCTTTTAATGAAAGAGAGCCAAGCATTAATGCTAGGCCAAGCAAGGCGTATTTTTTTCTCATAAGTTTATAATAGATGAAGTTTAAATAACTAATTTACGAAGCTAAATGTTTTCTATGAAAAAAATCTTACTCTTTGTGTTGCTTGTCATGGGTCACGCAACGCTCGCTCAGAAACCAGCCATGTCACATGAAAGCATGTGGATGTTGAAAAAAATAGGTACACCCGCAATTAGCCCTTCCGGGAAATGGGTAGTTTATAGTAGAACGGAAACTTCTTATATTACCGAGGAGCAAACAACAGATTTGTGGCTCGCAGCTACGGATGGGTCCGCGGAACCTCGTAAAATCACGAATTCTAAAGGGGGAGAGGAAAATTATTTTTGGCACCCCTCAGCTAATCAGATTTTTTTTACTGCCAAAAGAGAGGGGGATGAAGTCGCTCAATTGTACCGATTGAATTTGGATTTAGGGGGTGAAGCCCAACGCTTGACTAGTTTGTCACCTGGAATTTCTACACCCAAAATAAGTTCTGATGGTCGTTTGATCGCATTCACTTCGCGCGTTTTTGCAACCGCATTTACGGATTCAACCAGTAAGAAATTAGCGGAGGAAAAAAAGAAAATCAAAACCAAAGCGCGTGTCTATACCTCATTTCCCATTCGCTATTGGGACAGCTGGTTGGATGAAAAGCAATCGCATATTTATGTGATGGATTTGTCAGTTGAAAAACCGAATCCGGTTAATGTATTTTCCAAAATAGGTTTAGTGGAATCTAAAGGTTTCCAATTGGGTTCTTTTGCTTTTAGCCCGGATGCTTCACAAATTGTCTTTACGGCTACAACGGAATACAATACGACTGCATACCAGTCGGCGAATTCACATCTTTATGCTGTTTCTATTTCGGGAGGTACAGAAAAATTATTAAGTCAAGATCCTACGGATTATTCTTCATTGCAATTTTCTGAAGACGGTAAGTATCTAATTGCTGCTGGACACTTGAATGGCAATAAAATCTACTACTCAGAACATTTATATCGTTTTACATGGCCTAGTATGGAGGCTCGCACTGAGATTGCAACAGGTCTTGATCGGCCGATTAACGATTGGGAAGTTTCTGGGAATTCCATTTTTGCGAGTATTGAGGATCAAGGGGTTGATCGTGCAATTCAAATTTCGATTGAAAAAGGTGGATATGCTTATTTAATTGGAGGAGATGCGGGATCCGTAACGGGTTTATCGGTGGCTGGAAATACGATTGCTTACACATACCAGCACCTTGCTGCACCAGCTGAAGTCTATGTTTGGAATGCAGGAAAATCAATTCCGATTTCAGAGGCCAACGATGCTTCATTGGCGAAATTGGATCTGCCAAAGCCAGAGGTTTTTTGGACCAAATCGTCACGCGGCAAAATGATTCGCAGTGTTATTTTGCGTCCTGCAGGTTTTGATGCCTCTAAAAAATATCCACTCTTTGTGTTGATGCATGGTGGACCCGCCATATCGTTTAAAGATGCCTTTAATTTCCGTTGGAACCCTTATGTTATAGGGTCCACGCAATATGTTATCGTCATGACAGATTATACAGGATCCGTAGGCTATGGTGAAAAATTCGCTCAGGATATTCAATTTGATCCATTCAAAGGTCCGGGGAATGAAATTTTAGAGGCGGCAGCTGATGCGATTAAGCGTTATTCGTTTATTGATGCTTCCCGACAAGCAGCTGGAGGCGCGTCTTATGGGGGGCATTTGGCCAACTGGATGCAAGCCACAACATCGCACTTTAAATGTTTAATTGCACATGCGGGCTTGGTAAATTCCGAGGCGCAGTGGGGAACTTCTGACGTGATTTGGGGTAGGGAATTGATGAACGGCGGTGCACCTTGGGTGCCTACCAAAACATGGAAAGAGCAGAATCCGATGCGCTTTGCGGCTAATTTCAAGACACCCATGTTATTGACGGTAGGAGAGAATGACTTCCGCGTACCGATCAACAATACCTTGGAAAACTGGAGCATTCACCAGCGTTTACAGATTCCGAGTAAATTGATTGTATTTCCTGGTGAGAATCACTGGATCTTAAATCCGGATAATTCGAAGTTTCATTATCAGGAGGTGAGGAACTGGTTAGGGGAGTATTTGAAGTAGTCAGTAGTCGGTGGTCAGTAGTCAGTGGTCAGTAATCAGTGGTCAGTAGTCAGTAGTCAGGAATCTGTAAAATCTATATGAACTTATTCATATTATCCACCGTCTTCTGACCACTGATTACTGACTACTGACCACTGTTAAAGCACCACCATCTTCCCCGTTCTCACCGATTCATCACAAGCAAAGGCGATTCTCAAACTGTTCACCGCGTCTTCTACGTGATCTGTTAAATCAACATCCGCCTGAATGGCATGTAGGAAATAAGCCTGCTCTCGATCGCATAAACCTTGATGATCTGGCTCATCCGTCAGGTTAATCCATTCATCAGCTCGTGTGAATTCATTCTCCGAATTAATGTCTGCATGATGGACACGCAGTGATTCGGTTTTCGTATGAGATTCGACCGAGTCGGATTTTCCTTCTCCACTGGCATTTTGGGCAACAATGGAAACGGAACCTTTCGGACCAAAAACGTCTTTGACAAAATAAGCTGTTTGGGAAATCATAGGGCCCCAACCGGCTTCATACCAACCTACGGAACCATCTTCAAAATGAATTTGCAATTGCCCATAATTGTAATTTCCAGCTGGAATATCTTCTGTCATACGTGCGCCGATTGCCGAAACACGAAGTGGTTTCGAGCGAGTCATTTGGCACATGACATCAATGTAATGCACGCCACAATCTACGATGGGACTTAAACTGTTCATCAAATTACGATGCACATCCCACATATAACCATGGGATTGTTGGTTCAAATTCATGCGCATCACCAAGGGTTTCCCCATTTCTTTGGCAACCTCAATGAACTTGATCCATGAGGGATGATGGCGTAAAATATATCCGACAACCAGTTTTTTGCCTGTTTTCTTCGCCACTTCCGCCACGCGAATGGCACCGGCTAAACTATCAGCAATCGGTTTTTCGATAAATACATGACAACCCGCTTCCATCGCTTCGATGGCATAAGCTTCGTGTGTGTCCGGATACGTGGAAATACATACCGCATCAGGTTTTGTCTCCGCTAATGCGGCCGAATATTCATTGAATAGGGGATATTTTCCCCCAATTTTATTGTTCAAGGTTTCCTTGCTTTTGCCCGGTGACACAAGGCCACAAATTTCAAAGTCAGGAGAATGGTGATAGGCTGTTGCATGCGAAGCTCCCATGTTTCCACAACCCACAACGAGTACGCGAACTGTTTTCATAATTTCAGGTTTGAATGTCCAAGTTAACAAGAATGATTATAAAATTCGATTTCTCGTCTTTATAAAATATGCGCAAGATAGGAATCATACTACTGTTTATTTGTCAGGGTTTGTTGGCTCAAAATACCAAAGGGCTTACGGGTATTCCCGACAGCTCGTTTGCCAATTATTCAGCCTGGAAATCGGCTTTACAATCGGTCCCTTCGTTGCGTTTAGCAGAATATACCTCCGGGACAGTGCCGAAAGCTAAATCGATTGTCTATAAGCAAATCGGGTCTCGGAAATTGGTCTTGGACATTTATAGTCCTCAAGATTCCAAACCTCGAAAGACTTTATTGTTTTTTCACGGAGGTGGCTGGCGAACGGGGCATCGTTCCCAACATGCTGCTCTAGCACAAGCCTTAGCTGCCAAAGGCTACCGCGTTTTCTTGGCCGAATATCGTTTGTCGACCGAATCGCTCTATCCAGCTGCGATGCAAGATGCGCAGTCGGCGCTTAGTTATTTATATCAGTATGCAGCGAAACTTCATGTCGACTCAAAACAAATCTTTGTGGCGGGCTATTCTGCGGGGGGGCAAATGGCTGCTTTATTAGGAGCCGTTCAGGATGAAAACCTCTTTGGAAAAGGTCAGAAAATAAAAGGGGTAATCGACCTTGATGGGATTTTAGCCTATATACATCCTGAATCGGGGGAAGGGGATGATCGCGTTCGGACTTCTGCGGCGACCGCTTATTTTGGCTATGCCAAAATGGAGAATCCTGCGCTTTGGAACCAAGCATCTGCTTTGCACCATGTTTCTAAGCAAGACCCACCTGTATTGTTTATTAATTCTGGGAACGCGCGCATGCATGCGGGAAGGGATGATTTCCGACAAAAAATGACGAATTACGGTATTTTGACGGATGTCTATACGCACGAAAGTTCGCCGCATACTTTCTTGTTATTTACCCAATGGTTTGATAAAACGGTCCAATTAGTGGACCAATTCATGCAGCAGATTACGGTGGCTAAAGACGGAACAGGGGATGTTCGTACGATTCAAGAAGCAATCAATAAAAGTGGGAATAATCAAACGATTTACATCAAAAATGGCCTGTATCAAGAGAAAGTGTTTATTGATTCGCTCCGACATGATTTACGATTCATCGGCCAATCGCGTGCTGGCGTTGTCTTAAAGTTTACACAGGCGCGTGATATTTGGCGCTGCTCAAATCCGGATGATTACGGTGCGGGTGTGCTGAATATTAAAGGGCATGATTTGAGTTTTGAGAATCTGACGGTGATTAATGATTATGGACTGCTTACGAAGCAAGATGTTACGATTCCTTGCCTGAATGAGGCGGGTAAAACAACACAGTCTACGGTTCAAAAATATGCTTTGCCCAGAGAATCAGGCGAAAAGGATGGTGAGAAAATTGTACGTGTAGATGGTCACCAATTTGCAGTTCGGACCATGCCGGGGGCCACACGTTTGCGCTTCGAACATTGCACCTTTCGTTCAGGCGGCGGAGATACGATGAGTCCCTGGGATGTGAATGCGGGTATGTATTATTTGAACGATTGCGAGGTTGAAGGTGGTGTCGATTTATATTGTCCACGGGGTTATGCTTTGGCGGAGAATTGTACCTTCATTTGTCATAACATGAGTGCGGCGATTTGGCATGATGGATCTGGAGAAGAAGGGGCCAAGTCGGTCTTGAAAAATTGCCGATTTGTGGGTGATTCGGGCTATAAATTAGGGCGTTACCACCGCGAAGCTCAATTGTTTTTATTCAATTGTACGTTCGACAAAAACATGGCCGATGCGCCTATTTACCAGTCGGGCGATCGGAAATTAGTGTGGGGGCATCGGGTGTATTATGCCAACTGCCACCGCGAGGGAGGGGACTTTACCTGGCATCAAAACAATACGAATTACAAGTCGGAGGACATCAATTTCGTCTGGGTTTTTGGAGATAAATGGAAATAAATTTTTATTGTATCAAAAAAATACATTAATTTGTGTCAAACCTCTAAACCTATTATTATTCACATGGAAAGAAGACATTTCCTTAAGCAATCGAGTGCATATCTTGCGGGCTCGCTTTTTTTACCTTCCATTTTTAAGGCTACTTCGCGTCCGATGGGCGTACAATTGTTTACGCTTTTCATGACTTTAGATCAAGATGTGAAGGGTAATATGCAGAAAATTGCGGATTTGGGGTATAAGGATATCGAGTCGGCATTTAGCCGTATCGGTGGATTTTATGGCATGTCGGCCATGGAGTTTTCTGATTTAAACAAGTCTTTAGGAATGAATTGGGTTTCGCATCATGTGATGGGAGCACCATTCAAGCCTCGTCCAGGATTTGATACATCGAAAATGCCACGCATGAATAATTTGCGTGATGATGCACAAGCGATTGTGGATTCATTGAAAGGCACAACGGTGAAGTATTTAGTTTGTGCGAACATCCCTGTGAATTCGAAAGAAGAAGTAGCTGAGGCAGTTCAAGTATTGACCAAAGCGGGCAAGATTGCGAATGCAGCTGGATTGACTTTATGTTACCATAACCATGATCGTGAATTTGAGCTTGTTGATGGTCAAAAAGCTTTTGATGTATTTTCAAAGGAGATTCCTGCCGACTTATTGAAATTTGAATTGGACTTAGGCTGGGCGACAAAAGCAGGTGTAGATCCTGTTGCTTTGTTCAAAGCTCAACCAGGTCGTTTCCCATTATGTCACATCAAGGATTTTGACGAAGGATTTAAAAACATTGTTCCAGCAGGTTCTGGTATTGTTAATTTCAAACGTATTTTGGATGCATCTTCCATTGCGGGTATGAAGCATTTCTTCATTGAGCATGATATGCCAAAAGACGCGATCGAAAGTCTAACAATCGGTAAAAAGAATATTGGACCTTTATTATAAGTAAATAAGATTAATGATTGATTCTTTGAAAGCGCGAGATGTATGTCTCGCGTTTTTTTTATCCCTAGGTTAAAACCTAGGACCCCAGGCTAAAGCCCGGGGTTTTATAATATCTCTACCACTTCGCTCTTCACTCTTCACTCTTACCTCTTACCTAAGTATCCTAAACTGATACGGCTCCAATCTCAAATGGTCATGATCCATGCCCACGTTTAATGTTTCTCCCGACCATAAATCTTTCACTTGTGCTGGTCGTTGACCATTCGAATCCATAATAAACCAAGTGATTTCTTGTGGTGCCGAGCTAAAATTAAACAAGCAAGTGATTTTCTCCTCGCCGATGTAACGAACAAAACCAGCAATGGAATTATTGTGATTTTCCAACCACTGTATATTTTTCAAATCTGCTACGATCGGTAGTGAGCGTCTTAATTTGATCAATTGTTGCAAGGCTGAATAAACTTGATTTTCCGTTGTGCCTTTTTTGCCTACGGATTTATTGCGATCCCAATCGATAATTGGTCGGTGCATCCAGCGATTATCGTAACTTTTGCCTGAGTCATTCAGATAGCTATAATCATTCGTATAGCCCGCCTCATCCCCATAAAACAACATGGGAACTCCGCCTACGAACATACTCATTGCTTGCATCAAGATGATTTTATCAATCGATGTTTGAATCGCCGCCTTATCGTTCTTTTCAATCGCCGACTCCAATCCGCATAAAGAAGCTAATGATCCCGAAAGTCGGGCATCTTGCGTCTTCGGATTAACGGCAAATAAGGCGCCTTTTGCTGGGGAACCCGGCTGCGCGCCGCTGTAATAATTTTTGATATATGAACGATGATCATAGGGAGTGAATCCTGCTTGCTCAATCATGTAGTCATCATATCCTAGGCCAATGTCATCGTGGCAACGAGTATAGGTCAACCAAGTCGCGCCCAAAGGCTTGCGAAGCAATTCGTGTTGGGCATTCTGCATAATACGGACATCGCCGGTCGCCAAAGCATCCCATTGAACCGCCATTTGCGTCGCATTATAGGCAAAATCACATTCATGTGTTGCATAGCGGCCCGTACCAAAATATTCCATGATTTGTGCGGGAGCTACAATGGCTTCACCTAGAATAGCCATTCCAGGAGTAGCTACTTCCGTACACATTTTGATCAATTGCAACAATTGATGAGCCTCTGGTAGGTTTTGGCAGGAAGTCCCCACTTGTTTCCAAATGAATGCTGGCGCATCGATACGGACCACATCTACCCCCAAATTGGCATAGAAAAACACATTACCCAACATCTCAATAAACACTTTCGGATTCGTATAATTCAAATCCCATTGGTAATGATGGAAAACAGTCATGACCCATTTGTCTAACTTCTCTTCATAGGTAAAACTTCCCGGAGAACTTTCTGGGAAAATTTCCGGCATCGTTTCCTCCATTTGATCAGGAATCCGGCGATCATCGTACATGTAGAAATACTCTTGGTATTCTTTGATACCCGATTTTGCCAACTTCGCCCATTCATGGTGGTGAGAAGTATGATTCAGGACGATGTCAATCATAAGATACATGTCCTCTTTTTGAAGTGCCGACTGGAATTTACGTAAATCTTCGATAGTCCCTAAGCGATCCTCTACGACGCGAAAATCCTCAACAGCATAACCGCCATCACTCTCTCCTTCTGGACTTTTGAACAAAGGCATGAGGTGTAAAAAATTGACACCGAGCTTTTGTAAATAGGGTAATTTGCTGGGAAGGTCATTGATTTGGCCGGCGAAACGGTCAACATACAAGCTCATGCCCACCAAATCTTGGCTTAAAAACCATTGACCTTTCTTCTCCTTTTGTGCATCACGTTTCTTTAGATCATCAGAACGATCCACATAGGCTTGGCAAATGGAGTTCAACAAGCTTTGGAATAAATTCGCAGCATGCGGATGATTACCATAGATCGCGTTAAAATGCGATTGGATATCATCGATGTTCGCCGTAAAGCGTTCTACGAATTTAGCGTCTTTGATTTTATGCGATTTGACAAGCTCATGGAGCTTATGTTGTAGGGCTGGATTGTACACGGATATTAATTAAAAATGCTGTTGTTCAAATGTTTAAATGCTTCCATTGCTCCCATGTATTCACAGGTGCGGGCGCCAGCTTTGTTGGCATTCTGAATGATTTTATTCCAATCTTCAAAGCCCAATTCCGCTGGATTCAAAGAAGCATCGTCTAATTGGTATAATACGGCTCCCACAAAAGCATCTCCAGCTCCTGTTGTATCGGTTGGCTTAATTTGGATGCTTGGAATAATATAGGTTTTGCCATCAAGTCCCAAAAGCGTTCCATCTTTTCCAAGTGTAATGGTGAATACTCCGGGGATATTAGCCAATAAATCAGCCGCTGCAGCTTCCAAGGTTTTTTCCCCAGTGATCAACATGGCTTCTTCATCGCTCAACTTTGTGAAATGCGCTTGTTTTAAGTATATCCAAGATTGCTTGATGAAACTTTCTTGCTTGTCGCCGAATAATAAATGGCGGTAATTTGGGTCAAAACTGATTGTTTTGCCTTGGTTTTTGGCACTTTCTAATAAAAAATAATAGGCTGCATTCAATGGTCCATCCAAGAAAGCGGTTGCCGAGCCAAAATGAATAATGTGCGTTTCTGTTAAATCAATGGCCGCAACTTCATCGACCGTTAATTGTGCATCAGCACCCCGATTAAACACGAAATCGCGTTCGCCATCGAGCATCAAAGACACGAAAGCAAACGTTGTAAAGTGATTGGAATCCAAGTGAACATGTTTCGTGTCCACCTTAAACTCCGACATGACTTGATTTAATTGTTTACCAAAAGGGTCATTTCCCACTTTAG
This sequence comes from Aquirufa echingensis, assembly GCF_042714525.1. Lineage (NCBI taxonomy): Bacteria > Pseudomonadati > Bacteroidota > Cytophagia > Cytophagales > Flectobacillaceae > Aquirufa > Aquirufa echingensis. The sequence continues at coordinate 211,602 of NZ_JBBKYA010000002.1, read as the reverse complement.
CTGATAAAGCAACGGAACCGCCTAGGGCTCCAATCGCAGCAGCAACATTCGTAGGTGCTCCACCTGGTTTTTTTAAGAAATTTTGTCCGTCAGATAAGCTACTACCTTTATCGGTACAAATCATGTCGATTAAGGCTTCGCCAATACACAATACACTCATTAGGCTTTGGTTGGGGATGGTTTAATAAAAGCGGTTGCCAGGGCTGCAATGGCCAACAACGCGCCCGCAAAGGTAATCGCATTTCTTGGATCATTATCCAAAAAGTGCTTTAAAATATATCCAAACGATATATTTTGAAGGATCATCGGGATCACAATCATCATGTTGATGATGCCCATGTAAACACCGTAACGTTCTTTGGGAATGTCACTTACGACCAATAAATATGGGATTCCCATCATGCTTGCCCAGCCAATTCCAAAGCCAGAAATCGCTAAGAATAATAAGTTCTTGTTTTCAATATTTGGGAAGGCGAAAAAACCGGCAGCTGCCAAAAGTAGACAGGTCATGTGAACGGATTTTGCACCATATTTTTTGGCAAAACCAGCCAAGGCTAAAGCAGATAAGAAGGTTACAATATTGTACCAGCCATTGACTAATCCTGTCCAGGAAACGGCTTTTTCATAGAGTTCTGGATTGTCTTTTGGTGTCGCATTCCAAACGGATAAGGCTATACTTTTAGATGAATTTTGCCAGTAGCAAAAAAGTGCATACCATTGAAATAAATAGACTAAGGCTAATTGCCACATGACTTTTGGCATTTCTCCGATCGCATGAAATATCTCTGCAATAGATTCGCCAACACTCACTTTTTTCGCCCGAATTTGTGCTAACTCTTCTGCCGTAGGCTCTATCTCAGAAGTTGTTCGCATACTCCACCAAATAGATCCAATGGAACAAACAGCGCCTAAAAAGAAGGATGCGTACACCCAAGTAGGTAAGGAGCCTGTTTTTCCAATGAAAATTAAAGGGAAGATGAAGAGCGAAAGATTCGCTAAGGTTTGGCCAAAACCCGTGAAAAAACTTTGCATCTGAAAGCCCGTGGGTTGTTGCTCCTCATTCAATTTGTCTGCCACAAATGCCCGGTAAGGCTCCATCGCGGTATTATTTCCCGCATCTAAAATCCATAACAATCCCGCTGCCATCCATAAAGAGGAGCTAAAGGGGTATAGCAAAAGACAGATACTGCAAAGTAGCGCACCGATGAAGAAAAAGGGTTTTCTACGACCCCAACGTGGATGCCAAGTGCTATCCGAAAGCGCCCCTATGAAGGGTTGAATTAATAAGCCTGTCACGGGACCTGCTAAATTCAATAAGGGAATTTCATCAGGACTCGCACCCAAAAAATCATAGATGGGATTTACAGCACTTTGTTGAAGTCCAAAGCTGTATTGAATGCCAAAAAAACCAACGTTCATGTTGATGATTTGACTGAAGCTAAGCGAAGGTTTTTTAAGCGACATTTAAATAGGTTTATTTTCAGATTAAATTTAAATAATTCAATCTAATAGCACAAACTGTTCTATACTGTCGGCCTAATATTCTTGCGAAAGTGGGTGAATCATTAACTCATCAATGACCACATGTGCCGGCTGATTCATTACATAAAAGATACTATTTGCCATGTCTTCAGGGCTTAACCAAGTCTGATGACTTGCATCGCCTTGGGGTTCCGCATGGAAATGTGAGTCGACTAGACCTGAATAGATGGTTGACACCTTGATGCCATCTTTTCTTACTTCTTTGCGCAATGCCTCATTGAATGCATGTTGGGCATATTTGGAAGCACAATACAAAGATCCGCCATCGAAAACACGTTTAGCAACATCCGAAGCAATAGCAATGATATGTCCTTTTTTGGCTTGGCGCATGTGAGGCAATACACGTTGGGAGAAAAGAAATGTGCCTTTCACGTTCGTATCAAAAACCTGATCCCATTTTTCTTCTGTGTAAGAATCTGTTGGGCCAAAGGCTCCCACGCCCGCATTATTAATCATGAAATCAATTTTCCCAAACGTATGTGCCGTTTTTTCGACGGCATTTTGAACAAAGGTTGCATCCGAAACATCCCCAGCGAAATACAAAGGGCGATGTCCCATTTCGGTTATTTCGGCGGCTAGGTCTTTTAATTCGCCTACATTTCGGGCGATTAAACTAACTTGAAAATTGTGCTTAGCGAGTAAGATGGCTAATGCTCTTCCGATACCTCGGGAGGCACCGGTGATGATTGCGGTAGGGTAGCTGTTGTTCATAATTCAAACATACACAATATTTGGTCTACCTGGGTAGCGATTTTGCCTACGAATTTCTTGAATACTTCGATATTCGGTTTTTTAGGAAAAAAGCTTGTTTATTTTTGAAACATGAAGCGTCAAACATTTATTAAAAAAACGGGTTCAGTCCTCCTTGGGCCTTTTGTAGCCTTATCTTGCATAAAAAAATCAGATGATCAAGCCATCACACCTTCCACAGCCTCAACTTCAGGTACATGTAAAGTAGGCGATACAGAAACGGATGGCCCTTATCCTTTGTATAATAAACGGGATGCCAGTATTACACATACAGATATAACCGAAGGAAAAACAGGTTTGCCTTTAAGCATGGCTATAACCATTCGCAACATAAACAATAACTGCGATGTCGTTCCAAACGCTCGAGTAGATGTTTGGCATTGTGATAAGGACGGCTATTATTCGGGTTATGTTAATCAAGGTTATTTGGGAAATCAAGATAATACAGCCAAGACTTTTTGTCGGGGAATTGCAACAGCAGATGCCTCAGGAGTTGCGCGTTTTCAAACGATATATCCAGGATGGTATCAAGGGCGAGTTACGCATATCCATGCCCAAATTTATGTGGGTGGCCAGTTGAAATTAACCACCCAAATCGCTTTTCCAGAAGATTTGAATACCGCAGTATACAATACGGATTTGTACAAAGCGCATGGGCAAAACTCCACAAAGAATACAACGGATAGTATTATTCGTGATTCCTTGTCGAATGAACTAGCTACCGTAAATGCAAATCAGGTTTCAGGTGGTTATGATTTGATTCATACAATTAATATTGCCGTTTAATAGACTTGTTTATTGAATTATTTTTGTATTATTTTATACAATTCTAATCTCAATAAGCTATGAAAAAGGTCAAAGACATTTTAACCAAGAAGGGGGCGACGGTGATTTCAATTCCTTCTGATGCAAAGATTATCGAGGCTTTGCAATTAATGCAAGATTGTAATGTAGGTTCGGTGGTGGTTATGGACCATGGCCAATACCGAGGCATTTTGACCGAGCGAGATTATGCGCGCAAGGTAATTTTATTGGATAAAAACTCTTCAGATACTTCTGTGGCGGAAATCATGTCCACCGACTTGCCCGGAGTTGAATTAGGGAGTTCTATCGAAGTCTGCATGATATTGATGTCGGAGCGCAATATTCGCTACTTACCCGTTGTCGAAAATGGGGAAATGATCGGCATTATTTCCAGCAATGATTTGATTAAGGCGACCATTCAAGATCATTTGGAAACCATTGAGCACTTGAAAAATTACATACATGCGTAAACGGGTTGCCTTTTTGATCAACCCATCTAAGCGTGTTCGTTTGAATGCTTATGTTCAGTGGGTGAAGTCGTGTGTTTCTTGTGAGCTTTTTATTTTTGATGAGCAATGGCCGGCTAGCATAGACGAGTTTGATGAAGTTTGGGTGATGGGGGGCGATGGAACGTTCAATTATTTTGTGAATGCTTATCCTGCTTGCGACAAACCAATCGCCTTATTCAAAGGGGGGACAGGAAATGATTTCTATTGGAAACTTTTTGGAAATATGTCACGGGAAATGCATTTAAAGGTTGTTTTGGATGCGCATGTGGAAGCAATAGATGCCGGACGTGTCAATGAAATGTTATTTTTAAATGGAGTGGGAATCGGTATTGAAGGGGAGGTATTGGCTGCCATGGATGCGATTCGTTGGATTGGTGGCGCCATAGGTTATTATTTAGCCGCGATTCCAGCCTTGTTTCGGTTTAAATCATATACCATTTTAAAAACGCGTCCGGTTTTTTTGTGTATGGTTTTTAACAGTTCTCGAGCGGGTGGTGGTTTTCATTTCTTTCCGATGGCGTCCGTGCAAGATGGATTATTGGATATGTTGGTTTGTGATCCATTGCCGATTTGGAAGCGATTGTTTTACATGCCGATTATTCAATCCGGAAAACACATCAATCTTCCCTTTGTGCATTTTTCCAAAATTTCGTCGATGCAGATTGTGTGTGATCGCGTACTTAAGGCGCAAGTAGATGGAGAGGTTTTGGAATCGGATACGTTTGATTTTACGATTCTTCCTGCTAAATTTAAGTTTATTGTACCTGTTAAACTATAAAATATGCGTATTCAATTATGGGCTGTTTCAGCCTTCGTCATATTCTCCTTTGCTGTTTTAGGTCAGGAGGCCGACAAGAAAAAAGTCATTCAATCCATCCAAAATCGCTCCGAGCAATATGGACAAATCGCTCAAAAAATCTGGAATTTAGCTGAGGTGGGATATAAGGAAAAACAAAGTTCTTTGCTATTGCAGGAGACTTTACGCCAAGCAGGATTTCAAGTGGAGGCGGGTGTCGCAGATATTCCAACAGCCTTTGTCGCGACCTTTGGGCAAGGGAAACCTGTGATAGGTATCATGGCAGAATACGATGCTTTGCCAGGTTTGTCGCAGGATTCAATTCCAACAAAACGAACACTCGGAGGAAATTCAGGTCATGCATGTGGGCATCATTTGTTTGGGACAGGTTCTGTCGCAGCGGCTATTGCAGTGAAGGAATGGATGAAAGAAACAGGTCAAAAAGGAACGATTAAATTATATGGTTGCCCAGCCGAAGAGGGTGGATCTGGAAAAGTATATATGGTAAGGGCGGGTTTGTTTAATCAGGCGGATGTGATGTTGCACTGGCATCCGAATGATGAGAATACCGTTTCGGCATCATCTTCCTTAGCGAATAAAGCGGGTAAGTTCCGTTTTTATGGCTTGTCGTCACATGCGGCTGCGTCCCCTGAACGAGGGCGTTCAGCTTTGGATGCTGTGGAGGCGATGGATCACATGGCCAACATGATGCGTGAACATGTTCCTTCTTCTACTCGCATTCACTATGTGATTACAAACGGTGGCAAGGCTCCGAATATCGTACCTGATTATGCAGAGGTTTATTATTATGTTCGTTCTCCGCAGCGCGATGTGGTGATGGATGTCTGGAATCGGATTGAAAAAGCGGCAGAGGGTGCTGCTCTGGGAACAGGGACTCGTTATGAAGTGGAATTAATTGGCGGCGTTTATGAGGTTTTGCCAAACGAACATTTGGTCTCCGTAATGGGTTCGAATTTGAAATCTGTCGGCGGATATGCACTTACGTCCTCTGAACAGGCTTTTGCGAAACAAATCCAACAAACGCCTGGGATGCAAACGGTTGATTTAGCTACAACGAATCAGATTTTCTTAAACCATCCAGATCCAAGTGGTGGTGGCTCAACGGATGTAGGCGATGTCTCATGGGTGGTGCCTACCGTGGGTTTAGGAACGGCAACTTGGGTGCCTGGAACCGCTGCGCATAGTTGGCAAGCGGTAGCCGCAGGCGGCATGTCGATTGGCCGAAAAGGAATGTTGGTTGCAGCCAAAACGCTCGCTCTAACAGCCATTGATTTATTCAAGAAACCTGTGTTGATTGAAGATGCACGTTTAGAATGGTTGAACAAGCGAGGTACGGAGTTTCAATATAAGAGTTTATTGGGGGAACGTAAGCCTGCCTTGAATTACCGTGATTAGATTATCAGTTTTTTAAGGCAAATTGTCCTGAATAAACCGTAGCTTTTTGCTGCCCTTTTTCACCTTTGGCAAACCTTCAAGGATTGCCAAAGGTAGGCAGCAGGGTCGTCTCCTTCGTTTGGGATTTCATCGATGGAATTTGTCAAAAAGACAATTGTCATTTTTTCGCCATCAATAATTCGGTAATTTCGAACATCACAAGCTCTTTGCCTTTTAAGTATGAAACAAGAGAAATACAATCGTTACGAATTTTTTAAAAAAATGGGCTTTCAGGGTGGTGCTTTGATGGCCGTTTTGGCTTCATGTACTCAACAAGAAGATTCGGTTTTGGAATCCTTGATTGTCAATAAAAATGGCGAGACGGTTGCTGCGGTCGATAGTACAAAAAATAGTGCAGCTAGTACACCAAGCGCCCCAAGTGGAGGGACAACCGCAGGTGGTTCAACATCATCTTCCACCTTGCCACTCGGAAAAGTGAGCACTGCTGAGCTAGCGAATGTAAAAAGCCCTTTGGTTAAACTAGATCTGACAATTTCAAGTTCATCAGCATTAGCGAGCACGGGTGGTTATATCACCGTAAATAATGCCATTGTTATCGGTCGGACTGCTTCTGGTGATTATGTAGCTGCATCGAATTTGTGTACGCACGAACCAAAGCGCAGGGTTATTTTCAATAAAACGGAATATTTCTGTACAGACCATGGCGCGCGATTTTCGTTAACGGGGGCCAATTTAAATACGGTTGCCCGGTCACCACTAACCGTTTATAAAACTGCCAATGACGGGAAAACCCTCATTGTTTATGCCTAATCATGATGAAACTACTAAGTATTTTATTCTTTAGCTTGCTCTCCTGGATGGGAGACTTTTCGCAAGCGCAAAAAGACGCATCGACACAGAAAAAGCTGATATTATTGAACTTTTCAGGTTCAGATTGGTGCGGACCTTGTATTAAATTAAAACATGACGTGTTTGAAAGCGAGGCTTTTGGCCAATATGCGCAAGATAAATTAGTGCTTGTTCGGGCTGATTTTCCGCGTTTGAAAAAGAATCAATTGCCTGCAGACCAACAAGCTCGCAATGATCAAATGGCGGAACGATACAATCCAAATGGAAAGTTTCCGCTGACGGTTTTGGTCAATAGCCAAGGTAAAGTTCTAAAAGAATGGGAGGGTTATCAACCATCGGTTCAGAAGTTTATCACGGAAATTTCTGCTTTTCAGTAATGCCTTTATTTCAGCGGACCGATTTGTTGATGGGTAACCGATTCGACCTAGGTGTTGTCGCTGAAAATGCGGCGGAGGCGAAGGAAGGGCTCGTAGAAGCTGTGCTAGAAATTAAACGGATTGAAGGTTTGTTAACGACATTTAATGAGTCAAGTCAGACCTTTCTGATCAACGAAAACGCCGGAATTTCTCCCGTGGAAGTGGATCAAGATGTATTTGATTTGATTGCTCGGGCGCAAAAAATATCCCGCTTGACCCAAGGTGCTTTTGATTTAAGTTATGGGTCCTTGGATAAACGGTTTTGGAATTTTGACCAACAAATGACCGAATTGCCGAGTCCAGAAAAATTGGCAGAATCGGTTCGATTGATTGATTATCAAGCCATCGAACTGGATCCCGAAAATCGAACAGTATTTTTAAGAAATAAAGGCATGCGCATTGGATTTGGAGGGATAGGAAAAGGCTATGCTGCGGACCAAGCGAAAAAGCGATTAAAGCAGTTGGGATTTCAAAACGGAGTCGTAAATGCATCAGGCGATATGAGTGCTTGGGGGATGAATGAACAAGGAATGCCCTGGAAAGTAGCGATTGTTGATCCGGATAATCCAAGTCAAACAATTGCTGATTTTGATTTAAAGGATGCAGCCGTAGCTACATCTGGGAATTATGAGAAGTTTGTTTGGATCGGTGGAAAGAAGTATTCGCATACGATAAATCCAAGGACAGGTTATCCGATTCATGGCATAAAGAGTGTTTCGGTATTTGCTCCGGTTGCGGAATTAGCAGATGCATTGACAACGCCCATTGCAGTTATGGGGATAGAAGTAGGATTAGATTTAGTGAACCAATTGAATGGTGTGTTTTGCGTGATAATTGATGACGCAAATCGGATTTTTCAATCGAATAACATTACAACACGCATAGCTTAATACGATGAAAAAAATCATATTATTGATTGCCCTGGTGGCCAGCCTATCTTCCTGTACGGCGGTGAAGGAATACCAAAAGAGTCGCATTAACGATTCAGAAATGGAATTGTCCTCACGCAAAAGTGAGAAATTTGAGCAGGCATTTTATTTATACCGAGAAGGTGCTTCAGGCGCAAATGGTGGAAAAAGCGGTGGGGGCTGCGGTTGTAACTAAGATAAGATATGAAAAAAGTTATCCTAGCAATCGGAATTTATTGTTCACTTTTGCACGGTTTAAAGGCTCAGCAGGTGTTTTATAGTCGGAGCCATGCGCAAGAATTTTTGAACGATTCGACTGAATACTCCAAACGCAAACTGAAGTTTGAGGAAGCAAACATTGTCACCGGTTATTATGATCAAGACGGGAATAATTCGGCCATTACGGGAGGTATTGGTACGGAGAAATTAACGGATTTGGCTAATTCCTTGGAGTTGCGATTTTCCAAATTGGATCGCTATAATCGGACGCATTCCTTTACCGCAGATTTTAATATTGATCAATATACCTCAGCCTCTTCCGATAAGATTGACCCATTAACTATTTCATCCGCTTCCCGTAAGGATACGCATATTTATCCGAGCATAGCGTGGTCAGTCAAAGATGATTTATTAGGAACCACACAAGGTTTGGCATATTCCTATTCAACCGAATACGACTATAAATCGCATGGATTTACGGCAAGTTTTGCGAAATTATCGAAAAACAAAAATACCGAATGGTCATTCAAAGGTGGTGCGTTTTTGGATACGTATATGGCCATTTTGCCATCGGAATTAAGACCTTCGACCTATCCCTCGGGAGCGCATGGGGATCAAAAAGGTATTGATTACAAGCCAAGAAATTCATTTAATGCGTCTTTTGCTGTTTCTCAAGTCATCAATCAGCGTTTGCAGGTAATGGCGATTATTGAGCCTAGTTTTCAAGAGGGATTATTGAGTACGCCTTTTCATCGCGTATATTTCACGAATGGGAATGAAACCGTTGAAAAGTTGCCTGGTACTCGTTTTAAATTGCCAGTAGGTTTCCGCCTCAGTTATTTCATGGGGGATAATACAATTATTCGCGCATTTTACCGGGCCTATATTGATGATTGGGGCATGGCGGCACATACGGCCAACTTAGAAGTACCGTATAAAATATCTCCTTTCTTCTCGATTAGTCCATTCTATCGATTTAACATTCAAGGGAAAGTGGATTATTTCAAAGCTTACGGCCAGCACGCTACAACAGAATCTTACTATACCTCTGATTATGACTTGTCGAGTTTCACGAGTCAATTCATGGGCGTTGGATTGCGTTTGTCCCCTCCGGGCGGGATCGCGAGTCTTATCAATTGGAATTCCTTAGAAGTACGTTATGGCTATTATTCGCGTTCCAACGGAATGATCGGTCATAGTATCTCCATGAGTATTAAAATAAAATAGGCTTCGGCCTTTTTTATTTACTTGATTCATCGTAATATTGCAATGTAATAATATTAGCATGGGAATTACCAAAACCGATTTGTTTACCGAAGAGCAAAATGCGATCGCGCAAATGGCAAAAGTGTTGGGCCATCCGGCTCGAGTGGCCATTTTGCAGTATTTGGTGAAATCGAAAACTTGTATCAATGGAGAATTGATTTCGGAATTGGGTTTAGCGCAAGCAACAGTTTCGCAGCACCTTCGGGAATTGAAGGAAATCGGTTTTATTCAAGGGACTATTGAAGGGGTTTCCGTTTGTTATTGCATTAATCCGGATAAATGGGCGGAATTTAGTCAATTGTTCGGGTCGTTTTTTGAAAATTATTTTGTTTCTCAACAATCTAACTGCTGTTAATTATGAGCTTTCCACGTATGCACGTATCACTTTATGTCAGCAATTTGGCGGCATCAGTGAATTTTTATTCAACGTTTTTTGGCCAGCCGGCTACGAAGATCAAACCGGGTTATGCTAAATACGTATTAGATTCTCCCTCGTTAATCATTTCGTTTATCGAAAACCCGGAGCGCGTTCAAGCGAATTTTGGACACTTAGGTTTTCAGGTGGAAACGGTGGAGGAAATGACGAATCGGCTTGTGCAGGCGAGAGCGCAAGGGATTGTTTCCAAAGAAGAAATCGGTACCTCATGTTGTTATGCCGTTCAAGATAAATTCTGGACGACGGATCCGGATGGTGTTCAATGGGAAGTTTATTATTTCCATGAGGATGCGGAGTTTAATGACCCGCATTATGCAGCGCAGGATGCATCGGCTTGTTGCATGCCACCCGTAGCCGAAAAACCCAAACTCAAAATTGCTGAAATTCAATCAGCTAATTCATGTGCTCCAGGTTCGGGATGTTGCTAGGAATTATCAGTTTTTGAATCTTTTATATCGTCATAAACCCTTAGCTTTGGCAAACCTCAAAGGATTGCCAAAGCTGAAGAAGAAAGAAGTCCATCTCATCGTATGAACAATACCCTAAACGAAAACCTCGAATCCATTTTAGCGCTTGAAATTTCTGATGAACGTAAAGCTGTTCTTCAGCCTTTGATCGAATACATCAAGTCTAAACGCGAAAAGGAGCAACCGATTCTTCTGAATTTCATCTGTACGCATAATTCGCGCCGTTCACAATTCGCGCAAATTTGGGCCCAAACAGCCGCAGATTATTTTCAGTTGGCCGCACAATGTTATTCCGGTGGGGTCGAGGTAACAGCATGCAATGAACGAACAGTTGCATCCTTAGAACGCATGGGTTTCATCGTTTCGAAACACGGACATTCCAATCCGATTTACTTTGTATTACATACTGAGGACTCTCGTCCCATCATCGCATTCTCAAAATTGTATGATGATGTCATTAATCCACACCGCATTTTTGCTACGGTGATGACTTGCTCGCATGCCGACGAGAATTGCCCGTTTATCCCAGGTGCTGAAGTGCGCATTCCGGTGCGTTACGAAGATCCTAAAGCCTTTGATGACACGGATTTAGAAGCAGCGATGTACGATAAACGCTCTCGCCAAATTGCGAGTGAAATGTTCTATGTGTTTTCTCGCGTCTAGCTGGTATGGTCACGGACGACCAACCAGCGACCGTCAATTTTCTTGAGCAATAGCGTAAAATAACCTCCCACATCTCCTAGGCTAGGTCGTTTTAGATTCCAGCGTCCGAGTACCCAGGCTGTTTGGCCAGCTGTTACATCCACTTCCTGAATATCAAAGGAGAGCGTTCCCATCGTTTCCCGATTCGGGTAACTCGTCTGGTAGCGTTTTAGCGTTGCAGCCCAACCTTGGGTAACCCCCGATTTACCGATGAATTTCAAATCTTCGGTTTTGGCATAATATTCCATAAAGTCTTCAATCTTTCCCTCATTCCAAAGTTTCTCCTGTGTGTGCAGGACAGAATGGATATCAGAATCGTCTTTATTTGATTGTGCAAAAATGGGGAGACTTAAAAGGATAAAGGCAATCAATTTCATAGTTCGATATTTTTTATAAAGTAAATGATTTTTTGTCGACACATGTTCGAATTTCGTATCAAATTCAAATGTGGGATTTTTAATTACGGATTATTGTATCATTTTTGTAAAATAATAAATCTAGACTAACTATGAAGCAATTTTTACTAGCTCTTTCGCTAGCATGTACCTCGCTCGCAGCTTTTGCACAAGCCCCCGATGAAAATCGGTTTGTTAAGTCGGTACTCGTAGATAAACTCGATGAGCCGATGGAATTTACCTTCTTACCCGACGGACGCATTGTTTTCGTAGAGCGTAAAGGAGAAGTAAAACAATATGATCCAGCAACTGGAATTACCAAGTCAATTGGTAAAATCGTAACAAATACTAAATATACGAACCGCGCTGGACAAGTGCGCGAAGCCGAAGAAGGTGTGATGGGCGTAGTTGTCGATCCTAAATTCAAAGAAAATCATTGGTTATACATCTATTATGCACATCCGAAAGAGACGAAACATGTCTTGGCTCGTATGGAATTGAAGGATGAAGAATTGTTGGTGGACCAACAAAAAATCATCTTGGAAGTACCTACACAACGCGAAGAATGCTGCCATACTGGTGGAGGAATGGTGTTTGATAAAGCTGGGAATTTATTCTTGACTGTGGGAAATAACACAAGTAACAGTAATTCGGATGGCTATGCGCCTATCGACGAACGTCCGGGGCAGGCATATTGGGATGACCAACGTGGCGCTTCGAACACAAATGATTTACGTGGTAAAATTTTACGTATTCACCCAGAAAAGGACGGTACCTATACCATTCCGAAAGGCAATTTATTTGCGCCTGGTACAGCTAAAACACGTCCTGAGATTTATACGATGGGACACCGTAATCCTTGGAGACCAAGCATCGATTCAAAAACAGGATTTTTGTATTGGGGTGAAGTAGGACCTGATGCATCCGTTGATTCGGAAAAAGGTCCTCGTGGTTACGATGAGTTTAATCAAGCCAAAGGACCTGGTTATTATGGTTGGCCTTATTTCATCGGAAATAACCAAGCCTATGCGGATGTGAATTTTGAAACATTAGCGATTGGACCCAAATTCAATCCAGCTGCTCCCGTGAATGAGTCTCCTAACAATACAGGTTTGCGTGAATTGCCACCGGCAACAAAAGCCATGATTTGGTATCCTTACGGAACCTCAGAGGAATTCCCATTAGTTGGTTCTTCAGGACGTTCGGCAACGGGTGGTCCGGTATTTCATCGATCTGATTTCCCAGGCGCGAAACGCGTATTTCCTTCTTATTATGAAGGCAAATGGTTGATCGTTGAATTTATGCGCGGTTGGATTATGGCTGTTACTTTAGATGAAAATGGCAATTACAAATCGATGGAACGCTTTATGCCAAATACGACTTTTGGATCTGCGATCGATATGGATTTCAGCCCTGAGGGAGATTTATATGTATTGGAATATGGTTCTGCTTGGTTTAGAGGGAATGAAAATGCGCGTTTGGTGAAGATCGAATACCAAGGTGGCAATCGTAAACCAGAGGTGGTGGCCTCCGCTGCAAGCAAAGCGGGTGCAGCTCCATTCAATACAACACTTTCTGCTGAAGGTACTAAAGATGCCGATGGAGATAAGTTGGCCTATACCTGGACTGTGAAAAAAGCAGGCAAATTCGTGAAAAATTTATCCGGCGAAAAGGCTTCTTTGAGTCTGAAAGAAGCGGGTAAATATGCGGTGAGCTTGAAGGCAACCGATTCAAAAGGTGCGAGTAATACGGCTGCTTTGGAAATCTTAGTGGGTAACGAAGCGCCGGTTGTTGATATCGATTTCGAAGGAGCCAACAAATCTTTTTACTTCGCTGATTCAGCACCGAAGTACAAGGTGAAGGTTACTGATAAGGAAGATGGCGAATTAGAAAAAGGCATCGCGCCAGAAACGGTTGCGGCTACGTTGGATTACATTCCATTTGGTTATGATCCGATTGAAATGTCGCAAAGTCACCGCAAGGCAGATTCAGATTTGTTTGCTTCTGCAGGTTTGCGTTTGATTAATAAGAGCGATTGTAAATCGTGTCACCAGTTGAACGTTCGTTCTGTGGGACCAAGCTACAATGAGGTTTCTGTGAAATACAAAGGCCAAAATGTCATCGACCAATTAGCCGATAAAGTGATTGCCGGTGGTATGGGTGTTTGGGGTGAGCATGCGATGTCGGCACACCCTGCGATTTCTAAAGCTGATGCGAAGCAAATGGTGGCATACATCATGAGCCTAAGTGAGCCAAAAGCTTCAAATAAAATTGCCTTGAAAGGAGAATTAGCTTTGGTTAAGCCAGAAGGACAAAAAGCATCAAAAGGGGTGTTTGTTGTTCGTGCAACCTATGTAGACAAGGGAAACAAGAAAATTGCTCCCGTACAGTCTGAGAAGTGGGTATTCTTACGTGCTCCACAATTGGATGTGGAAAAGGCGGATGTAACTAAAGGTATTTTGCAATTGATTACGCCAGGTCGTTCAACGAATATGGTGGGACAAAATCCTTATTTAGGTTACAAAGGCTTAGATTTAACTGGAATTTCGACCATTGATATTTCAGCATCTGCGCAAGCTCGTACGAATGCAGCGGGTGGTGTGATTGAAATTCACTTGGATTCTCCAACAGGTCCGGTGATTGGCAAAACGAATCCAATTGAGGTTTCTCAAGGGGGATTTGGTGGTCCAGCACCTGCAGCAACTCCTGGTAAAGGTGCGCCGCTAGGAACGCCAGCGGCAGCAGGTACAGCAGCACCAGCTACAGGAACAGCAGGAGCTCCGGCACCGGCCCAACAAGCTCCTCGTCGTCCTTCAGGGCCTTCAGCTCAGAAAGTGGCAATTCAAGCTACTGCAGGTGAGCATGATGTGTATTTTGTTGCGGTGAATCCGAAGGCGACAGACCAACAAATTGTTGTTCAGATTCAAGGAATTGAAATGAAAAAATAAAATTTCAAAAAGTAAAATTGGGGCTTGCTTGTCTTTATGATGAGTAAGCCCTTTTTTATGCGATATACATTAGTCCTTCTTTTTCTTTCTTCGAGCCTATTCGCTCAGAAAAATATTACAGCAGCTTCCGATGCTACGGCTCCATTGCACGCTTTGCAGCCTGATTATCCTTCGCATTATGGTGCGGCAAAACCGGAAGAGGTGCAGTCAGTAATCGATCGTGTTTTTAATTACCTTGAAGTTGCAACCCCCAATCATTTTGTGAATAAAACGACGGGTGCAGTTTGGTCACCTGGACAAGCCTTTGAAGATCAGACGGTATTCTCAAAAGGAGATTTTCGGCCTATTTCGTATGAATGGGGCGTAACCTATTCGGGTATGTTGGAACTGAGCCGCATTACAGGTTCTGCCAAATACAAGGATTATGTTTTCAATCGCTTGAATTTAATCGCCTCGGCCATTCCCGCGGCACAAAAAAATGAATCGAAACATGTTTTGCATGGCCTGATTCACCCGCGTGCCTTGGATGACATTGGGGCGATGGGTATGGCAGTTGTTAAAGCGAAGAAGGCCGGTTTTCCGACCGATATGTCTTTTGTGACTAAGCGTGCATCCGATTTTATTTTAAAGGAAGAGCATCGTTTACCGGATCGTACTTTGGTTCGTATTCGTCCTTTGCATCACACGATGTGGTTGGATGATATGTACATGGCAATTCCTGGACTTTTACAGTTGGGCGAATACGAAGAAGCGGTTTTCCAATTCAATGCTTACCGCAAACGTATGTTCAATCCGAATTTGAATATTTACATGCATGGCTATTTAGTGGATGCCGAAGAACATCCGGAGTTTCATTGGGCCCGTGCCAATGGCTGGGCTCTCTTAACGACATGTGAAATGTTGGAGTTTTTACCGGCGAATCATCCTGCCCGCCCCGAGATCTTAAAGCAGTTGAAGCTTCATTTAAAAGG
Organism: Aquirufa echingensis; assembly: GCF_042714525.1. Taxonomy (NCBI): domain Bacteria; kingdom Pseudomonadati; phylum Bacteroidota; class Cytophagia; order Cytophagales; family Flectobacillaceae; genus Aquirufa; species Aquirufa echingensis. The sequence goes on along the minus strand of NZ_JBBKYA010000002.1, from coordinate 196,208 downwards.
TTTGATGTCTTATCAAGATGGAACGGGTTTTTGGCATCAGTTAATTGATAAAAACGATTCTTATTTAGAGACATCTGCAACAGCCATTTATACCTATGTGATTGCCAAGGGCATCAACATGGGTTGGTTAGATCCGAAAATTTATGGCCCTGCGGCTTTATTAGGCTGGAATGCTGTCGCTTCTAAAGTGAACGAAAAAGGACATGTAGAAGGCACTTGTGTGGGAACGGGCTTGGCTTGGGATCCGGCATTCTACTACTATCGACCGATTTCCCCATTTGCGGCGCATGGCTATGGACCGGTATTATTAGCAGGATCTGCGATCATGGAATTGGTGAAAACTAAGAATTATCAAATCAATGATTCTGCGGTTCATTTGAAATAAGCAGCTTATTTGTGAGATGTTCTTTGAGTAAAGATGATATTAATAAGCCTTTAAATATAAATTAAGTTTATGCAAAATACATTTGATTTAAGCGGAAAAGTCGCGTTGGTGACAGGATGTAAGAAGGGGATAGGCATGGCCATGGCGATTGGACTTGCGGAGGCGGGAGCTGATATTATTGGTGTTTCGGCTACACTCGAATTAAATGGCTCTGACATTGAAAAGGCGGTTACAGCCTTAGGGCGAAAATTTAAGGCCTACCAAGCGGATTTTTCTGATCGGGAATCTTTGTATGAATTTATCAAAGCCGTGTTGCGTGACTATCCTCGGATTGATATTTTGGTGAATAATGCGGGAACAATCTTACGTGATCCTGCAGCGGAACATTCCGACGAATATTGGGATGAGGTTCTAGAAGTGAATCTTTCCTCCCAATTTATTTTAAGTCGGGAAATAGGTCGGTCGATGCTGGCCCATGGTTCCGGAAAAATTATTTTTACCGCATCATTATTGAGTTTTCAGGGTGGAATCAATGTTCCCGGTTATGCAGCTAGTAAAGGAGGAATTGCGCGTTTGACGATGGCATTGGCCAACGAATGGGCGAGTAAGGGAATTAATGTCAATGCGATTGCGCCGGGCTATATTTCAACGGACAATACAACGGCATTGCGCGAAGATAAAGAGCGAAGTGCTTCAATCTTAGGTCGTATTCCAGCGAATCGATGGGGCGAACCTGCTGATTTCAAAGGCCCTGTGGTTTTCTTAGCTTCGGATGCCTCGAAGTATGTGCATGGGACTATTTTGACCGTTGATGGCGGATGGATGGGGAGATAGACCTTGGACTTTAGACCTTGTATTTGTAGAGACGCGATACTTCGCGTCTATTTAATTAAGAACTAAGAGTGAAGAATTAAGAGTTAAGAATTAAGAGTTAAGAACTAAGAGTTAAGAACTAAGAGTGAAGAATTAAGAGTTAAGAACTAAGAGTTAAGAACTAAGAATTAAGACTTAAAATATAAGACAGACAACTAGCGACTGACTACTAGCGACTGATTACAGACAAACCTATGAAAAAACTTATCCTCCTCGCATTATTGGCACCGCTGTCAGTTTTTGCGCAAAAAATCGATGTCAACAAGCAATTTAAATTAGCCGAACAGCAGTATCAACGTATGTTGGCGGATCATCCAGATACTTCGGTGACGGTACATTCTGCGAACCACGATGGAACTTATCGGAATATGCCTTCCAAATGGTGGTGTTCTGGATTTTTCCCAGGAGGTTTGTGGCAATTGTACGAACGCTCGCATGATGCGCAATGGGAAAAAGCAGCACGCTTGTGGACCGCGGCTGTTGAGAAAGAACAATTCAATACAGGAACACACGATTTGGGATTCATGATGTATGATTCTTTCGGGCAAGAATTACGTTTGACCAAAGATCCGCATGCTAAGCAAGTATTGATTCAATCGGCGAAGTCTTTAGCCACTCGATTTGATCCAGCGATTGGTTTGATCAAATCATGGAATAGCTTCAAGGGAGGCTATAAATACCCGGTAATTATCGACAACATGATGAATTTGGAATTGTTGTTTTGGGCTTCGCGGGAGACAGGGGATAATCGCTATCGTCAAATTGCCATCACGCATGCAGATAATACCATGAAGCATCATTTCCGTCCGGATAATTCAAGTTATCATGTGATTTTATACGATGTAGATGGAAAGGTTTTGGCCAAAAAACAACATCAAGGTTATCTAGATGAGTCTTGCTGGACGCGTGGACACGCTTGGGCGATGTATGGTTATGTAGAAATGTACCGCAATACAAAGGATAAAAAGTATTTAGATTTTGCTCAAAAGATCTCCGATTACTATTTAAATCACCCGAATTTACCTGCGGATAAAATTCCGTATTGGGATTTTTATGCGCCTAATATTCCCAACGAGGAGCGTGATGCATCTGCTGGTGCGATTGCCGCATCGGCTTTGTTGGAGTTAAGTACCTATTCAGGCGAAAAAGGTAAGCGCTATTACGCGGATGCTGTGAAGATGTTGGAGTCTTTATCAAGTCCTGCATATCGTGCCGCTTTGGGAGAAAATAACAACTTCTTGATAAAACATTGCGTAGGTGCTAAATCCTTGAATTCGGAGATTGATGTTCCTTTGATTTATGCAGATTACTACTATTTGGAAGGATTGTTGCGATACGAGCGTTACAATAAAAAATAGCATTCCCCGTTCAGCTTTGGCAAACCTTTAAGGATTGCCAAAGCTAAGGGAATGGGCTTGCTCAAGCTAAGCAAAATGCGTACATTTGTGGCTTCATTTTTTATTAAGCCCCATGTCAGTAAAAAAAATCCAATCAGCCTTAATTTCGGTTTATTACAAAGACGGTTTAGCACCGATTATCCAAGAACTTCATAAAAATGGCGTAACGCTTTATTCAACAGGAGGGACGCAGTCTTTCATTGAAGAATTAGGTATTCCTGTGATTGCTGTGGAGGATCTAACGGGTTATCCTTCCATCTTTGGTGGTCGTGTAAAAACCTTACATCCGAAGGTTTTTGGAGGAATTTTACATCGTCGTGATTTGGCTTCCGACGTGGAAGTTGCAAAACAATACGATATCCCTGCGTTGGATTTAGTGATGGTGGATTTATATCCCTTTGAAGAAACGGTGGCATCAGGCGCTTCAGATGAGGATATTATAGAGAAAATTGATATCGGGGGTATTTCCTTGATTCGTGGTGGTGCCAAAAACTTTAACGATGTGCTAATCGTTTCTTCACGTGATCAATACGCGGAGGTTTCAGCGATTTTTGCTGCAAATGGTACGACTTCAACAACCTTAGCAGAACGTAGAAGCTTTGCTCAAAAAGCATTTGCTGTTTCATCGCATTACGATGGAGCAATCCAACGTTATTTTGCTGGGGAAATGGCTGATTTGGCTAATTATACAAGCTTACCTGCGAACGGTTTGCGTTATGGAGAAAACCCGCACCAACAAGGTACTTTCTACGGAGATTTGTCGGCCCTGTTCGATAAATTACATGGCAAAGAATTGTCTTACAACAACTTAGTAGACGTAGATGCTTGCATTACCTTATTAGATGAATTTGATGAAACGGCATTTGTGATTATTAAGCACATGAATGCATGTGGAGTTGCTACAGGTCAAACGGTGAAAGAGGCTTACGATAAGGCATTGTCTTGTGATCCTGTTTCGGCATTTGGTGGCGTGTTGGCAACAAATAACGAAGTAGATAAAGCAGCGGCAGAGTCGATTAATCCTTTGTTCTGCGAGATCTTGATTGCACCTTCGTTTACGGAGGAGGCTTTGGAGATTTTGAAAACGAAAAAGAATCGCATTTTATTGAAGCGTAATGCGGTTGAGTTTCCAAAGAAAATGTTCAAGACTTTGTTGAACGGTGTGTTAGAGCAAGATAAAGATTTAGTGATGGAAGGTGTGGCCGATTTCAAAACGGTGACTAAACGCGTTCCTACGGAAGAGCAAAAGCGTGCTTTGGCATTTGCATTAAAGATCTGTAAGCATACGAAATCGAATACGATTGTATTAGCCAATGATGGTCAGTTATTAGCTTCAGGTGTAGGTCAAACCTCACGCGTGGATGCTTTGAAGCAGGCAATTGATAAAGCGAAAGAATTCGGTTTTGATTTGAATGGAGCGGTGATGGCATCCGATGCATTTTTCCCATTCCCAGATTGTGTAGAGATTGCAGGAAATGCGGGGATTGTTGCGGTGACGCAGCCTGGTGGTTCGATTAAAGACCAGGATTCAATTGCCTATTGTGATGCGAATGATATCGCCATGGTGATGACTGGAATTCGCCACTTTAAGCATTAGGATTATTCGGCAAAAATTTGTATTTTTAAGGCTAGGATTCAACAATTAAAATCGGGCAAAGCAATGAGCTCGTTCAACTCATTTAAATTACATTATGTCAGAAGCACAAGATACATCAGCTCAAGATCGGGCAAATTATGGTGCAGATAATATTCAAGTTTTAGAGGGATTAGAGGCGGTTCGTAAGCGTCCTTCCATGTACATTGGTGATACAGGATTTAAAGGTCTTCATCACTTGATTTGGGAGGTTGTCGATAACTCAATCGATGAGGCGCTTGCTGGGCATTGTGATAAAATTAAAGTGACGATCAATACGGACAATTCGATTTTGGTTGAAGATAACGGTCGGGGTATTCCTACTGGTATGCATACCAAAGAGAAACGTTCTGCGCTAGAGGTTGTAATGACGGTGCTTCACGCTGGGGGTAAGTTTGATAAAGATACTTACAAAGTTTCTGGGGGTCTTCACGGTGTGGGGGTTTCTTGTGTGAATGCCTTGTCGACAGACTTGAAAGTGACGGTTCATCGTGAGGGAAAGATTTTCCAACAAGAATATAAAATTGGTGTTCCGCAATATCCAGTTAAGGAAGTGGGGGACACAGATCGTACAGGAACATCGGTATTGTTTAAGCCGGATGAGACCATTTTTACGGTTACTGAATATAAATATGACACCGTAGCGGGTCGTTTGCGTGAATTGTCATTCTTGAACGCGGGTATTCGTGTTCAATTGACGGATTTACGTGAATTAGATGAAGAAGGCAATGCACGTACGGAGGAGTTTTTCTCTGAAGGTGGTTTGCGTGAGTTTGTGACATTCTTGGATTCTACTCGTGAGCCTTTGTTGACAGAGCCAATCTACATGGAAGGTGATAAGAACGGGGTTCCGGTTCAAGTGGCGATGATGTACAATACGTCTTACACGGAAAACGTAGTTTCGTATGTAAATAATATTAACACCATTGAAGGCGGTACCCACGTTGCGGGTTTCCGTGGTGCTTTGACACGTACGTTGAAGAACTATGCGGATAAGTCGGGTGCATTAGAGAAATTGAAGATTGATATTGCGGGAGATGACTTCCGTGAAGGATTGACAGCCGTTATTTCGGTGAAAGTAGCTGAGCCGCAATTTGAAGGACAGACCAAAACCAAATTAGGTAATGGTGAAGTTTCTGGTGCGGTTTCGGCAGCGATGTCGGATATGTTGGAGTCTTGGTTAGAAGAGCATCCAAAAGAAGCACGTCAAATCGTTGCGAAAGTAATCTTGGCAGCGCAAGCACGTCATGCAGCCCGTAAGGCGCGCGAGATGGTTCAACGTAAAACGGTGTTGGGTTCTAACTCACTTCCTGGTAAATTGGCCGATTGCTCAGATTCTGATCCAGAAACATGTGAGATTTACTTAGTCGAAGGGGACTCAGCAGGTGGAACGGCTAAACAAGGTCGTAACCGTGCTTTCCAAGCGATTTTGCCTTTGCGTGGTAAGATTTTGAACGTAGAGAAAGCGCAAGAATATCGTATTTACGAAAACGAAGAGATTAAAAACATGATTACAGCATTGGGCGTTTCCTTTGGAAAAGATGGAGACGAGCGTGCTTTGAACATGGATAAATTACGTTATCACAAGGTAATCATCATGACCGATGCGGACGTTGACGGTAGTCACATTCGTACGTTGATTTTAACTTTCTTCTTCCGTTACATGCGTGAATTAGTGGATCGTGGATGTATTTACATTGCACAACCACCGTTGTATCAAGTGAAGAAAGGTCAGCAGGTTCGTTACGTTTGGACAGAAGACCAACGGACACTTGCAATTCAAGAATTAGCAGCTGGAGGAAAAGAGGAAAGTGTGGGTGTTCAGCGTTATAAGGGTCTTGGAGAGATGAACGCGGAGCAATTGTGGGAAACTACGATGAATCCAGAGTCGCGTACACTGAAGCAAGTAACAGTAGATTCTGCCATTGAAGCTGATTTGTTATTCTCGATGTTGATGGGTGATGAAGTTGCACCACGTCGTGATTTCATTGAGAAGAATGCGAAATACGCGAAAGTAGACGTTTAGTCCCATGGAGGTTGATTTTAAAGCCTATCATTTGCGTGGCATTCACGCAAGCACTGCGGAGGAAAAACAACAGATCAATCAAGAGCTGAAAGATCTTTATGATTCCTTAACAGAAGCTGATAAACGAATATTTAATTTGGAGCTTCAGAAATTCTTGGCCACTGAAATGGGTCGCCTTGGTTCTGATTATGAAGCGATCAAAAACCAAATTCCAGAAGCCTAATCATGAGTGATTCAAAATTAGATCAAATTATTAACGAAACAGAAGATTCCTCCCAGGGGAATCTTTTGTCGTTCCTACAACCCAAGAATTGGAAGATTAATTTGATGGCTCCTCGTGAAGCAAAGCGCAAGGTGGAAAAGTCCATGCAAAAGGCGCAGGATACCATAGCTAAAGCCCGATTTATCTCACGGGATTTATCGTGGTTGAAGTTCGATGAGCGAGTTTTGGATCAAGCAAGAGATGCAGAGAAAAGTCTTTTCGACCGATTGAAGTTCTTAGCGATTACGGCTTCCAACCTCGATGAATTCTTTACGATTCGTATTGGGTCTCTATATAATTACATCGATTTTGGGAAAGAACGCACGGATTATTCTGGCTTGCGTGAGGTTCCCTTCAAGCAAACACTGATTGCGTCAGCACAAGAATTCAGCCAAGAAAAACACCGACTCTTCATCGAAGAAATTCTACCATTGTTTCCGGATAATGGTTTGATGTTGGCTACATTAGATGATTTGTCGGCCGACGAACTTGCAGACGCGGAGGCTTATTTTCATCGGACGATTTACCCGATGTTAACTCCCATGGTTTTTGACCATACGCATACATTCCCTAGTTTGTTAGCCAAAACGCTCATTTTTGGAGTCGTTACGGTTGGAATTGCTGATAAGAAAAATTCCAAAGGCAAATATGAAAAGGATCGCAAGATTTCGTTTGTTCAAATACCTTTGAATTTGACGCGTTTATATGTGATTGAGCGGGATGATAAAGTCTTGTTTTTACCCATTGAGCAAATTATTCGTCATTATTTACAAGTTCTTTATCGGAATGTTGAAATCGAGTCGACAACCTTGTTCCGTATTACGCGAAATGGAGATTTCGATGTGGTAGAACACGAAGATGCGGAAACGGATTTTGTGGATGAGATCAAAAAGAAAATTAAAGATCGTCGTTTAGGGCGAGTAACTCGTGTTGAGGTAGAGGAAAATCATTCGGATTTTCTATTGAGTGAAATGTTGAAACGCTGGAATTTAGAGTTAGCGGATATCTTCATCAAGAAATCCATTCTTGATTTTACGGCATTTTGGCAAATACTTAAACACCCTGAATTTAAATCAAAGCTCGCCGCGAATCCTGCTGTGGTTCCTCCTTTGGGGTTGAAATCGATTCACATAAGTGATATTTTTGAGACGATGAAGCGCGGGGATATCCTCTTGCATCACCCATACAATAATTTTGAGCCGGTTATTCAGTTATTGGAACAAGCAGCTGATGATCCCAATGTTTTGGCCATCAAAATTACGCTCTATCGTATTTCGAAAAATTCTCGGATTGCGTCTGCTTTGTTACGTGCTGCAGAACAAGGGAAGCACGTTTCCGTGTTGTTTGAGGTAAAAGCGCGCTTTGATGAGGAGAATAATATTCGGGAGGCGACACGTTTACAAAAAGCGGGTTGTTTTGTGATTTACGGAATTCCGGGTTTAAAAACGCATACCAAATTACTGCAGGTTATTCGAAATGAAGGATCTCATGTCATGAGTTATGCACATTTATCATCTGGTAATTACAATGAAGATACGGCGAAACTTTATACCGATTTAGGCTTATTGACGACGGATTCGAGGATTACGCAAGATATCTCGGAGTTTTTCAATGTAATTACAGGGCATTCGATGCCTACGCACTATGAGCATTTAATTACGGCTCCGCGCGATATGCGTAACCGACTTATCGAGATGATCGATGAAGAAATTGAAAACCATAAGCAAGGTGTTCCGGCAGGTATTTGTTGGAAAATTAATTCCTTACAAGATTTAGAAACGATGGAAGCACTATATAAAGCTTCCAAAGCAGGTGTGCCTGTATTATTGATTATTCGTGGTATTTGCTGCATTCGTCCGCAACGTTCGGGATTGTCAGATAATATTTACATCAAATCGATCGTAGGAAATTATTTGGAGCATACGCGTCTATATTATTTCCATCGGGGAGGTGAACCAAAAGTTTATGGCGGTTCGGCGGATGTGATGGTGCGAAGCTTTGATCGTCGGATAGAATCCCTTTTTGAAATGGTGAACCCACGTGCTAAGAACATGGCAATTACCATTTTAGACTGGAATTTGCGTGATACCGTGAACTCCTATGAAATGCAGGAAGATGGGAATTATTGGAAGGTAGAAAGTAGTGAGCCATTTAATATTCACCAAGCATTTTATGAAATTACTGAGGAAGATTTGATTGAACAGCTTACCTTTGAAAAATATACCGTCAATTTGACGCAATCTGAAAACTAATTTACACCAACAACAAACGAATGGAAAGATTTACAGGCTTACTGGGGATTGTCTTGATTTTAGGCGTTTCCTTTTTAATGTCCAATAACCGCAAAGCAATTAATTACCGTACTGTAGGTGTGGGGCTATTAATACAAGTAGGCTTAGCCGTATTTATTTTGAAAACGGAAGTCGGGCAAGCAACTTTCCAATGGTTAGGCGATTCGATTAATACGCTATTAGGGCAAGCAGATAAAGGAGCTCAATTTGTTTTTGGATCTTTGGTTGATCGTAAATTGATGTCACAGGCTTTTGGGGCAGGCAATGATTATATATTCTTCTTCAAAGTCGTTCCTACTATCATTTTTGTAGCTGTTCTTGTGAATATGTTTTATCACTTGGGCGTGCTTCAGCGTGTCGTATCCACGATGGGAAAGGGTGTACACTGGTTGATGGGTGTGAGCGGAGCTGAGGCTTTATCCAATGTAGCTTCGACCTTCGTAGGTCAAGTTGAGGCTCAAATCATGATTAAGCCTTATTTGAAAAACATGACGAATTCGGAGTTGATGGCATCCATGACAGGTTCTTTCGCCTGTATCGCTGGGGGTGTTATGGCCGTTTATATTTCCTTAGGAGTTCCAGCCGCTTATTTATTAGCCGCGAGTTTAATGGCTGCGCCGGGTGCTTTGGTGATTTCAAAAATTATGTTCCCGGAAACAGAGAAGTCGGAGACCGAAGGCATGGTTAAAATGGACATCATCAAAACACATGCGAATTTAGTGGATGCAATTGCAGCAGGTGCTAGCGAAGGCTTGAAAGTAGGTTTGAATGTGATTGCGATGTTGATTGGTTTTATTGCCTTAATTGCATTGGTCGATTTAGGTTTGGGACAAATAGGTTCTTGGATCAACATGCCATCCCTTTCCATGAATTTGATTTTAGGTAAGGTATTTTCTGTATTCGCTTTTGCAATGGGTGTTCCTGCTCAGGATGTCGAAGTGGCGGGAGCTTTGATGGGTAAAAAAATGGTAGTGAATGAGTTTGTCGCCTACTTAGATATGGTGCATTTGAAAGCAACATTAGATCCGAAGACAATTGCCATTACAAGTTTTGCTTTGTGTGGATTTGCCAATTTTTCTTCAGTGGCCATTCAAATTGGTGGGATTGGTGAATTAGCGCCAACTCGTCGTTCCGATTTGGCAAAATTAGGTTTCAAAGCCTTGATTGCAGGAACCTTAGCTTCGTATTTATCAGCAACATTAGCCGGTTTATTATTGTAATATGCGTATTGATCCCGAAACCGTCGAGCGAATAAAGCAAACGGCTGCCGTGGCAGACGTGATCGGGGATTATGTAACAGTAAAGAAAAAAGGGGCTAATTATTGGGCTTGTTGCCCATTTCATGGAGAGAAGACGCCTTCTTTTTCCATTTCACCTAGCAAAGGTATTTACAAATGTTTTGGTTGTGGTAAGGCGGGTGATTCGGTTCGTTTTATCATGGATATTGAAGGCTTAGGCTACGGCGAAGCTTTGCGTCATCTAGCCAAAAAATATGGCATCGATATTCAGGAAGAGGAGATGACAGATGACCAACTCTTGCGCCAAAATGAGCGGGAGAGTTTGTTGATCATCTTAGAGTATGCCAAAGAATTTTTCAAAAAACAATTAACAGAATCCGACGAAGGGAAGTCCATTGCTTTGCCTTATTTTAAGGAGCGGGGTTTCTCGGATGCTACGATCCAAGCCTTTGATCTAGGCTATAGCCCCGAAGGCTGGGATGTCTTTTTGAAAACAGCGCTCAAGCATGGTTTCAGTCAAGATATTATCGAGAAAGCGGGTTTGGTGACGAATAAAAACGACGAAGGAAAAGTATATGATCGTTTCCGGAATCGCGTTATTTTCCCTATTCATAGTGTTGCAGGCAAGGTCATTGCCTTTGGTGCGCGTATTCTTAAATCGGATGCGAAGAATCAAGCCAAATACCTCAACTCGCCTGAAACCGTTGTATATCATAAGTCGGCGACCCTTTATGGCATCGCGCAGGCTAAGAATGAAATCCGACAAAAAGATGTTTGTTACCTCGTAGAAGGATATACTGATGTAATTTCCTTGCATCAGGCTGGAATTAAAAACGTAGTTGCTTCTTCAGGTACTTCATTGACAATCGAGCAGATTAAGTTGATCGGCCGTTTTACCAACCACGTCACGGTCCTGTATGATGGAGATTCCGCAGGGATCAAAGCGGCTCTGCGTGGAATGGATTTGATCTTAGAAGAAGGTTTACAAGTGAATTTGGTTGTCTTTCCGGAAGGGCAGGATCCCGATTCGTTTGTGCGTTCCATCGGCAGTGAGGCATTTATTGAATATATTCAGAAAGAAGCTCGGGATGTTATCTCGTTCCAAGCGAATCTATTCATGAAGGAAGCGGGGGATGATCCCTTCAAGAAATCCGAATTGATTAAGGAAATGGTGCAAAGTATCTCGAAGATACCGGATGCCATCCAGCGGAGCTTGTTTATCCAAAAGACCTCGCAATTGATGCGTTTGGAGGAGGATGTACTCTTGGCAGAAATGAATAAGTTGCATTTGAAGAAAGTGCAACAAAAATCGATTCCAACTTTGTCGCCTCAGAATGAGGCCGAGTTACAGGCTTTGTTTGAGCCGGGCCCTGAGGTCGATGCACCGGTGGAAGTTCAAAATTTGGCTTATTACCAAGAATTGGAATGCATGCGATTATTGGTCAATTATGGCCATTTGGAAATAAGTCCTGAAAAAGCGCCTGGTGTGAGTTTGTTGCAATATCTGTTGCATGAATTAGAGGAGGTACATTTTCAAACACCTTTATTCAAAGGCATCATGGATACCTGTCGTACGGAATTTGGCCGTGGTATTATCCCAGAGCCATCCTTTTATCTGCATCACCCGGAAGAAGAGGTGCAGCGTTTTGCTATTGATGCTTCATCCGATAAACATGTTTTGTCGACCGTTTGGCGAGACCGACATGAGATTAAAGTGAAGAAGGATGAGGAACTTTTAGAAGATTTCGCTTACAAAAATATTTTGCGTTTGCGAAAGGTTTACAACGATCAGCATATTAAAGATGTCATGGAACGCATGGATCAATATGTAGGAGATCCGAATGAAATGAATGATTTATTGCTTGAATTCATTCATTTAAAGGAAATTCAGAAAAATATTTCGCAGGAATTGGGGACAGTTATTGAAAAATAGCGTATTTTCGCCCACGTTAAAATGAAAAGAATCCTCTCCATAATGCTATTGTTCGTACTCCTGTATCAGGCAGGTGGATTTGCATTGCGCTTTATTGCGCAGGATACGAATACATTTGAAGCTGGGGAAACAATTGTAGTTGAAATGCCCATCTCTTTGCCCTATCAAACAGATTGGGATGCGCCACAAGCTGTATCAGGAGAGATTCGTCAAGGGGATAATTTTTACCAAATGAAAGACCAACAGGTCATTGATGGTAAAATCGTTACAACGTTGGTTGCGGATCAAAATGCCCGTGATCGTTTCTTTGATTTGGCAGAACAAGTGAATGAACACATGTCGGACCAACCTGATAAAGCTCCTGCCAAATCTAAATTAATTAATACCCTTGTAAAAGAATATTGTGCGCATGCATCTGCATGGGTTCTTTATATTATGGAATGGCCTGCTACTCAGCAATCGCCATCTCACGAAACATTACCTACTTTGGCATTTTCTGCCGATTTCTTTTCGCCTCCACGGCAAGCTTAAATTTTCTCGATACTCGATTATTTACCCTTGATAACTTTATCAAAGGGAAACGTACATGTATTTAAAAATTTAAGCAAAATGAAAAAAATTATATTATCACTTCTATTCGTAGGAGTAATCTCATCTGTTGTATTAGGTCAAGGTTGTGTCGCTGTTCGTCACATGAGTTGTTCAGTTGGAACTGGTGCTAACTCAAATTCCATGATGCACCCAGGCCAATGGCAAGTTTCTATGGGTTTCCGTAGCTTACATTCTTACAAGCACTTTGTAGGTGCTGATTATCAACCTCAGCGTGAAGCAGCGGGAACGAATGTAATTAATGACCAGCAAGCATTTGATTTTGGCGTGACTTATTCGATCACGGATCGCTTATCAGTGGCATTGAATTTACCACTTGCATTCAATGATCGTTCATCCATGTATGAGCATTATGGAAATGCCGTTTCAGGAAACCCAGAACAAAAGCGTTTTAAGACCAAAGCGAATGGAATCGGTGATGCGCGTATCACGGCGTCTTATTGGATGTTGGACCCCATCAAACACATGAAAGGGAATTTCTCTTTGGGATTGGGGCTTAAATTGCCAACGGGTGATTGGAATGTTCAAGATCAATTTCATCGTCGCAAATCGGATGGAACGGATTATACCATTACGAAAGCCGTGGATCAATCGATTCAATTAGGTGATGGGGGAGTAGGTATCAATTTGGAGGTTCAGGGGTACCAACAACTTTTCAGCCGTACATCACTTTACTACAACGGTTTCTACATGTCGAATCCACAGAACGTGAATACGGCTTCTAACGTAGCGCCGGATAAAACGGTTACGGATGAAATGGTTCATTACATGTCGGTGGCTGATCAGTATGCAGGTCGTTTAGGTTTGAATTACATCGTTTCTGCCAAAGCGGGAATTGGCGCGTCATTGGGTGCTCGTATTGAAGGGATTCCTGCTTATGATTTGATTGGAGGAAGTGATGGATTCCGTCGGCCGGGCTATATTTTCTCAGTAGAACCAGGCTTGAGTTACTCAACAGCAAAGAATACGTTATTCGTTTCTGTGCCAGTAGCGACACAACGTAATCGTATTAAGAGTGCGAATGATTGGGTAACAGGCAAGCATGGAGATGCTGCTTTTGCGGATTACTTCATTTCGGCGACATTAACTCATCGTTTCTAATCGTCCTATGAAATACCTCATTATACTATTATTGGCATTTTGTTTTGTTCTGCCTGTTGCCAAGGGCCAAATGCCACATGATGGCATTTACATGAATAAAAAATTAGCTTGTGGAGCATTGATTTATGGAAATTCGTCCTGGACGAATTATTGGGAAAATCAATTGTTTCGGGAGAATCAGAACATCGGTCGCTTGACGACAGAATCGATGACGGCGATGTTAGCTTACGGGATTACGAAGAAAATTAATGTGATCGCGGTAGTTCCGTATGTGCGTACGAATGCGTCGCAAGGTAATTTACTGGGTCAAAAAGGTTTTCAGGATGCTTCAATTTGGTTGAAGGCCAAAGCCTATTCTAAACACGGATTAAGTTTGCACGGGGTAGTAGGTTTTAGTACGCCTATTTCAAATTATGTGCTAGATTTCATGCCTATGTCGATTGGTTTGGGAGCTAAATCCTTGATTACACGCGGAATCATTACCTATGATTTGCCCAAACATTTGTATGTAAATGGGTCAATCGCTTACCAAATGCGCTCTCATGTGAAAGCGGATCGCGATGCTTATCTAAGCGGTGGTAAAATGTATCAAACGAATCAAGTAGCGGTTCCAGATGCATTTGATGCGGCTTTGCGCATTGGTTATTTGAAGAAGGACAATCAATTGGAATTATTTGCGGAGACATTTTCATGTACGAAAGGCGATGATATTCGTCGGAACGACATGCCTTTTATGACCAATGATATGACGATGACGACGGTGGGGGTTTATGGGAAATACCAACCGAAACATCTGGGTGTGAATGCCCGCTTGAGCTACGTGGTGGATGGTCAAAATGTGGGCCAAAGCTTAGGGCTCTCGCTGGGGCTATTGTACATTATTAACTTATAATTCGATGAAATATTTATATAGTATACTAGCATTTTTCACACTGCTTTCTTGTAGCAAGGAAGTGGATGATACCTTATATAAGGCTTATTCGCCGGCTAAAATAGATGTGAATGGGGGAACTTGGAAGTCATTTATTTTGGCTTCACCTACGGATGTTGCCATTTCGGTTCCTAAGTTGGTGACTGACGCTGCTTATTTAAAGGAAATTGATTCCTTGAAAACGATTGTGATTCCAGGCTTGACTGCCGCGCAAAAAAAATCAGTTGATTTTTGGGGAGCAGGAGCGGTTCTTCGTTGGAATGAGATTGGTCGGGAATTAGCGGCACGTTACAATGTTCCGCCTGCATCGAATGCCGCGGGTGTTTATCCGGTACCGAATGCCGCGGATCCTTTGGCAGATCCTAAGTTCCCATTTGCTAATCCCCCTTACACGGCTCGTGCATTAGCTTATTTGAGTATTGCGCAATATGATGCTTTGGTGGCGGCATGGAAGTATAAATATCAATATAACCGTAAAGCGCCATCCGATGTTGATGCAGCGATAAAACCTTTGTTGCCTTCAACAGGAATACCTGCCTATCCTTCTGAAGAGGCAGTAGTCGCACAAGCGAGCTATGTAATTTTGTTTGCCATGTTTCCTGGCGAGGGTCCATTTTTGAAGGAAAAATTAGCAGAGGCTAAAAATTCTGTGATTTGGGCAGCTAAAAATGTAGGAAGTGATGTGGATGCTGGAGCCGCTTTAGGTGCTGGAGTTGCTGCCAAAGTGATGGCGCGTGCGAAAACGGATGGCATGAGTGCGGCAAATAATCAGGCGATAGTACCCGATTTAATTGCACGCTCAACTTCATTGGGATTTGTAAATCCGTGGAAAAGTCAGGAATCTCCGGCTCGTCCTCCCATGTTACCCAATTATGGTGCCGTGAGTATGATTAATTTTGATCGCAAGACCTTAGAGTCCATTCGTCCGGTTATCCCTTATTTGGAAAACACGGCTGAGTTTAAGAAAGATTTGGCAGAATTGAACGATATTCAAAAAAATCAAACGCGTGAACAAGCTGCGATTGCCAACTACTGGGCGGATGGTCCAGGGTCTTATACGCCTCCAGGGCACTGGCATCGTTATGCTTGTGATGCAGGGGTTGCTGCTAAGTACTCCGAATTACGCATGGCTCGTATGCTTGCGTATGTGGGTTCTGCCTTGATGGACGCCGGCATCGCTTGTTGGGAAACAAAATACTATTACTACAGTCCAAGACCTCAGCAATTTGGTTTGAAAACATCGGTGGGTCTTCCAAACTTCCCGAGTTACACATCCGGTCATTCGACGTTTTCTTATGCGGCCGCGACGGTATTAAGCTCATTTTTTCCGGAGAATTCAGCTAAATATTATGGTTATGCGCAAGATGCATCGGATTCGCGAGTATATGGCTTGATTCACTTTAGGATTGATTGTACGGTGGGTGGCCAACATGGCCGCTTGATAGGTGATTTTGCTGTGAAGCGTGCTAATGCGGATGGAGCGCAATAGAATGACTTAAGTCATTTTTGTTTAATAATCACTTGAATATTTTTATGCGATGATAACAATTACTAAAAATAGATTTCAATCTCTTGTTACAGCGGCATGGATGAATCGCGCGATGATTGCGATTGTCTATGTTTGGTTTGGGTCTTTAAAGATTTTTGGGCTGTCCCCGGCAGAGGGTCTCGTGACAAAGCTGTTTGATATTACTTTATCACCATTTATGAGTATCCAGCAATTCTTGATTTTGCTGGGGCTTGTAGAAAGTGCCATTGGCTTGGCGTGGTTATTTCCACGCATTAGCAAATGGGCATTTTGGATCATGATGGGGCATTTGTTTACGACTTTCTTGCCTGTATTGTTTCTTCCAAATGAAACATGGCAGTCCTTTTTTGCTTTGACGCTGACGGGGCAATACATTATCAAGAATGTGGTATTGTGTTCGGCGGCTTGGTTTATTTATGTTTTTTCTGAAAATTAAGGGAGGGGGTAAACGCTGCCGGGGTTAAAAACCCCGGCAGCGTTACGCTTTTTTCCATTTTAAAGCATCAAAAAACCCCTTATTCGTTCGAATAAGGGGTTTTTATTTGAATTTCGAATAATTCGATTTTTGACTATAGACCTAGAATCTTCTTATTCAGCTCTTCGTCAGCTCCTGTTCCCGCGAAATCATCGAACACTTTTTCTGTTGCCTTGATGATATGGCTCGCGATAAATGGTGCTCCTTCTGTCGCTCCTTGAACCGGATCCTTGATGCAGCATTCCCATTCTAACACAGCCCAACCATCATAGCCGTATTGCGTTAATTTCGAGAAGATGCTCTTGAAATCCACTTGGCCATCACCTAACGAACGGAAACGTCCCGCACGGTTTATCCAAGATTGGTAACCACCATAAACGCCTTGCTTACCTGTTGGGTTAAATTCCGCATCTTTGACGTGGAACATTTTGATCCGCTCGTGGTAGAAATCAATGTATTGTTTGTAGTCCAAAGCCTGTAACACAAAGTGCGATGGATCATACAACAAGTTGGCACGCTTGTGGCCTTTCACCTCATCCAAAAACATCTCAAATGTCACGCCATCATGCAAATCTTCACCTGGGTGAATCTCATAACATAAATCTACGCCACACTCGTCGAATGTATTCAAAATTGGCAACCACCGGCGACCTAATTCCTTAAATCCTTGCTCCACCAATCCTGCAGGACGTTGAGGCCATGGATAAACAGTGTGCCACATCAAGGCTCCCGAGAATGTCGCATGTGCATTCAATCCCAAGTTTTGAGATGCTTTAGCCGCATATTTCAATTGTTGGACTGCCCATTCCGTCCGCGCCTTTGGATTTCCTTTGACAGAATCCGGTGCAAAACCGTCGAATCCTAAATCGTATGCTGGATTAACAGCTACTAATTGTCCTTGTAAGTGTGTGGATAATTCCGTGATTTGTAAGCCTTTGGCAGCTAGCATTCCCACGATTTCATCGCAATAGGTTTTAGATTCTGCCGCTTTTTGCAAATCGATGCAGCGTGAATCCCATGATGGAATTTGCACGCCTTTGTATCCCAAAGATGCAACCCATGTTGTGATGCTATCTAACGAATTAAAAGGAGCTTCATCCCCCATAAATTGTGCCAAAAATATCGCTGGCCCTTTGATCGTATTCATATTGTTAATGGTTTAGATTTTAACCCACTTTTGTGCACGTGTCGAATCCAAGATGCGCTCGCAAATCAATAACTCGCGGTATCCGTCGGCAAACGTAGGGTACTTAGGATTTTCAGGTTGCTTACCTGCCTCAACAGCCGCGTAAACTTCCTTGAATAATTGCTTCGATGTATCTGAGAATCCTTCGTTGTGACCTCCTGGGAATGTCATTAAAGCAGATGCTTCTGGATATGCCAACGATGGATCGCGCATCAAGACTTGGTTCGCTTGATCACGGTTACCAATCCAAATTTCATTTGGCGCCTCCGAGTTGAAAGCAAACGTTTTGTTGGATCCCGAAATCTCTAATTTTAATTGGTTTTTACGGCCCGCTGAAACTTGCGATACTGTTACACAACCACGGTTTCCATTGTCGAAACGCAATAATACGTTCGCATGATCTTCCGTGTTAATATGTACATCCGCATAATCTTCCGGTTGCAACATTTTGCCTGAATAGGTTTCTACGGGCTTCAAAGGCTTTTTGCGCACCTTGTGAACGGTGTTGAAATCAGCCATTACTTCGACTGTTTTCAAGCCTGTGATGTATTCAATGACATCCAATAAGTGAGATCCGATATCGGCAATCGCACGAGAATCTCCTGATTTATCAGGTTCTAAACGCCAGTTGTAATCCGTGTTGTAGAACAACCAATCTTGCAAATAGCTACCCATGATCGAATAAATTTCACCCAAATCGCCTTTCTCGCGCATGGTTTTCATTTGACGTACCAAAGGATAATAACGCAAGTTGAAGTGAACGGCATTCACAAGGCCCGTTTTCGCAGCTAATTCGACTAATTCTTCAGCTTCATGTAAATCTTTGGCCAAAGGTTTTTCACAAACCACGTGCTTGCCAGCTAATAAAGCGGCTTTGGATTGCGAGTAGTGCAAGAAGTTTGGTGTACAAATGTGTACACACTGAATATCTTCTTGTTTTAATAAGTCTTCGAAAGTGTACCAACGGCCGATGCCCAATTGTTTTGCTTTGGCTTCTGCCAACTCGATGTTTACTTCACACAATGCAGCAACGTCGATGTTGGGTAAGCGACGAAGCGCTTCGATGTGTGCGGGTCCGATAAATCCGGTACCTACGATACCTACTTTAATTTTAGTCATGATCTATTAAATTTCGAATTTTGTCCATTTATTTTGGTTGTCTTTGGCTGAACGAACCACGTTCTCAATGAATGCCATCCCCATAATTCCCTCGTCTATGCCTGGGAAATCATACATCGGATCTTGTGGCTTGCCTGCCCAGCGTGCTCTAACTGCGAAAGCAAAGTTGCGGTAGATATTCGCAAACGTTTCTACATAACCTTCTGGGTGTCCAGCCGGTTGGCGGGAGTGTGCATTTGTAGCCGCTGATAAATTCCCAACCGCCGTGCGAATCGTGCGTGCACCGTCATCACGTGTGCGGAATGTCAAGGTATTCGGTTCCATTTGATGCCAAGTAATGCCTGCTTTACTTCCATAGATACGGAAGTTGAAGTCATTTTCTTCGCCATTGCAGATTTGCGAGCAATGTAGAACACCTTTCGCGCCGTTATTATAATGTAACAAAATGTTGCCATCATCATCCAATAAGCGGCCCTCAACGAAAATCGTCAAGTCGGCACAAAGTTCCGTGATGTGCAATCCCGTGATGTATTCAATTAAATTCTCGCAATGTGTTCCGATATCCCCGATTGCTCCAGCAGCTCCGCAACGTTCCGGGTCGGTACGCCATGCAGCTTGTTTTTGACCGGTAGCTTCCACCAAGTCGATTAACCAACCTTGCGGATACTCCACAATAATCTTGCGAATATCTCCTAATTGGCCCGAATCTACGAGGTGTTTCGCCTCCTTAACCATCGGGTAAGCCGTATAATTATGTGTCAATGCGAAAATCATTCCTGATTTTTCGATGATTTTTTTCAATTCTTTTGCCTCGGCTAAATTCAATGTAGCTGGCTTATCGCAAACGACATGAAATCCATTTTCCAAAGCCATTTTAGCAGCCGGGAAATGCACGTGATTGGGCGTAACAATCGAAACGAAATCCATGCGTTCGCCTTCAGGAAGTTCTTTTTCCTTTAGAATCATCTCCTCGTAAGAACCATAAACGCGGTTCTCTGGAAGATATAAGGCTTCGCCAGTCGCTTTGGATTTTTCGGGATTGGAGCTGAATGCCCCACAAACTAGTTCAATTTCGCCGTCTAATTGAGCACCTCTGCGGTGAACGGCTCCGATAAAGGCTTCGGTGCTACCACCGATCATGCCCATTTTTAATTTTCTTCCTCGCCGACTCGCTGCGGTTGTGGACGTTCCACCTTGGATCATATATTGATAGATTTAGATTGTTACAAAAATAGGGCTTAATTTGATTAAATTACCCTTTAAAGGGCTCAGATTTTTGAAATATTTTCAAAATAAATCGGGTTTGTCGGTGGAATTCAAAAATCTTTTCGTTTTTTTGGTACGATTTTTCCAATGTTGAATTTAATTTTTTTAAGATTACTAATTCTCTAAACATTTAACTAAAACTAATCTATTATGAATCAAACTGTTAATGCCAATCGTTTATTTTTGGCGTCCTGTTTTGCACTCATCACGACTTCCATGGCTTTTGGAATACGTGCTGGGGTTTTAACTCAATTGGGTGTCGACTTTCAGTTGGACAACGAACAATTAGGTTACGTGAACCAAATGGCGTTTTTAGGTTTCCCTATCGCCATGATCATTGGTGGTCCGCTTTACAATGTCTTAGGGCCAAAGAAAATTATTTGGGTAGCATTCTTTACACATGTTATCGGTCTTGTGATGACCATTTTCGCAGGAGGTTTTTGGTCATTGTTATTGTCAACATTCTTTGTTGGTTTCGGTAACGGAACTGTAGAAGCAGCTTGTAATCCGATGATTTCGGATATGTTTGAAGGAAAAGAGAAGACTAAAATGTTGAATCGTTTCCACATGTGGTTCCCTGGAGGTATTGTGATTGCAACGCTTTTATCGCAATACATGACGGGTGCTAATATGGGCTGGCAATTGCAAATCGCAGCTATTTTAGTTCCTGCGGTTATCTATGCGTATTTATTCTTCGGTCAAGCGTTCCCTGCAGCAAAAGTAGAAGGTGGTGCTTCGACAGGCGAAAACTTCAAAGCAATGCTTTCTCCTTTGTATTTATTTATGTTGGCTTGCATGGCCTTGACTGCGATTTCTGAATTCGGTCCTGAGCAATGGATTGGACCAATCATGGGCCAAGCGGGTGCAAGCCCAATGATTATTTTAGCGATTGTTACGGGCTTAATGGCCGTGGGTCGTTATTTTGCAGGACCTATCGTGCATAAATTAGATGCTGGTGGAGTACTTTTGGTATCGGCTATTTTGACTGCGATCGGTGTTTATTTGATGAGCTCTGCAACGGGTAATATGGTGTATATCTCGGCAATTATCTTTGCTTTAGGTGTATGTTATTTCTGGCCAACGATGATTGGATATGTAGCTGAAAATATTCCGTTGACAGGTGCTTTTGGTCTTTCGATCATGGGTGGTATGGGAATGTTTGCAACGTCAATTTTCCAACCGATCATCGGTAAGTGGTTAGATTCCAATACAGCTGAAGCGTCAAAAACTTTGACAGGTGATGCAGTTGCATTAGCTGCTGGCCAAGCGACAATGGCACAAATGGTCTTGTTTCCGGCGATTTTGATCGTAGCATTTGCTGGTTTGTATTTCTTCGGAAAGAAAGCAAAGCATGCTTAATCGATTCCTTGATAATTTTGAAAAGGGAGCTTCGGCTCCCTTTTTTTTGTCCCAAATTCCCTATAGCTTTGGCAATCCTCCAAGGTTTGCCAAAGCTAAGTTATGCGGTATTTGTTTTTTTGCCTTTTCTTGATTGCCTGTAAACCCAATTACAACGTTGATCCATCCCAGGTGGAAAAAGCATTACGCGCTCAAGAAAAAGAATATCCCGAAACTAAGATTTTAGGCGAAACCCGACTTGGGAATTTTGAAATAACCCTTGAAAAAGAAACCCCTTTACATCGCATTAATTTTGTCCGCTTGGTTAAGATGGGTTATTTCACCGACCGCTATTTTTATCGGAATGTCTATGAAATAGGCATGCAGGGTGGGGGAGAGTTTGCTGATCGTTTGGCCTATTTAGTTCCGGCGGAATATCCTGATCATCTGAAACCTGAACGCGGGACGATTGCCATGGCGCGATACGATGAAGGTAATCCTGAAAAGGAGTCATCCCCTACGGAATTTTTTATCGTAACGAATACGGAACAAGCAGCCCGATTTTACAAGCAATATGTCGTTTTTGGCAAGATTACGAAAGGCTTGGCTGTCATCGATTCGATACAAAAACAACGCTCTTTTGATGAAAAACCGGTGATTCCCGTCAAGTTTACGCTGTCTTTGTTGAAGGACGAATAAGGCTCGCGATGCCGGCGAAGGTCATTACCAACAAACAACCCAACACATTTAGCCACAAAAAGGCCATCAAATCAATGTACCAGGCATAAATAACGAGTGCTTCTGCAACCAATGCTGCCCAAAATACCTGATTCCCTGAAGTCCTAGGCAAATAAAAGGCACATAAAAATACGCCCAAAATCGTCCCGTAAAACCAGGATCCCAAGATATTCACCACCTCGATTAAGCTTCCCATATTGACTGCAAATTGAGCTACGATCAGACACAGAATTCCCCAGCCGAGTGTAATCAACTTGGATACCCACCAATAATGCTGATTCGACCCATCCGTATGCATAAAGCGCTGGTAAATGTCCACCATACTCGTGGAAGTAAGCGAACCAAAAGCCGAGGCCATAGATCCCATGGAGGCCAACAAAATCATGGCGATTAAAAAGCCGACAATTCCCACAGGAAGATGGTCCGTAATAAATCGTAAAAAGACATAATTCGTGTCCTGCTCCTCGAATTCTGCATGCGACTTTTTGATTTCCGTCACCGCCTGACTTCTCAATTCCTTTTGCTTTCCTTGCAAATCTTGAATGGATGTTTGCAGTTGGTGCGTCTTGATAGCATCATTCGATTTAATCGCCCGTACCAATTCAATTTCCTGCTGTTTTTTTGCCTCGAATACTTGGTGGTGTTGGGTATTAACTTGCTTGTAACTCGCTTGTTGGCTCCATAATCGCTCCGAATTCTTATTAAAAAATATCGGAGCCTCTTGAAACTGATAAAAGATGTACACGAAAATACCCACCAATAAAATCAAGAATTGCATCGGGATTTTTAGGAAACCATTCAATAATAGGCCTTTCTTGCTCGCGGTGGCTGATTGGCCGGAAAGATATCGGCCCACTTGACTTTGGTCTGTACCAAAATACGAAAGCTGCAGAAAGAAGCCTCCTATGATTCCCGACCAAATATTATAGCGATTATTGATGTCGAATTTCCAGTCAATCAAGTTGATCTTACCCATTTTCCCTGCAATAAGCAACGATTCATGAACGCCGATTTCCTCAGGTAATTGGTGGATGATGAGGACTGCGGCGAGGAACATGCCGGCAAGTACAACCGACATCTGTAACATTTGTGTGTATGAAATGGCTTTGGAACCTCCCAACATACAATAAGTTGTCACGAGTGTTGCCGTAAGTGCATTGGTCCAGGATAAATTCCAACCTAATAAAGTGGACAAAATAATGGATGGGGCAGCAATGGTTACACCTGTAGATAATGCACGCGGAATCAAGAACAATAAACTAGTTAGTATACGGGTTTTCGAATCAAAACGTTGTTCGAGAAATTGATAAGCCGTATAAACTTTCAGTCGGTAGTAATTGGGTATAAACGTAACCGAAAGAATAATCATTGCGATGGGTAATCCCAAATAGAATTGCACAAAGCGCATGCCATCTGTGTATGCCTGACCTGGTGCTGATAAAAACGTAATAGCAGACGCTTGAGTCGCCATGACAGAAAGCAATACATGATACCAGGGTAATTCGCGGTCGGCGAGTAGAAATCCTTGCAAGGAATGTTTGGATTGCTTTCCGCGGTAAATGCCATACATGACAATCCCGCCAATAGTACCTAACATGACAATCCAGTCAACTATATTCATGATTTATTGATAGATAGCGCTGAAAATTAAAAAGAATGCGATTAAGCCAAGCAAGAAAATGCCCAGCGAAATGTACCAAATTGACCAATTGGGGACCTCTTGTTTCGATTCCGTTTCCATGACTTAGGTTTAGAGCTTTGAAATTACATATAAATCCTTGATTATTTTGGAAAGCCTATTGGAATAATACATTTTGCTTCTTACCTTTGCAGTCCAAATTACGCGGGTGTGGTGGAATTGGTAGACATACCAGACTTAGGATCTGGCGCCGCGAGGCATGGGGGTTCGAGTCCCTCCACCCGTACCAAGGCAAGCCCTCAACACCGATAGGTTTTTGAGGGCTTTTTTTAATTGATTAAATAAACAATTCTATATGAACATTTCACTCAATAAAGCAAGTGATTTACAAGGTCGTTTGACTGTTGTTGTAACGGAGGCCGATTACAAAGAAAAAGTAGAGGCTAAATTGAAAGACTACCGCAAAAAGGCGTCGATCAAGGGTTTTCGTCCAGGTATGGTTCCTGCAACATTAATTAAGAAATTGTACGGTCAATCAGCCTTAGTGGATGAAATCAATCACGAATTAGGCCATGCGGTAAGTGATTACATCAAAGAAAACAAATTAAACTTAGTAGGTGAGCCATTGCCAGCTGTAGAAGAGGCAGATGCGATCGACTGGGAAAAAGATACAGAATTTACTTTTCATTATGATTTAGGTTTTCACGGGGATTTCACTGTGGATTTAGCTAAGATGAAAGCGATTCAATCCTATGAAATTAAGGCCGACAAGAAAGAAATCGATGAGACGATTGAAAACTTGAAGAAGCAATTTGGAGAGCAAACGCACCCTGAGACAGTAGAGGACCGTGATTTAGTTTTTGGAACGTTTACGCAAGGTGACTGGGTTGAGAAATCGGCGATCCCAATGCACGCGATTCAAGATAAATCAAAGAAAGTATTCATTGGCGCAAAGAAAGGAGATACCTTGAAATTTGCGATCGATAAAGTATTTGTTGATGCGAAAGCTTTGGCATTAGCGACAGGAAAGAAAGAAGAAGAAGTTGCAGAATTGAAAGGTGAAGTTTCTTACGTAGTAGAAGACATTACTCGTCAAGTGCCTGCGGAATTAAACGTAGCGTTTTTTGATAAGGTTTTAGGACCAGGAAAAGCGACTGATGAGAAATCATTCCGTGCAGAGGTTGAAACCATTGTAGGTGAAAATTATGCACGCGAAGCGAAATACTTGTTGCGTATCGATGCTGAGAAAGCGATTTTAGAATCAGTGAAAATTGATTTGCCAGAAGAATTCTTACGTACTTGGTTGATCCGTATCAACGAAGGTAAATTTACACCGGAGCAAATTGATCAAGATTTTGATAATGTGAAGCGCGATATCCGTTGGAACTTAATCAAAAATGAAATCGCTGAGAAATTCGAAGTGAAAGTTGATTACCCAGAGGTAGTTGAGAAGGCTAAAGATATGGTTCGTCAGCAGTTTGGCGGTTATTTATCTTCTGACCAACCGGGAATCGAAGAGATGATTGAGAAAATCGCGATGGGTTATTTGAGCGACAAGTCGAAAGGAGATAACTTCATGAACTTGTACAATCAAGCATTCTCAGACAAAGTAGCGAATGCGATTGTGGAAAATATTCCAAACAAAACGACTAAAATTGATGTTGAGAAATTTAAAGAAATCGCAGCGGCGCTTTAATTTTCGATTTGTCACACTATTTTTGAAAACCCCGCTCTTTGCGGGGTTTTCTGTGAACTAAGGTTCGTACATTTGTGTTTTGCGTATTTAATGCCAAAATATTTTAAATTTGATTTTTAAACATTGAATCCTATGTATCCAAAAGAATTATCAGGAGAAGAGTTTCGTAAATATGCAGTTCATCACCGTGGATTAAACGGTTTAGCTGTAGACCAATATATGAACCACATCGGCGATCGTCCGATGCACCAAATTGAAGACATGACACAATACATCATTGAGGAGCGCCCGATGCGTTTCGCTCAAATCGATGTATTCTCACGTTTGATCATGGACCGTATCATTTTCATGGGAGTTCCTGTGGATGATTACATGGCCAATATCATCGTGGCTCAATTGTTGTTCATGGAATCTACGGATGCTAAAAAAGACATTGTCATGTATATCAATAGCCCAGGAGGATCGGTTTATGCCGGTTTGGGGATTTATGATACCATGAATTACATCCGTCCGGAAGTAGCGACTGTTTGTACTTCGTTAGCTGCTTCGATGGGCGCCGTTTTATTAGCAGGTGGTGCTGCTGGAAAGCGTTCTGCACTTGAGCATGCGCGTGTGATGATTCACCAGCCTTCGGGTGGTGCACAAGGTCAATCACGCGACATTGAAATTACAGCTCGTGAAATCGTTAAAATTCGTCAAGAGTTGTATGAAATTTTAGCCAAACATTCGGGTAAAACATTTGAAGAAATTGAGCGTGATTCAGATCGTGACTATTGGATGAAAGCTGCTGAGGCAAAAGAATATGGTCTGATTGATGAGATTTTAACGCGTACAGTATAATTCATGGCGACAAATAAAAAAATAAGTTGTTCTTTTTGTGGCCGCACAAAATCGGTGATTGAAAACGCTGATGGTATGTTATTGTCTGGAATAGAAGGACATATCTGTAACAGTTGTATTCAACAAGGCTATGAGGTTATCAAGGAGGAGTTAGGAGCTCCTGCTTTGACCAATGCAAATCACCAATTTGAATTGGTGAAACCGAAAGACTTGAAAGCCTATTTAGATGAGTATGTGATCGGACAAGAAGAGGCAAAGCGTCATCTTTCGGTTGCGGTATATAATCATTACAAGCGTTTGATGCAGCCTGCTTCCGTAGATGATGTGAAGATTGAAAAGTCTAATATCTTGATGGTTGGCGAAACAGGAACGGGTAAAACTTATTTAGCTCGAACGCTGGCACAAAAATTACAAGTGCCCTTTTGTATCGCTGATGCCACGGTAATTACCGAAGCGGGTTACGTGGGTGAAGATGTGGAAACCATTTTAACGCGTTTGCTTCAAGCGGCGAATTACGATGTGGAGAAAGCGGAATGTGGGATTGTCTTCATCGATGAGATCGATAAAATTGCACGTAAATCTGATAATCCTTCCATCACACGTGATGTGTCGGGGGAAGGGGTCCAACAAGCCTTATTGAAATTATTGGAAGGATCGATTGTCAACGTACCGCCGCAAGGTGGTCGGAAACATCCGGATCAAAAAATGATCGCTGTTAACACGGAGAATATTTTATTTATCTGTGGAGGGGCTTTTGATGGCATTGACCGCCATATTTCGAAGCGTTTAAATGCACGGCCGATTGGTTTCTCAGGAGACGATACATTCCATGATTCCTTCGAGAAGGATCAAATTATGAAGTATGTTTCGGCGCAAGATTTGAAGTCTTTTGGGTTAATTCCTGAATTATTAGGTCGTTTGCCGGTTGTTACTTTCTTGAATCCATTGGATGCGAAAGCTTTGTTGTCTATCTTGACAGAACCTAAGAATGCCTTAGTAAAACAATACGAAAAATTGTTCTCTATGGAAGGTGTCGCCTTGCATTTTTCACCTGAAGCGTTAAGCTATATTGTGGAACAAGCGATGCAATATAAATTAGGTGCGCGTGGATTGCGTTCCATCATGGAGGCGATCATGACGGATGCGATGTTTGAAATTCCATCGCAGACGGAATTAACCGATTTTACCATCGATTTGACCTATGCCAAATCGAAGTTCGAGCGTACTGTGTTTCACCAAATGAAAGTTGTTGCATAATATGAAAAGGATCGTATTGTTATTCATTTTAGCTATCATAGCTAGTTCATGTGCGAAAAAGGCCGTTGTTGCTGCTTTCGCACCTTCGGCTGTATCTGCCGAACCCGCAAAAGCACCCGTAAGCGAAGCTGAAAAACAACGTGTGATGAATGAGCTTGCTCCAACGAACAACAAAAATCAACCTGCTCCGAATCACGTCCAACAAAATAGCATCGAGGCATCATTGCCTGCTGTTGCGGCTCCGGTAGCACCGAAGGCTCAACAGGAAACGTCAGCTATACATATTGATCGTATTTTAGATGCAGCCTCTGTCAAGTCTTATATTCATAAGGCATCCTTTAAAAAAATTAAGGCAGCACCTCGTGGCGCGCGTAACTGGGCGCCCCAATTGAAAATTGGTTTAACTTTATTGGCTATCGGCGTTGTTTTAGCTGTTTTCGGTTTAGGCTTTGTTGGCGGACTCGCTGCCCTCATCGGATTATGTTTCACCATTGTAGGACTTTTGGTTACCTATTAGGATGAGGCCATCTTTGGTTTTTTTACATGGCTTTGGGGAAGATGCTCGCATATGGGACGACTTTATTAAACGTCGATTTTCTGATGAAGTCATTCATATTCCGAATTACGCTGATTGGGCTGATTGCTCAAGCATCGCTGCGTATGCTCGAAAAATCGAAGAGGCTCTTCCACAAAACGAAACTTTCGTGCTAATGGGGCATTCCATGGGTGGCTACATTGCCTTAGAAATAGCCAAACAATTTCCAGAACGAATTCAAGGAGTTGTGATGTTGCATTCCACTCCGCTCGCTGATTCAATAGAAAAGCAGGCTCAACGGGATAAAACGGCAACTTTCATTCAAGAACACGGTTCTGAGACCTTTATTAAATCTTTTGTTGCTAATTTGTTTGCCCCCGAATTTGTGGTCGCCCATCGTCATTTGATGGAAAAATTGGCTAATCGCTATGTTACGATCTCTCAAGCTGGTTTAGTTGCTGCAACTTTGGCCATGAAAGTACGAGCCGATTTAGTAGGATTCGTGCAGTCTACCAATATCCCCATGTTATTTGTGTTAGGCGAAAAAGATCCGTTGATTCCCACGGATTCGATTGTAGAAGTTTTGAAAGGGAAAGCCCAACATAAATACGTAATTTTATCTGCCGTTGCGCATCAAGGTTGCTACGAAGCTCCTGAGGAAACGTATGCGGCGATTAATCAATTTATTTTCGAGATTCATGCCTAAGATTATTGTGGCCCTAGATGGCTATTCTTCTTGTGGGAAAAGTACAACAGCCAAACGCGTCGCAGCAAAATTACATTATGCTTTTGTCGATACTGGTGCCATGTACCGTGCCGTAGCTTTGTATTTTCATCGCAATCATATTGATCTTTCCAACAAAGAAGCGGTAGCTGAGGCATTGCGTCAGATCGATATTACATTCGAATTTAACCAACAAAGACAAGCTTCAGATACCATCTTAAATGGCGAGAATGTAGAGGTTGAAATTCGTAAAATGTATATCTCGGAAATGGTGAGTCA
This sequence comes from Aquirufa echingensis, assembly GCF_042714525.1. Classification (NCBI taxonomy): domain Bacteria; kingdom Pseudomonadati; phylum Bacteroidota; class Cytophagia; order Cytophagales; family Flectobacillaceae; genus Aquirufa; species Aquirufa echingensis. The sequence continues at coordinate 166,909 of NZ_JBBKYA010000002.1, read as the reverse complement.
AGTGGCTGCGATTACGATTGTTCGGAGAGCGATGGTTGCCCAACAACAACAGATGGGGAAGAAAAAAGGGATTGTCATGGATGGTCGTGATGTAGGAACAGTCGTTTTCCCGGACGCAGAAGTGAAAATCTTTATGACGGCGCAGCCGCATATCCGTGCCCAACGCAGAAAATTGGAATTGTTGCAGAAAGGGGAGGACTTACCCCTAGAAGATATCATTGAAAATTTACGTATGCGAGACGAGATTGACTCCAATCGAGAAGAAGGTCCACTTAAGCGCGCGGATGATGCGATTGATTTAGATACCTCATTCCGCAGTATGGATGAACAAGTGGATTTTGTCTTAGCACAAGTTGAACGTGTCAAACGTGAAAACAAATAAACCCTATTTACTGGTTGGCCAAGGTATCGCAGGAACTGTCCTAGCGCATCATTTCTTACAGGCCAACATCCCTTTTAAGATTTGGGATTCGCCCAACCATTTTAATTCGTCTTATGCTGCCGGAGGTATATTCAATCCGGTTACGGGTAGAAAACTCGAAAAAACCTGGTTGGCGGACGAGTTGTTTGATTACCTATTTTCTTTTTACCAACAGTTAGAAAAGACCTTATCAGCTTCTTTTTTTTATCCGATGCCTTTGTATCGTCCCTTTGCAAATGCTGAGATGAAACAATGGTTAATGGATCGTAAGCCTCAAATCAATCATGATTTTTTGACTTGGGAGGAAGATGGCGTATGGGTGAAGCAAGCGGGATGGGTTGATGTAGCCAGTTTGTTACGTCATTCCAAAAACTATTTCAAAAGCTTAGGAATCTTTTCAGAACGTACATTTCAGGAAGAAGATGCAAGCAATTTCGAAGCCATTATTTATTGTGAAGGTTTTCATGCCACGCAAAATCCATTTTGGAATAAACTGCCATTTCTTCCTGCCAAAGGGGAATTAATTCGATTTCACTCGAACGAACCATCTCGTGATTCTATTTTAAACAAAAATGGATTTATCCTTCCCTTGCCTGATGGAGCTTACAAGGTAGGAGCAACCTACCGTTGGGATGAATTTACTCCATTTCCTACGGCATCTTCCCAGGATGAGCTTATGTCCAAATTAACGAGTATGGGTGTTTCTAAATATGAGCTATTGGAAACCTATGTAGGGATTCGGCCTGCAACACAAGATCGAAGGCCTTTTGTTGGGATGCTTGTTGGTAATAACAAGGGAATCTTTAATGGTTTCGGGTCAAAGGGGGTGTCTTTGAGCCCTTATTTTGCCCAATCTTTTGTACAAGCAATCAAGGGGGACAAAGAACTCGATCCAGAAGTTTCAATTCATCGATATTCGCATTTATTTTCGGTATAAATCCTTAAATTTGATTTCGTGTAAAATTCTGTCGGATGCGCTTATTCCGTTTGTTTCTTTTGGGCTTATTGGCAAACCTGTTCATGCAGGAATTGCATGCGCAGGATTTTTATCCGAGCCAACGTACTTGGGACAAGACACGCATTCAAAATCAAAAGTTCAGTTGGAAGTATCTTGCCAATCAAAATTTCGAGGTCTATTATTTTGGCAAAAATGAGCCTTTGGCTAGAACGACTCTACAAATTTTAGATGCTGATTTTCAGCGGATTACAAATTTACTCTCTTACACGCCTTATCAAAAGACTCGAATTTTTGTTTATCCTTCCGGGAATGAATTAGCACAATCAAACAGTGGTATTAGTTATGCAAGTGCCCAAGAGGCAGAGGACGAGAATCGAGCTAAGTTTCGAATCGAAATTGCCTATCAAAATCAATATCAGGCGTATAAGCAGAATTTGCTAAAGCAGCTATCTCAAGTATATCTGCATGATATTTTATATGGTGGAAGCATTAAAGATGCCTTACAAAATTCACTCCTGTTATCTGTTCCCGAATGGTTTACCGCGGGCTTGTCGGCATACCTAGCTACCGGGGAAACAGCGCAAATGAATCAGTATATGTACCAAGTAGTCGTTGCGAATAAGGTTAGAAAACCGGTTTTGGCACGAGGAATTGAAGCAGAATTTATAGGTCAATCGATTTGGTCATACATCGCAAAAACCTATGGGGCTAATCAGATTGGTAATATTGTGAATCTGACGCGTATTATACGTAACGAGCAGTCGAGTATTTCAAGTACCCTGCGCAAGCCCATTGCGAAATTCTTAAAGGAATGGTTCGAATTCTATGTGAGTGAAGCGAAGCAATACGATGTTAATGTTCAGGATGTCGCTAAAAAATCACTTTTGTCATTTGATATGACGAAAGGGGAACAGCTTCGTGATGCCCAACTAAGTCCCGATGGAAAATGGTTTGTATATCTATTGGATGATTCAGGTCGTTTTCGTGTGGTGTTAAAATCTTTAACAGGAAATGTAACAAAAGAAGTTTTTCGTACGGGTTTAAAAGATCCCTTGCGTAAAGAAACGAGCGTGGTTCCCTTGGTTCAATGGGCTGCAAATCAAGATTTATATATCGTCTCCAATCAGGATGGGAAGAGTTTTCTCCATGTTTTTCAATGGACGAAACAAGCTTTAAAAGTTTCGAGCAAACGCAATTTGGGGGAAGTACGATTCTTAGATTTTGAATTAAATACCAATGCCCAACGGATGTTGGTTCGTTCTTTTAAACAAGGTCAGGTGGATGTCGGTATTTATGATGTGCGTCGGAATCGCTTGACACCCATTACGCAAGATGCTAATCAAGAAACAGAGGCGCATTGGTGGGGAAATGATGGAGATCTTGTCTATGTGACAGATCGCATTTCGGATAGTACTTACCTAAAGGAGAAAGGAATGCTTGCCTTGAAACATTGGCGTGCTGAAGACCCCGCAAATTCGAAGGAATTGTTTGTCCATAAGGGTGTTATTCGAAACGTGCGACCCTTATCGGATTCGTTAATTTATTTTATCAATGAGAATGCCACGGGTAATGAACTCGTTTCTTATCATGCCAAGGATCAAAAACTGTATCAAACCATTGTGAAATCGGGGGATTGGTCAGCATTCCGATGGATAGGGGATCAATTATTGGTTCAAAATAGGTCGATTTTAGCCGATCAAATTCAGCTCTATGATACCAAATCTTTAGCAAGTATTCCTAGCTATTTATGGTATCCTATGTTGCCCGATACTTCGTCTGCAGTGCAGCAGCCTTTGGTAAATGAGGAGAATAAACGGGTGACTGATGTTCGAAAATCACGGATAGAACGCCAACAAGCCTTGCGATTACGGAAGGATTCTAACCGATTGATGGGGCCTTTGGATTATCAAAATTCCTTTGTGCTTAATGGCTCCGAAGGGAACTTTAAGATAGATCCGATCCGAGGATTGGGCTATAGCATGGATGTAAAAATGAAAGATTTATTGGAAAATCATTTGTTTAAAGTGGGTGGATATGTTTCGGCTAATATCAAGAATGTTGACCTTTGGGGGGAGTACAATTATTTGGCCAATAAAATTGATTGGACTTTACGTGTTGATCGCAAGATTTTGGATCAAGAAACGGAGGCTTTCTCTCAGAAAATTCGTTACAATCGAGTTGAGCTAAAAGCCGTGTATCCCATTAATTTGTTGAGCAAATTAAGTGTTTCTGGGATGTTCACGAATAACCGCGCCTTTGATCAATACAATCTGAGTACGCCCGAGGATGTGTCTTCTTATGTGGGCGGTCGGCTTGCGTATACTTTTGATAATACGGTGCATGTGGCTGAAAATTTGCAAACAGGTTTTCGGTTTTTGACTGGCATAGAGTTTCAAAAGTCATTGAAACAGACATCTTTCACGCGGATTACTTTGGATGCGCGTAAATATCTGAAAATTTCGAATAGTCTATTTTTAGCTACGCGTGTTTCCGCTTCGCAATCTGTAGGTAATGCCGCGACACAAACCTTGTTGGGCGGCATGGATAATTGGCTCTTTATTGATCGCGAAGCTCGAAACAAAGAAAATCCCTTGGGGACCAATGGAATTGCACAGCGAGATGTATTCATGAGTGATTTTGCGACATCGCTTCGCGGTTTTAAAATGAATAAGTTATCGGGCAACAGTCACTTGCTACTCAATATTGAGTTGCGCGTTCCTTTGAAATCGCTGTTGGGTGCTAGCTATACCAAATCACAGTTTTTAAATACCTTCCAAATGGTCGGATTTTTTGATACGGGAACTGCTTGGACTGGGGCTACGCCATTTACGCGTAGCAATGGATTTAACACAAACATCTATGGAGGGAATACCAATCCTTTCAAAGCAACGGTGACTGATTTTCGGAATCCGTTCTTATTTGGCTATGGCTTAGGTGCTCGTGCGAATGTCGTGGGTTATTTTATCAAATTGGATTATGCATATGGCATCGAGAATGATGAAATCAAATCGCCTATTACCTATTTGACATTGGGACATGACTTTTAGACTCCTAGTTCTCCTCTTTTTTGTTCAATTTAAGATACTCGCCCAAAGTCTTTCGGTCTCTAATTTGCCCATTCTCGTAATTAATACCAAAGGGGCAACGATTGTTGATGAACCAAAAATCCCCGCCAAATTCACTTTATATGATCGAGGTAAGGGTCAGTTAAATCAAATGACCGACAAGCCTGCTTTTAGTTTTTGGGCTGGAATAGAATATCGAGGAAGTACTTCTCAAGGGGATTGGTATTTTTTGCCTGGATTGGTCAAGAAACCCTATGGATTTGAAATTTGGACGGATTCGGTTGCCATGAAGCCCTTGAAATTACCCATTGTGCAGATGCCATCTGAGTCCGATTGGGTATTGAATGCTTCGTATAATGATCGGACATTTTTGAGGGATGTTGTGGCCCAACAAATGGCGGGTCAGTTGGGATTACAGCATTCTAATACACGCTATGTGGAAGTGGTGTTGAATGATGTTTATCAAGGTATCTATATTTTGATGGAGAAAATAAAGCAGGGTGGGGCACGTCTCGATATAGCCGATTTAAAGTCCATTGATAATGCGGGGGATGATGTGACAGGAGGGTATTTAGTGAAAATTGATAAGACTAGTGGGGCCACTGCTAGGAGTTGGAATAGTTCCTATGTTTCTGGAAAAGGAACGTTTAAAAGCTATTTTCAAATCGAATATCCCAAGGCAGAAAATATCACGACGCAGCAATTTACCTACATCAAAAATCATGTAAACACATTCGAAAAAAGCTTACAGGAAGAAAATCCGTTGAAGGCTTTAACGACCTATCGCTCCATGATGGACATGCCATCATTTGTGAATTATTTCCTTTTGAATGAGCTTAGTCGGAATGTGGATGGCTATCGATTGAGTACTTATTTTTATAAAGACAAGGATTCAAAAGGTGGTAAATTGACGATGGGCCCCGCTTGGGACTATAATTTGGCTTTTGGAAATGCGGATTATTACGATGGTTATTTGCCTCAAGGTTGGGTGTATAATAAATTAGAAATGTCGGAACAAGGCATCGCTGATGGGTTTCAAACACCCTTTTGGTGGGGAAAACTCATGCGGGATTCTGTTTTTGTTAATTCGGTTAAGCGAAGATGGAGCAGCCTACGTAAAACGACGTTGACTCCACAGAAGATTTTTAAATTCATGGATTCCACCACCGTGGCTTTGAAAGATCCAATGCAACGTAATTTTGGCCGTTTTCCACTGTATGGGAAAAAGGTTTGGCCCAATTATTTCGTTGGGAATAATGCAAATGATGAATTATTCTGGATGGAAAACTGGATCTCAGCGCGCATTGCCTGGCTTGATGCAGCGATAGGAGCCTTGGATGCCACTTTAGTGCTAGGAAAGGAGGAAGAAATTCCCGTGAGGGCCTTTCCAAATCCTGCGGGTCAAGTTATAAATTTAACATTTCCGCTGCAGCAAGCTGCCAATCTTCATGTGAAAGTATATGATTTATCGGGGCGATCAATCAAACAAGAACAACTCGGGCACAAAGCGCCGGGTCCTCAAGTGATTACCTTGGATTTATCGAGCTTGGCTTCCGGGCGTTATGTGCTTTTCGTCTTACATGACGATGATATTCTCTGCCGTTTCCCCGTTGTTAAAAGTTTGGACTAAGGTCAGCTTTTCTTACATTTGTCAAATGTCTCAGATCGTCGATATATTACCCTTATTAGCCGCTACGCGCAAAGCTTCTACCCAATTAGCCTCGGCGGATGCTCCCACGAAAATTTCGGTTCTTCATCGCTTAGCCGATTTGTTGAGAGAGGAACAAGTATCCATTATTCGCGAGAATGCGAAAGATTTGGCCAATATTGATCCTGAAAATCCGATGCGCGATCGTCTTTTATTGACAGAAGCTCGAATCGAAGCATTGGCAGCTAGTCTTCATGATGTAGCTGCATTGCCAGACCCATCCGGTCAGGTGCTAATCGATAAGGTAATTGCGAACGGATTGCATCTGCAAAAGATTGCCGTGCCTTTAGGTGTTGTGGGGGTAATTTACGAATCTCGTCCGAATGTGACGATTGATGTGGCCGCCTTATGTATTCGTTCAGGAAATGCTGCCGTATTGCGTGGAGGAACAGATGCTTGGTTTACGAATCAGGTTTTGGTGAGTTTGATTCATCAAGCTTTAGCGTCCCAACAATTATCTTCTGACCTCGTGCGCTTATTGCCCACGGATCGTGCGCATGTAACTACTTTGCTACAAGCAACGAAATACATCGATGTGATTATTCCACGGGGTTCAGATGCCTTGATCCAACGGGTTCGTCGGGAATCATTAGTTCCTACGATTGAGACTGGAGCGGGTGTTTGTCACACCTATGTGGCGGAGCGTGCGAACCTGGAAATGGCTGTTCCTATTGTGGTGAATGCTAAAGTTTCGAGGCCCTCCGTGTGTAATTCATTGGATACCGTTATCGTGCATCGGACTCTATTAACTGCTTTTGTTCAAAAGATTGCAGCTGATTTTATTCAATATAAGGTTCAAATTTTTGCCGACTCGGCTGCTTTCGATGCCTTAAGTGCCATTCAATATCCGTATTTACATCGTGCTGAATCGGCTGATTTTGGTCGGGAATTCTTGGATTTTGCCTGTTCGATGAAGGTAGTCGATGATCTAGCAGAGGCCTTGAACCACATCGATCAATTCTCTTCGCGTCATTCGGAAGCGATTGTGACCGAGGATACTGCAAAAGCGCAATTATTCTTGCGGGCGGTAGACGCGGCGGCGGTTTATTGGAATGCATCGACTCGATTCACCGACGGTGGCGTTTTCGATTTAGGTGCTGAAATTGGTATTTCGACCCAAAAACTACATGCCCGTGGTCCCTTTGCGTTGGAAAAATTAGTAACAGAAAAATGGGTGATTCAGGGGTCAGGTCAGATTCGCTAGCCTAAAATTCGTGATCTAAGCCTAATTTTTGTTTCAGCTCTCCTAGTAAAGGATGTTTTTGGACTAAGAAATCGTATTTGTCCGACTGCGTATAAAGAAGTTTTTTGTCTCCATTTTCTTGAGCCGTCACATCTAAGACAATGTCAATGGCATAGTTTTGCAAGCGTTCACGCAATGTGCCCAAAACCTCCATGCGCAATTGCTCATTGAAATGTTGAACCTGCACTTCGTTTTCAACTTTCATGTGCGCAACTGTATCGATTAATTCGATCGGTCGGTCCATCATCACAAATTTGTTAATCAAATTCGCGTCCTTGTATTTTTTGGCAATCTCATTCCAAACTCCTAAGAATTTCGGAAGGTCAAAGTCTTGGTTGTTGAAATCGCTCGCTACAGCTTGCTCTTTAACCTCATTCTCCTGTGCTTTAGGCTTGATCACACTCTTGCTAGAGCGTAAGCCTCCTAGGCCAGCAGCTGGCATTTGCGCAACCGGTTTCGCAGAAGGTTTGGGTACATCTTTCACCTGTGGAGCTGTAGGCTCGCTTGCGACAACAGGCGTTTCTATCACGGCTGCTGTGACTGTTTCAATGGCTGGAGCTGCTGTAACAGGTGTTGGCTGTGTTGTGGCCCCAGCGCTTTTAGCTTGGGGCTCAGGCTTTTTTCCGCTACTGCCCTCCGTGGCGAGTTGGTAAACAGACGGTAAATAATTGATTTTTAATAAGCAGAGTTCGAGGTGGAGTCGGGCGTTTTTCGCCGACTTATAATTGCTCTCACAAGTTGAACAAATGTTCATTGCTGAAAGCAAGAAAGAAGTACTCGTTAATTCGGCTTGTTGCTTGAACTTCGCGCGGGATTCGTCCGAAATCTCCATTAAAGCCAAGGTCTGTGGATCTTTGGCAAAAAGTAAATTACGAAGGTGTTCCATGAAACCGCTGATGAATTGCTGGCCATCAAAACCTTTGCGCATGATTTCGTCTAATAAAACGAGCGTCTCTACATGGTTTTGTTGGATCAAATGATTCGTCAAGCTCACATAATAATCGCTATCCAAGATGTGTAAGTTCTCTAACACATCTTTATGACGTAAGGCATTGTCCGTTGAGAAAGTAACGTTCAAATCGAACATCGATAGCGCATCACGCAAACCACCGTCGGCCTTAATCGCAATCAATTCCAAAGCTGATGGCTCAGCTTGAATATTTTCCTTTACGGCGATGTTAGCAAGATGATCGGCCATGTCTTTCCATTGAATCCGATTGAAATCAAATATCTGGCAACGAGAAAGGATGGTTGGCAAAATTTTATGCTTCTCCGTCGTGGCTAGAATGAAAATGGCATAGGACGGAGGTTCTTCCAAAGTTTTCAAAAAGGCATTGAATGCCGCTGCTGAAAGCATGTGAACCTCATCGATGATGTAGATTTTATAACGACCGCGTTGAGGTGGATAGCGCACTTGATCAATCAAGTTACGGATATCATCCACCGAGTTGTTGGACGCCGCATCAAGTTCATGAATCGTTAGGGAAGTATTGTCTTGGAAGGATTGGCAAGATGGGCATGTGCCACAAGCCTCACCGTCGGTTCCGATATTTTCGCAATTAATTGTTTTCGCTAAAATACGCGCACAAGTCGTTTTACCTACTCCACGAGGGCCACAGAACAAGAAAGCTTGTGCCAAATGGTTTGACTTAATTGCATTCTTTAAAGTGGTGGTAATGTGACTTTGGCCTACGACCGAATCAAATTGGGTAGGTCGGTATTTTCGTGCTGAAACAATGAAATTTTCCATACTGCAAGTTAACTTTTACGCGAGCAAATTCCAATAAGCTAGTTGGGTAAATGCAAGATTGCACTGACAGGAAAATGATCGGTTGGGAATCGTCCCGCCCATGTCTCAGAATGCGTGGCATGTTGACTACAAGAAACCCCATTTTTCACGAAAATATAGTCGATGTGTTTGCCTTCTTGTTCCTGTTTAAAGCCATTGAATGAACTGTAAGGGCCATAATGCGCACTCGAACTGATCGTTTCGCTGTCGGTCAAGTGTTTCGAATTGGCTTTGTCGAGAATGATTTGAATCGGTTCATCATCCGGTGTTGCATTAAAATCGCCTGTGATGATGGCCGGGGATTTTCCGGCGATTTCGGCTACTTTGGCGAGGACTAATTTTGCACTTTCTCTACGGGCTACCTTGCCTAAATGGTCGAAATGCGTATTAAAAACAAAGAATTTCTTGCCCGATTTGATTTCTTTGAATTCACCCCAGGTAACTACGCGGCGACAGGCAGCGTCCCAACCGAATCCCACTTTTTCACAGGAATCGGATAGCCAAAACGTCTTTTCGCGTATGAGTTTGAATTTGGCTTTGTTGTAAAATAGGGGAGAGAACTCACCCGCTTCTTTTCCGTCATCGCGGCCTTTTCCAAACCAGGCGTAACCAGGGAGTGCTTTTGCGAAGTCTTTAATTTGGTGTACAAATGCTTCTTGCATTCCGATGATATCTGCTTGGTGATATTGAATCAATTCCGCACAATGTTTCGCGCGGTATTTCCATTGATCTTGGCCATCCGACTCAGTATCTAAGCGAATGTTAAAAGTCATGGCTTTGATTTGTCCATGGCTTTGAAAGCCTAGTAAAATGAATAAAAAAACACAGCTCAAGGTTTTCATAATGCTTTCGATTTGAGGCCAAACGCGGTCTTTTTTGCCATTTTGGATGACGAAATCAGCGCCACGTAGGTATTGTTCGGGTTGAGGTTGTAGGTCAATCATCTGCATGATTTCCATGTAAGATGATTTATTTCTTTTTTGAATGTGCTGAATTCGCTCATCCAGAGGACATGCTACAGCAATGAGTTGCTTGAGCAGTTCTGGTTTATTTCGCGAGGTAATTAATGCCGACTCGTATAAATAAAATGGCGCATCTGCTGCATTTTCAAGCCAATGGACGGCTGCTTTGCGTACAGCGGGATGGATAATCGCATTGAGTTTCTGGATATCCCCTGGGTATTTTTGCAAGAGCCCTTTCATCCAGGGGCGATTATAGGTTCCATCCGGAAGATATGCACGAGATCCAAATTCTTCGAGGATGGCGGCTTTCACTTCTGGGTCATTGTCGCAAATGTTCCGCGCATGTGCATCCGCTTCGAAAACAGGAATTCCTAGGATAGAAAAAATCCGACAAATCGTTGATTTGCCGGATCCTATTCCGCCTGTAATGCCAATAAAGGGTTTCAGGCCTTGTTCGTTCATCTTATTCTTCAGTTAAGCGAGAAGAAGCGTCTTTCGAGATTGCTGATTTTTCAAAAACCATGCGCACTCCTTTGCTTGAATCTACTTCTACAACAATCGTTTTTTCACGAATGGAAACAACACTTCCGTGCGCACCTCCAATTGTAACGACTTTGTCTCCCGTTTTTAATTCAGAGATGAATTTTTGTGCATCTTTCGCCTTTTTTTGTTGGGGACGAATCATGAAGAAATAAAACACCACAAAAATTCCACCGAAAAGGACGATTTGCATGATTTGTGGGTTGGCTTCTAATAATAACATAGGACTATTTTTTTTGAGGTAAAACTTCTATTTTTAACGCAACCATGTTGTCGGCTGGTAATGTATTCGCATAAGCGGTAACTGTTTTTTGAACTTTCCCTTCCTTGCCATGCGAATCAAAGGTAACCTTGATGTAACCTTTTTTCCCGGGTTGTACGAGGTCCTTTGACCATTTAGGTGTTGTGCAACCGCAAGAGGCATTCACGGAACTGATTTGCAAAGGAAGGTTTCCTTTATTGCGAAAATGGAAGGTATAAGAAATGCTGTCACCTTCTGTAATTCGACCTAAATAAACCAAAGGTTGGTCAAAAACCATTTGCGGGCGTTTTTCAATCGAGGGGCGCAAAGCGATTGGGATAGCATTTTCAGCATCACTCAATGACTCTTTTTGTTTGTTGGTACATCCCAACAACAAAACCATGGCTCCCAAACAAATCGAAAAACGAAGCATCTTATTTTGCTTTGATTTGGCTCATCATTTTCTCTACGTCTTCAAGCAATTTCTCTGCTTTGATTTTCGTATCATTCACGACTTTTTTGCCTTCAGATTTTGCCATCGTTTCTGGGATTTCTTTTCCGTCTACGATGTCATTGATCAATTGCTTTAATTGCTCACGGTATTTATTCAATTGGAAATACAATTTGCTACGGGTATTCTCCCCTTTATCCGGTGCATAAAGAATACCTAGTACGGCTCCTGTAGCAGCTCCTACTACAAATGCCCAAAAGGATTTTGATGATCTACTCATAATTATTTACTAGCTATGTCGATTAATCCTCGACCTGATTTTTGTATAATTTTCTCACCGATTAGCTTAACTGACACGACATCCAAAATACCATTAATAAATGGTCCAGATTTAGGAGTTGAGTAGTTTTTCGCCACTTCAATGTATTCGTTAATGCTCACTTTGACGGGTATGCTTGGGAACTTGATCATCTCGGCAACTGCCATTTTTAAAATGATTAAATCAGACGTTGCCAAACGTTCCGAATCCCAGTTTTTCGTCTGGTCATTCACCCATGTTGTTAAGGATTTATCTTCTGCTACACAATAGTCGAATAATTCTTCAAAGAATAATTTATCCTCATCCCATTGGATTGCAAGCGCTTGTAAGCTTAAATCTTCTAATGCCTCAACTTTAAAAGTTTTAGTACTTAGGCTTTTGATTACATCCTTATTAACATGCCAATTTAAATCTTTTTCCTCAAAATATGCTGTCATAATCGGATGTTTTAACAGATAATTTTTCAAAAGATATTGTACCATTTCAATGTCTTTACTCAAATCTTTTCCCGCCTCCGGTAAGTAGGATGTAAAGCTTTCATCTGGTAATATTCCTTCTAAGAATAATTTCTTGAGCAATGTTTCTTCATCTTCTGACCAACCGATGTTATTTTCCGCAAAAGCAGCTTGCAAATCTTTCCATTTTGGAAGAATCGCTAATACTTTATTGTTGGCAATTTGTGATGTCTTGATCGCCTTTTCCAATAAACGTCTTTGCTCATCCCATTGACCGATCGACGGGATATTTTGTAAGTAGAAAAGTAATTTTAAATATTGTTTGTAGATGGATTCGACCTCAGTGACCATGTTTTTACGCATGTCACGGGCAATTTTAGCTACATTATTTTGGTAGACACGGTATACAGATTGTGCTGCTTCTAGCGCTTCTGCGGGAATGCTTTCTTCGGTGGGTACACCCTGAAAAAATTCGTTTAATTGAATTTCGGCTAGTTTTCGCAAACCCTCCAGACGAGGTGTTTGTTCTTCTTTGGCAACCATCAACGATAGATCAGGCTGAAAGATTGTTTGTAAGCCATCAAAGGCTAATTGGTATTGCGCGCGTTCCTGCGTCCAAAAGGCATACATTTGTTGAAATGCTTTGACCCGTAGTAGTCTTCTGTTAACCATCCGAAAATAAAGAGCGTTCTTGATTTGTAAAACACAAAATTACAAATTTTAATTTAGAAAGGTCCTATCTTTACGCCAACTTATTCCATACATGGGCGCACTTAGTCATCTGAATCAATACTTCTGGAAATATAAATGGCTGTTACTCTTAGGTATGCTGTTTACTTTTTGTTCCAATTTTTTTGGTGTCGTACCCGCGCAGTTGGTTCGTTTTGCTTTGGATTTGGTGACAGAGACCATAGATGTATATTTCCTGTTCAAGGGATTTTCGATGCAATCTGTTTTTTATGAGGTATTTGCGAGTACCTTGTTTTATTATGGTGCCTTGATTGTCTTAATGGCATTTATCAAAGGAGTTTTCTTGTTTTTGGTACGTCAAACCTTAATTGTCATGTCGCGCCACATCGAATACGAGATGAAGCAAGAGATATATGCGCATTATCAAACACTACCGCTTTCCTTTTACCGCAAGCAAAATACAGGTGATTTAATGGCGCGCATATCCGAAGATGTTAGCAAGGTGCGTATGTATGTGGGCCCCAGCATCATGTATGGCTTGAACTTGATCACGGTTTTTGCCCTCGTGATTTATTACATGTATCATGTGAGTACAACCCTAATGTGGTATGTGCTTTTGCCTTTGCCGATCTTGTCTTTCAGTATCTATTATGTTAACTCTTTGATTATCAAAAAGTCGGAGGAGATTCAAGCGGGTTTATCTACTATTTCCACTTTTGTGCAGGAAGCCTTTTCTGGGATTCGAGTCTTGAAATCTTTTGTTCGTGAGAAACAATCATTAGCAGCATTTACGGAAGCCTCTGCGAATTACCGTCGGAAGTCCTTGGACTTAGTTAAAATTGATTCCTTGTTTACTCCCTTGATTTCTTTATTGGTCGGTTTTAGCACGCTTTTAGTTGTTTATGTGGGTTCAAATGAGGTTATGGCAGGTCGGATGACTTTGGGAAATATCACCGAATTCATCATGTATGTATTTATGTTGACCTGGCCTGTAACCGCATTAGGTTGGACGAGTTCTCAAATTCAGCGTGCTGCTGCCTCACAAAAACGGATTAATGAATTTTTGGAAATCAAATCGGAATTAATTCCGGGTAAACAAATTAAGCAGGCCATCTTAGGGAAATGGACTTTCAAGAATTTATATTTTACCTATCCCGGTACGGATCGCGAAGTACTGAAGGATATTAACTTAGAAATTAATGCAGGGGAATCTGTGGCTTTATTGGGGACAACGGGTTCTGGAAAAAGTACGATTGCTTTGTTGATGGCTCGCTTTTATGATCCGGTGGCCGGAGATATTTTGTTGGATGATATTCCATTGCGGGATTGGGACATCCAACATGTTCGCGCGCATTTGGGATTTGTGCCTCAAGATGTGTTTTTGTTCTCAACAACGATTGCAGAAAATATTCGTTTTGGTCAGGATGATTTAAGTGAAGAGCAGATGAAGCAGGCCGCACGATTTGCGGATGTCTATGACAACATCATGGATTTTCCGGATCAATTCGAAACGATCCTAGGCGAACGTGGTGTAACCTTATCAGGTGGCCAAAAACAACGGGTTTCCTTAGCTCGTGCCTTGGCAAAAAATCCGATGATGTTGGTGTTAGACGATTGTTTATCAGCCGTGGATACGCATACCGAACATAAGATTTTGACGCATTTGAAGTCGATTATGCAAGATAAGACGAGTTTGATTATCTCACACCGCGTGTCATCTGCCAAATTAGCGAATCGTGTGTTTGTCTTGCAAGATGGGGCAATTGTTGAACAAGGGAAGCATGCGCAACTAATGCGCAAGAAGGGCTTGTATTATGATTTATACCAACAACAATTAAACGAAGAGCAAGGGCTATAATAGATTACCACTCAAACGAATCAATTCAATCTCCGCTGATTTAGCTGAATATTTTGCTTCAATTAAGCGCGTTTCAGCCGCTACCGCATTGCGTTGTACTTCGCGTAATTCATAGGATGTTGCAATTCCAATTTTAAAGCGGTCAAATGCAATGTCAATGTTTTGCTTCGCGATCGTATAGTTTTCCGTCTCTAGAGCAATTAAATTCAACGCATTTTCATAGGCAGTAAAGGATCTTTCGATGGCAGCAATCAATTGATTTTTCGTATCCTCAATTTGCAACTGGGCAATTTCGGAGGCGATTTTTGCATTTTGGATTCTGCGTTTTTGGTTATAGCCATCGAAAATGTTGATGGTTGCGCGAAGGCCATAATTGAACACATCACTTGATCCTTTCTGTACACCAAATCCCGCGCCGTTATAGACATTACTCACCGCATAACCCGCTAATAGGTCTACTTGTGGGGTTTGCTGGCTTTTCAAATTACGCGTATCCAAATCACTGATTTTTTTCGAAACAAGCGCCGCCATCAGGGTAGGGTTTTGTTTCAAGGCCATCTCCTTTAATTCATTTAAATTCAATTTAGGGAGCAAGTCGATGACCGCAAGCGTTTGGAATGTTGTCAGATGTGGGCGAACCAACAGGGTGTTTAGGCTGATTTTGGTATTTAAATAGGATTGTTCTTGAGCGAGTAATAATGCCTTATCTTCATTGTAATCAACTTGTGCCGAGTAGTAATCGACTTTTGAACCTTGTCCGACTTCATAACGATCTTTGGCAAGTTTTAATCGGTCATTGGAGATTTCAAGGCCTTTACGGAAGTTATTTACACGCAAATCTTGGCGAATGATGTCGTAATAGAGATTACTGATTTGTGCGATTAAATTTTCAATGGAAGATTCGGTTTGTTTGGTGCCTAAATTTTGTAATTCTTTAAACCGATCGCGTAAAACAAACATGCCCTTTCCATCGTAGAGTGTCCACGCCATGGCTATTCCCGCATTTCCATTGTTTGAATTGACCCCTGATTGTACCAAGGGAGCACGTAATCCACCAAAAAATTCTTGGTCTAAACCTGAAATCGTATAGTTTTTTGTAGCTGTACCTGTGATAGTTGGTAAAAAACCTGCATTCCCTAAACTATTGTCATTGGCGGCCTGAATCTCTCTTTTCTTGAGAATCTGAATCGAATATTGATTCTGTAAACCTTGTTGGATGGCATCTTCCAAGCGTAACATATCTTGTGCTTTGCTGGAAAGACTAGTTAGTATGAATAAACTAATTAGGCCAAATGATTTCATATTGAATAGGTTTTGATAATAAGCAACAAACATAAGGATTTTGTCCCACATAATGAAAGGCTGAACCGATAAGACCATGTAGGGAATTTTGCGCTGAATTGCCTAATTTGCGGTATGAGCTCAATTCTTGTTAAGCAATTATACCTATTCCCGATTAAATCCTTGGCCGCGATTGCTGTTGACCAGGTGCTAGTTGATGCCGCTGGCTTTGTAGGCGATCGCCGATTTATGTTGGTAGATCCACAAGGTAAATTCATCACCCAACGAACGCGTCCGGATTTAACTCGATTCAAATTAAGTTTAGTTGAGGGTGGTTATCTTGTTCAAGATCAAATTTCGGGTCAATCAAAGGTTTTGTCTTCGATACCAAAGCTAAAAGAGTCACTAGCTGCGGAACTTTGGGATGATTCATTACAAGTGGTCGAAGTAGGAGAGGGCTGGTCGGAATGGTTTTCTGATTTGTTGCAAGAGCCAGCTCGCTTGGTGATGCAAAAACCCGAATCCCCTCGGATTATCAAAGAAAAATATCAAACAAGCGGGTCCAATCAAAGTTCTTTTGCGGACTCCTTACCTATATTGTTGGCCTCCGAAGCATCCTACAAACAGGTTGAGACGGTTTATGGGCAAGATTATGACCCTTTGCGTTTTCGTGCGAACTTAATCCTAGAGGGGTCTGATTCCTTTGAAGAGGATACTTGGGAGGAAATTTCGATTAATTCCGTTCGATTGTTTGGGGCAAAACCTTGTGCGCGCTGCCAACTAATAAACGTCGAACCAGCAACTGGTCTAGTTGATAAAGGAGGAATGTTGAAGGCATTGGCAACATTTAGGCAAAAGGATAATAAGGTGTATTTCGGCCAACAAATGGTTCCGATTACCTTGGGTACGATTCAGGTTGGAGATGAAGTGATTGTTTCAACACGGAAAGATGCGCTTTTTTAAAATCATACATTTTTTGAGTTTGGATGTGGTTTTGGGTGCATTATCATTGCATCTGATGTTTTTCCATGCTTTGTTGCATAAATGGCCAAGGTGGGAATATGCGGGATTGTTGGCGATTTCGGTGTTTATGATTTACGGAATGGATCGGCAAATTGATAATCGATTAGCAAGTGCAAGCGATGATTTACATCGATTTCATGCCCATTATCAAAAACCTATATTAGGTCTTATGTTCGTTCTGGGTGTCATGAATGCCATTTTATTAGCCCGAGTTGAGTTGAATTTACTCGTTTTGGGACTGAGTCTCTTGACTATTCTATTTGGATATTGGTTTGCATGGGTTAAGGGCCTGTTTGAAAAATATTGGGGGACGAAAGAACTATTTACTTCGCTGATTTACAGTCTGGGCATTTTGCTCCCATCGTGTTTGTTTGCTGATTTTCCTTTTCTGCTTGGGATATCCCTTTTCTTGTTGGTATTGTTGAACTTATGGATATTTACTTGGATTTCAATAGGAGGCAAGCGCTATTATGTTTCCTTGTTGATTTACGTAAGTTTAGTCTTGCTTTTACTTTTAGGTATTTCGGGATTTAATCTATTCGTTGTAGGCATAATGCTCATGATATGGGGAATTCATGTGGGGATTTATTATTTTAGGGCTCAAATGCACATGCGCCTTTGGGCCGAATGGGCATTTGCGAGTCCACTGATTTACATATTATGCAATTTATAAAGACCAAAGATGCGTATCAGGCGCTACGCTATCCTGAATTTCGGGCCTATGTGACGGGGAATACCTTGTTTACGATGGCATTGCTGATTCAGGAGGTGATTTTGGCCTATGAAATTTATCATTTGACGCATAATCCCTTAGCATTGGGTTTAATTGGATTAGCAGAGGCAGTTCCTTATATCTCTTTGGTGTTGTTTGGTGGCCATTTTGCGGATAATCGAGATAAGAAAAAGATCATGCAAGGGTCTTTGTCCGTCATTATCTTGGGCTCTGTTTTGTTGTTGTATGCGGCAACTCAATTGAAATCGGAGCATGCGGATTTTCATATGTATCTAATCTACTTCGTGATATTTTTGATTGGTCTCGCCAAAGGTTTTTTTAGTCCTGCGGCCTCGTCCTTAAATCCTTTTCTAATTCCTAAAGAAGTGTTTGCGAATGCCGCTACTTGGAATTCATCCTTCTGGCAATTAGGGTCCATCTTAGGTCCTGGAATGGCAGGTTTTCTTTATGCTTATGCCGGCTTGTCGGGTTCATTGATGATTGTAATCGGTCTGCTTTTAGCCGTTATGTCCTGTATGTTTTTTATTAAAAGTCGGCCTGTACCCCCTAAAAAGGTTGTTCATGAATCTATTTGGCATAGTTTGCGCGAGGGAATCGAGTATGTATTTAAGACGAAAATCATTCTGTATGCGATTTCACTTGATTTGTTTTCTGTCTTGTTCGGAGGGGTAATCGCAATCCTACCCATCTTTGCCGAAGATATTCTGAAAGTGGGCGCTGAAGGTCTTGGGATTCTACGTGCAGCTCCATCTGTTGGTGCAGTCGTTACGATGCTAAGCTTGATCTATTTTCCACCGTTAAAAAATGCTTGGCGAAATTTGCTACTCGCTATCGCAGGTTTTGGTATTGCGACTTTGGTATTTGGTCTATCATCTAATTTTTGGTTGTCGGTGACAGCCTTGTTTTTTACCGGTGCTTTCGATTCCGTCAGTGTGGTGATACGTCAAACGGTCTTGCGCATATTCACGCCCGATGAGATGCGGGGGCGAGTTTCCTCCGTTAATGGTGTTTTTGTGAGTACCTCGAATGAAATGGGAGCCTTCGAATCAGGTGTTGCAGCTAAATTCTTTGGTACAATTCCTTCTGTGCTTATTGGTGCCGGGGTAACCTTGTTTCTAGTCACCATTGTGGCATTTAAATCCAAGGATTTATTGGAACTGGATGTTGAGAAAGCGTCAGAAGCCTAATTACTTGTTTTCTTGAATACTCGTATTCCAAGCCATTAAGGTCTCCACGATGGTATTGCGACTCTCTTGTGCCCAAACAATATCAGAAACCTTATTCACTGGACTTGTATTCTCACCCAATAATGCAGGCATCAAATTGAATGTGTGCGTTTTTAATTTCTTTACGCCTTTGTCGTTCACCGAGATACATTCGATCACTTCGATGTTGTAAATGACCACCAAGCCATCGGAAGTTTTGGATGCATGAATTTCGATGGATTCGATCAGATTCTTCGGGATGTCGCTGTTGCCTATTTGGTCAGCTCCTTGATAATGTACGACTTTGATTTCATGCGCTCCCAGCAAAAGAAAGGAGATGCGTTGTTTCCCCGACTTCGTTGCAAAAAAATCACCAATCGACTGAAAGAAATTACGTTTCGGTAATTGGATAACGCCAAGACCTACAAAATCACGTGGTGTTTGGCTAGAAAGAAATGAAAACGAAGAAGGCAGATTGGAGCTCATGCGAATATTTTTTACGAATTTATCTTAAAAATGGCAAACCAACAATTACAGTCGGATTTTAGGTTTAGGGAATTCAAAGTGCTGGGCAAAACCTTGAAACCATTGATGGATCGACTCGAAGCCCTTTTTATTTAAACTATAATGGATAAACTGCCCTTTCTTTACGGCATCGATTAATTGGGCTTGTTTCAATAAATCCAAATGATGTGAAATGCTTGGCTTGGTCATGTCAAATTGCTTGGCAATTTGTCCCGCATTTTGTGGACCTTGGATGAGAAATTGGAGTATCTCTCTTCGGGTTACATCGTTAATCGCTTTGAAGGCTGCTTCCATGTTTGATTAAATAATTAGGCGAATATCTAATTATAAGTTTGCATTTCCAAATTTACAGATGGTCAGCTTTCCGATAGGCTTCGATTAGTTTCACTTCGCCCTCTTTTCCCGGATGGAAATTACCATGTTCCATGCCCAAAACACCTTTGTAGTTTTTCTTCCGCAGGTGTTCGAAGATATTAGCATAATTGACTTCGCCCGTTCCAGGTTCTTTACGGCCTGGATTGTCGCCTATTTGTAAGTAGGCGATTTCCGACCAACATAAATCCATGTTCTTGATCATGTTTCCTTCGTTGCGTTGCATGTGATACATGTCGAAAAGGATTTTGCAAGATGGGCTATCTACCGCTTTGCAAATCATGTAGCTTTGATCTGAATGGCGTAAAAATAGTTCGGGGTTGTCGCTTAGTGGTTCTAAAACCATCGTGAGCTTATGGGGCTCTAAGATTTCAGCGCCTCGTTTTAATACCTCAATAACATTTCCTGTTTGAATGCCCATCGGTAAGTTTCGGGTGAAATTTCCAGGTACTACCGTCGCCCATTTTGCATTAACGCGCTTGGACGTTTCAACAGCTTCTTTGCAGGATTTCAAGAACATATCGGTCCAAGTTTTATCCCCCGTGGTCATGTGCGACTTATCGAAAAAACCTGGGAATTTGATCACAAAAACACCCATGTCCATGCCTAGTCGGCCTAGTGTCGCCCCAATTTTCTCTTGCACTTCCACAGGCTTTTCCATCATCTCATTGTCTTCCAACGCACGAAATCCCATCTCATGCATGAATTTCAATTGGTCGATGTAATCCTTTCCTGCATGTTGTTCAAACATTCCGAAATGCGGCGCATAGTTTAAACTAAATGTATTTGCATTAGCTGTGCCTGCTTTAAGCGTTTGAGTGCCTAAAACTCCCGCTGTCATTAATTGGCTAAACGATCGACGATTCATGTTTATTTCTTCTTTAAAGTGCTTAAATATTCCACCAAATCCGTTAATTCGCTCGTCGACATCCCATCTGCGAGACCATCCGGCATCATCGAGTTATCTAATTGTTTCACGGATTTCAATGCGGATGTTTTGAAATTTTGAATGCTGCCTCCAGGTAATTTTAGGATGATATCGGTTTCATTTTTCGAGGTAACGATTCCTTGATAAACATCTCCTTTTTTGGTCGTAATCTCAAAGGTTTCATAGCCAAATCCAATACCCGCATTTGGGTGAAGGATGGATAGATACATTCCTTCTTTCGATAATTTTGAGCCTATTTCTGATAGTTTTGGCCCAAAATCAATGCCCTCATTATTGATTTGATGACACATCGCACATTGCTCCACAAATACTTTAATTCCATTTTTTGCTACACCTTTCAAGTTAATTAACTCATTCAACGCAGGATGTTTAGTTTTGGAATTGCTCTGTGCGCCACTCAGGTAGGTATTGGCTTCCACACGAACCCCTTTTCGCCAAGCTTTACTGACCGACTCAACCACAGATGGGATCAGGTTTGCGGGAATTTGCTTTTGCTTCAAGGCTTGCAAGACAAAATCTTCGCCAGCAGGGTAGGAGTTACCGATTCCTTTGGCCGCATCTTTCCGTACGATTAAATCGAGTTTAGTATTGAGCATGGCTTGACTTAGTAAAGCGATGCTTTCTTTGTTTCCTTGCCAACGAATCGCGTCGATGATGGAACGTTTGACCGCATTATTTCCCTGATTGAATGTTGTTTTGATTAGGTCATTGCCACCGATTGCATAGAGTGATTTAGCGGCTTGTCGGCCCCCTTTATTACTCAAGATGATTTTCATCAAATCGGGTTTTAATTCACCTAAATTGTATTTCTCGATTAATTTGGTGTATTCATCTAAATCATTTTTAGGTAAGAGGCCGATGACTGTTTTGCGAGCCAAAGCATTTTTTTGAATGTATTCCTGTGAAAGGTGACGGATGGCTACCAAAGTGGCCGCCGCGTCTTTTTTAAGTTCTGTGTTGATTAATTGAACCAATAAGGCCGATTTCTCTTCGCCTGGAATAAAATCCAAGGCGCGGAAATAGCGCAATTTGTCGTTCAATGGCTTTACTTCTTTCAAGTATTGGAATAAATAGGAATTAGCTAAAGCTGTTCTCGAACGGAAGATGATATCCCGGAAAGCTGGTGAATCTGCTGGTTTTAATGCCAAATATGCTGCTACACGCGAATCCCATGCGCGGTCCGCGCCGATGCCCAATGCCTCTAAGTACCAACGGTCCTCACCGGTATGTTGGCTAGCTAAGGCCGCCCACATTGCATCCGCTTCGGGGTTCTTTACATGGTGCAATGCGATGGCTAGTTCGCGTTTCACTTGATAATCGGAATCTTGTATAATCCGCTGAGCCAACGATTTCCAAGTTTCAAATGGGCGCATTTTCATGGCACGGATGGCCATCATGCGCCACTCGGCAGATGGATTCATGAGTGCTTTATCGATGTAGCTTAATCCATTGGGGCTTTGGGCCAACAACCAAAATAGGCGGGCTTTTAAACGTGGATTGCTTTCGTTTTGATAGACTGCAGCGATGTCTTGAGATGCTTTTTCTCCAAAACGCAGTAATGCTTTATAGCCTAAATAGCGCGTGGCAAGATTTGGGTTGAATAATGCCGTAATTGCTCCCATCGGAGAGTCAAGGTGTAATTTTTTGACTAAATAAGGCGTGTTTTTGGGTGATATCCGGTAGATGCGCCCCTTGTTTTGGTCACCAGCTTGGTGTCCACCCACACCGGGATCATACCAGTCGGCGATGAAAAGTGAACCATCTGGTGCCACCGTTACATCCGCTGGACGAAACCATTGATCTTTAATTCCTTCAACAAGATTAATGATGCTGGCTGAATAACCAGCACCTTGTGCTTTTGTAGGGTATGCGCGTACCACATTCGGGCCTGCGTCGGCATGGATGATTTGATTTTGGAATTTGGCAGGCAATAATTGCCCTTCATAGACCAAAATACCTGTGGGTGAACCTGAACCTGTTTGTAATAAATTGGGCACAACGCCTGGATCATTTAAATGCCAATGTTGCAAAGGTATTTCAGATTCGATGTTGGTGCGGTTCACTGACCAGCCTTCGCCCGTCATTTCATCTGTATAGCCATAATTTCCATGTTCGAAAACGGAATTGATGCGAACTCCTTTGTTGCCATCATCGTCATTATCTGATTGCCATAAAGCGCCATAAGAGTCAACAGCAACTTCGAAGTTATTCCGAAAGTTTTGACCTAAACATTCCACTTGGGAGCCGTCGACATTGCAACGAAACACCATTCCTTGTTTGTATTTTTTAGGGCCGATGATGTCTCCATCCTGATCAAGTACCGGGTTTCCTTTGGCATCGAGCAATTGCTTGCCCTCATTACCTAGGTTGAAATATAATTTTCCGTCAGGGCCAAAGGTAAATGCGTGTGCACCATGGTCATGTTGTTCCCCACCGATACCTTGAAACATAATTTCTTTGCGGTCGGCTTTATCATCGTGATTGTCATCGTATAAGCGCCAAATGTAGGGGCTTTGCGCCACAATCACCATGCTGTCAAGTACTGCAATGCCAAGCGGTGCATTTAGCTCAGGGGATTGATAGAATGTTTTTTGGTTATCTGCCTTACCATCTCCGTTCGTATCTTCCAAGATAATGATGCGATCTCCAGCGGGATTCGTGGGATTGCCCGCGATGGCTGGTCGGTAGTTGAATGCCTCTGTAATCCAAACCCGACCACGCGAATCGATATCCATGTTGGTCGGATTTTTCAACATCGGTTCCGTCGCAAAAGTTGTGATTTCCAATTCGGGATCAATCTGCAAACCTGCCAAAGCATTTACTGCCTCATGTTTTTGTGATTCGTTAAGGGAATCCAATAGGGCTTGTCCCCAGCGTCGGTGTTCATTATTCTGGAATGAAGAGATCCCAAGGTAAGTTAAAAGGCATAATGAGCCGAAAATGGACAAAGATCCACGGAGAGAATTTTTCATGCGAATTAAATAGGTTGAGCGAAACGCTTTGTTGTAAAGGTCTTTTAATTCGGCAAAAAATGCAAATTTATCTTTTGATGATTTTATTCAATTTTGAACGGAAATTGAGGTAGGTCAACAGGTTTTTGGGGCTTAACAAATTCGTTTTTAAATAGCTTTTCCAATCCTTCGCGGTTCGCGGGGGATTTAGGAGTGTTGCCCGACTGAAATAAAAAGCTTGTTTGGCCTTATTGGATTTGTTTTCGTGGCAATCCATGCGCATTAGGTAATATGCCTGCAGGATAGGCTTAATGAGGTGATTGTATTTGTATTTTGTATGAGCATTGATACTCGAATACATGAAAATCCTATTTTTAATAAAGGCATCTGCATGGACATGGTCGGTCATGCTGATCCCTCCCTCGTTTTTTCGGTAAACAGACATTACTTCAGGCAAATAACCAATGGGGCCTTGTTCTGCCAAAATAACATAGAGTGGAATATCACCACTTTTCGAGTGTAAAAACCATTCTGGTAGGGGTTGGGCAAATTTTCTTCGCATCATCACGGCAGCCGTTGCCATGAACCAAGTTTCTTTTTCAACGAGGAAGTCGGCGGATTCTACCCAAGGTTTTTGGTCAATAGGATTAATCAAAACGGGTTCCCGATTACTGCCATCTTCAAAAATGATTTGCGCATTGTGAAAGCAGGCAGATGCATGGGGATGTTGGTCTAAAAAATCAACTTGGCGTTGAAGTTTGAGCGGGTCAGTCCAGTAGTCGTCTGCTTCGATAAAAACGATGTATTCACCCTTGCATTGCAGGAAACAGTGTAAAAAGTTTGTTTTGGCTCCTACATTTTTTTGTCGGATATATGCTTTTATGAGGTGAGGATATTGGTCAGCATATTGTTTGATGATTTCGGCAGTTTGATCTTTTGAACAATCCTCCCCCAAGATGATTTCAAAAGCAAAGTCAACTTTTTGTTCTAATATGCTATTTAAACATGTCTTTACATAGTTTTGGTGATTATATGAAATCACACAAATACTGACTTTCGGATGTTCAGTAAGTGTTGGTTGACCGTAAATGTCTTTATTTAAATAGTCGAAATTCATTTTACTAACTTAAAACTGCGTAGCCAAAGCCTGTATCGCCAAATCCATTTCCATTGTAGAACATATAAATTTCATTCTGGTATTCAAAGACATGGGGGTATTCGACCATTTGGTCTTCCCAAGAGGGTGTGTCATTAATGTCAAGACCCATGAATTGAATTTTTTCCCAATGTATTAAATCATCGCTTTTTGCGCATTTAATTCGGTAGCTGTTTTGTGGATTATCACGGTAATCTGTTGATTTACGAACAGCATACCACATGTAATAAACTCCCTTTAACTTTAAAATCGAAGCTTTTGAAATTCCCCCTTCATCTGCTGAGAGACCGATCGCCGTTTCATTTAATGGTAGCCAATCAATCAAATTGGCAGAAGTTGCAATTTTTATATCATAAATGGGCTCAATGCGATTATCAATTTCCTCCCATTTGCGACAGGATAAATAATAACCATAATAGAGTTCTTTTTCCTTGATAATTGATATTGTACCAACGTACCCAGGTTCTTTGTACGATGTGGCTAAAACAGGACCTTCAGAGAATTTTTTCCAGGTATTTCCGCCATCTGTACTTAGGGCTAATCCCAAATTGTTATGATAGGGAACGTCTAATCGATTTGCCCAGCCAATGTAAAATAGATATTTAGTAGAGCCTACGGTTAATATTTCGGTTGGCATTACGCCTGCCCAATCAAAAGATCCACGTTCCCCTGGCAATAATACTGGGGTATCAGATTTAAATAAAATATTGCTTGGATTTCCCGCTTCTACATCGATGTAGTAGGGTAGACTTGGTCCTCGATTGATGCGTTTTGAAAAATATACTCTCCAAAAACCTTTGTGTTGAGTGTCTACAATCGGCACTTGTGCATGACAATCGTCGAAAATTAACCCTTTTTTTATCCACTGCATATAATTGGACGTGGTGTTTGAAAGACCACGTCCAAAGATACGACCATTTATCGAATTGTCGAGAAACTCGTCGGGCTCATGTAGATTGATTCCACCTTTTCGACGATTTTGCCATCTTTTTCGGATGCATCTCTCACCGAAATCCACTTAGGATCTAGGCGAAATGCATCAAAACTTGCCTTGCCTGCAGCTTCACTTTTGTGTGCGATGAAATAAAGCAATTTACTCTGAGAACCATCTTTTGGAATGGTTGTAAAATAGGCGATGTTGTCCATTCCATGCATTTTGAAAAGTTTCACCGTGTGGTCGCGGAAGCGCGTCAAAACGTTTTCTAATTTTCCAGGAGTTGCCGTGTAAGTGCGCATTTCGAAGGTACGATCTGCATCGCTGTGGGATGCCTTGATTTTAGGGCTGAAATCTGTTGCATTCATGAAGATGCTCGTAACTTTTGCTACGATTTTGCCACTTTCTTCGGATTTTCTTGCCACTTCTTTCCACTCAGGATCGCTGCCAAAATGTTTCCAAGATGAATCACGCGCAGCTTGAGAAGGATAAGCTAAAATGTAATACAAGGCATTCTCCGTATTGTTGTTCGGAATCCAATAGCCCACATTTGTCATACCATGTTTTTCGAAAATCTTCGTAGTATGATTCGTAAATCGCTGCAGTAATGCGTCTAGTCGGCCTGGGTGGCAATAGTAGATGCGCATTTCAAAATAGCGCGTATCTGGCTTTTTGGCAAAGCCTAAAAATGAGATGCTAAGCAAGCAAATTAGTAAGATATTTTTCATAGGAAATGTTAGTTTAAGGGCTAAAGTAGTAGAATTTGAATGGATTAATATCCTGATTCGCTTATTTTTTATGCTGGTCCTAGTCGCTTCGCCATGACATGCTGTAAATAGGCAAAAATCATCTCCGGTTTCAAGGTACGCCAATTGGGAATCTGCAAATTTCCACCAAAATTGATGTAATAATCGACATGGTATTTGGCCCATTCTTGTTCAACAAAAGTTGCGAAATGCAATCCTACGATCCAACCATCTTCCACTTCTTCGAACCATTCGGCATAATAATCGTCTTCATAGCTTCCATGAAAGTTGAAGACATTTTCTCCGATTAAAATAAAATGTTTAATCCCAACAGCTAAGAGGTGGTCGATAACTTGCCTTTTAAGCAACATGATGTCGTTGTGCAGCGTATCGTTCCATTCGCCGAATAATTCGATGATGGAATAGCCTTGTGCGTAATCGCTATAAAGAATTTTGCAATAGAGTGTTTCGGAGTCGATCTCGTCCCAAAGTGGATGAATATAATAGCCGTAGATATCGTTTTCGTATTCAGTTTGTGAATAGCTCCTTCCATAAAATGGGGATTTGCGGTCGTGAGCCGCATTGTATAATGATTCCCACTGAAAAGAAGGTTCGATTTCTTGCATAGCGACTCAAAATAAACAGAAAAGGCCTGCCGAAGCAAGCCTTTTCTAGAACACAGATAATTTGTTTTACTTTAACTTGGCTCCTTGGAAAACCCCATTTCCATCAAATTCAACTTTGTAATTTTTTCCAGCTACGGCAATAAATACTTCATATTCTTTCACTGTTGTATCAGCTGAAACCGTTTGGGCTTTCGTAAATGTCCAACCCGCATAATTCGTATTCAAATAGGTAATTGCGGCTGCTGGAATTTGGGCTTGAGTGATTTCTGCTACCGTGAAATTAGGAAGCTCTTGATTGTCTTTAGGACCTTTTCCTGCATTTTGAACCAATTTAAAATCTTTGTCAAACATATACGTTTGAACTGTAGCTCCTACAGAAACAACAACATGGTAATGGATGATCACATTATCAGCCGCAACACTCACTGCATTTTTGAGTGTCCATCCAACTGCATTGGTATTTAAATAGGTTGTGATGGCAGCTGGTAATGTTGTTAGGTCCACTTTTGTAATAATCGGCTTAACTTCTTGTGCCTCACTTTCTAAAATGGTACCACTGGCAGCGATTTCTAATTCATATACGATACCTGCTTTCTCTGCATGTACATGGTAAATGGTCACTCCTTTGTCATTTATTTTTGCCATAGCACGTTGGAACGTATATCCATTTAATGCCGTTTGAACCGCTGCTGGAAGGTCTGTAAGTGTCAAACTCGTAACGGTAGGACCATGGCTCCCTTTTTCCTTACCACCTTTAGGGCCACCAGGCATTCCTGTCGTTTGGGAAACAAAGGCACCTTTTTCGTCAAATAATACAGAATAAAACTCGGAATTATATTTTAATACAACTCGGTAACCCGTAGGTGTACCCGTTGTTTTTTGCGATGCATGCAATAAATCGTATCCTGGATAATTGGTGGATAAATAGGTCAATACACTCGTAGGTAATGCCGTTGAATCAATTTTAGAGAAAGCTTCTTTTATTGAACCTTTAGATGATAATACGATTTGCATTTCCGTAGAAGGAGTCGTAACATCTGCAACATACAAGGCATTCGGTTGGATAACAGAATAGGCTACTTGTGCAGTTGGAAAACTTTGTTGGATCGTAGATTGTACCGCTTGTGGTACATTGGCCGCGTTGATTGCTGTGAATCCTTGTGGATTCATGGCCTCTTCTTTGCTACATGAGCTTAAAAGTACAGTACTAGCGAAGGCAAATAGAATGAGCTTTTTCATGGTTGTTAAATTTAGTTGAACACTGAGTTAACGTTAGGTTCTAAGCGAATCTTGTACAAAGATGTATGCTAGGATTGTAATAAGGGTGATGCAATCGACGAACCGACACATCAAGTCTACGAATTCATAAGATTTGTTAAAATTTATAGTACCTTGTATTGCATAGTACTATTTTAGTTGTATGTTTGTGCTATGAAAAATCACCAACGAACCTTTTGGGTACTAGTCGTATTTCTATTTGCATCGCAGAGCATGTTTGGTTTAGGGTTGCCCCAAAGGCTTTATCCTGCAAAAGTCATTAAAAAATCGATTCAAGTACTCGTGCGAAAAGTATCGCGTTAATTCTTAAAAATTCTCTTAATTTTGGGTTTCATTCGATAAGCCCATGTTCACAGCTTTTATTTCTTGGGATCCCAATCCCGTAATCATTGACCTTTTTGGATTTCCGATTCGCTGGTATGGCTTCTTTTTTGCCATGGCTTTTTTGGCGGGTTTTCGTGTTGTGAACTACATGTTCAAACAAGAGGGGCGTTCAACAGAACAGGCGGACCAATTACTCATGTACACGATGGTCGCGACAATCGTAGGAGCACGCGCTGGGCATTATTTTTTCTATGAATTTCCCTTGTTGCAAGCGGACCCCTTACGTTTTTTCATCCAAATGATCACGCCCCCATTTTCGGGTTTAGCTTCACATGGAGCTTCGATTGGTCTATTTATTGCATTTTACTTGTACTCACGAAAAAATCCAGGCATGTCTTATTTATACATCACGGATCGGATTGTGCCTGCTGTAGCTTTGGGTGGTTTCTTTATTCGAATGGGGAATTTGATGAATTCGGAAATTATTGGAAAGCCAACAGAATTGCCTTGGGGCTTTAAATTTTTACGTGATACGGAATTCAATCCTTATAGTGATCCCAATTTAGTACTTGCGCGTCATCCATCACAATTATACGAAGCCCTTTCTTGTTTGTTGATTTTTGCTGCCTTGATGTGGTTCTGGTCCAAAAAGAAAAAGGATACCCAAGAAGGTTTAATGACGGGTTATTTCATGATTGTGCTCTTTACTCTTCGTTTTTTCTACGAGTTTTTGAAAGAAAACCAAAGCGCATTTGAGAATGATTTGACCTTGAACATGGGTCAAATTTTATCGATTCCCGCCGTGTTGTTTGGCGTGATTGTGCTAGCATATTCGCACCGAAAAGCTTAGTCGATTTTTTGTACCTCTTTTGAAATCGCGTTTATTCGTTTTGTGAATAAATAACGGTTCAAATTGTAGGCGTCAAAATCCTTGGATTGCGGATCCATACTTGCTCTGCGTGTCCGGTCGGCGGCATGGATATATGCATTCCGACCTTCCCATAATCCCACGTGAACGACTTTATAAGTTCCGTCAGGTCTCTTTTCGCCAAAGAATAACAAATCCCCCGGTTTTAAATTTTCCCAGTTTCTCAGGCTGTCTACTAATATTCCCTCGCGAGCTTGTTGGCTCGCATCCCGCGGAATAATCCAGCCATTCGACTGGAATACCAATTTCGTAAATCCACTGCAATCCATGCCTTTGATGGATGTACCTCCCCACAAATAAGGAATGCCCATCAATTGGTGTGCCGACTGAAGTATTCGATTTTCTGTTGGACCTGAATTCGATTGTTTCCAAGTCGAATAATCTTCCACATCTTTCAAGGAAACATATCCAATGACACCATCAGCCATGCGAATTTCCCAAAATCCGATCTTTTTCCGTATCGCCATCAAGCGGTTATGTTGAACTAATTCGCTGATGATCTCCGATTTGCTACTCGGGAATTGATAGACTTTACTGAACGGAGCCGTAATTATGAGTTCCGTCCCTGATTTGCGGTATGCCTGAAATTCTACACTATCCATCCGAATAATCGTACTTCCCTCAACCCATCCTTGATAATGATCAGGCAATTGAACGCGATACCAATTTTTTGTTGACGCTTTTTCAAGCAATTGAACGGGGGTTCCCAACAAAGCCTGTGTACTCATTTCGGCCCCCTCGCGCGCCTCGGTCCGAATATTCGCTACAGATATGTTGACGATTCCGATGGTTTTTTGTGCCCAAGATAGGTGGGCCAACAAGCATAAAAGAATGATTTTAATCCGCATAATTGAATCTCAAATAGTCTAAATTAGGTTGATTTGTTTTTGGTCGGCTAAGTTCATGTTGGTAGATTACCTCGCCCAAATGCTTAAAAAAGGGAAATCCAACCGTTTCATAATCGTATTTGTCGTCATTGAATATTTCGTCTTCATTGCAGTAGATCGCTGCGGTAACCATAAATTCAATCTTGTTCTGGAAGTCAACGAAATAGGCATTGTCTAGCAAAAATCCATAGGCATCGCCTACTTTGTTGAAGATGCGAACATTCGGATTCATGTTCGCCTTTTTATCTCCTCCATAATACAGGAATTTGCAATAGGCTGGCCCGATTGTAGTATCTGCGCTGTAATTCGGATGTTTGGATTCGGTTGGGTATTCCGACATGTAGCGGTATAAAAACGAATAATCTTCAGCGCTTAGTTTGAATTGTTCCTTTTTCTCAAAGGAAGCCGGGAACATCAAGCGTTTCAGGAAATTATGTTGGGCTTGCAGCGGATAAGCATTCTTAAAGCTAAAATTAACCGGATGTGGAATGATGCGCCCCGAATCGTTCATGATTCCCTTTCCTAAAATTATTGGATTCATGGAGACGATTTGCTTCTTGTTGAACTGCTCTTTTTGTTGCCAAATAAGTCGGCCTTGTTCATCCACAAATTTCACCGGGTTTGTGTATTGATTTTCGAGCAAAGGAATGCTTGTCTGTAAACGATGCGTAAATCGAACACCTTCAAAACCTTTGGAAGCCATGGTTTTGTTGAAATTTTTTTGGCCTAAAAATTCATATAAACGGTTGTAGGCCTCGTTGTCGGAGACCAATAAAATCTTCTTAATATAGTGCTCAATGCTCGGTTTGCCGTTCGCGGAGCTGGTGTCTGTTAGGACCTCCAACTGTGTTGGCCGATTTTTCAGGGTATGGAATGTTGTCGATTTATTGATTTTCAGTTTGTTGATTTTTTCCAAAGCCAGCACACTCGCGGCCAATTTTACTGTACTCGCGGGGTAGAAATATTCATTGTCATCCACCCGATAGGCATGTGTGGTGAATTGGGCCTTGTTCTGGGCATCCCGATCTATTTGCGTGTATAAAATTTGCAAACGGTATTTGGATGGGTTGTCGGTGAGTGATTTAAAATATGTGGGATTAGCCTTTAATAATTGCTCGATCACATTTTCTTGGGCATGAAGCAGTGACGTTGAAAAGAGTCCCATAAAGAGTACTAGTTTAAACTTTTTCATAAGTTAATAGGGCTTGGCTTAGTTCTTCGATATCCTGAACATGCAGGCAAGCGGGTAAAATAGCTTTGCAAATAGGAGCAGCTTTTGGATCAGGATAAGCAAATTGGTTACATAAAAATCCATGGGATTTTAAATGATCAAAAAGCTTCGTGTCCGCGGAACTGAATGCTGGATAATCTTTGACATAATTCACCTGCATCGCATTTTTTGTAAACGCTTCAGCGAGTAATCGTGATTGCCCGATCCGCTCATCATAGGCTTCTTGGGCATGTAAACTGGCATATACATAGGCCGGATTAGCTGGCGAACCACCTACCCAAAAGGGATCTTGTTTGATCGCGAGGATGTCGGATTTTTTGCCTAAAATAATCCCTGCAGGTATCCCAAAGGCTTTCGATAAAGAGCTGGTCTGAATCAAATTCGCCGGTGTTAGAATTTGCGTTGAAACGATTCCTAAACGATGGGATTCATCCACAATCAATGTCTGCTCGGCCGATAAATTTTGCTCAAAACCCGTTAAGAATTCTTCTACCCAAGGAGCTCCGATGCCATCCATGCAGAGAATTTGGGCATCTTTTTCCCATTCCGAGAATGAACCCGCTGCCGGTTTATGTGGATGCCTCCACAAGGCTGGATGGGTTTTGGGAGCTAAGGAAATAGCTGCATTCGGATATTTTTGCGTGATGTATTGCAAGGCTATTTGGCCCGCAATTAAACCTGAACTGCATAAGGCTGCGGCTTCCACCTGAAAGCGTATTGCGAGAGTATGTTCCAGGTTTTCCCAGACATTCATGCGGTAATTATTCAGTCGGGAACTACCCCAATTTTGACTAAACATGCGAATGCCTACCTGTAGTTTTTCTTGGAATAGGGGATGGGTGCCAATGTTCAAATAATTCGTTCCCCCAAGCCAACGGTATTCTTTTCCTTCGAATGACACGAGGCGTTCTGGGATCTGATTTTGAAGGATTTGATACGACATACTAACGAATTAATTGTGCACCCGTTCCAGGAGCCTTGGCATAATGTACTGTGCCAAAATCGATGGTAATGCCTTTGGAGATTTGGTCGTCAACTAATAAACAGCCGTCCATGTCCACGTAATCCAACAAGGGTAATAATTGTGCGATGGCTGAACAACCGATCGTCGATTCGGTCATGCAGCCGACCATGACTTTCAGGCCAAGACTTTTCGCTTGTTTGATCATTCGTAGGGCAGGCGTTAGACCGCCACATTTCATCAACTTGATATTAACTCCATGAAAATATCCAGAGCATTTGGCTACATCTTCTTCCAAAATACAAGACTCATCGGCAATGATGGGCAATGTAGATTCTTGATATACACGCTTCATGCCTTCCCAGTTATCGGCCTTTAAGGGTTGTTCAATAAATTCAACGCCCAGTTTTTTTAATTCCGGTGCGAAATAAATCGTCTGTTCAGGAGTCCAAGCGGTATTGGCATCCACCCGAAAAACAGCTTTTGTTTCTTTGCG
This sequence comes from Aquirufa echingensis, assembly GCF_042714525.1. NCBI lineage: Bacteria > Pseudomonadati > Bacteroidota > Cytophagia > Cytophagales > Flectobacillaceae > Aquirufa > Aquirufa echingensis. The sequence continues at coordinate 133,603 of NZ_JBBKYA010000002.1, read as the reverse complement.
CAAGGCTTCTACAATCTCTAAATCTTGATCCGTGCCCAGTTTGATTTTATATAAAGGAAATGGCATCTCCCGCATTTTGGAAACCATGACATCAACGGTATCAATTCCAATGGTATAATCGGTAATCGGGTTGTGGGAGATATCCAATCCCCAAATTTCATGTAGCGCTTTATTGTGTGTTTTGCCCCAAAGGTCCCAATAAGCTACATCCAAGGCGCAAAGTGCGAAAGGGTGGTCGTCCAACAAGGTTTTGGAAATCAACTTCCAAAAATCCGTCGGGTGCGGAAGAATATCGCTAGGTAATAAATGTCGGATACTTTCCACTTGTGACACCATCTTTTCCATGGTGATGCCGTAATAGGGGGTCTCTGTCGCTTCGCCGAATCCGCTTTTGCCGTGCCAACTTAACTCCACAATAAGTGTGGGCTGTACGTCACGCGATTCATGAGTGATCGTAAAGGTGTGTTTGAGCGGTAAGTCAAATTGATGAAGCTTGAGTTCCATACACGATTATTTAAGTGGGATATATGGCAATTTGGTATCTTTTTGCCCTGCTTTTTGCCAAACTAATCCATCAGCTTTTGACCAATTGATCAAATCGCCTGAGCCATTATGAGCCAAGGTTTCGCCATTTTCAACCGGAATCCACTGATCTAATTCTGCGGATGGTTTAGGTAAAAACTTGATTTCTTTCTCTGTGTATTCAGGGAAATCGCCAGATACCCAAGGTAAGAAATAGACCCAGAAACAAGTCAAGGTTGAGATCGGATTACCTGGGAATGCGAAGACCACTTTGCCGTCGGGGCGTGTGGCTACCAACATCGGTTTACCCGGTTTCTGAGCAATTTTATGAAAGATCGTTTCGAAACCAGCTTCCGTTAAGACGGCAGGAATCAAATCTTTTTTACCAGCAGAGACTCCGCCCGACAATAAAATAATGTCATTGGATTCTAAGACCTTATCGATATTGGCTTTGATTTTTTCTTCGGAATCGGGTAAATGACTCGAATTTGCTTTGAAACCTTTTGATAACAAGACAGATTTCATCATCATGACATTCGATGACCGAATTTGATGTACCGCAGGTGTTTCATGAAGTCCTACAATTTCATCACCTGTGGAGAAAATGTGCACATGTGGTTTTGATTCCACTTCGATGTGAGCTTTGCCAACCGTGGCCGCAATGGCAATTTCCACAGGTCCGATTTTTGTGCGTTTTTTAACTAAAATTGTGCCTTCTTTGGCATCCATTCCTTGCGTATGAATGAATTGACCCTTTGTTAAGGGTGTTTTACCTATGTAGGTGGCAATCTTTTTCTCGATGCTTAAATCTTCAATTTTGATGATCGCTTCCGTTCCTTTGGGAGCCGTTGCACCTGTCATGATTTCCAAGGCACCATCGATTTTTTTAATCGCTTTTACGGGTTCTCCCGCATAAAGAATGCCTTCAATTTTCCAGGTCGGAGCGGTGATGTCTTTCACAGCAATACCATCCATCATGACACGGTCAAATGGTGGAAAATCGCGGTCCGCAACAATTTTTTCAGCCAAATTCATGCCCAAGGTTTTTGCTAAGGGTAATTTCTCAGTCCGAAATGGAATGGTGATGTTTTTTAAAAGGGCAATTGCTTCAATAGGACTGATCATGTTTGTTGTTTTACGTATTTGTTAAATTTCGCTATTTTTTGCTAATTCTCCCGTATTTTTGTCTTCTAAATTTCAAATCAGCTATGTCGATCGATTTTTCACACCTGCAATCCGATGGTACCCCCGGCATGGTGGATGTTAGTTCCAAAAATGAAACGGTGCGCGAAGCAAAAGCGCAATCCATTGTCTATTTAGGTGAGGAAATCGTCAAACATTTCGAGGCAGCTGGTTGGCAAAATAAGAAAGGTAGCATCCTACAAACGGCCGTGATTGCAGGTACCATGGCTGCCAAAAAGACCTCGGATTTGATTCCCTTGTGTCATCCACTTGGTTTGGATTCATGTAAATTTGAGACGGAAGTATTAGCGGATCAAATTGTGATCACGTGCATTTGTCGGCTAGAAGCCAAAACGGGTGTTGAAATGGAAGCCTTGGTTGGCGCCTCAGTCGCTGCCTTAACCGTTTACGACATGTGTAAATCGGTTTCCAAAGGAATCGTCATCAAAGAGACCAAATTGATTTCAAAATCGGGTGGTAAATCTGACTTCAACGCCTAATGTCCTCACATCACATCATTCGTGACAAACAAGAACCTGCGCTGATTATTGCGAATGGGGAGGCGTGTTCAATGGATATGTTGGACCAATTATTAGAATGGTCTCCTACGGTCCTTGTCCTGGATGGTGCTTTGGAACGGGTGATATCATTGGGCATCAAAGTGGATGTTTGGTTAGGCGATTTTGATCATACACACATCACGGATTTCAGTGATTATCCCTTGAAAAAAGTACATACACCGGATCAAAATTTGACCGATTTAGAAAAGGCTTTTGAATATTTGTTGGCTGAAGGTTATCCCGCCGTGAATGTGGTTTGGGCTTCCGGAAAGCGCATGGATCATACTTTGAATAATTTTCATTCGATGGTGCGATACGGTCGGCGAATGAAGATTGTCTTCTTCGATGATTATTCAACCTCATATTTGTTACCCCCTACGTTTGAAAAATGGTATCCTGCCAAAACACCTATTTCCTTGATGCCTTATGGGGAGGCGTTTGAGGTAAAATCATCCGGTTTATTATACGATTTGAACCATCCTGTATTACGGCTTGGGACTCAGACAAGTTCTAGCAATGAGGCGCGAGAAGATGGGATGGTGAAAATTTCCTATGAAAGTGGCTCCCTTATTTTGATGGAGTGCCACGATTAATTTTGTCTTGTTCGGAAGGTTTGTAGAACACAGGGCGCGAAGGAACCTCCGGGAAGTAGTTTTGCTCCACCCAATTTCCCGGATAATCATGCGGGTATTTATAATCGGCCCCATAATTCAAATCTTTCATGAGACGCGTAGGTGCATTGCGTAAATGCAAAGGCACTGGTAAATTTCCCGTTTGCTCCACAAAAGCCATGGCTTTATTAATCGCATTGTAGGCCGAATTACTTTTTGGGGATGTTGCCAAATAGATCACCGTTTGGGATAAAATAATGCGGGATTCCGGGTTGCCAATGACGCGGATGGAATCGAAGCAAGACTGCGCTAGGAGCAAGGCGTTCGGATTGGCTAAACCGATGTCTTCTGAGGCTAAAATTAATAAACGCCGACCGATGAATTCCAAAGATTCGCCACCGGCAAGCATGCGGGCCAACCAGTAAACAGCCGCATCCGGATCAGAACCGCGAATGGATTTAATGAAGGCAGAAATGATGTCGTAATGCTGTTCCCCATCTTTGTCATATTGCGCCAAGTTTTTCTGTAAACGTTCAGTGACAAGCGCATTGGTAACTTCAATTTCATTTGCCCCTTCGGTGGTGATTAGCAATTCAAATAAATTCAATAATTTCCGACCATCTCCACCCGAAAAATGGAATAGTGCGTCCGTTTCCGTGAGCGTGATGGTTTTATTCGCAAATAATTTATCCGTGCAAATGGCCTTGTCGATGAGTTGGCGTAAATGAACATCATTCAACGACTCCAATACATATACTTGACATCGCGACAAAAGGGCTGAAATAACTTCGAAAGATGGATTTTCCGTTGTTGCTCCCACCAAAGTGACGATTCCTTTTTCGACCGCATTTAGCAAGGAGTCTTGCTGTGACTTGGAGAAACGGTGAATCTCATCGATGAAAAGAATAGGTGATTGCGCCTCGAACATGCGGTTTTTCTTCGCTAATTCGAGTGTTTCACGGACTTCTTTTACGCCAGATTGTACGGCGGAGAGCGTGTAGATTGTACGTTTTAATGCACCCGCTAATAAGGTGGCTAAGGTCGTTTTTCCTACCCCGGGAGGACCCCATAGAATACAAGAGGGTAGATGTCCTGCCTCGATTGCCTTGCGCAGGGGTGCATGAGCTCCAATGACCTTTTCTTGGCCAATGTAGTCTTCAAGGGAAGTGGGGCGCATGCGTTCTGCGAGTGGTTGCATCATCCTTCGAAGTTACGGGAATTTTGTAAATTAGAAATAGAATTAGTAGCTTGGAGAACTAAATAAACCTATTAAAATATGAATTCATCACGTCGTTCCTTTTTGCGCAATTCGGCCTTTGGTCTAGGCGCATTGGCTTTTGCTTCTCCTGCTTTGCAGAGTTTGGCAGCCGTTAAATACAAGAAATTAGTTGGGGTTCAATTGTATTCAGTACGCGACGATATGCGTAAGGATCCACAAGCAACCTTGAATGCTTTGGCAGAAATGGGCTATAAATATGTAGAACATGCCAATTACGTTAATCGCAAGTTTTACGGTTGGGAAGCCAAAGAATTCCGCAAGCGTCTCGATGATTTAGGGATGAAAATGCCTTCAGGACATACTGTAATGGGTAAGCTTCATTGGGACGACGCAAAAAATGATTTCACTGATTTGTGGAAATATACTGTGGAAGATGCTGCTGTTTTGGGACAGGAATTAGTCATAAGTCCATCCATCGACATGGGGATTCGCAAGGATAAAAACCTGTTGTTGAAATACATGGACATCTTCAATAAATCGGGAGAATTGTGTAACAAATTCGGTATGCGTTTTGGCTACCATAACCATGATTTCGAGTTTTCGGAGAAACTGGAAGGTGAATTGTTATATGATATTATGTTGAACAATACAGATCCGAAACTCGTAGCCCAACAATTAGACATAGGTAATATGATCAATGGTGGGGGAGTTCCTGCCGAAGTGATGAAGAAATTCCCAGGTCGTTTCGTTTCCATGCACGTGAAAGACGAAGTGCCAGCCAAAACAGGTCATGAACATTTTGAATCAACGATTCTTGGAAAAGGATCAGGTCAAATTGATGTACAGGCTTTGGTGAAATTAGGCGACAAAGAGGGCGGAACGAAGCACTTTATTATTGAACAAGAAGCTTATCAAGGATTACAACCGCTTGACTGTATGAAGGAGAATATTGCCATCATGCGTGGTTGGGGGTATAAATAGATTGATTTTGGGCGTTTGCCCAAGTCCTCAGGCTGAAGCTTGAGGTTAAAAAATAGCCCCAGGCTTCAGCCTGGGGATTTGAAAAAAACAAACAATTACGAATGAAAAAACTAACCTTCATCGCCCTACTCGCAGCACCATTTTTCGCGTCTGCGCAATCCTCATTAAAACCCGTTATTGCGCAAAAAGCGGATGCTTTGAAAGACAAGGTCATTGCTTGGCGTCGCGATTTCCACGAGCATCCTGAATTAGGCAACCAAGAGGTACGCACAGCGGGTATTGTTGCAGCGCACTTACGTTCGTTGGGCATCGAAGTGCAGGAGAAAGTAGGGTATACAGGTGTTGTGGGTGTATTGAAAGGTGCTAAGCCGGGTCCTGTGGTTGCTCTACGCGCTGACATGGACGGATTGCCCGTTTCAGAGCGTGGTGATTTGCCCTTCAAATCTAAAGTAATCACTGAATTTAATGGTCAGAAAACAGGTGTCATGCACGCTTGCGGACACGATTCGCATGTGGCCATCTTGATGGCGGTTGCGGAAATTTTGGCATCTGAAAAGGCGAATTTAGCGGGAACAGTGAAGTTTATATTCCAACCGGCCGAAGAGGGTGTTTATGACGACAAAGGAGAAATGATCCTTTCTGGTGCCGAATTGATGGTGAAAGAAGGGGTTTTAGAAAATCCGAAAGTGGATGTGATTTTTGGTTTACATATTGCATCGGGTTCAGATAATGGTGTTTTGGAATACAAGCCTGGGGCAACTATGGCGGCAGTAGACCAATTGGACATCAAGGTCAAAGGAAAGCAAGCGCATGGCGCATCTCCTTGGACAGGAATTGATCCGATTGTTATTTCTTCTCAAATCGTGATGGGATTACAAACCATCGTTTCGCGTTCCGTAAACATCACCGAAGATCCTGCGATTGTGACAGTTGGCGCCATTCACAGTGGTATTCGCCAAAACATCATTCCAGAATCTTCTCATATGATCGGAACGATCCGGACTTTTGGCGTAGAACAACGTCAATTGGTTCACCAACGCATCAAAGATATCGCAACGAATATCGCCGAAAGTGGTGGCGGGAAAGCAGATGTGACGATCGGTACAGGATATCCGGTAACGTATAACAATCCGCAATTGGTGGAAAAGATGTTGCCAACTTTGCAAGGAGTGAATGGAAAGGATCGCGTTAGAACTGTTCCTGCACATACAGGTGCGGAAGATTTTTCATTCTTCCAACAAAAAGTGCCTGGTTTCTTCTTCTTTTTAGGAGCAAGACCGGATAACAAAAAAGCCGATGAAGTGGCAGGACACCATACTCCAGATTTCCATTTGGATGAAGGTCATTTCCAAGTGGGGGTGAAAGCCTTGAGTAGCTTGGTCGTAGACTACATGGATATGGCACAGCCGAAGAAAAAGAAATAAAAACATGTAGAGACGCAATACTTTGCGTCTCTTTTTTTTAGACGCGAAGTATCGCGTCTCTACATTAAACCTATGAAAAAACTCCTCCTATTCCTCCTGCTAGTAGGCCCTTTGGCCTATGCACAAAATCTTAAACCTGAACTTTGGCGTAAACCCTGGAAAGCATCCTGGATTACCTATTCAGAAAATGCGAATAGTATTTATTCACTACAGGGCTTGAAAGATTATGGCGTTTTTAAATTTCAAAAGACTGTTAATCTTGCCGAAAAACCTGCCAAATGTCTCATTCACGTTTCTGGAGATAATCGCTATAAATTATATGTGAATGGCACGTGGGTGTCGGCTGGACCAGCTCGTGGCGATTTGTATTTCTGGAATTTTGAGACCTTGGACATCGCGCCTTATTTAAAGGTGGGAGAAAATACCTTGGAGGCCTTGGTTTGGAATGAGGGCAAAGGGAAGTCGGAAGCCCAAATTTCGTATGCGACGGGATTTATTTTGCAGGCCGATGAGGAGGCTCATGCCGCGTTGAACACCAATATGAATTGGCAAGTGGCTAAAAATCTAGGGGTATCCCCATTGCAGCCTCGCGTGCCAGGATATTATGTGGCGGGTCAAGGTGAATTGCAGGAATATGCCAAATCCTGGTCGCCTTTCATTTCCGCGAAATCCTTAGGTCCAGGTTTAACAAAAGGCGCGGCTATCGATTCAAGGGGTTGGATGTTATATCCAGCTGCGATTCCAGCAATGGAATTAAAGGAGCAACGATTTGCGGCTATTCGCAAAGGAGAGGGTGATTTGATTCACGGGAAATCGCTCGTGGTACCTGCGAATTCTTCGGTGGATCTGTGGATCGATCAAGGAGTATTGACAAATGCATACCCGCAATTAACGTTTTCAGGAGGAAAGGATGCTAAAATTGGCCTTACCTATGCCGAAGGTTTATACGAAAAAAAGCCTTTGAGCACGACTACGAAAAATGGGAATCATAAGGGTAATCGTAATGATATTGAGGATAAATACTGGCTTGGTCGGAAGGATAGCCTTATTGCCGATGGTGCCACGCATACGTTTGAAACGATGACCTATCGCACGTTTCGCTATGTGCGTTTGACCGTAAAGACGGAATCAGATGCTTTGACTTTGCAGGATTTCAAGAGTGTGTTTACGGGGTTTCCTTTTCAGGCGAAGGCTACGTTGAAAACGGATAATCCCTTGATTCCCCAATTACTTGACGTGGGCTTTCGCACAGCCCGTTTATGTGCGATGGAAACCTACATGGATTGTCCCTATTATGAGCAATTGCAATACATTGGCGATGCACGGATTCAGGCGCTTGTAAGTTTATATTATGCTGGGGACGAACGTTTGGTTCGTCAGGCGCTGGACCACATGGATCATTCGAGAATAGCGGAAGGAATTACGCTGAGCAGATACCCGACGGATTTGCACCAGCAAATTCCGACCTTCTCTTTGTGGTACATCGGGATGTTGCATGATTATTTGCGCTATGGTAAAGATCCTTCGTTCCTGAAAAATAAATTATCCGGCATGCGTGGGATTTTGGATTATTTTTCGCGTTTCGAAGGAACCGATGGAACCTTGCAAAACATTCCTTATTGGACATTTTCCGACTGGGTGAATGCTTGGCCACGGGGAATTGCTCCAGTTGGGCCTTCGGGTCGTTCAGCGGTGATCGATTTTCAGTATGTGTGGATCTTGCAAAATGCGGCGGAAATCGAACGTTATTTTGGCTTTCCCGAATTGGCTGCACGCTATGAGGCGAAAGTGAAGGCATTGAAACCTGTGTTGAGAGCCTTATACTGGGATGCTGCTAGGGGTTTGTATGCAGATACGGAAGTGCACGATAAATTTTCCCAACACGCAAATTCTCTTGCCATTTTGGCGGGTTTTGACGCTGGCGGGGTGTCAAGTAAGCTCTTGACTGACAAAGATTTAGCGCCTGCGTCTATCTACTTTAAATACTACTTACACTTAGCCTTAACGAAAGCTGGTCAAGGCAATGATTATATGAAATGGCTTGATAAATGGAAGGAAAACATCGATATGGGCTTGTCGACTTGGGCGGAAACCTCGGATATTTCCACGTCCAGATCGGATTGCCATGCATGGGGCGCAAGTCCTAACATTGAATTCTTCCGCATCGTTTTGGGCGTAGATTCAGATGCGCCGGCTTTTGCCAAAGTTAAGATCGAACCACATCTAGGAGAGCTCAAAGAAGTGGAAGGCATTGTACCGCATCCGCAGGGGGAAATTCAAGTGCAATACAAATCAGGGAGTGCCTCGATCACCTTGCCGGGAACAGTGAATGGAACCTTTGTTTGGAAAGGGAAAAAATATCCATTAAAAGCCGGAAAGAATAGTATAAATACCCAAAAATAATTTGACTATCCCTATCACGGATAGGACGGTTAGGCGCTTTTGCAAGCGTAGTTTTGGAAAAAATAAAAAAGCAACATGTACAAACACGTATCTTACCTTTGGGATGATGCCAAAGCAGCGGCACTCGCAGGGAATGAAGTCGACCTATTCATCTACCGTTCGAACATTTTAGGAGCGGATTTACGCATCACGAATTACGGCGGTGGAAATACCTCGGTGAAATTACAAGACAAAGACCCGTTGACAGGTTCGGAAACGGAAGTGATGTGGATCAAAGGCTCCGGTGGCGATATCGGGACCTTGAAGAAGTCAGGCTGTGCCGCTTTGTACGTGGATCGCTTACGTTCGTTGACAAATGTTTACCGCGGTTTGGAACACGAAGATGAGATGGTTGAATTATTCAATCATTGCATTTTTGATTTGTCATCCAAAGCCCCGTCCATCGATACACCATTGCACGGATTTTTACCTTTCAAGCACATCGATCACTTGCATCCTGATGCGGCCATTGCGATTGCGGCATCAAAAGATGGTGAGCAAATTACCAAAGACTTGTTCGGTGGATTAATTGGCTGGGTGGGCTGGCAACGTCCTGGCTTTGACCTTGGCCTGCAATTAAAAGCTTGTTTGGACGAGGCAGCTTCACGCGGTGTCCAATTACGTGGCATCATGTTGGGCTCGCACGGTTTATTTACCTGGGGCGACACTTCTTACGAGTGTTATGTTAACACCCTCGAGGTCATTGAAAAATGTGCGGAATACATTGAATCGAAAACCAAAACGGTTTTTGGCGGTGCGCGCATGTCATCGTTTTCTGCTGAAGAAAGAGCCGCTAAGGCAGCAGCGTTAGCACCCATTTTACGTGGATTTTGTTCGTCACATGTGCAGATGGTGGGTCATTTCTCCGACGATGAGCGTGTCTTGCAATTCATCAATTCGAATGATTTAGATCGTTTGGCACCTTTAGGAACCTCTTGCCCAGATCACTTCTTGCGGACGAAAATTTCGCCATTGGTGTTAGGTTCGGATGTTTCCGTGGAGGCCTTGACGCCTTTATTTGAGGATTACCGCATCATGTACGGATCTTATTACGATTCTTGCAAACATGCGAATTCCCCAGCGATGCGTGATCCAAATCCAGTGGTGATTTTATATCCGGGTGTGGGGATGTTTACCTTTGCCAAAGACAAACAAACGGCTCGCGTTGCCGCCGAGTTTTATACGAATGCAATCAACGTAATGCGCGGAGCGGAGGCGATTTCGTCTTATACTTCCTTGCCTCGTCAAGAAGCTTTTGATATTGAATATTGGTTGTTGGAAGAAGCCAAACTCCAACGCATGCCGAAGCCCAAAGCTTTATCTGGCCGTATCGCATTTGTGACTGGATCGGGTGGGGGAATCGGTAAGGCGATTGCCAAAAAAATGGCTCAAGAAGGTGCTTGCGTGATTTTAAATGACGTGAACGCGGATCGTTTAGCAGAGGCGAAAGCAGAGTTTGTGAGCTTGTTCGGGAAAGATGTGGTATCTACGGTCATTGCTGATGTAACGAATCAGGAATCCATTGAGGCGGCGATGAAGCAGGCTTGCTTGGATTTTGGTGGGGTGGATTTAATCGTGAATAATGCGGGGATCTCGATTTCGAAAGGGATTTTGGAGCATACGCAGGCCGACTGGGATAAGTTATATGACATTTTAGTGAAGGGACAATACTTGGTTTCGCAAGCGGCAATTGCTGTGATGCGCAAGCAGGGATTGGGTGGCGACATCGTGAACATCGTGTCGAAGAATGCTTTTGTTGCAGGACCGAACAATGTAGGTTATGGTTCAGCCAAAGCAGCTCAGGCGCACATGACCCGTTTGTTAGCCGCGGAATTAGGACCGGATCATATCCGTGTAAATTCTGTTAACCCAGATGCGGTGATCGCAGATTCCAATATCTGGGCTGGTGGCTGGGCCGAAGGTCGTGCAAAAGCCTATGGCATCACGGTAGCTGAATTACCCGCATATTACGCGAAACGTACCCTTTTGAACGAATCTATTTTGCCAGATGATATTGCCAACGCATGTTTTGCATTCGTAGGAGGCTTATTAAATAAGTCGACCGGAAATGCGTTAAATGTAGATGGTGGTGTAGCTGCAGGATTTTTAAGATAAGAAGCATGAATATTTCAAATCACAACGAGGCACTTTTAGCCCAACATACCCGCCGACTGGATTTCTTGAAATCTGAGGTGAACTTGCCTTCCGGCATTTTGCAGAAATTAAAAGATTTTCAAATCGCGATTCCTTCATGGGCTTTAGGCACGGGAGGAACCCGTTTTGGCCGCTTTTCTGGCGGAGGCGAACCGCGTAATTTGGAAGAAAAAATCGCGGATGTGGGTTTATTGCATGCCTTAAATCAGTCTTCAGGTGCGATTTCTTTGCACATTCCTTGGGATATTCCTACGGATCCTGCGGCGATTCGCACGTTGGCTGCCCAACACGGTTTGGCATTCGATGCCGTGAATTCAAATACTTTTCAGGATCAAACGGATCAAGCACATTCGTATAAATTTGGCTCTTTGCAACATGTTTCTGCGGCGACTCGGAAACAAGCGATTGATCACAACATTGAAGTGATTAAGCAAGGTGTCTCGCTTGGATCGAAGGCATTGACTGTTTGGTTATCGGATGGTTCTTGTTTTCCAGGCCAATTAAACTTCCGTCACGCCTATGAGCGCACGGTGGATAGTTTGCGGGAGATTTATGCGGCGCTACCAGCCGACTGGTCTTTGTATTTGGAATACAAGGCTTACGAGCCGAACTTCTATTCAACTACTGTGGGAGATTGGGGTGCATCGTATTCGATGGTAAATAAATTAGGGCCACAGGCAAAAACTTTGGTCGATTTAGGGCACCATTTGCCGAATGCCAACATCGAGCAAATCGTTTCCATTCTCTTGATGGAAGGTAAATTGGGTGGTTTCCACTTCAATGATTCGAAATACGGCGATGATGATTTGACGGCAGGTTCGATTAAACCGTATCAATTGTTCTTGATCTTCAATGAATTGGTAGACGGAATGGATGCCAAAGGAATGAATCATGCCAAAGATTTAGGTTGGATGATCGACGCTTCACACAATGTGAAGGATCCTCTGGAAGATTTATTGCAATCGGTGGAAGCCATTCAAATTGCCTATGCGCAAGCTTTATTGGTGGACCGCGCAGCCTTAGAAACAGCTCGTGAAGCGAATGATGTAGTTCGTTGTCAAGAAATATTGCAGGCCGTTTTCCGTACGGATGTGCGCGCATTAGTGGCGCAAGCACGTTTGGAATTAGGTGGAGCTTTGGATCCGATCGCCTTGTTCCGTCAGGAGAAATTGCGTGATCATTTAATCAAGGCACGTGGAGCAAAAACGGTAGCGACAGGATTGTAAAATGAGTTTGAGGACGCCAGTAATCGCCGTATTTGATATCGGGAAGACCAATAAAAAGGTCTTTCTGTGGAATACTGCATTTGAGATCGTGTTCGAGAAACAGCAGAGTTTTGCGGAGATTGTGGACGAAGATGGATTTGCCTGTGAGGATTTAGCGGCGCTCCAGCAATGGATCATATCGACATTTACAGAGATTTGCCAAATGCCCGAATTCGAACTCATCGGATTGAATTTCTCGGCCTATGGTGCGTCGTTTGTTTATGTAGATCGCATGGGAGAACCCGTGGCGCCTTTGTATAATTATTTGAAACCTGCAACTGTGCCATTTCCCTATGCGGATTTTGGCGGTGAATCGGAGTTTGCTCGCAAAACGGCATCACCCATCTTGGGGAATTTGAATTCGGGATTGCAGGTGTATGCTGCTCAATTCAAAGCATTTTGGCCTGAGGTTCACCAGGCCTTACATTTCCCTAATTACCTAGCTTCATTATTCACAGGAAAATTTTTTTCTGAGATCACGTCCATCGGTTGCCATACGGCGCTTTGGGATTTTGATTTAGGTCAGTATCATCCCTGGGTTTCAGCTATCGAGGATCGCTTGGCACCCATTTCTGAAGTAGCTTTTGACAAAATTGATGGTATTCATTACGGTATGGGATTGCATGATTCATCGGCCGCTTTGGTTCCCTATTTGCGGAGTATTTCGGAGGAATTTGTGCTTTTGTCGACGGGTACCTGGTGCATTGCCATGCATCCGTTCAATGATTCGCCCTTGACTTCTGACGAATTAGCGAATGATGTCTTGTGTTATTTACAGCCAAATGGAAAGCCCGTCAAAGCGTCTCGTTTGTTTGGGGGACATTTTCATGAGGAGCAAGTGGCTCGGATGGAAAAGCATTTTGGCGGTTCGTTCAAGGATTGTCGATTCAGTGATTCTGTTTATGAATTGAAACCGAGTGCTTCATCCGTTTTCGAATGTGCCTTTGCCTCGCGGAATTTTGCTGATTTTACAGATTTGGCTTCGGCATATGATCAATTCATGGTAGATTTGGTAGGCCAACAAATCTTTAGTTTGAACTTGCTGTTGAAAGATGCACCTGTCAAACAATTGCTTGTGGACGGTGGTTTTAGCAAGAACGAATGGTACATGCGCTTATTAGCGCGGGCCTTTCCAGGGCTGGAGGTTTATGCCGCGGAAGTTGCCCAAGCGAGTGCTTTAGGAGCGGCTTTGATGGTTTATGCGGGTGATACCCCAAAAGATTTAATTCAATTGAAACGATATTAGGATGCGCGTAGCCCTGTTTGTTCCTTGTTACATTGACCAATTCTACCCCCAAGTCGCGGTGGCGAGTTTAGAATTGTTGGAAAAACTGGGATGCGAAGTTGTTGTTCCCAAAGATCAAACTTGTTGCGGCCAACCGATGGCCAATTCCGGTTTTGCATCGTCCACAGCAGGTTGTGATACCAATTTTTCGAATAATTTTGAGGGATTTGATTACATCGTAGGACCTTCGGGTTCTTGCGTATTGCATTTGAAGGAGCATCATCCATCAGAGAAAATCAGGAATTCGGTTTACGAGATTTGTGAGTTTTTGACGGATGTACTTAATGTTTCTTCGTTAAATGCGTCGTTCCCTCACCGGGTAGGATTGCATCAAAGTTGCCATGGGCAGCGCGGTTTGCGCTTAAGTTCGATGTCGGAGCGCAATGAAAAACCCTTTTCCAAATTGCAAGATTTACTAAGTCTTGTAGATGGTGTCGAAGTGGTGATGCCGACTCGTGTAGATGAATGCTGCGGTTTTGGCGGAACGTTTTGTGTGACGGAAGAAGCCGTTTCGGTGAAGATGGGACAGGATCGAATCCGAGAACATGATGCGAATGGGGTGGAATACATTATAGGTGCGGATACTTCTTGTTTGATGCATTTGGAAGGGATTTTGCGCCGACAAGGTTCCAAAGTTCAGGTGAAACACATTGTCGAAATATTGAATCATGCATAGTCACGCGGAGGCTTCAGAGAAATTTATTGCGGATGCTGAGCGGACCGACTGGCATGATGAAACCTTGTGGTTTGTGCGTGCTAAGCGGGATAAGGCATCGAAAGTTTTACCCGAATGGGAAGCCTTGCGTGAACACGCTTCACAAATCAAAGATCATACCTTAGCGAATTTAGGAAGCTATTTGCAGGCCTTTGAAGCCAAAGCGCAAGCAAATGGTATTAAAGTACATTGGGCGAAAGACGCGGCGGAGCATAATGCCATTGTGCATGGAATTATTGCGGCACAGGGTTCACAATTGCTAGTTAAGAGTAAGTCCATGTTGACCGAAGAATGTCATTTGAACGATTATTTGGCCAAAAATGGTATTGAAGTCGTTGATACGGATTTAGGGGAACGCATCGTTCAATTCAGAAAAGAAGCTCCAAGTCACATTGTATTACCTGCAATCCACCTGAAAAAAGAGGATGTAGGGGAGACATTTCACCAGCATTTAGGTACCCCGAAAGGTAATAAAGATCCCCAGTTTTTAACGGAGGCGGCACGCCAACATCTTCGTGGGCATTTTCTCGCTTCAGAAGTGGCGATTACCGGTGTGAATTTTGCCGTGGCCGAAACAGGCGAATTCGTGGTGTGTACGAATGAGGGGAATGCAGATATGGGCGCGCATTTGGCGAAAGTACATATTGCCTGCATGGGGATAGAAAAGATTATTCCTAAACGAGCAGATTTAGCAGTGTTTTTACGATTACTTGCAAGAAGCGCCACGGGTCAATTAATCACGACGTATTCCTCGCATTTTCACCAACCGCGTCAGGGCCAGGAAATGCACATTGTGTTGTTGGATAACGGTAGGACGCGTCAGCTCGCTGACCCTAAATACAAGAATTCCTTGAAATGCATCCGCTGTGCGGCTTGTTTTAATACCTGTCCGGTGTATCGTAGGAGTGGGGGACATAGTTATCACCAACCGGTGGCTGGTCCTATTGGCTCCATTTTAGCCCCGAATATCGATAAAAAGGCCAATGCGGATTTGCCTTTTGCGAGTACGCTTTGCGGATCCTGTTCGAATGTATGTCCCGTGAAGATTAATATACATGAGCAATTGTGGTTTTGGCGGCAGGATTTGATGGCTGCCGGTTTAGCGCCGGTTAGCAAAACGATCGGAATGAAGCTGATGGCCTTTGTTTTAGCTAATCCTGTCTTGTATCTGTTAGGTGGATCACTAGTTCGCAAATTCGCACCTATCCTAAATACACGTTTAAATCCTTGGTACAAACAGCGGGAAATGCCTGTTGCGCCGAAGGAGAGTTTTCAAGAATGGTACCAAAAACGATGAGCGCAAGAGAAGAAATATTGGGGAAAATCGGTGCTCAGGAAACCGTGAAACATCCGGAAGCTTTTCAAGGAGCTTCTTCGGATTTTGATTTCAAAGCTTCCTTGGAAGTGGTGGGAGCACGCGTGGTGAGTCCTGAGGAATTAGAAGTTTTATTTCCTGGTCGGAGACGTTTTGACAAAACCATGGATGGCTTGAGTTTAGCTGACGTGGAAGTATTGGAAATTGATGGGGAGTTTGGCGTCGCGGAAAATGGGGCGATTTGGTTGACCGAAGAGGCGATGCCGCATCGGGTAGCGCCGTTTATTTGCCAACATTTAGTTATTAATGTTTCTGAAATTGTTCCTACGATGCATGCAGCATATGAGCGCTTGGGAGGAGTCAATTCGGGGTTTGGTTTGTTTTTAGCCGGTCCATCGAAGACCGCAGACATTGAGCAATCGCTCGTGATTGGTGCACATGGTGCGCGAAGTTTAACCGTCGTTATCAGAATTTGAACGCTGCCAGGGTCGTAGACTCCCTGGCAGCGTCAAATTTTCGAAGCGAAAGATACCCGTTTATTCGTTCAGGAACTTGATATTTTTTCGTGAAAGCTGATAATTTGGCTTGATTTGCTGTACTTTAACGGTGGTTTGAGGTGACGCTGCCGGGGTCGCAGACCCCGGCAGCGTCTATCCGAAAAATTTCCTATCTTGGGGACGAAAACCTATTCAATTATGTCAGTTTCCAGAAGAAAATTCCTCGGGCAATCCGTCCTATCCTTAGCGGCATTTAGCATCGTACCCCGCCATGTACTCGGGAAGGGCTTTATAGCTCCTTCAGACCAACTCACCAAAGCGATCATCGGTACCGGCGGCATGGGCCGCGGTCATATCCCCTATGCGGGTACACGCGTTGTCGCCTTATGTGATGTCGATAAGAAAAACCTCCAACTCGGCTTAGACAAAGTAGAGAAAGGGGTGAAGGCATTCTCCGATTACCGTGAGATGATTCAGCTCCCCGAAGTGGACATCGTTCACGTAGCTACTCCACCACATTGGCATGGCATTATGGCTGCAGATGCAGCACGTGCAGGAAAAGATGTTTGGTGTGAAAAACCAATGACTCGGACCATCGGGGAAGGACAGAAATTAAAAGAAGCGATTCAGCAGCATGGTCGAATTTTCCGACTAAACACCTGGTTCCGTTTTGAAGGCAATTTTTATGGATTGAATTGTCCCGTGAAACCCATGAAAAAATTAGTGGATTCGGGACTTTTGGGATGGCCTTTGAAATTCACCGTAAGCAAACACACGGGTTTCGATTGGAAATTTTACTGGGTGGGCAAAACGGATTTGACACCTCAACCTGTACCTCCTGAATTAGATTACGACGCTTGGCTCGGACCAGCGCCGTATAAACCTTATAACGTTCATCGGACCCACCAAACTTTCCGGGGCTATTGGGATTACGATGGGGGAGCCTTAGGCGACATGGGCCAACATTACATGGATCCGATTCAATATATGTTGGGCAAAGACAACGAAAGTCCCGTGTATGTCGAAGTGGATGCTCCAGTTCAAGACAAAGATGCCGTTGGAATTTTCAATCGAATCACCTACACCTATGCAGATGGATGCCAAATCGTTCTCGATGGCGAAGCCAAAGACGAGAAAGTAGCCTATATCGAAGGGCCAAAAGGAAAGTTATATCGCAATTTCAAGTCGGACATTCCTGATTTAGAACGCAAATTAGCGGAGTTTCCAGAGCCGCCGGCCCAACAAATGGACTTTGTGGACTCGGTGAAAAATAGGACGCAATTTGCCTTGAATGAGGAAAATGGCCATCGGTCATGTACGCTGATCAACATGGGTTTAATTGCGATGCGTTTGCACCGCAACCTTAAATTTGATCCCATTAAACAAGAATTCATCGGTGATCCTGAGGCGAATAGCCTGATCAATCAGCCGATGCGCGCACCTTATATCCTCTAAACATCATGAAATATTTAGTTTTATTATTAGTTAGTTGGCAAGCCCTCGCGCAATCAACTCGCGAGCAGCAATTGAATTTCCGCACAAAGGGTGCCACCTCAGAATTAAAAGCGGCTGCCTATGCTAGCAAAGGAATTTACGAACCCACGCAAGCGACAGAAGCCTTCATTTTGGCAAATGCCAAAAACATCACAGAGTTAAAAGCCTTTTTACGTGCAGATCTTCCGGAGGCAACGCAATGTCAAATCATTGGACTGATAGCCAAACAAGATGAAAGTATCTTGCTGGCGAAGTATCCAAATTCAAAACCACAAGTAAGCGCTTTTATTTTGAAGCAATTATTGGCTAAACCGCGAATCAATATCACGTTGAAATCCTGGGATGCAGCACATCAAAAAGCTTTCATTATCTCCGTTGGGACTTACAAAGCTGCGTGGGCTTTACCGCTTATTCAAAATTCGAATTTCAAAACGGAACAAATCATTGCTCAACTTCATGTGCAAGGAGCAAAGGGCTTGCCTGCTGTTTGGGATTTGCTGAAAACGAATCAAGTAGATGCGCAAAAAATCGCTGATTTCACGACGACATTAGCCGCGAATGCCTACCTTAAAAATCAATTATCTGGTTACGATCAAGCGTCAACAGCACAAAAAACGGTTTTGTTGACCTATGGTAGCGGTCGAAAATGGCCTGAGGTGAAATCATTGGTTTGGCGTGCGGTACAATCGAATCATCCGGAACGCGCTGCGGGCTTTGAGACTTTGGATAAATGGGTTGATTTAGCTGATTTTGACCTAATAGCAGAGAAATTATCCATTGCGCAATTACCCAATGAAGTAAAAGCGCTACAAAATTGCATGGCGCAATTGATCAAAAAGGACGGCACTCGCAATAGTAAAATCACGGCATTCGCTACATCAGCAAGTCAAAAATCGAATTGGGTTCCCTTCGTTCAAGAAGTGGCCAATTTGGATTGGTTGTATGCCTTAGGGAAGACGAATGAAGAGGCATTGCGCGCTTTTGTGCGGATTAATGGGAAAGCATTTGCGAATGTAGACCAACAAGTTTTGCGCTACCGAAATGCCTTGAGTATAACTCAGAACCTGGAAACACGTGAACAGATTTACAAGGGTTTGGCGAAATGCAATTCCTTGTCGGCCATGCGTACCTTATACCTTGGTTTAAAAGAACCGAATGTTAAGCAAATCGCTGTTGATGGATTAGCTGCTTTGTATGTTGCCAATCCGGAATTTCAGGGTACCATGACGAAAGAATGGACATTGGAAAATCAATGGCAAATCTCCGATGCCGCGATTCGTGATCAAGTGATGAAGAGCAATCCGGGCCGAGGATTTTATACGATGTATAATGGCATCGACTTACGCGGATGGAAAGGTTTGGTTGACAATCCTGTAAAACGCAGAAAGACTTCGGCAGATACTTTGGCCATGAAGCAAATCAAAGCTGATTCCATCATGCGCAAAGGCTGGTTGGCTCAAGGCGAAGAATTGCACTTCACAGGCCATGGCGATAATTTATGCTCGGTCAAAGATTACCAAGATTTTGAATTGACAATCGATTGGAAAATCGAAAAAGATGGAGATGCTGGACTTTATTTGCGCGGCTCACCACAAGTACAGATTTGGGACATAGCCCGAAAGAATGTTGGTGCGCAAGTGGGTTCAGGAGGTTTGTATAACAATCAAATCAATCCAAAGAATCCGTCGAAAGTGGCTGATAATCCAGTGGGCGAGTGGAATACCTTCCGAATCACCATGCGTGGAGAACGGGTTGCGGTTTATTTAAATGGGGAGTTGGTTGTGGATAATGTGATTTTGGAAAATTATTGGGATCGTAAAATTCCCATTTTCATCAAGGATGCGATTGAATTGCAGGCGCATGGAAATCACATTGTTTACCGTAATATTTATGTGAAGGAATTGACTCCACAGCCATCGTATAAGCCAGAAGAAGTAGGCTTTGAGCCTCTTTTCGACGGATCATCTTTGTTTAATTGGACCGGAAATACGACTGACTATTATCCAGTAAATGGCGAATTAATCATTGATCCGAAACGCGGTGGCAAAGGGAATTTATATACCAAAAAGGAATACGGTGATTTTCACATGAAGTTTGAATTCCAGTTGACGCCCGGCGCCAACAACGGCCTAGGCATTCGTACGCCTCTCGAAGGCGATGCTGCCTATGTGGGCATGGAATTGCAGATTTTGGATAATACCTCCCCGATATATGCCAAATTACAACCGTATCAATACCATGGTTCCGTGTATGGAATCATTCCTGCCAAGCAAGGATTCTTGAAGCCGGTAGGTGAATGGAATGAGGAAGAGGTAATCGCCGAGGGAAATCACATCAAAGTTATTTTAAACGGAGAAGTTATCACAGATGGCGACATTGTGCAGGCCATTAAAGACGGAACGCCGGATCATAAAGAACATCCAGGTTTGTTAAACAAAACAGGTCATATTGGGTTCTTAGGACATGGGTCTCCCTTGAAATTTAGGAACTTACGCATTAAGGAAATCACCAAAAAGAAAAAGTAGTCATGGCAATTACATTGACGATTAATCGAAAAAAAGTAAGCTTGGACATCGATTCCAACACACCACTTTTGTGGGCTTTGCGAGATCATGTGGGTTTGTTAGGAACCAAATTTGGATGTGGAATCGCCCAATGTGGCGCTTGTACCGTTTGGGTCAATGGCGAACCGATGCGCTCTTGTGTTTTGCCTATTTCCGCTGTTGGGAATGCGCAAATTACCACGATTGAAGGATTGGATCCTGCGGGTAAACACCCCATTCAGGAAGCTTGGGATGAATTAGATGTAGCCCAATGTGGTTATTGTCAAGCTGGTCAAATCATGACCGCTGCAGCTTTACTTAAGAAAAATCCACACCCTTCGAAACAAGAAATTGTTGATGGAATGGCTGGAAATATTTGTCGCTGTGGTACCTACCACCGCATTCAAGAAGCAGTTGCTTTAGCATCTAAAAAAGTCAAGAAATGAAAACTAGCCGTAGAAATTTTATCCAACAAACGGCACTCTTTACGAGTGTGTTTACCTTGGGATTCGATTGGTTTGAATCGAAGGGCGCTGCGATGGCAATTGCCAATGAGCCAGGAAGATTTAATGCATTTTTGAGCATTGATTCGACAGGAAAGATTCGTTTGTATTCACCTAATCCAGAAATTGGACAAGGCATTAAAACCGCATTTCCTGTTGTCGTGGCAGAAGAATTGGATGTGGATTGGAAGCATGTGGAAGTACTGCAAGCGAATTTAGATACGCAAAATTTTGAACGCCAAGTAACGGGTGGTTCAGGAGCATTGAAACATTCGTGGGAGCGTTTGCGTAAAGCGGGTGCAACGGTGCGCCAGATGATGATGCAAGCTGCAGCGAATCAATGGAAGGTAGACGTTAGTACATGTAAAACCTCCCAAGGTTTTGTGCTAGGACCTGCTGGTCAGAAAGCATCTTACGGTTCTTTGGCTGCTGAGGCTGCGAAAATACCTGTTCCCTCGACTGTCACCTACAAGGATCGGAAAGATTATAAGATCATTGGAACGCGTGTACGTGGCGTAGATAATCAAGCGATTGTGACGGGTAAACCCGTTTTTGGGATTGATATTCGTAAGCCCGATATGGTTTTTGCTCAGATTGTGAGACCGCCGTTTGGTGCGACTTTAAAGTCGTTTTCTGCCGACGATGTCAAGAAAATGCCGGGAATCATTGACGTCGTTTCATTTAAAAATAAGGTTGCTATTGTTGGTACAAGTACCTATGAAATTATGCAGGCACGTCAAAATTTGACGTGTTCTTATGGCTCAGAGGCTCTTTTGGAGAGTAATGAGACACATCAAGCCTGGTTTGATGCGGGAATGAAATCGGATAAAGCAACGGTCCAACGGAAGGATGGGGATTTTGCGAATGCTATTTCAGAAGCTGCCAAAGTGATTGAAGCGACTTACGAATGTCCTTTCATCTCACATAGCCCGATGGAGCCGATGAACTTTTTCGCGGATGTCAAGCCGGGTTCGGTTTTATTGGCAGGACCTACGCAAGTGCCCCAACCGGCGCAAAAAGCCGTAGCTACTTTATTAGGTGTTCCCGAAAATACGATTCAAGTGGAGCTGAGTAAAATGGGCGGAGGCTTCGGACGGCGCTTAAGTAATGATTTCGCCTTAGAAGCCGCAGAATTGTCGAGTATCATTAAAAAGCCTGTTTTGGTCATGTGGACGCGGGAGGATGATATGGGTGGTGGTACGTACCGACCAGCCGTACGTTATCATTTCAAAGCGGGTATTGATGCCAAAGGAAATATAACGGCATTTTATTTGCGTGGCGTAGGCTTGAATGCAGGAAATTCGACTCGCCAAGATAATTTCCCGGTAGGTGCCATTGACCATGTGTTGATTGAGTCTGTTGATCAAAAATCAGCTGTGACGACGGGACCTTGGCGCGCGCCGATTACCAATTTCTTGGGTTTTGCGGAGCAAGCATTTTTAGATGAGGTAGCCGAAGCAGCCGGAAAAGATCCCATTCAACTGCGCTTGGATTTATTGGCACGCGTGAAATCCAATCCTGTGGGCAAGATTACCTATGAACCTGATCGTTTTGCTGAGGTGATTCGTCAAGTAGCTGAGAAGTCGGGCTGGAAGAAAAAACCAGGTGTCCACCAAGGATTTAGTGTCTACTATTCGCATTTCTCTTATGTGGCTCAGGTCGCTGAGGTGCAGGTGAAGAACGGAAAGCCGCAAGTGACGCAGGTAACTGCCGTGACGGATTGTGGTGAGGTGGTTAATCTAAGTGGGGCAGAAAATCAGGTGAAAGGTGCTATCATCGATGGGATGGGACATGCGATGTTTGCCAAACTAAATATTCAAGCAGGAGTGACAAGTCCAACGAATTTTAATGCCTATCGAATGATACGAGGTAATGAAGTTCCCAAAATAGATGCGTACTTTGTGGATAATGGAATTAGTCCAACGGGACTAGGGGAACCCGCATTGCCGCCAACGGGTGGTTCGATTGCGAATGCAATTTATGCGGCTACTAAAAAACGATTCTACAAACAACCCTTTTATTGATGGCAAATCCCAAAGTTCAATATTTAGATAATTTAAGAGTCACGGCAACGCTAGCTGTATTGCTGATTCATTCGGCTGCGAATGTCTTATTGAGCTTTGGGAAAACGCCTGATTCTGCTTGGTGGTTCGCGAATTTGTATAATGGAGGATTTCGCTATGCGGTGCCCATTTTCGTGATGTTATCAGGTGCATTGTTATTGCCACGCGAAGAGGAAATAGGCTCGTTTTTCAAGAAGAGTTTTCTTCGAATCATCGTTCCATTTTTATTTTACAATACGGTATTTGCGCTATTCAATTGGCAAGTTAGACTGGGTGGTCGGCCTGTTAGTCCTTCATGGATTTTCAAACAGTATTTTGAAGGAGCGTCCTATCATTTCTGGTACATCTATATGATTGTGGGTGTCTATTTGTTTATTCCAATTATAGGCGCATGGGTCAGAAAAGCATCTGAAAGCCATTTGCGATTCTTTTTAGGCATGTGGTTGGTGACTATCTTATTCGATAATCCACATTTTCCTGGACTGAGTTTGCCGGTTAAATTGCCCTACTTCACAGGCTATTTAGGTTATTTAGTTTTGGGCTATTACATAGCTAATCATACAGTTTCGCGTTTATTTGCATGGCTTTTGTTCGTATTAGGAACCTTGTGGACGATGGAAGGAACTTATTTACAATCGCTGGAAGATGGCAAGTTTTATGGCTTGTTATATGCGAATTTTTCGCCGAGTGTGGTGATGTCGACGGCAGGATTATTTATGTTGTTTAAAGCTTATGAGGGTACTATACCGGGAACAATCAGGTTGCGCGATTGGATTAGCTCCCATAGCTATGGAATTTATTTGGTACATATCATTGTGTTATTCTATCTGGTTAAGATTAAAATTTATGGTGCGATGTGGCATCCAAGTATAGGGATTCCTTTAACAGCGATTATCTGTTTGTTGATATCGAGTGTGATTGTTTGGCTTTTGCGTAGAATCCCCTTTGGGAAATATATCGCAGGTTAGAATTAATTTGTAACTTTAGGCCAAACTAGTTCGATGATATGAAAATTTACACGCTTGTAATCCTGTTTTTTGTTTCCTTTTCGAGTGTATTTGCACAAACTATTAGCTCATCAACGATTGCAGCTGGGGGAGGAACCCAACTAGTGAATGGTAAATATTTTTCTCATGTTATCGGTCAATCAAGTGTCGTTACAGGAACAAGTGTTCAGTCGGGTCTAACCATGCGTCAGGGCTTCAAACAGCCTAATTTGTTGGCCAAAAGTATCCAAAATTCCGGTTTAAAGATTCAGGTAGCTATCGAGAATCCAATTAGTTTTACCGTTTTCCCGAACCCTTTCAAAGATAAATTGCGCATTTCCTTTTCTGCGGAAAGCACGATGCCAACCTATGTTGCGATTTACGATATTGTGGGTAGTACCATGTGGCAAGCAACTTATCCTGAGAAGATTTCAGAAATTAATTTGACTGAGTTTCAAAATTTCCGACAAGGGAAATACATTCTTCACGTCTTGCAAAAGGGTAAACCGTTCGTTACCTCGATCGTAAAAGAATAAGTTAGTTGATAATTTTGCCATCCTGCATTTCGATGATGCGAGAAGTTTTATTGGCAAATTCATTGTCATGTGTAACAATCAACAAGGTTTGATGAAATTCCTCAGCTAATTGCTGGAAAGTGTGAAAAACAATCTCGCTGTTTTTCTTGTCCAAGTTGCCCGTAGGTTCATCTCCCATGATTAAAAGAGGATCATTAATTAAGGCTCGAGCAATCGCGACACGCTGTTTTTGGCCTCCAGACAATTGGTTGGGTAATTTCAAGGCTTCATTTTCAATACCTAAAACTTTCAGCTTTTCGTAGGCACGATGTTCTACTTCCTTTTCGCTGTATTTTCCAAGTTTTAGTCCAGGTAGCATCACATTTTTAAGGACGCTAAATTCATTCAGGAGGTAATGGAATTGAAAGACAAAACCGATTTTTTCATTCCTTACTGCTGCAAGTTCTTTTTCTGTTTTATCGCCCATGAGGATGGAATCGATGAATAATTCCCCCTCATATTCGGTATCCATGGTGGATAGAATATACAGCAAGGTCGATTTTCCGCATCCTGATTTTCCGATGACGGATACAAATTCGCTCTGGGTCAGACTGAAACTGATGTCATCCAACACTTTTACCGTCATCGGGTCATGAAAGTATTTCGTGATGTGGTTTGCCCGTAAAACTTCTTTGTGAATGTGTGTCATGTTATTTACCTCGGATGATAATGACAGGATCTATTTTACTTGCTTTTCTTGAAGGGAAATAGCCTGCGAAATAGGTCGTAACGATGGAAAATATAGAGGCGATAATATAGAAAATTGGATTGTAATTGATAGGGAAGGTCTTGATTGTGGGTAAGGAATCGGTATTAAAAGGAATTTGATCAATAATGTTTGATATACCAAAGCCAGCTAATAATCCCATCGCGCCTCCAAAAACACCTATACTCAATGCGATAAAAATAAATATCAAATTGACATCATTACCAGAAAATCCGATGGCCTTCATGATGGCAATGGAATCCATTTTCTCATAAATCATCATGTTTAAAATATTGTAAATCCCGAATCCTGCCACGATTAGCAAGGTTACGCCCACGGCATACGAGATAATACTTCTGACCGAACTGCCGGTTTCAAACTGGGAGTTTGCCTGTTGGATATCAATCGCATCGGTTTCATAATAGCGTTGGTATTCAATGGCCATCGCTGGCGCTTGCAGTATGTTTTTTAATTTGACTTGGATGTCTGTGATGTAATTATTGGATACACCTAATAATTTTTGTGTCGTTCCGATTGAACAATAGCTTTGTACACGATCTAAATCTTGTAATCCGGATTGAAAAAATCCGACTACTTTTAGTTGTACTCGTTCTCCTTTACTTGTGGTTACTTGGACAATATCGCCCATATTGGCCGCCATTTTATCTGCTACCCCTTTTCCTAGTATGATGCTGTTAGGGATGTTTTTGAGGTCTAAAAAGTTTCCTTCTGTGACATAATCTGAAAACATAAATAATCTGTTTTCTTCGTCGGGGTCAATGCCATTAATCACTCCGGTCAGATCGACGCTGCCTACATTGTAAAAAACTTGCGCGTTAATCTTGGGCGCTACGCCAAGTACTCGCTCATCACGTTTGATGGCTTGCATGATTTGCCCGCTGTTGTAAATTTCGAGGCGTTGATTTTTAGGCTTGACGGAGTGTACGAAATTGTTTGTATTGGGAGAAAGTAAATCGATGGGTTGAACTTTGGAAACATTGATGTCGTGATATAAGCGAATGTGTGCCGTTCGGTTCATGATTAATCCATCCAATAAATCATTTAGTCCATTCATGAAACCTAGGAGCGTCACAAACATGGCGATACTAAAAGTAACCCCTACGGCTGCCACTAAGGTTTGTTTCCATCGCGCTAAGAGAAGTGAAATGGATACTTGAATGATTAGTTTGATATTCATTATTCCGGTTTAATCACTTGGTCTTTCGCGCTTAATCCACTGATAACTTCTGCCTTTTGGAAATCGGTCAAACCCAATTTGACGATTCGCTTGCTACCATCTACTAAGGTAACGATGGAGTCATTTTTGATGTAATTTCGAGGTAAGATGAGTACATTTTGCTTGGATTGCAGAATGATACTGGCTTCAAACGTAACATTTGGATATAATTTTTCGGGAGCCTTTGTAAATTGAGCTTCGATCAAAAATGTTTTGTTGCGTTCATTCATAATCGAGGCAATTTTGTTGACTTCTGCCTCAAAGTATTGGTTTTTATATGCATCAAACGTAATGGCTACTTTTTGACCTAGTTTAACTTTGAAAATGTCGTGTTCATCCACTTGCATTTCCAATCGAAAGTTTTTCGAGTTACCTAACGTAGCAATAGGTGTTTGTGGACTAACAAGTTCTCCTTTTTCCTTCAAAATGCTAAATACTGTTCCATTAACTTTGCTTTTTAGGATGAAATCCTCATTCTGTCTAGCGGAAATTTGAACGTTTTTCTTGGTTTGAGCTGCACCAAAATTGATCTGACGTTTTAAGTCTTTGTATCGTTGATTCGCCGAAAGGTAATTGGCTTTCGAACTTTGGTAATTCAATTCTTTCTGTTCGAATTCAATGCGGGTACCTACTTGCTGGGACCATAATGCTTTTTGTCTTGAATACAGGCTAGAATCTAGCTTTAATTTAGCTTTGGCAGTTTGAACAATGGCCTCTGCTTCGGTTAATTTTCCTTGATTGTTAGCCACATCATTGAAGTTGGCGGCCAATTGCGCATTCTCCAAATTAAATTTTTGCGTTTCATTCGAAACACGAAGTAGGGGTGTGCCAATGCTTACTTGTTGCCCTTCTTTTACATAGATTTCTTCGATGATTCCACTGACAGAAACAAAGGCTTGATATTGGTCGGCCGACTTAATTGTACCAGAGGCATAAATCGATTCCGTGATGTTGCCGGAAGTGGGGGAGATGCTTGCTTCTTTCTTTGAACAGGCGAAGAGGCTTATTCCAGCTATAATGAGTAGCGCGTTTACTTTCATTTTGCTAAATTAAGCTTTTCGTTCCATGAAAAAAATGATATTAGTCTCGAATGCAACGAACACTAAAACCCGCATCTTTATCGTTTGTAGAAGCCGTTGTAGGAGCGCCTGCAGAGGGAATCACAAAGCCTCGAGCATTTATGTCGGTATCACTTGTTGAGCTCCAATAATGTGTGGTTATACCACGTTCTTGAATAAGTCCATCAGATTGTCTTAACCAGCCTGCATTGTGCAATTTAATATCAGATCCAAAAACATTTGCTTCATATCGGTAATTAATTGCAATTGTCCTCCACTCCGCGTAGGTAGGTAATCGCCAACCAGTTCCTAATTCAATTGTACAAGGATCCTGCGCTGCAGACCAATCTGCGTTTAGCAATGTTCGATTTGGCCAGGTTGTTGAAGGTGTTCTTGAAGCTGTATATCGATATCCAATTTTACTTCCAAATTGCCAATACCAACCTGAAGCAGCTTCTGTATTATCCGTCGAACTTAATGGTGCATTTGTTGAGCCTAAATTTTGCAATAACCAACATTTGTTTTCACCAGTAATCGTTGAATAGGCCAAATTATAGGTGATTGTTTTTGCAACGGGTGCCACACCACGGCTCGTAATATGATTGACGATCAAATTGGTACATGGGGGCAAAATGTTCAATTTCCCCGTTGTATATACTCCATCTAAGGTGTTTTTCTTGCCAGATTTATTGATAAACTCACTTCTGACACCTGATCTTCTTCCGCTGTGGGTAGCCATTTGGCCTAAGCAAATGCTAGCAGTCAATAATAAATATAGAAATAGTTTAGTATGCATAGTCAAATTGAATTCGGTCTCCCGCTTCTAAAGTAAAATTGCTGTTGGATGCGGGTACATAGGTTACTGTATTACTTGAAATTGTATAGGCATTCTTATCAATTCGGATACCATTAATAAACATTTTGACCTTACTGTTCGCGACTGGGCTTTGTGTTAAGCTAAAGCTCGTCTGACCCACGGTTGCCATAAATTGGTCGCTTTCATCGCGGTCAGGCGTGCTGACAGTCCAGCTGGATCCAACGACCTTCAGGACATAGCCAGCAGTGCTAGGTGCAAGTGTGGTGATCGCACCGGTTCCATTGCCTATTAAGAGAGCTCCTAAACCCAAGGTTGTTGCACCAGTTCCTCCTTGGTCAACACCTACTGTGCCTGTAGAACTTAGATTTTTGGACGCATCTGAAAATACGACTTTTGATGCAGTTAATGTTGCATTAGATAAGTTGCCCCCTACACTCAGATTTCCCGAATTGATAATGCTAGCAAAAGTTTTGGCTCCAGTGAAAGTCTGCACTCCTGTTGTGACTATTCCAGGGTTGGTCGCATCAGCAGGACTGAGACTAATCACATTATTACTAACTGTTAATCCATTGGCCGTGCTCGTTCCTAAAGTGCCTGCTGAAACGGCTGTGGGGGCAATTGCCGTCCAATTTGATCCATTCCATGTCAATACCTGGCCATTGGTATTGGCTGTGACCGTACTAATTGAATTTGTTCCATTGCCTACCATGACGCCATTCAAGAGGATACTACTTAAGCCTGTTCCTCCTTGGTCAACTCCAACAATTCCCGTGGAATTGAGGTTTTTTGAAGCATCAGTAAATACAACCTTGGAAGCTGTTAGGCTATTAACTGTCAGATTTCCAGAGTTAATAATGCTTGAAAAAGTTTTTGCTCCTGCAAAGCTTTGTGCTCCTGTGGTGATTATACCTGGGTTAGTAGCATCTGCTGGGCTCAAACTGATTTCGCCGCCAGCCGTAATACTTAAACCTTTGGCTGTTGAACCTACATTTACATTTCCTAACGTAACCGATGGCGATGCATTTTCCACATTCCAAGCTCCCAAGCGAGAAACCAAAATTTGTCCGTCTGTTCCTGGGTTAATGCTAGATAAAGATGATGTTCCCGCACCAACGATGAGGCCTCCACTCGTGAAGCTTGCTGTGCCTGTTCCTCCTTGTGTAACACCAACAGTTCCCGTGGAACTAAGATTTTTGGATGCATCCGTGAATATTACCTTGGAAGCTGTTAGGCTATTAATTGTCAGATTTCCAGAGTTAATAATGCTTGAAAAGGTTTTAGCTCCTGCAAAGCTCTGTGCTCCTGTGGTGATAATACCCGGGTTTGTCGCATCTGCTGGACTCAAACTGATTACATTGTTGCTCACGGTTAAACCATTTGCCGTACTATTTCCTATTATTCCAGTTGTTAGTGCAGTCGGTACCGTCGCAGCCCAATTGCTCCCGTTCCACGTTAATACCTGACCATTCGTATTCGGTGTAACAAATGTTAAGTTACCTATTCCATTTCCAATTAATACACTGTTTGCTGTAATGCTATTCAACCCTGTTCCTCCCAAATTTACGGGTAAACTAGGTATTGAACTTAATAAATTATTTGCTTCAGTTACCACAATTTGGTTGGCATTAGTCCCCGTCGTTTTTAAGTTCGTAAATGCACCTGTTTGTGGGCTTATTGAGCCAATAGGCGTATTTTGAATACTGCCTGCTTGAATAGCTCCCGCGGTGTTTACTCGTACGATATTGGCATTTCCCAATTGGATGCTATTATCCGTGCCGACAGTCGCACCTGCTCCCAATGCCAGCGTATTATTCAAGGTACCTATGCTCACACCCGCTCCTTGCCCCAAAGCCGTATTATTAATCCCCGTTGTGCTTAAACTTAAAGCTCCCGCTCCAATCGCCGTATTGTTCGTTCCACTTGTATTTAAACTCAAACTTTGATAACCCAACGCTGTATTGTTGGTCCCCGTCGTATTACTTATAAAAGCGTTTTTCCCAACCATCGTATTCGCATCGAGGCCGCCGCCTCCATTTCCAATCATCAAATGATTGATTTGAAGGTCTTGCGAAAAGCTTTTTGCTCCTGAAAGTGTTTGAGTTCCTGTTGTAACTATACCCGGATTACTTGCATCCGCTGGACTCAACTTTATTTCCCCACCTAATAAGGTCATACCATTCGGGGTACCGCTAGTGTTGATGCTACCTACGGTTGTCGCAACACCTAAACTCGTGATGGCATTCGCCGACCAGCTTGTACCATTCGAACTCAAGACATAGCCAGCAGTTCCTGGTGCAATAAATCCGATGCTAGCTCCTCCGACCATCAAAGCATTGCTTGTCAAACTAGATACACCTGTTCCCCCATTGGCGATGGGTAGCATGTTGCTTACTTTGGTACTTAGGTCAATATTGCCAGCCAACATGCCATTGGTGATTTTTAAATTTCCAATCGTCGTAACACCTGTATTATTCATCGTTACATCACCTGAAAGATTCCTTTCAACGGCTGCATTGCTACTATTTCCAATAAGTACTTTTCCGTCGTTTAAAATGGTTCCAGCCAAAGTAGTGTTAGACAATGGAATCTCTGATACAGCGGTTATCCGACCTTTGGGGTCTACCGTAATCTGAGGAATCAAAGCATTTCCTCCATATATCCCTGCTACGACTGTGGTATTAGCTAATGTAGCATTAAGGGTTCCCGTACCTGAACCTGAAAGGTCTCCCGATAATGTGATGGTTTGATCTCCAGTATTCGTCCCTGAAATATTGGCATTACTAGCTACCGTAAGTGTCTTACTTGTAGTTCCTCCTGCGATTGTAAATCCTGTCAGGCTACTCGTAAGTTGTAGGCCATTGAAACTCTTATTTGTCAATGCTTCAGCTCCTGATAAGGTTGCTAAAGTTCCACTCATCGGAAGAGAAACACTTGTTGTTCCTATTGTATTTAAAGTCAAGGCGTTTGATCCACTTATTGTTAAATTACCTCCCAAAGTGATGGTTTTACCTGTGTTATTTACACCTGTACCTCCTTTTGCTCCGGAAATTGTTCCTGTTACTTTGTCATCTGAAACAGAACCCGAAGCAAGTTTCGCATTGTTAATTGCTCCATTCGAAATGATTGGATTCGTGGCCGTTGAACTTGGACCTCCTAAATCTCCAGCTAATTGAATTTTACCTACGACAAGATTTGTTGCATCTGGAGTAATTCCTGCGGCCGTTTGAATGTCGACATATGCCTTATTAGCAACATCCGTTGAAGAAGTAGGTGCATCGGCTATTTGAATTTTTGTCCCACCCGGAAATGATAAATTTCCACTCATGGTTGATCCTCTCAATTGCACATATTTGGCCTCCAAAGTAGCCTGATTCGTTGTGATTTCCTGCCAATTACTGCCATCGTATATGAACGTACGTCCATTATTCGTTGATGTGGGGTCAGCTGAAACGATATAAACATCACTATTGATAGGTGAACTTACCACGGGTGTAAAATTTCCCCCATTAAATATCCCTGTGTAAGTCGTTCCAAAACGAAGTGCAATGTTACCATTGGCATCTGGAAGAGACCCATTGACCTTTTGAACGGCACCCGTCACGTCGCTAACTGGTATCGAAGATACCGTAGCGAATGGATTGCCTGCTTTTACATATCCAGATGTTAAGCTAGAGGTGCCTAAACCTCCATTGATAGGAGCAACTATAGCATTTCCGCCGATAGTTCCATTTAAAAGTACATTATTAAGTGTCGCTCCGCTTGAACGAACAACACTTCCCGTTCCAGATGTTGAGATTTCAGATGGCGTTGCTGACGTTGCCCCAAAATTTCCAATTAGTTTGTCTGGATTAATAGTCTGAAAATTAGCCAATGAAATCGTTTGATTCGCTAATTTATTTTCAACATAAATTTTAACGGCATGTTGCGTAGGGAATTCAATCGAGCTATTAGCATCTATACTTCCATCGGATTTATTCGATGTGTTTTCTTTCATATTTAATGCGCTTTGCGTCGCTGTTCCAATATTGCCAGCAGATAATGCATCCACATAGGTTTTAACCGCTTTTTGACTTGGGTACAAAAGATCACTTGTGGATGTATTTCCTAAGTCACCTGCAATAGATTTATTTGAACTCAATTCTGCCCCGATCACATCGGCAACCGGAATTGTCGTACTGCTCGTCATGGCCGAGGCTCCATTTCCTTTGACATATCCGTTAAGCGTGGCTAATGCTCCTGTTCCCCCATGTGAAGTCGTGATGATTCCATTCACGTTGGCCGCATTTCCCGGGATACTGCCAGCTACTTTCGTTCCATCGATACCAACGATTTTCCCATTGGTAACTGCAAGGTCCGCGATTTTAGTACTCGTAATACTATTGTCTGAAATGATAGGGGTTCCTGCCGTCGATCCCGTTCCTGCCAAATCACCCCCTAATCTCACTTTTCCATAGACCGTCGCCGTTGCATCCGGGATCGTTCCTTGCGCAATTTGATTGTCAACATACGCCTTGACTGCACGTACATTGGGATATTTTGTCGTTGAACTAGCATCCGTTAGTACATCATTACTCTTATTTGCAATCGCTTCCGCTCCTGTAATGTCAGCTACGGGTATCGCGGTAACTGCCTGCATGGCGGATGTACCATTCGCTTTAACATAGCCTATTAAGGTACCTGAAGCGCCTGTTCCTCCATGCGTAGGCGCAACCGTTCCTGTTACATTGCTTGCCTCTCCCGTGATATTACCTGTTACTTTACTACCAGCAACTGCCGCAATTTTAACATCTGTAACCGCTGCATCTAAAATTTTACTTGTGCTTATCGCATTGTCTCGAATGATCGGATCATCAGCTGTACTATTGCCCGCAGCTAAATCGCCTCCCAATCGTATTTTTCCCTTACTAGCTAATGTTGCATCCGAAATAGTCGCTGAACTGATTTGCGCATCCACATAGGTTTTGACAGCATTTTGTGTCGGATATAAGGTGTTGCTCGTACCCAAAGCTGTTGCCGTCGATTTGTTGCTTACATCTTCCTTTGTCGCATAATTTATGGATACGGCACTTAGTTCTTGTTGGACGAAGGAGGTCGTTGCCAACTGCGTCGTATTGCTGCCAATGCCTTGTTTAACGGCGATGGTTCCCGTCGGAAGGGAAGGGCTTCCCGAAAATATGGGGGAAAGCTTGTCTGCTTTTGCATTTAAATCAGCGGATAAGGCAATTCCCTGCGTCGCTTGATCCACATAGGTTTTAACTGCGCGGACACTTGGATATTTGATGTCAGATGTGGCATCTGTGGGGACGCTCACCGACTTATTTGCTAAATCTTCTTTTAAGACCAGGTCGGGTACTGTGGGTGATGCGGCAGTTCCACTTAAATCCCCAGTTAATTGAATTTTACCTGCAGCCAATGTGGTTGCATCCGGCGTACCCGATACAACTACAGTCGAAATAACTTGATCCACATAGGATTTTACGGCTCTTTGACTCGGATAAAGTTGATTGCTTGGGTTTGTATTACCTAAATCGGTGGCCAGTGATTTATTACCAAGCGATTCAAACGAACCTCCCAAACTATTGATTTGATTCACCAAATTCGTTTGATTCTGGCTGATTTGATTGTTTTGTTGGTCAATCCGTACATTCATACTCTGTGTACGAAGGATAGTTTCATTCAAAATCTTCCCTTGTTCCTCAACTTTAGTTTCTAGGGTAATTTGCTGATTCTTTAAAAGCGAAAAGCTCGTTACATTTTCCGCTTGATTATCGTTGATTTTTTTCTCCAACGGCTTTAAATCATTGGAAACTAAATAGCCTACATCATTCGTGAAATGCGATATATCTTTTGGCGAATTGCTAACATTTTTATATTCCACTGCATCAGCATAAAGTGCATAGGGACTATACAAAAGTGTTTGATTACTGACTTCCGTAAAATTGGTTTGATTAGCTATTTTGACCGCAACGATCAAAACCTTGTTTTGTCCATTCCAAATGATTTGGTCAAAATTGGTGCCAATCGTTTTTTTACCTTTCCCAATCGTCAAATTGATCAAGCCAAAATCATCCGTTTCTGTCTCATGTAATTCTTCGAAATCAGTCGTCCCATTCGTTTTTAACGTGAATCGGATACTAACTTTTGAATTTTGTAATACCTGTCCTTGGATAAATGTACCCGGAATTTGGTAAGGACTAGGATCCTGGATGACGGCTTGGTATTGAATACCCTTTGTTTGTGCTTGGCTAATCATTCCGATCAAAAGAAAGCCAAGTAATAGTGCAAATCTTTTCATCTGATTATTTGTTTTTCGGTTGGAAAATGATGCCAAATACGAAGCTTTTCGGTCGGAGTATTAAGTGTGTGCCTTGTACCTCGCCGGCCTGCATCGTAGACATTTGTTGGTAACTTAGCGAAAGTGATAACCCCTCCGAAATCATTTGTTGAACACCTAGTTGGAAGCCTGCCATCATTTGAATCCCATTGAATTGTGGATCTTGTTTTAAATCCAGAAAACGATTGTTGACCCATTGATTTCCATGCAATAATTGATTCACCTGCAAAATTCCAGCTGCTTGTAGACTCAAATTTTTATATATGGGCTGATTGAATTGTAAAGAAGGGCGGAAGCCGAGGTAATCGGTTTGGTAACTGAACGCGACATTAACCGCATCTCCTACAGCATTGTATTGATTGTATTGAATTCCCAAAGCCCATTGAAACTTACCCAATAGTTTACCCAATGTAGGATGCTGATTGAAATAAATGGCCCATGGGCTCGAGGTTAACAATAAAGCCGTTGTATCTACCAGTTTTTGTTGGAATTGAATTCCATACAAATTTCCAGATCCTGACTTAATTCCCGAAACGACTTGACCGGCCGAATTGGTAAAATCAAAAGTGGTGAGATTACTTCCTGTTTGGAATGCCCAAGTTTGCGCGCGTAAGTTTTGCATGCAGAGGAAGGTCAAGAATAGCAGAATGCATCCTTTCCTCCCAGCCGCCGTAGCGAATAGGTGTGTGTACATGTTTAATTAGAACTAGATTGTGATGCAAAATAGTAAATTCAATTGGTAATAAATATCAGAAAACTGATAATCTGTTTCTTAATGCAGGTGTATTCTGTTATTTTAGGCAAAAGATTTAACGATGAGAATTACACGAGTTGCCAACTACCAAGAATTAAGCGCCCTAGCCGCGTCCCATGTTTTACAGGCTGTAAAAGCTAAACCCGACCTGCTTTTTTGCGCGGCAACCGGTGGTTCTCCCACTGGAATGTATGCTGAAATGGCAAAGGAAAAGACTGTTTTTAGTCAAATGCGTGTTATCAAAATGGATGAGTGGGGAATTATTCCCGCTACGCATCCCGACTCCTGTGAATCTTACCTTCAAAAGCATTTGCTTGGTCCTATGGATATCCCAGCAGAACGCTACGTAAGTTTTGATCCAAATTCAGCAGAACCTGAAAAGGAAATCCAACGCATTGAATCCTATATCCAAGCGAATAGTCCCATGGATGTGTGTATTCTAGGCCTAGGAAAAAATGGTCATATTGCATTCAATGAACCAGCGGCTAATTTACAAGCCGGTTTTCATAAAGCTACATTAGCCGAATCAACCATTCAACATGATCCAGCTTTATCCCAAGGATTAGAGCCTGCTTTCGGTTGGTGTGTGGGGATGCAAGGTATTCTACAAACTAAAAAAATCATTTTCTTGGTAACTGGGAAGGGGAAAGAAGCAGCTTTAGAGCAAATTTTGACCCAACAAATTTCTACGGATTGCCCGGCTTCATTTCTTTGGCTTCATCCAAATGTGGAGTTGATTACTGATTACCAATAATCAATATGAATAAAGTTTTCACACATGCTGCAGAGGCTATAATAGATCTCACTTCAGGTTCGAGCATTCTCATGGGCGGTTTTGGTCTGACAGGTGTTCCTGAAAATCTTATTTCAGCCTTATTAGAAAAAAATGCAACTGATTTAACTTGTATCTCCAATGAAGCTGGTTTGGAAAACTTTGGCATAGGCCGACTAATTGCTCAAAAGCAAATTCGGAAAATGATTTGTTCCTATATCGGAGAAAATCATTTGTTCGAAAAATTGATGTTGGAAGGTCATCTCGCTGTCGAACTGGTTCCTCAGGGAACTTTAGCGGAACGCATTCGATGTGGTGGTGCTGGAATTCCGGCATTTTATACACCTGCTGGTGTGGGGACAGAAGTGGCGGAAGGCAAAGAAACACGTGAGTTTGATGGCAAGAAATACTTGATGGAAACGGCCATCACGGCGGATTATGCATTTGTAAAAGCTTGGAAAGGGGATACCGAAGGAAATTTAATATATAAGGGTACTTCGCAAAACTTCAACCCTGTGGTTGCAATGGCCGGGAAAATAACTATTGCAGAGGTGGAGGAATTAGTGCCTGCGGGCTCCTTGGATCCCAATCAAATTCACACCCCTGGCATTTATGTGCATCGCATTTTTCAGGGAAAGGATTACCAAAAGCCTATTGAACATTTGACGCACCAAATGGATGCGGAAGAAATCAAGGAATTAAGTCCGGAAGATCTTAAGAAAGAAATTATTGGGAAGCGTCTAGCGCAGGAAATTAAGGATGGCGATTATGTCAATTTGGGTATCGGTATTCCAACCCGTGTAGCGAATCATATTCCTAAAGGCATGAAGGTCATTTTGCAATCGGAAAATGGTTTGTTGGGCATCGGCCCATTTCCGGAAGAAGGGGCGGAGGATGCAGATTACATCAATGCGAGTAAGCAAACCATTACCGTTGCATCTGGTGGATCGGTTTTTGGATCAGAACAAAGTTTTGCTATGATTCGTGGTAATCACATTGATGTGACAATTTTGGGTGGGATGGAAGTTTCGGAACGGGGGGATTTAGCCAACTGGAAAGTACCTGGAAAAATGGTTAAGGGTATGGGTGGAGCGATGGATTTAGTGGCATCTGCTGATAAGGTCATTGTTGCCATGCTTCAAACGACGCCTTCGGGCAAATCGAAATTGGTCCGCACATGTGACCTACCTCTCACGGGTGTCCGTTGTGTGACTCGTGTGATTACAGAATTAGGGGTTTATGATATTTCGCCTGAGGGTGGATTTAAGCTTGTTGAAATTCAACCTGGTGCAACAATTGAGCAGATTCTTGCTGCAACGAGCGGTCGCCTTATTCGATAATGCACGCTTAATCTGTTGTTTTTTGCTATTTAATTTTTATAAAATATTTTTCGTTTTCCATTTTAAAATAGTAATATTCGAAGATTTAATTTTCTAACATAGAAATAACAATCTGTTAACCTATGTGAAAGAACACCAATATAAATTTACCTATTAAACAAACTATCCCCTTATTTATGAGACTACTCTTACGCTCCCATGCGCATGAGCTTTTAAAGAAAACCCGTAAACCGTTTTTTTTAATCGTCAGCGCTGTAATTATGCTTTGTTCGCAAGCACAACTTGCTCTTGCTCAAGGCAACAAAATTTCAGGAAAACTCGTTGATGCTGCCACAAATGAACCTCTAGTTGGCGGATCAGTTTCGATCAAAGGTTCTACCAAAGGAACGACTGTCGATGCATCGGGTCAATATTCCATTTCGGTCACTTCGGACAATGCTGTTTTAGAATTCAAATTTGTCGGTTACGCAACGAAATCTGTGGTTGTAGGTAAACAAACACAAATCAATGTGGGCTTAACAGCTAATGCTGCCGACTTAGAACAAGTTGTTGTTGTAGGTTATGGTACTCAAAAGAAAACGGATGTAACGGGTTCTGTTAAATCTGTCGCGAGTGCGGCATTTAATAAAGGTATCATTAACTCACCAGAGCAGTTATTACAAGGAAAAGTTGCTGGTGTGAATGTAACATCTGCGACAGGTGAACCGGGTGGTTCTCAGGGTATCACAATCCGTGGACCAGGAGGTATTCGTTCAGGTTCTACGCCCCTTTTTGTTATAGATGGATTAGCTTTAGATAACTCGACGACTGGTGGTGGAAACCCTTTAAACTTCTTGAATCCACAAGATATCGAAACCATTGATGTATTGAAAGATGCCTCTGCTACGGCCATTTATGGTTCTCGCGGTGCGAATGGTGTTATTTTAGTGACAACGAAAAAAGGAAAAGCAGGTGCGTCTAAAATCGAATTCTCTACGAATGTTGGTTTTAGCTCGATCGCTCGTGCATTACCTGTACTTTCCGCTTCAGATTTCCGCACGCAAGTCGTTGCGAATGGAGGAACTTTAGAGGATTTTGGTTCAAATACCGACTGGCAAAATGAGATTACGCGCCAAGCAATGACTAAAAATTATAATTTGAGTCTAGGTGGTGGGGCGAGTAAGCTAACTTATTATGCTGCTTTTGGTGCTCAAATGCAACAGGGTATTTTGAAGAACAATCAATTGGATCGTTTAACGGGACGTATGAATGTGAATCAAAAATTCTGGGATGACCGATTAAGTTTAGATGCGAATATTAGCTTTTCAAATACAGTTAATGAGCGTCCAGCTATCGAAAGTCTATTAGGCAATGCGCTGACGAATAATCCTACTTTACCTGCTTATTCAGCTGATGGAAAAACGCCAGCGACATTTGTCAGTCAGTCAAATCCTTTGACAACTTTACAATTGTTCAAAGATATTAATACGACAAATCGTTTTATTGCTAATATCTCTCCATCAATGAAATTGATGAAAGGATTAGTTTATCGCATGAATTTCGGTTATGATAATTCTACGTCTGTTCGTGATGTACAAACACTTGCAAGTAATGTTCCTAAGATTGATGGTCGCTTGGATACCTACAATACAAGCAATTTGAATAACTTGATTGAAAACTATTTAACTTACAATCTTGATTTAGGGGATCATAGCTTCGCTGCGATGGTTGGTCATTCGTATCAGAAAATTCAATACCAATGGCGCACGTTTAGTATTAATAAATTCCCTATTGTTCCTACTGAGCCTATTTATAACCCTGGTATTGGTCAGGAATTAACTTTGGCGACTAACAAGCCTGGAGGTTCTGCATTTATTAATGAGTTGCAATCATTTTACACGCGTTTGAATTATCAATATCAAGATAAATATTTAGCGACGGCAACTGTTCGTGCGGATGGTTCATCAAAATTTGGTTCGAATAACCGTTATGGTATATTCCCTTCATTCTCATTAGGATGGAGAATTTCGGAAGAGCCTTTCTTGAAGAATACGTCGATCAGCAATTTAAAATTACGTGGAGGTTGGGGTCAAACAGGTAACCAAGAAATTCCACCAAAAATTACTCAACCATTATTTACGGCTACCGTTGGTTCGGCAACTTCTTATCCTTTGGATGCGTCTGCTAGTTTCCCTGCAGGGATTACGTATTCTCGCTTAGCAAATCCTGATATTAAATGGGAGGTATCTACGCAAATGAATATTGGTTTGGATTTCGCATTCTTGAATGGGGCCCTATCCGGATCGATTGATGCTTTCAATAAGGTCTCAACAAACATGTTGTTAGAAGTTATTCCAGCGGATCCAGTTCAGCCAGCTACGTCAGTTTGGACGAACGTGAATAATATGGAAATCTTGAATAGTGGTGTAGAAATGGACTTGGATTACAAGTTTACTACAAAATCAGGCGTTCGTTTTAATGTAGGAGGTAATTTAACTTTGATCAATAATGAAGTTAAAGGTTCTCCTTATTCAGTGATTCCATCAGGTTCTGCTTCAGGATCCGGATTGACATCCGCTACGATTAATGGTTATATCAATGGTCAGCCGATTGGTACTTTCTTCCTAAAAGAATTTATCGGATTTGATGATAAAGGTATGAGCAAATACAAAGATCAAGATGGCGATGGTATCATCACGGATAAAGATCGTATTGCTGCTGGTACAGCTTTGCCTACCACGCAGTATAACTTCTTTGGTAATGTAGCCTACAAAGGTTTTGACCTTTCTCTTCAATTCAATGGCGTGTCAGGAAACAAAATCTATGACAATACAGCGAATGCCTCTTTCTATAAATTGAAGATCGCTAAGAATACCAACGTAACGCCAAGCGCTTATGCGGATGCTAAGGAGTCAATCAATAACCCGGCGCCTATCTCAACACGTTATTTAAAGGATGGAGCTTTTTTACGTTTGAACAACGTGACTTTAGGCTATCAATTGCCTACGGCTAAATTGGGAATCAATAAGTTTATTTCCAACGCACGTTTGTCAGTAACGGGACAGAACCTTTGGGTGAATACCAATTATGATGGATATGATCCAGAAGTTAATAAAGATAACTCCATTAACGGAGTCTTGTCTTATGGTATAGACTACATGAGCTATCCAAAAGCAAAATCTTTGATTGTTGGTTTAAATCTTACATTCTAATTTGAATACCTACACAGAAATGAAAAAGTTTAGAAATATAGCCATGATAATGGTAGGGATGACAGCCTTAGTAGGTTGCTCCGATTTGAATGAAAAAGTATTGGATGAGTACAATGCTGCGGGCTTAACGGATAAGCAAGCGGCAGATGGAATGATCGCACCCGTTTATGCGGTATTACCTACGATTTTCCAGCACACAACATTATTTGCCTTGCAAGAAATTTCTACAGATGAGGCGATTTTGCCTTATCGTGGTGGAACGGACTGGGGTGATAATGGTATCTATTTATCGCTTCATAAGCACGAGACTACCAGTACCGACCCCAACGTAAGAAATACTTGGAATGCCGTTTTAGCTGGTATTTCTCGTTCTGTTACGGCAATTAATTCTTTGAAATTAAACAGTGATCCGAATGCCAAATTGTATCTAGCAGAAGCTCGGGGTATGCGTGCCTATTACAACATGGTGATGTTGGATTTATTTGGTTTAGCATTTTCAAAAGAAGACCTGGGTGATGTTACGTCGATTTTACGTGGCGAGGCTGCGATTACCTACATTAAAAGTGAGTTATTGGATGTAGAGCCAGTATTATCTACTTCAGTTGGTCCCGGTCGTCTGACCAAAGCAGGTGCTTGGGGATTATTAGCTCGTTTGCACCTAAACGCTGCTGTTTGGCGTGATCCTTATGGAACTGCAACGCACAAGGCTGAGGATATGGACAAAGTTGTTGAGTATACCGACAAGATTATTAATTCAAGTCAATATGCACTCTCTGCTGATTATTGGGATATTTTTGGTAACGCGAATCATACCAATAAAGAATTGATTTTAGCGGTAGATCAACGTGCGGAATTGAATGGACATAACCGTATGTCGTATTTCTCTTTGGCAAATGATCAACGCCCTTTGCCAGCGTATCCAGCAGCGAATGGAACAGATGGTCCTGCGATTACCCCTACTTTTTATCAGTCCTGGGTATCTGCTTATGGTTCTGTAGATCCAGCTGTTGCTGACCCTCGTTTTTTCAAACAAAATGTAAAGAAAGAGGATAATCAATGTGTCGATCCAGCAACGTATAAAATTGACCGTGGTATTTTACGTGGCCAACAATATGGATTGATTTATAAGAGTGGAGCTTTTGTGAAATGTGCTGATGGTAAGTCACTACAAGTAGGTAAGATCTTGAATTCAAGAGGTAAAGGAAATCCTTTAGTTATCCATACCGAAAAAGTTGATTTTACCACGGAAGGAAGTGATTACAGTTCCGGCTATCGCGTTGAGAAATACGAATTCTCCGACAAGTCGGCCTCTGGTAGAAACTTCGGTGAAGCTGACTTAATTATTGTGCGATTAGCCGATGTGTATTTGATGCGTGCTGAGGCTAAATTGCGTAAATCGAATGATGCAGCTGCGGCTTTGGCCGATGTAAATAAAGTTCGTTTATCTCGTACAGCCAATTCGGCAGCGACTCCATTGTCAACGATCAATTTAGATTTATTGCTTCGTGAGCGTGGTTTTGAGTTCTACTGGGAATTACAACGTCGGACGGATTTAATTCGTTTTGGTAAGTATGAAGATAGTTGGACTGAGAAATCCAATACGAATAAAAACATGCGTGTTTTCCCAATCCCACAAACGGCGATTGATGGGGCATCTAACTTAACGGGTTATTTGAAACAAAACGCGGGTTACTAAAATTGAATATCTTTAAGGCGCCAAGCATAGCTATGGCGCCTTTTTTTTTGAACGAATATGAAAAAAATCCTAATCTTTCTTCTGTTTCAGGCGAGTTTATGCTTGGGTCAAAAAGCCCAAATCATTCGCGGCCCCTACTTGCAATCAGTTACTCCTACATCCGTTTTGGTACACTGGCGAACAGATATCCCTTCCCCAAGTCAGGTATATTATCAGGCAAAGGGAAAGGTGTTGAGGGCAATAGATAAGAACCGAGTTATAGATCATGTGCTTAAGCTTGACCAACTCAAACCTGCGACGCGTTATGCCTATCAAATTGATCATAAGTCTTTTGACAAGAATCGATATGTAGTTACAGCGCCCGCATTTGGATCAAAAGAATCCGTTCGCATTTGGGCTTTGGGGGATTTTGGTGACGGATCTGCAAGTCAAAAGGCTGTTATGAATTCCATCGAAGCTTACACGCAGGGAAATCGTCCCGATGCTTGGATCTGGTTGGGAGACAATGCCTACAACAACGGAAAAGATGAAGAGTATCAGAAAAATGTGTTTGAAGTGTATCAGGATGTATTTTTGCAAAACTTGCCTATTTATCCTTCGCCGGGAAATCATGATTATGCAGGTAAGCACAATCCGAGTGAACCGCCTTATTTCAAGATTTTCAATATGCCTGTAGAAGGGCAGGGAGGAGGTCTTCCTTCTCACTCGGAATCGTATTATTCAGTTAATTATGGTCCTGTTCATCTGATTGCCTTGGATACGGAGATGCAAGAAGCCTCTGGCCTGATGCTGAAAGATGGGAATGGGAATCAAGTGGATTGGTTAAAAGCTGATTTAGCTGCGAATAAATTACCATGGGTGGTTGTTTATTTTCATAAACCTCCTTATTCCAAAGGCTCACATGATTCTGATGTTGAGTTGGACATGAAATCCTTACGCGAACATGTGAATCCGATTTTCGAGCAATACAAGGTTGACCTGGTTATCGCAGGACATAGCCATGTCTATGAACGCAGTTTTCCGATGCGCGGGCATTATGGAATCAATGAAACCTTTGACGCTGCATCGCATGTATTTGCTCAATCCACTGACAAGAACCATTATGTGGTGGGGCCTAATGGTCAAGGGGTTATCTATGTAGTCAGTGGTTCAGGAGGAAAGTTTGGAGGACAGCGATCGGGTTATCCCATGAAGTCATCAATTTACACGAATAATACGATAGGTGGTTCGGTTTTGTTGGATATTGATCAAAAAACCTTTAAGCTAAAATGGATACAATCCGATGGGCAAATAGGGGATGGATTTGTCTTAGAAAAGCGGTAAAAACAAATTGTTAAATTATATCGAAGTGCCTACAATGCTTAATCATTTAGCGTAATTTCAAGAAAAAAAACAAGTATATGCGTTACTTAATCCTTATTTGTGCTGTTATTGCGAGCCTTCAATTGCATGGGCAATCTGATTTGCAAAGTCAATTGAATTCGAAGCGTGTGACGCTTCCAAACGGTTGGAAATTATCTCCACACGGTACATCCATTTCGTTGGGTGATTTACCTTTGAATGTTGTCGTCTCCCCTAATCAAAAGTATATTTTGGTGACGAATAATGGCCAAAGCATTCAGAGCTTACAATTAATTGATGTTGCAAGTAATCAGGTGCTAGATTCCAAAGAATTGCCTAAATCATGGTATGGTTTGAAGGTGGCTGCCGACAACAAAACGGTTTTTGTTTCTGGAGGAAATGATAACTTGATCATTGTTTTTGAAATACAGGATGGACAGCTGGTTGAGAAAGATAAAATTGCTTTGTCAACAGAAAAAAAAGCGACTATTTCGCCGGCAGGTATTGAATATGATGATGCAAAAGATTTGCTTTATGTGGTTACGAAGGAAAATAATTCCTTGTATGTGATTCAAGCAAAAACCAAAAATGTCCTTGCAGTTCATAAATTACCAGCGGAGGCATTTACGTGTTTATTGAATAAGAAAAAGGATGTTTTATATATCTCTGTTTGGGGTGCTAAGCAAATACTTCCCTTCCAAACTGCCACCCAACAATTTTTGCCAGCCATTTCTGTAGGAGATCATCCAAATGAAATGTTATTGACCAAAAATGGAAAGACGATGTACGTGGCGAATGGAAATGATAATTCCGTTTCTGTTGTTGACCTAGTTAAAAACAAAGAAGTTGAGGTCCTAAATGCAGCTTTAGTGCCGAATGCACTAGAAGGCAGTTCGACGAATGGTTTAGCTTTGTCGGCTGATGAGGAGCGTTTGTATATTTCGAATGCCGACAATAATTGTTTGGCCGTCTTTGAAGTGGAGAAGTTGGGTCAATCTAAATCCTTAGGTTTTATTCCTGTAGGTTGGTATCCTACATCGATCCAAGTAGTTAAGGGTAAACTTTATGTGGCGAATGGTAAGGGATTTTCTTCTTTTGCAAATCCAGACGGTCCAAATCCAATCGAGAAAAAGCAAACGGTGACTTACCAAAAATC
Source organism: Aquirufa echingensis (assembly GCF_042714525.1). Lineage (NCBI taxonomy): Bacteria > Pseudomonadati > Bacteroidota > Cytophagia > Cytophagales > Flectobacillaceae > Aquirufa > Aquirufa echingensis. The sequence continues at coordinate 88,865 of NZ_JBBKYA010000002.1, read as the reverse complement.
GGATAATAATCGTAAAGTTCGTACAGGGTATATTGGAGGTCTGATGAAAGGGACAATGTCCATTTTTAAAGAACCTTCTGTTCAAGAATTGGCAGTTCTTTCTGAAGCTGTGTATCAAAACACACCATACACTAAAGAACGTGAGATGAACGCTTTGGGAGAAAAAGGGAATCCAATTCCCATGAAAGTAGGGGATGCCTCACCGATCAAATATGTGTTTTACGTATTGAAAGAAAATCGTACGTATGATCAAGTTTTGTCAGATGTTACAGGTGGAAATGGGGATACAACCTTGCTATTATTTGGAGAAAAATACACGCCAAACCAACATAAATTAGTGAAGGATTTTGTCTTATTAGATAATTTCTATGTTGATGGTGAGGTTAGTTCTGACGGACATAATTGGTCTACATCAGCACATGCAACTGATTATTTGGAGAAAACATGGCCAACAGCCTATGGAGGCCGCGGAGGCCGATACGATGGTGAAGGAACTCGTTTGATTGCAAATCCAAAGAATGGATTTATCTGGGATTATTGCCAGCGTGCTGGTGTTTCTTACCGTACCTACGGAGAATTTGCGGATGATTTCAAGCCGAATATCCCTGCAATTGCGGATCATTTTTGTCCTGAATTTGCTTCTTTCGATCAGGATATTATGGATACTTCACGTTTTCATGCTTGGAGAAAGGATTTTGATAAATTGCTAGCCGCAAATCAATTACCTCGGTTCAACTCCGTACGTTTTCCAAATGATCACACAGAAGGCCAACGCTTAGGGAAAAAGACACCATTCGCGCACGTTGCTGATAACGATTATGCCGTGGGTCTATTTGTGGAATATTTATCTAAATCACCTATCTGGAAGGAAACAGCCGTATTTATTGTAGAAGATGATGCCCAAAATGGTCCTGATCACGTAGATGCTCATCGTACAACGGCTTATGTTGCGGGTGGATTTGTAAAGCGTGGTTATGTTGACCATACGCCTTATTCAACCTCATCTATGTTACGCACGATGGAATTAATCTTAGGATTACCACCGATGAGTCAATACGATGCTGCTGCAACACCCATGTTTCAATGTTTTTCTTCAAATGCAAATTTGTCTCCTTTTGAGTCTTTATTGCCACGTACAAATTTATTTGAAAAAAATGTGTTAGCTACTCCAAGCGCTGAAAAAAGCGCACACTTTGATTTCTCGAAAGAGGATGCAATTCCTGATTTGGAATTCAGTGAAGTAATTTGGAAAGCAGTAAAAGGTGAAAATTCGGTTATGCCTGCTCCACGTAGAGCCGCTATTTTAACAGTATCGGGTACAGATATCGATTAATATGCAATTACTTTTTATGAGTTTACTAGGTGTCCGATTGGCCTTTGCTGGCCTTTCGGACACTTTAGTTAATGTAGTAGTCAGTGCTAGTAGGCTGCCGGTAAATCACGCACGCGTTGCCTTGCCTATTTTGGGTTTACGTGTGCATGGTGATCAAATTCCCAACACGCCTGAATTGTTTAAATCTGTGCCGGGTGTATTTCTTCAACGAACCAATCAAGGTGGCGGTTCGCTGTTTGTTCGTGGCTTAACTGGAAATCAAACTTTGTTAGTATTGGATGGAATCCGATTCAATAATTCGACATTCCGATACGGACCTAATCAATATTTGAATACCATTGATCCATTTTCTTTGGAGCAGATCGAAGTGTTGCGAGGTTCAGGTTCCGTACAATATGGCTCAGATGCCCTTACAGGCGCAGTTCAATTGATGTCTACCAAACCTCAGTTTAGTGCCTTAGCCCATTGGACTGGTCAAGTATTTCTTCGGGGCATCAGCCAAGGAATGGAAACGAGTGCGCTTAGTAAAATTAACTACCAAAGAGCTCGGTCTAGTTTTTCGATTCTTGCCGCGCGGAAGAAATTTGGGGATATTACGCGAGGGGGCGATGGCGTATTTCAACGCCCTACTGGCTATGATGAACAAAATCTGACCGCTCAATACCGTCAAAAAATAGGTAAACATATCCTTTGGGAGAATTTGATTCAGCAAAATAGCCAGGATCATGTTCCTGTTTACCACAAGGTACAACTTGAAAACTATACTGTTAACGAAATGACTTGGCAGGCTTACCGAAGGGCTTATAGTCGTTTAATATATCAGGGAGAGCACCCTTGGATTGATCAAGTGGAATTAACGGCATCCATCCAACAAAGCATGGAAAAAAGGTCGATGCAAAAAAATGGAAGTTTGACATTGCGCAATGAAGATGATCAGGTGAGAACCCTCGGAATAATCGGACAAGTAAAAAGTCGATTGAATGATTCGTGGTCTAGTTCACATGGAATTGAATACTATGCAGATGGCATTACAAGTAGTCGTATGGATCAGATAAATACATCCAACATTCCTTTACGAGGCTTATATCCGAATGGCTCTACGTATGCAACAACTTCAGCTTTTAGTCTTCATGAATGGAATCTTCAAAAATGGCAAGTACATGCGGGTCTGAGGTACCAACAAACACAAGCTTTTTTGCCTGATACAACCGTTGGGAACGCCATCGTTTCACAAGGGGCTTGGGTGTATGATTTGGGAACCTCTTTGGCTTTAGGACAAAATGTGACCTTATTTGCTTCTATTGCATCGGGTTTTAGGGCTCCCAATTTGGATGATTTAGGGAGTTTAGGTGTCGTTGACTTTCGCTATGAATTACCAGCCTATGGCTTGAAGCCTGAGTCTTCAATAACGAAAAATCTAGGAATCAGGGTTCATACGAATAAGTGGAATTCTGAGTTTTCTGTATTTCATACGGAATTAAGTCAATTGATTTCAAGGATTAAAACATCGCAGGTGATTCAAGGATATCCTGTGTATCGAAAGGAAAACGTTGGTCAAGCTTTCTTAGCAGGATTTGAGTGGATGAATAAAGTCTACTTGGGGCAAAATTTGACACTATCTAATCAACTTTCCTATACATTTGGAGAACAAATAAGTCAAGCGGAGCCAATGCGTCGAATACCACCTTTGTTTGGCCAAATGGATTTAAAGTATCATCACAGAAAGGTACAAATGGCTGGGATATGCCTTTTTGCTGCCAGACAAGATCGGTTGAGCGCAGGTGATTTAGCAGATAATCGAATGAAGCCGACAGGTACAGCGGGCTGGGCAATTTTCAATTTACAGGCGATATATAACTATTCGCCCCACATTCGTTTCGGAATGCAGGGCGAAAATTTAGGGAATGTTCCTTACCGTATGCACGGCTCTGGTGTTGATGGAATGGGAAGAAACGTACAAATCCAACTGAGCTATTTGTGGTAATTAGTGATTCTTTCGTTGCTCGTCTTCGTCATCCATCTCCACGGTTTTTTTGATTTTGCGCCAGTCGATACTCCGATTATACCGAATCATTGTTTTATCCGCATCAAAAATGCGCTTGTCTGGGAAGCTAAATTGATAAGGTTTGAAGTTGGGAGTCTCTGTGAAGAAATCATCTAATACACTCGCTGTTTGGTCATAGTGATTGACTGCAGGAACACCTAATAAGGTATAAATGACGCGTAGAATCGAGCCAAAATTAGCATGTCGATGCGATATATAATCCCGTTTCACATAAGGTCCCGCCATCATTAAAATACTCCGATGCGCATCAATGTGGTCCACACCCCCTTGTGGGTCGTCTTCCGTGACTATGACAAGCATGTTTTTCCAATAGGGTGTATGTGATAAAAATTGCAACATGCGACCTAAGGCTAAATCATTGTCGGCCATAAACAATGACCGAAATGGGAATCCTGCTGTGGAATCTAAATCACCTCCATGATCATTGGGTAATTGGATGGTTACTAATGAGGGCATTTTTTCTTTGCCGCGCAGCCATTTTTCTGTGAATTCTGTTTCAAACTGTTGAACCCGAAATTGATCAGGAATGCTCGTATTGAATCCAGCGTAGTTGTGGCTTGTTTTTGAAAAGAGGGCTTTTTGCATCGGAACCATCACGATATGCCCTGCACCTGTTAAAGTATCTGACCAATCCTCCCGAACATGTCCCGTTTCATTTGCCTCACCAAAATTGTAAAAGGAAATATTTTTACGTTCTAATGCTTCCCAAATTCCGCCAATTTCAGCGTAGTCTTCTGGATCCATACTTCCTGTTGACCCAGGACGTCTTCGACCTGGTGCCTCAGAGAATATTTTTCCTGTTTTGCTTACACTTGAATTTGTCTCAACCCATTCGTTGGGAATAACTCCCATCATCCAGTGGTGACCATGAATCGACGCATCACTATCGCAATAGAAATTGTCACTCATCGAGAATGCTTTTGCAATTTGTTGGTGATTTGGACTCACATCTACATTTTTGATGGTCTTATTCTTCTCGTAAACTGTACGATTCATGCCATACCTAGCTAAGGTAGAATCTCCGTTTGCGCCTTTAAATTGCCCGAAAAATTCGTCGTAAGTTCTGTTTTCCTTTGTGATATACACAATATGTTTGATCGGAGATTGTCCAGGTTTTGCTAAAGAGAAAGTTTTGTTTCCTCTTATTGAGCCATCCTTCACAACGTAGGTGTTATTTTGAACGACCTGAGTTAGTTTCGCTAATTCTGTGGCTGTTGGTACAGGAATGGACTGAAATGTGCCTAATTGCACGTCGCCAATGTAAGTTCCTTGTTTGGGTGCCACATAGCCAGCACCTCCGTTTGGTCCGGCACCATAGCCCCGACAAGATGTTACATAAATTGTTTTTTCATCTTCAGACAACTTAACACGCGTAGGTCCCCAGCCCGTAGGAATAAAACCTTTCGTTTTTTGCGATGCAACGTCAATAATGGCTAGGGCATTTAAACCGAGTAGTGTGACGTACAAGGTTTTCTCATCTTTACTTAAGGTTAGGCCAAAAGGTAAATAGCCTCTGCGTTTATCCAGCGGTTTTGAAAATTGAATCGGAATATGTGTAAGGATTTTTTTAGATCTGTAATCAATGACTGCAATGTTGTCATTGGTTGCGTTGCTTACGTAAACATATTGCGAGCCTACTGCAATGGAATTAGGACTTGAACCACCTACAACTTCCATCTCTTCAACCATTTCGCCAATTTGAAAACCTGGTTTATAAATCTGTACATTCTGATTTGTTCGCAAATCTATTTGGTATACACTCATTGCCTCATCGGCACGCGGATCGCCCAAACCGGGAATTTCCTTGCCAGCCACGCGCGTTCCTTCTCTAGATTCCTTCGTGTCGTTCCCGTATGGGTGATGTGGAATGTACTGAGATTGTAAATTTTCGGGTGTTGTTCCTTTAACAAGTGGGTATGCATACATGCCTACATTCGCAATAAACGCGAATCTGTGGTCTGGGCTCAGCGTTATGCCAAAAGGTATCCGACCCGTTGGCGTGCTAGATTTTAAATTCCCCGTGTTAAGGTCAATTCGCACCATGCGGAAATTAGCTTGATCAAGCACGAATAGTTCATGGGTTTCAGGTACAATAGCCATGTCGGATGCAAAACTATCTTGGAAGTTTTTATCACCAATTATACCATCGATTGAAATCGTTCTTAATACGCGCCCTGTTTCTATATCTACTTGATGAACATTGCCAGCATCACCGCCACTGAGATAAAAGCTTTCGCTTTTGGAATCGAAAACGATACCTAGAAAGGAGCTTTTTCCATAGGGCGAATTTTTGTCGGGAGTGCCAAACTCAGGAAATCGCTTCGCTTTCTGATTGATCAGATCAATGCGAGTAAAGGCTGCATTGTGTATCGTTATTGCCCATTTTTTGTTGGGACTGATCGATAAACCAAAGGGGTCATCGGTTATACGTATTGTATTGCCAGCTGGGCGAACATAGCGCCCGCTAGGAAGTACGGAATAACTACTAGTATCAATTTTGGCGAATTCATTGAGTCCCGGAACTTCAAGGATTTGTTGGGCTTTTAAAGGCTGAATAGCGATTAGACAAAAGAAAAGAAAATAGAGTTGCTTCATGAAATGGAATATTTCACGAAAGGTAAGGAATCATGCGCTTTTAAAGATTAAGGAAATGTCAAGATTTAAACGGATGCCTTTGTATCCAAGAAACCTCGGGCTCTAATACACGGAAAATGCTGGCTAAATGGCGGTTTATCCATGGGTATTTATGTTCCATGAATCCATACATGTTGACGGGAACTGCCCCTATAGAACTTTTGATTTCCATTGCGGTTCTACCAAAATTAATATGCTTGAATTGATTGACAATGGCGCAACCAACCATGTCGTAAAGCATGTTTAAGTAGAGCATTTTTTCTTTTTGGATGCTTGGGTCATAGCCTAAGAAATAAGTCTCTAATATATCTTCATGATGGAAAAGCGTGTTAAAACCAATGAGTTTCCCTGCTTCAAAATAAGCGAAAAACCGAAAGGCATCTCCCATATTTTCTTTCAAGGAGCAGAAATGATTTTTTGCCAAAAAGAAGGTGTTGAATGGTGCGTTCTCTGCCACGTGGTAATATAACTCGTAAATACGCTCTTCTTGTTCGATGATTTCGCTCAGACTTAATTGGCGTTTTTCGATCCCATCTGCCTTTTTTCTTGCCCGTTTGTATTGGTCTCTGTATTTTTTGGAAAGGGCATCAACATAATCCTGTTCCTTCGTCCACGCAGTCTCTGTGCTAAAACACATGCTGGGTTGAGAGGTGAATTTTAAGCTTTTGTCAAAAATGGGTTGTTGGAAATGGATTAGCTCTTCCTCAGGAAAGTCTTTCAAGATATGAATGTGTTGGCCTGGGAATTCGGGTAAAACCTGTTCTTTTAGATATGCCAAAATCGCGCTTGTATTAGTTCCTTCTGAGCACGCGATGGCGTGTTGGCCGGTCAACATGTTATTCCCAACAATCGTTAATTTACCAGCAAAATTTTTGAATAAGAAATCCCTTAGTTTGATTTTTAAACCATGATCACGTGTGCCAAAGGTCTGCAATTGGTTCAAGTCGATTTGTTGGATCAATGCGACCGCAACCATGAGATCATCTTGAAAAATGCCAACAAATAGATTTTTGACATTTGCAGGTTCAGATGATGCTAATGCAGTGAGGTATTCTTTTTGTAAGAAAATACTCGATTGGGCAATGGAGTCCCAAGATTGTGGTAAGTCTGTGGGATGAAGGTATATGTGATGTTTGTAATTCAAATCAAGATGTTTTCAGTGGTTTAACTGAAAAGTAGGGTTTTTTGTTCCCGTCGTTTTCATATAGTGGTTCGATGCTACGTGATATTTATAAAGACGCGATACTTCGTGTATAAGCTTTGATGATTTTTTGAATGGATTTTCTCGGTAGATTCCTGATGAGAATCAGTCTTTTACAATCAGCAAATTCAAGTATATTTGATTCACACCTTGATTTATTTGTTGTATGAAACACGTTTATCCTATTTCTGGCATGAGCTGCGATAGTTGTCGTACACATGTTGAAAAAGCATTGAATAGCCTCGATGGGGTACATGCTACTGTAGATTTAGCAAAAGCAGAAGCGATTATTGAATCCGACAGGCATGTTTCATTAACTGAGCTGGAAAATGCATTGCTTTTGCAAGGTGGGAATTACCACATAGGGCAAAAGCCTCTTCCAAAGTTTAGTCCGAAAATTAGTTTGGCAGGTGCGGTATATTATTGTCCCATGCATTGTGAAGGAGATAAATTATACGATAAACCTGGAAATTGCCCTGTTTGTGGAATGGATTTGGTTGCTCGTCCTGGTCAAGTAGATGAAAATCAAAAGACCTATCAGCAATTGAGTCGTAAGTTGATAATTGCCGTAGCATTTACTTTTCCCATTTTTCTTATTTCGATGTCGGAAATGATACCTGGAAATCCGCTGTTCCAGTGGGCTTCGATGTTGACTTGGAATTGGATTGAAATGGTTCTGTCTCTTCCAGTTGTTTTTTATGCAACCTGGATGTTTTTTGAGCGGACTTGGACTTCTTTGAAAACGGGAAATTTGAATATGTTTACGTTGATTGGAATTGGGGCTGGTGCGGCGTGGTTGTTTTCAATGGTTGCACTTATTTTTCCTCATTGGTTTCCTGTACAATTTCAAGGGCATCATGGAACAGTTTTCGTTTATTTTGAAGCTTCAACAGTGATTTTAACCTTAGTCTTATTAGGTCAAGTACTTGAAGCGCGTGCGCATGGGAAGACCAATGAAGCAATTCGGGAATTAGTTAAACTTGTCCCCAATGAAGCAACCTTATTGCGTGATGGTAAGGAGCATATTGTTCCAATTGATCAAATAGTGATCGGAGATTTGATTCGGGTTAAACCGGGTGAAAAAATACCCGTTGATGGAATGTTACAAGCTGGCTCGCGTGCTTCAGTCGATGAGTCCATGTTATCAGGGGAACCCATACCGGTAGATAAATCAGAGGGGGATTTGGTTAGGGCTGGTTCGATAAATGGAAATTCGAGTTTTATATTGCAAACCCAAAAAGTAGGAGCTGAGACTTTATTGGCTCAAATTATTGAATTGGTGCATCAGGCAAGTAGTTCAAAAGCACCTATTCAAAAATTAGCAGATACGATTTCGAGTTATTTTGTTCCTTTGGTCTTATTGAGTTCGGTGGTGACATTTCTTATATGGTTTTTTGTTGCTGACTCAAATGCATTTTCATTCGCATTCGTCAATGCCATAGCTGTCCTTATTATTGCTTGTCCATGTGCTTTGGGGCTCGCAACGCCCATGTCTGTTATGGTAGGAGTAGGGAAGGGTGCGCAGCATGGAATTTTAATTAAACATGCAGAGGCTTTAGAACAATTAGCCCAAATCGATGTCGTGTTAGTGGACAAAACGGGAACGCTCACAGAAGGTAAACCTTCGATTGAACGTTTACTTGTTTCAGATCATGCGATGGAAGAAAAGGAAATTTGGCAATTGATTTATTCATTAAATCGATTAAGTGAACATCCTTTGGCAAAAGCCAGTGTACATTTTGCGCAAGAACTAGGCATAAACGCTTATGATGTGAATGATTTTGAGGCTTTGTTGGGGAAAGGTGTACAAGGTCAAATTAAAGGTCAAAATTATGTCATAGGAAACCAGCGTTTATTAACAGAAATGAAAATCAACATTCCTGTTTCTTTGTTTCGACAAGTGGCAGAAGCTCAGAAACAAGGTAAAACGATTTCTTATTTAGCAAATGAGCAAGTTGCTATAGCGGCAATGGTCATTAGTGATCGAATAAAATCTTCAAGTTCTGAGGCAATAGCAGAATTACAAACTGCGAAAATTGCTGTTATAATGCTGACTGGAGATAACCAAGAAACAGCGGATTTAGTAGGCAAAAGTTTGGGCTTGGATGCTTGGAAGGCACAGATGTTACCTGCGGCAAAATTGGATGAAATTATTCGTCTACAACAAGAAGGTAATAAAGTAGCGATGGTTGGAGATGGGATTAATGATGCCCCAGCACTTACTCAAGCGGATATTGGTATTGCGATGGGGACTGGAACGGATGTTGCTATGGAGAGCGCTGAGATTACGCTGATCAAAGGTGATTTGCGAGATATTGCGAAGGCTCGAAAATTAAGCCAACAAGTTTTGCGGAACATTAAGGAAAACTTATTCTTTGCTCTGGCATACAATGTGATTGGAATTCCTATTGCTGCGGGCTTATTGTATCCATATTTTGGGATTTTACTCTCACCTATGTTGGCTGCTTTAGCCATGAGCTTTAGTTCTGTTTCTGTGATTTCTAATGCACTGCGTTTGCGCAGAATGAAACTTTAGTTAAGAACGCCCTTCGTTACTTCAGGTATTTTCGGATTCGGCTTAGGAGGTCCACCGTCCAACGTCTAAAGTCCAATGTCCAACGTCTATTTTCGTGTGGCCCCGGCGGGAATCGAACCCGCATCTAGCGTTTAGGAAACGCCTATTCCTAAACTTATATCAAAATAGTATCCTAAATCATTTAAACCTATTTTTAGTGTGTTTAAGTGTGTTTAAATTTTTATTTATTTGTTCAATTGTTACACACTTTTTACTCACATTTATAAGACTGCACATGTATATCCTTGAATTAGTTTTCTTGAAATGACTTAATAATTTATTACGTATTTAAATTACTTATTTCATTTCTTTAACCAACTCCATTAATACACATGCATCCTGCATTGCTGGTATTTCGTCTCTATGAAAAAAACCTTCAGGAATCTTATTTGAAGTTTTTAAACTGTATGAATTAATATATATTTTTCCTAATTTCTGATTTCCAATAGAATATAGGTTGTAAACATCGATTACACCTTTAATATTTTCTGAGGAAGTCCCCGAAGCAATTAAACTTCCAGTTGGTTTAGTAGACCCATTTTTACTGTCATCGCTGTCAGTTGTTCTAATATATTCAACAGGGTTATAAACTACATTTCCTGACTTTTCCGAGATATATTTATACCTTATTTTATCCATATATGCCGGTACATTATCTACTCCATAGACAGGAATTGGATTAGTTTTTTCCAAGCCAAATTTGCCTACACCGTTTGGATTTATGTCCTTAAGAGAACTATCATGAGGTGATAATAGTATCATTTCATGCATCACGCTCTTTTGTTCACTAATTGTAATTTTTTTGCGAATTTTCTCGAAACGTTCTGCTTTTCGAACATCAGCACTTTTAAATATGTCAAAAAATCCCATAGTTTTTAATTTTTAAGTTAATAAAGGCAGACTATTTGAAGACGAACTTAGTTCGATATTATTTAATCATTTGATACTTGAAAATTTAATCAGCGTTACTTCTGTATAATACTTTGCCATTTATATCATAAGTAACTTCATCTGGTTCCCTTTGTTGAAAATGCATCGTTCGTTGGAGTTTAAGGAAGCCACCGCATTTATGTTTTGTTTTTGTTTGTTCTGGGAAAGATTTAAATTTTCCATTTTCGAAATCTATGTTTTCACCCTGGCATGTTAAACACTTGGGATGTACATTAGCCAATTCCCAAAAATTAGAATTTTCTTTATATTTTATTTTAATTTCTTCTTTTTCTATCTCGTTTTTTAATTTATTGATTTTTACACTCTGGTATATTAGACTAATAACGTTTAAACTATTTGTGTTTTTTTGTTTGGTTTGAAGTTTGTTTAATTTGTCCTCCAAATCTTCTAATTCCCAGCTTTTATCAGCTTTCCCTAAAAATATTATCTCAAAATTTTCGCAATCTCTGCAGTAATAGAGTCCTAAATCACTCTTTAGTAAATCATTAATTTGTCCTTCATGATTGAAATGGTATAATGTTGGCCCCAATGTTAAATCAGTTTCGTAATTACACCCAGTACACGTTAATGAATACACATATCCCATATTAATAAAAGTTAATTGATAGCGAGAATGTCAAATTGTGGTAACTCTTTTGATTCGAAGTATTCTGCTTTTATTTTATCTAAAAAAGAATCCGTTTTTACATCTGCCTCTAAAAAGTCATCGATATTTGAAAAATTTGATGAGATTACTTCATCGCTTATTGTTAACCGATGTCTAATATTTTTGAAAAATTTGATTTCAGAATAATCAATTTGTTCATCTGCTTTTATTGTTTGAATAGCGAAACTAATTAATGTTAATTCTTCGTTTTCTGATAGATTAGCATTTTCAAGTAATTCAAAGTAGTAAGAAATGAATTCCATACTGTTTTTGTTAATTTTACTTACTAATTCATTTATTTCTTTTACGAAGTCAAAATCATTAAATAGGGGAGAATCCTTACATAATACCTTTATTTGGGCTATTTCCTTTTTGTCAATATTCCCGTCTGATGCCATACAGCAAAAAGCAGTTTTTAACAAAAGTTTATCGAAAGTAATGGTTTCCATATTATTAATATTTTAGTTAAAATCCGATTCTAGGTCTTTCTGGTTTATTATCGTTGTTTTCAGAGTTCATTTTAATTCTCACTTTCTCATATTTCTCTAACTCACTTAATGGGACAGATGGTTTTGTGATTTTAATTACACTCTCCAGAATTTCCATATTGATTCTTGTCTTTAACTTTAATGCTTTTCTAGCAGCTTCGTTAACTAAAAACTCAATATCAGAAGAAACGTAATTTTCTGTAAGCTCTGAAAGTATATCGTAATCCATTCCAAAATCAATTGGTCTAGATTTTAAATACATTTCAAACATTGATTTTCTAGCTTCAAAATCTGGTGGAGGTAAGTAAAATTTCTTGTCTAATCTTCCTGCTCTTAAAATTGCTGGGTCAATCATTTCGGGAAAATTTGTGGCACCAATAATGAATATACCTTTTTCGCCTGTTCTATCCATTTGAGCTAGCATTTCATTAACTGCACTTTTTGACATTTCATGAACATCACTTTCTCTATTTGGGAGCAATTCATTTATCTCATCGATAAAAATAATTGTTGGTGCATTTTTTTCAGCCTCATTAAACATTTTTACTATGTTTTCTTGAGTTGCATTAACATACTTACTTTTTAATGTTGATGGTGTAGCTAAAACAAAATTAAATCCAACTTCCTCTGCAAAGTGCTTAGCAAAAAAAGTTTTTCCACAACCAGGTGGTCCGTATAAGAGCATTCCATTTGGAATTGTTACACCATATTTTGCATATTCTTCGGGATTATTTAAAGCATCAATAACATCTAATTGTAATTGTTCTTTTAAGTCTTTCATGCCTGCAATTGCATCGAATCCTATCCCTTGCTTTTTTTTCAAGATTTTCTTTTTATCCTGAACCACGTTGGATGAAAGTTGTAAGGTCTCTGACTCATTAACTTCTATTTCTCCATTTAAAGCCTTATTGAATTCATCCGCAGATTGAAATCGTTTTTCGGGGTCTTGATTAAGTGCCTTTTTGACAACTTTTAAAATTGATTCATCGAAATCAAATAAATTATCAGGTTTTTCTGGTAGAATAAGTGGTTTGCTCCTTGCTGCGATTATAATTTCTTCTCTTTTGTTTGAATTGTAACTTGAAACATCTTTATACCAAGGAATATTATTATAAAGTAACTGATATAGAATAGTTCCTATAGAGTATAAATCTGATTGTGGTGAATAAAAGTTGTTAAAGCACTCAGTTGCTACGTAATTTAAATTAAGTCCATTGGTGGAGAATGTTTTAGATGACTTAAAGTAGGAGCGTGCATAACCAAAATCTATTATTATTGATTTTGGGATTTTCCCTGATAAATCAATCATAATATTTTGAGGAGTTAGGTCATTATGAATGATAGGTTCTGGTTGGGAATGAAGGTACTTTATTCCATTGAGTACGGCACTTATAATTTGTTTAATATCATATAAGGATTCAAAAGGCTTTCGTCTTATACTTTCAGTCAAGGTCTCTCCTGAAATAAAGTTTAAAACGAGATAAGCATATTTTTTGTCATTGAAAATTAATTCTCCATTGTCAACATATGAGATTATGTTTGGATGATTTAAGGATTTTGATATTTCAATCTCTAAAATATTTTTATCATCATCTAACGCGGAATGGTGTATTCTGTTTAGATTGAATAGTTTCAAAAAATATATTTTTCCGTCTTTGCCTTTTACTCTGTATGTATTAGCATAGTCACCTTGCTTTATATGAAGCATAACAGAGTACTTTTCATTAACAGAAAAGCCTTTTGGCAGAATACTAATATTTTGTGTGTCCATTTTTTGAAGAACTATTTAACGTATTAACTTAAAGTGTCTCCCCCTTCATCCGAATCGATTCGCAAATCCCATATTTGATATAAAATCGACTTTAGTTGATTGGTTTTTCCTTCTTCGATTAATTTCAAGCCTTGATTAACCAACACACGAGCTTTATTTTTATCTTTCCATGATATATTATTGAATTCTTTATCATGATATTCAATTCTTCTCCTGTCTACATCACCACCAGTTAAGGAATTTCTTAATTCTATAATTAAACCAACAATTATATCTGTCAACTCTTTTGCTGCCTTACTGTCTTTTTGTCTAATTATTTGCTCGATAGTATTTTTGAATTCAATATTGTTTGATTTGACTTTATCTATATCGATTTCCCCATCATCATTGTTATCTTCAATTTTGTTAATTAGTTCCTCCCATTCGAAAAAGGAATCTTTAAGGGCTTTTTCTATTTTTGGCCATTCTGCGAGTTTTTCCGCTTTATCAAGAATTAATAGTTCTTTTCTTAGGCTGTCTAAGATTTTCATTTTGCCATCAGCACTTCCTTTTTCATTCTCTAACTGAACTTCAAGTTCATCTAGATTATTTGAAACGTCCGAATCATTAACTTTTTTAGCTACTTTTTTTGCTTTTGATATTTCATTATTTAGTAATTCTTCAGTTGGAGGTTCCGTGTTATTTATATCTACTTGTAATTCTTCAGTATGATTAAGCAGAGGGAAGTATGCACTAAACTTCATGAGTTGTGAACTATCAATCTTGATAGTTATTTCAACTTCACTTCCTTCAGGCAATAATGCAGGTAAATCTTCTCCAGTAATTACTACCTCAGTGACAAGGTTATTGAGCAATGGATTAGAGCCATCTGCACCAAATTCTCCTTGATAAATAGGTATTCTTAATTTATCACTCGCAATACCTGGTCTAATTGCGCTCCTAGTTCGATTATCATTTAAGATTCCTACTATGCCGTTTCTAAGTGGTTTGTTCTTCTCTAAATTTGGTATTGATTTAAATAAATCTTTCCCTTCACTTATAAAAAATTTACCAATTCCGATATGGTATGGAAGTACTTGCATGCCATCTAATCCACCTATACCTTGTAAAACACTAAATTGGTTTGGTTGACATTCTAATTTATTTCCAGTTTCATCATATAGAGTTATGTCGAATGAATTTGAGCGACCTTCGACTAATAATACTTCAATAATTGAAGCTTTTTCACCTATGATTTTTTTGCCACTTGACCAACCTCCATCAAAACGTGTAACTTCTGCAAAAATCTTATCAGGAAGGATTTCACTTGATTTATCTTTTAAAATTTTTAGATTTATTAAACTATCCAATTCTACAGTTGTTGCCTCATATTTAATATCAAGTTGAATCTTGGTAGAGTCTCTTGATATTTCTTTCACCTCATCAGAAATAGAAATTGTTGATGCAAAAAGGGCAGCGCCTTTTGCTACTACCGTCATTGGGTCAACGGAAGTGTCAATATTCTCAGAAACTTGTTCTTTAAGCATTTTTCTTAAAATTGGCGAGTATGTGGGGCCTCCAACTAAAATTAATGCACCTAAATCAGCTCCTTTAAGATTGTTTCTGCTTATTAAATTATTGGTGATGTCAATGGCTTTTTGGAAGATTGGCCTAAAGACTTTTTCCAAGTCCTCCTGGTTAATTGTAATATCAATTTCAGGTTCTTCGCCATTTTCATCTTCAAAAGGTAAATCACCTAAATTTGATAGAATATTCCATGATTCTTTTAGAGACAGTTGAATTTTAGCCTCTTCAGCAGAAAATTTAACGGCGCTTCTTAGAATTTCTTTTTTTTCAATGTCATCTAATAAACTTTCAATTGCATAATTCTCTTGTAGATACGGTAGAATAATTTGGTCTACAATTGCTTCATCTAAATTTTTTCCTCCCAACCAGGCATCTCCATCTGTGTCCAAAACAGATAAAATACCTTCTTCAGATTTTATTAATGCTGCATCAAATGTACCTCCTCCAAAGTCAAATACCAGCCAATAACCATCTTTGTTTTTAGAGCCAAGGCCATACGCTGTTGCTGCAGCTACCGGTTCCTGTAAAAGTTCTACATGCTTGAACCCAGCAAGTTTTGCGGCCTGCATTGTTGCTTCATTTTGTGGGTTTAGAAATTTAGCAGGGACAGTAATTACAATAGAATTTAGATTCTCATCTGAGATAAAAGATTTTAATGTCTTTAGAATTTCAGCAGATAATTCAACTGGAGAAATGGATTTTCCATAATTACTTGATTCGTAATTATGGGTTGTTCCCATTGTTCTTTTAAACTCAATAAAAGTATTAGAATCTGCTTTTTTAAAATCTCTTAACGCCCGGATGGCATCGGCTTTCATATTATGATATGGAATTTCCCCAACCTGAAGTTCTTTTTTCTTGTTTATATATACACAAGAAGGAAGTGTATCTGCCTGTTTGTCTGTTTTTTTAACCACAGGTACACCATTTTCCATTCTAACAATTGCTGAATTTGTGGTACCTAAATCAATTCCGTAGTCAATTTTATTTCTCATAGTTATATAATATTAGTACCCAACTGAAACTTCAATTTGAGCAGCTTGAATCATTTTGTCATTAAAATTTACCTGAGGTTTAATTATTTTGGTGATAATTTCAACACCGGCATCTAAGGTTTCATCGGGAATAGTACTTACTGGAATGATTTTCATGCCTTGATTAAAAGGTTTACCAAGTAAAACTGGAATTTCGTAACCGTTGGATGCTAAATTATCTTTTATTTTTTCAAGTGACCTACTAAGTTGTTTGAGCCCTTTGGTCCCGGAATCCATAAGACTAATCGTTCTTTCAATTAATGTTAATTCGTCAGCAACCTTTAATGCTAATGAATGGTCTTGATTTTGAATTGATGTAGCATTTCCAATGCTTGACATTTGATGTTCAATCAAGCGAATTTGAGCTTCAATAACATGACCTTGTTTTTCGAATTCCTTCTCTAAGTTATCCTCAATTATATTTTTTGTTTTATTCAATTGGTTGGCGAATTCAATTTTTTCTAATTTTTGTCTTTTGTCAAATAACCAAAATAAAAATGCTGATAAAATTATTGCAGCAAGAAAGGCAATAATTCCCCATAATGTCTTAATGGATAAGGACTGAGAAACATTTGTTATTCTACTTTCACTTTTACTTTCAATTTCAACAATTTTAGAAAGGAGCTCTTTTTTTGAGTCTTCAAGATTTAGCGCCAATTCTTGATTTTTATTCTCAAGTTTAGTTATTAGGTTATTGTTAGTTGTCAATTTCCTGTTAATCTCTTCTGAATTCTTTTTAATTCTTGTGTTTTCATTTTGTAAAGACAATATCTTTTGATTCAAAGACTTTATTTCTTTATCTAATTCGTCTTTTGTAATTTGTCCTAAGGTACAAAAAGAGAAAAATGTAAGTATTACTACGGATATTATTGTTTTCATAATGTTATTAATTGCAAGCTTTTGTTAAGATGAAAAAGATGACAATTCCAATTGCCCATTTCGCCCACAGTGGGAAGTCGTCAGATGTAGGAACCGTAGGAGATGTGTCCCAATAGCAAATGTATTTGACTTGTGTTTTTTGTGAATATTTTAATTTTCCAAATACCCACGTAGCCAGATTTTTGTATTCAGTAAGGTCTGCTTGATTACTTGAATTTTTTATTTTCTCTATGTTTGATTGAGGGATTACTTCTTTTATTAGACTTACAACTTTATCCCAATCAAGTGAATTCGCAATCATATTTTCTACTTTACTCCAATTTATCGTTTGATTATAGCCCAACTTCATAGACATGACTTCAAGATTTATCTTTGCTTTATTTTCTTCAAAAGCCTTTTTAATGGACTTTAGTAAGTCTATTGCATTGTTGATTTCCTTATCCTTCATGCCTTCCATTGTTGAAAGGTTGTCTGCAATTCTATCTTTAGCCAGTTTTCCTTTTGCAATACTTTTAGCTCCTTTAGCTAACTCTATTGACGTTTCAATGTAGGTCGAGTTTGATTTGTTGTCTTGGCAGAAGTTGAAGTATTCAATACTACACTGTAAAATTTCATTTGCTAATTTATCTGCGATAGTTGCGTACTTTAAATCATCTTTACCAATTAAATTTTCAATTTGAATTAAAAGGTCATGAGTGGTCTTTCTTAAATTTTGACCAATTTTAAGAGCTTCGGCTTTATTTGCCTTTCTCTTGTTTTTAGATTCTTCTAATTTTAACTCTATTTGTTCAATGGGCTTTTGAACAAACTCTTTGATAAATAGGGATTTGGCTGTGAATTCAATTGAATTAACTATTTCAAGGAATTCACTTGTTGAAATAGCTCCTGATTTCTCAATTTCCGATTTTACTTGATTAAGAAATAAGAGCTGTAGCTCGTTTTTGGTAGTATTAAATGTTTCATCTGTAGCCTGCCGGATAAATTCATCACTAAAAGCACTCTCCAAATAAAGTAATTTGAGCGTGATGCCTTTTCGTAAAATTTCTGTTGTCAAGCCATTATCATTAAAACCACTCAAATACAAAGTAGCTAAATTGCTAGAAGCTGAGGCATTTCTTTTCGTGATTTTTTTGTCAAAAACTAATTTTTCCCATATATCCGAGGCCGTGTAAATATCATTTTCTTTGATAGCATCAAATGCAGGTTCATCCGTAATTGGATTGCCATTATAAAACCAAAATAAAGCATGTTTGATTTTATCAATATTAAGACTTAGTGCAGTTATTGATTCTTTTACAATAGTTGTTGTCCGAGTTAGTCCATCTAAAGTTGAGAAGCTAAAATCATTTTCTGGTTCCTGTTCGGCATCTAAATACTGTAGCAGGCGCTTTGATTGTTTATCTTTTTCTTTGGCTGATGCTCCGGCAAGTAATCCGATAATTCGGTAGGGGTTGTTTTGTATTAAATTCATATTCTACAATAAATTATCAGTACTTATAATCTGAATGGTATTAAATTTCAATAGTGTAACCAGTATCTTGTTTTTGTATCACTTCCTCCTTTTTCTGATATTTTTTGAGGAGGTTCTTCAAATATGTAATCAATTCTAGGCAATGAATTATTGTTAGTGTAAGGATAAATTGTCGCTACATAAGGGTTTTCATTATTAGTACCTCCCATCGAGCTATAATGTACTTTTTCAATAATTACCGGGTAATCAGAATCGTTTATTATGGTATTATTATTTATCAAAAGAGTTTTAACACTTCCATTTTTAAACTTGTAGTCATATGATGAGTAAAATGTAGAATATGTCGAATGACGATTACCATTTGTTAATATAATTACTTCATTTACTTTGTATCCTGCGTAAAATGAAGCAAAGGCAAATATTATAAACCAATACCATTTTTTTCTATTGATATAGAATCTATTTAATATAATGGTCAGTAATCCTATCCCACCAAAAATTAAGTCTAAGGGTTCTTTGTACATAAACAAAAACAATTATTAAAGAATATTAATATTTAATTACTTAAAAAGCAATAATGACTTATTTAATGGCCATATTTTAATTTATTAATGGTGTATCTGAGATAAATCATGGATTGGGCATGCAGTAGTTTAGAAAATCTGCGAATTCGGCATCGTCTTCGAAATACTGGTCATATCCATCTGATTCATCAGGGTTTAACTCTTTTGCTTTTTTAATATCTTGGCAAGCGCCTTCGTTATCCTTTAGTTTTGCTTTTACTATACTTCTATAGAAATATATACTAGCCTCTGTAGCATCCAATTTTATACTTTCATTGAAACTCTCAAGAGCATCTTCATATAAAAGAGCGCCATCTTGAGCAATACCTAGCATTGCAAGAGATAATGCTTTGTAGTCATTTTTTTCTTGGTATTTAAAGAGTAAATCAACTGTTCTTTTTCTAATTGCAACTTCTTCGTCAAAGTACTTTAAATCTGCTAAGCAGTTTGCTGACCTATTTAGTAATTCTATATCATCTGGTAATATTGCTAAAGCTCGGCTGTAATCATTTAGGGCGTCTTCAATCTTTCCAAAATGTTTCTTAATATCACCTCTTATTAATAACATATCGGCATCAAAGTTCTTTTCCAAGAAAAAGCTATCAACAACAGCTCTTGCTTTTTCAAATTGTTTTAAAAATACTAGACACCTTGATTTTGAAACTTTAATCCTAATATGGTTAGGAGATATTTTCAAACCTTCATCATAGATTTTAATAGCCTCTTCATACTCTTTCTCTGATTGGTATGTTAAACCTAAGTTGTATCGATAGTTTACGACTTTTGGTTCTAATGCGATTGCTTGGGTTAAGTATTCTCTAGCTTCTTTATCTTTATTTAGCAACATATATTCATACGCCACTGCACCATAAGTTTCACCAGATTTATCATATTTTAAAAGTTCAATGTAATCCTTTACAGCCAACTCATAATTTTCTAGTTTTTCATAGCACATTGCTCTATTTTTAATTGCCTTAGCATCTTTTGGATTAATTTTTAGGGCTAAGTTTAAATTGGATATTGCTTCTTTATATTTACCTGCCTCGAAAAACTGTTTAGCTTTGGTTTTATACAATTCAGCATTTTGCGAGAACGAATTGAAAGATAAGCAAATCAGAATGCAGAGGAATATGTGTTTCATTTTAGTATAGATTTTTATTTTAGACAGTCCATAAACCGTAATTAAATCAATTTATTGCCTAAGAAAAAACGCAAAAAAGGTGTGTATTTTGTCAATGCGGCTTGGATTTAGAAAATCACTTATTAAATGGTAATTAATTATTTGACTTTTTATTGATTTGTTAGAATTCGAAGCAGGAATATTCATTTGACTGAGAATTTTCGTAAATTTTACTTTGAATGCAGTTTAATGAATAAAATTCTGATTCCCTGTAAGAAATGAATGTTACCCAAATAGGTCAAAGTGTTGAAGACTTAGTCAAATCGATTAATGAAGAATCGTTTTTTTACGATTTCATATCTTGTTTTGGAACTCCTAAGGCTACCGTTAAAAGACTTCAAGAAGGAGGATTAAATCTATCAAAAAATCACGGTGAAATACTGTGGAAGAAAAAAGTGTTCTTCAGGGTTTCTAATTCCATTGACCTACACCTTTTAATAGATTCCATCAAATCAGACCCTAAAGTAACAGGGCATTCACCAAGGTTTATCATTGTTACTGATTATGAAACCTTATTGTCAATTGATACAAAGACAGGCGACTCTCTCGATACACCGCTACTTGAATTAGATAGACATTTCGATTTTTTCTTACCACTCGCAGGTATGGAAAAAGCTCAACATCAGTTCGAAAATCCCGCAGATGTTAAAGCTGCAGAGAGGATGGGTAAACTGTATGATGAAATCAAGAAAGATAACTCTACTGATACAGAAGCTGAAGTGCATGACCTTAATGTATTCTTAACACGCTTATTGTTCTGCTTCTTTGCCGAGGATACAAATATCTTTGAAAAAAGTCAGTTTACTCATAGTGTTATCAATCACACTCAGGATGATGGAAGTGATTTAGATTCTCATTTTGAAAGGTTATTTCAAATAATGAATCTCCCCAATAGTGACAGAGGAAGTTTACCAGCATATCTTGATGCATTTCCGTATGTGAATGGGGGGTTATTTAGAAATCAACATGGACTTCCAAAATTCAGTAGAAAGAGTCGTCAACTTATTATTGAAAGCGGAGAACTTGATTGGAGTGCGATAAACCCTGACATTTTCGGTTCAATGATTCAGGCTGTTATTACGCCAGAACATCGTGGTGGATTAGGGATGCATTACACCAGCGTGCCTAATATAATGAAAGTTATAGAGCCGTTGTTTTTAAATGACTTTAATGAGGAGTTTGAAGCATCCAAAGGAAATCCCAAAGCGTTACGCTTTCTATTAAACAGATTATGGAAGACAAAGTATTTTGACCCAGCATGTGGTAGTGGGAATTTTCTAATCATTGCCTATAAAGAGTTGAGAAAACTTGAAATGAAAATTATCAAGGAGCTTAAGGAAATGGTTCTTTCAAACATCAGTTTAAGTCAATTTTATGGCATAGAGTTTGATGATTTTGCACATGAAGTTGCTATACTTTCACTTTGGCTGGCAGAACATCAAATGAATCAGCTTTTCTTCAAGGAATTTGGAATAGGTAAGCCAGCTTTACCTTTAACTTCATCAGGAAGCATTGTTCATGGAAATGCTTGTAGATTAATATGGGAAAATGTATGTCCCAAAGTAATAAATGATGAAATTTATATTTTTGGTAATCCTCCTTATCTAGGTGCAAGACTTTTATCTGATTCACAAAAGGAAGATATGGAGTTAGTTTTTAAGGGCAATTTAAATGGTTATAACGATTTAGATTATATAGCTCCCTGGTTTTTTAAAGCTTCAAATTATATTTTAAATATTAACTCTAAATGTGCTTTTGTTTCCACAAATTCAATTTGTCAAGGCTCCCAGGTTTCAATTTTGTGGCCTAGTATATTAAATAATGTGGAAATTGATTTTGTACATAAATCATTTAAATGGACAAATAATGCGAAGTCCAATGCTGCTGTTATTGTAATAATTATTGGGCTAAGAAATAATTCAGCCAAGCCAAAGTATATGTATGAAAACAATATTAGAATAGGTGTTAATAATATTAATTCATATTTAATTAATGGTGAAAATATTTTTATTTACAGTAGAAGAACTCCATTATCTAAATTACCTGAAATGAATTTTGGTAGTATGCCAAACGATGGGGGATTTTTAACTTTATCAGAAGAGGAGTATACTGAATTAATTTCTTCAGAACCTAAATCAACAAATTATATTAAAAAATTTGCTGGGTCCAAAGAGTTCATTAATAATTCACCTCGATGGTGTATTTGGATAGAAGAGAGTGATTTACATGAGGCATTGAAAATTAAAAGAATTGAACAAAGAGTTAATCAGGTTAAAAATCATAGAGAAAAAAGCGATAGAGAAGCTACTAATCTACTTTCTAATGTCCCCTATAAATTTGCAGAGATAAGATACAAGAAATCAAATTCTATTATAGTTCCTGCCACTTCATCAGAAAGAAGAGAATATATACCTATAGGATTTTTAAATGAAGAAACCGTAATAAGTAACTCTGCTAATGCAATTTATGATTCAGAGCCATGGGTGTTTGCTTTAATAAACTCCAAAATGCACATGACTTGGCTTAGGGCTGTTGCAGGCAGGTTAAAGTCAGATTATCGTTATTCTACGGCTTTGTGCTATAATACTTTTCCTTTTCTATGTGTAAATGAAAATCTTAAATTGGATTTAAATAGATACACTTTTTTGATTTTAGAGCAAAGGGAAAAACATTCCGAAAAAACACTCGCACAATTGTATGACCCAGATAAAATGCCTGATAGTTTAAAGGATGCCCACCATCAATTAGACCTTGCAGTAGAGAGATGCTATCGTTCTAAACCTTTTGAAAGTGATGAAGAACGATTGGAATATCTATTTAAACTTTATGAGCAAATGATAGAAGAAGAGAAGTCGAGAGGGACTCTCTTCGAAATGGAATCTAAACCTAAAAAGAAAAAGAAATAATATGCCCGATATAGTTCATGTAACCTATTCCCAATCTGGACAGAGTTCAAAAAACAACGCTTATGGAATGCGTGAGATGCAAGAGAAAGCATATCAGGCAAGGGATGCACAGTATCTTCTATTGAAGGCCCCGCCAGCATCGGGGAAGTCCCGGGCTCTAATGTTTATTGCATTGGATAAGCTTGTAAATCAAGGATTAAAAAAGGTTATCGTGGCAGTGCCGGAGAAATCCATTGGTGGCTCATTTCAATCAACAAACCTAAAGGAAACAGGATTCTTCGCTAATTGGGAGCCGAATGATGAATACAACCTCTGTACACCAGGTATGGATGGTAGCAAAAGTAAAGTTCAAGCATTCAAGAACTTCTTGGAGAATGATGAGAAAATCTTGATTTGCACGCATGCAACACTTCGGTTTGCATTTGAGGAATTAGATGAGGTGAAATTCAATAATATTTTACTTGCAATAGATGAATTCCATCACGTGTCAGCAGACTCGGATAGTAGGTTAGGAGAGTTGTTGAGAAGCATAATGTTAAAGTCAACTGCTCATATAGTTGCAATGACTGGTTCATATTTTAGAGGAGATAGTGTACCTGTTCTTATGCCGGAGGATGAAGCTAAGTTTACGAAGGTTACATACAACTATTACGAGCAACTAAATGGATACAAGTACCTTAAATCACTTGGTATTGGATACCATTTTTATCAAGGTCGTTATACAAATGCAATCCTGGAGATTTTAGACACTGATAAGAAAACCATTTTACATATTCCTAATGTCAATTCAGGTGAGTCTACCAAAGATAAACACCAAGAAGTTGATACTATATTGGATGCAATTGGTGATGTTGTTAAAGTTGATTCTGAGACCGGAATTATTCATGTTAAAAGAAAGTCTGATGGTAAATTACTTAAGGTTGCAGACCTTGTAAATGATAATCCAAAAGACAGAGAAAAGGTCGTTGCTTATCTGAGGGAAATTAAGTCTGTTGATGATATGGACTTAATAATTGCCTTAGGAATGGCAAAGGAAGGATTTGATTGGCCATATTGTGAGCACGCATTAACCGTTGGTTATAGAGGCTCATTAACAGAGATAATTCAAATCATTGGTCGGTGTACAAGAGATAGTGATAATAAGTCACATGCACAATTTACCAACTTGATTGCTCAACCTGATGCTGCAGACGATTTAGTTAGATTGTCCGTAAACAATATGTTAAAAGCCATTACAGCATCATTGTTGATGGAACAGGTTTTGGCACCGAACTTCAAGTTTAAAACAAAAATTAACGATGAGGATAAAGCTGGACCCGGTGAAATCAAGATTAGAGGATTTAAAACTCCATCCACAAAACGGGTAAAAGATATTGTAGAGTCTGATTTAAATGACTTGAAGGCTAAAATTCTTCAAGATGAAACTATTCTGAAATCTATTTCAGGGAATCTTGACCCTGAGGTAATAAATAAGGTTTTAATTCCCAAAATCATTCAGATTACATATCCAGACCTAACTGATGAGGAAAGAGAAGAAGTTAGAGAGTATGTAGTTGTTGACTCCGTAATTAAGGGTGGAGAAATCAAAGAAGTAGGTGATAAGCGATTTATTAGAATGGCTGGTCAATTTGTTAATATTGATGATTTAGATATTGATTTGATAGACCGTATTAATCCTTTCCAAAAGGCATTTGAGATATTATCAAAAGATGTAACTACAAAGGTTTTAAGAGTCATTCAAGATGTGATTGCGGCAACAAGAATTCAAATGACACTTGAAGAAGCGCTTATCCTGTGGCCAAAGATTAATGACTTTGTAAAAACTCATACAAGAGAGCCGAAGCTTACCTCGTCAGACCCGTTAGAAATTAGGATGGCCGAAGCAATTATTTATTTGAAGGAGCAAAAACGACAAGCAAATAATGGATAGGGATAAGTTATTAAAAGAGATATTTGAGAATGACCCGTTGGATTTACTTAAGATAAAGCCATCTAACTACCCTGTGCGGAATGAGGATGAAAGGTTAGTAGCTTCATTTCAAGATATTAATAACTTTTATGAACAAAAGAAGCGGGAACCTCAATTAGGTGGTGACATTCAAGAACATATGTTGTATTCAAGGTTGAAGTCCATAAGGGAAAATCCTGAAAAGTTGGAAACCTTAAAATCTCATGATTCCTTTGATTTATTGAATTACACACCCAAAGAGATAAATTCAATTGAAGATGTATTCAATGATGACGCGTTGGGAATACTTGGGGATGATGGTACTGGTCTTTTCGAGTTAAAACATGTTACCAAATTTAAAGATAGAGAAAGCGCTGATTTCGTTGCAAGAAGAAAGAAGTGCAACAACTTCAATGATTATAAAGATTTGTTCGTATCAGTTCAAAAAGAATTAAAAGAAGGGAAACGTAAGTTGGTTGATTTTAAATTTGGCAACATTCAACAGGGGTCTTTTTATGTACATAATGGTATAATTTTTTATGTTGAAAAAATTAATATTACCCAATTTGACCATTATAAACCAGATGGGAAAAGAGTTAGAGAGGATGGTAGAACACGATTGATTTTTGAAAATGGCACTGAATCAGAAATGCTTAGAAATTCAATACAAAAAAGACTGTATGAAAATGGCAAGATGATTTCTGAGAATTCAGATAAGGTGAATACTGAATTTGTTGAAAGGTTTAATAATGTAAATAACGAGGATGAAGCTGCTGGATTCATCTATATTTTAAGGTCCAAAAGTGATAAGCCAGAGATAAAAGAGCTTATCAATCTATTTAAAATAGGATTCTCTAAGACCTCAGTTGAAGAGCGGATTAAAAATGCATCGATAGAACCTACGTATTTGATGGCAGATGTAAAAATTGTAATGGCATATCAATGTTATAACATGAATCCACAAAAACTTGAGAAGTTGGTGCATGGATTCTTTGGTAGTGCTTGTTTGAATATTGATGTCTTCGATAAAAATGGCAATAGGCATACACCAAGAGAGTGGTTCATTGCTCCATTGCATGTTATTGAGCAGGCTATTCACTTTATTATTGCCGGTACGATAATTAACTATAAATACGATTTTGAAAGAGAGGAAATAATTGAGAAATCATAAAACTGATTTAAATGGGGTTTATTATAATTTATAAAGGAGATTTTAGCTTTATCGAGAAAAACTCTTTAGAAGATGCTTTTTCGTTGCCTGGAGACTATTATGTATTTGAAGAGGCTTCAATGATTCAACAATATGGAAGGTTCTATAAAGACCCATTTATTTATTACAAATCCAAGGAACAATTCGTCAATTTAAGAATTAATGACCTTGAATTAATTGACACCAAAATTACCTTCACTTATAATTCAAATTTTTCTATTGAATTTTCATTATATGATTTTGTTACGTCCAAAACATATAAAATATTAAAATCTGGACCGAACCATACAAAAGCATTTCCTATTGTAATGAGTTTTTTGGTTGAGACTATGACGAAGCATCCTATTAGCCGCGATTGGCGATTTTATGAATTAGAGCAAGAGAATATTAAACTTAGGGCAGAACTTGAAGAACTAAGGAAGAAAATGACCTCTTAAATTTATAATGGGACTCATTCTTTTAAATTTTGCTCATCTTCACTAGTTAAGAGTTTTGCGGTATCTGTAGATGAGATTTAAAGAAGAACCGGTATCGATTTCTTTCCACAATTGGAGGATGTGGTGGAGAATCAGATTGAGGGTGTTGTGAATTATGGTGGTTGGAACTTGTAAGAAGCCACCCGTATTGATGACTTCATGTTAAGTAAAATACTTGTACTAATCATCTAAATCATCAATCTCGTAATCTTCAAGATTTAATTCGAAGTCTTCGTCTTTTAGGTGTATATTCCTTCTTAGCGGTGCGGTATAGTACATGTTGCCATTCATGAATTCTACGTTCTTTTGTTGAATTGCCGATAAAATTGAAATGTTGAAAATAAGCTCTTTTAATGATGTACTTGTTAAAGCGACCATATCATTCTCGTTGAGATTTAGGTCTTCCAAAACTTTAAAGAACAGAGTTTCATAGTATTTTACCTCAGGAATCAGTCCAAGGTTACTTATTACTGATGGTGCGTTCGTATCGGTGAAAGTTATGTTTATCACCTTCAATTTGTTTAAATCTTCCTTATTGAAATTGTCATCTATTTGAATTAATCCTTGTAATCTCATCTTCTTGTTTTCTTTGTTTTAGCTTCGTTCATTATGGTTTGAGATAGACGGCCATATAGGCGTTCAAATTGAGATTCCGTCAGTATAATCTTCTTTGAAACCGTAGTTTCAGTATTGGTATTTTTCATATTATCTTTTATTATAATAAATATCAAGAAAGTGACCAATGTTCGGATTTTTGGAGATTTTTGGCCCAGCATTTTTTCGAGGTATTGTCCCCCTTATATATATAAAGGTTTTTATTGGTGATAAGGGGGGAAACCGGCAACACCACCTATAGGGAGGGGAGGGGTCACGGGTAGCAGCTTCTACCATGACCTTCATTTACCGGGATAATACAGTAATGCCTCTTTGAGATTTACTGGTGATGTTTTTGGTGAATTCACTGCATTTCAAAAATCAAAGACGTTTACCGGGATGTTTAAATTAGAAACGAGGTGACGTCAATCACATTAAATGTAATTTGATTTAAGGTGTAAGAATACCCAATCTTAAGGCTGTCTTTTTTACTTTCATAATTGTTGTCAACGACTTGTTATTTGTCAATCCAGAGATTTGACGAATACTAAGATTTCGCTTTAAAAGCTTGACTACATCTTTATGGTTAGTCATCAAATCTTCATCTGATATAGTTTGACCTTTCTTGCGGCCTACTTTACCTCCAGAGGCTATAAAATTACGGTATCCGGATTGGAAACGATTTTTAGTGGTTTCTGCCTCCATAGTCGCTACGCTTGCGAGAATCTGAACCATAAACATGGCCATACTATTTATTGATAGGTCAGGATTTAGTGTTTCTAAATTATGATTCATTATATACAAAGACACCTTACGGGAATTTAGAAGTTCAATTACAGTTAGAGCTGATAACACATTCCGTGCTATTCTCGAGAGCTCACTGGTCAGCACCCGGTCTATTTTGATACTTCCATCAATCCCATAGTCGATGTCATGTAGAAGTTGAGTAAGAACCACTCTATCATCCGTTTTTGAGAATCCACTAATTTTTTCCTCATAAGTTCCAACTAAGTTATATCCCATACGATTAGCATATTCTTTTAAATCATTTGTCTGCCTGTCATTTGATTGCCGGTCACCTGTTGAGGATACACGTGAGAAAATGACGACGTTCACTTGTTTGCGTTCCATTTTATTGCTTTGGATTAATATGGTTCAAATGTCCAGAGAAAAAACGACGTTCCGGAATATTCTTTAAGGATTTTATTGGAACACTTATTTTTTTGGAACATAAACGAAGTTGTTCTTGAAAATTATATTAGATTATAGCCAATATTTATCAAATTACAACTTTACTATTATTGAATTATGGACGAACCTCAAGAAGAAAGGTATACTTATAATCGAATTGTTATTGTTGGTAATGGATTTGATATTGCATGTGGGATGAAAACCTCTTATGATGATTTTATTCTTGATTATCTAAAAGAGAATTTCAAAATGGCTTTTGGAATAAAAGTTGAAAACTCTTTAATGAAAATAGAAAATACTTATGGTTATAATAAAGATGATTACTGTCAAATTATTGACCAATATCAAAAATTAGAAGAATTAGAGAAAGCTTGTACTAAACTCTTTAAATGGGAATATACCGGTGAATTGATAAAGCAAATTTTCAAACAAAAGAGTCGACTCAATTGGGTTGATATAGAATCATTATATTTTCAAATTTTAATTTCTAAGATTGAGTCAATTAGAAAGAGACCAGCACTCGAAAGAGACTATTCCATTATAGTTCAGCTAAATAAACAATTTGAAGAACTTTTGAATGCATTGGAAAGATATATTGTAAAGACAGACAGTAACTTCAAAGTACCAGTAAATGATTCTTCTTTATTAGATTTTATTAGAAAACTTATTGAAAAGGATAGTATTTCTGATATTGGTTCTCTTCATGACAAAAAGGAATTTGGTGAGCCGGAAAAAATACTTTTTGTGAATTTTAATTACACAAAAACTTTAGAAAAAATACTGAGTAAGACTTTGTCTGATAATCAATTAAATCATATTCAAATCCATGGAATTGTAGAAAGTGCTGAGAATCCAGTAATTTTTGGATATGGCGATGACCTACATAATAGGTATCAAGAAATTGAAGATGAGGATAATAACTCCTCTTTGAATTACATTAAGACTTTCTACTATTCTAATTCTACAAATTACCTTAGATTAATTGACTTCATTCTCGATAAAGATTATGAAGTATATGTAGTGGGTCACTCATGTGGACTTTCTGACAGAACACTTTTGAATACAATATTTGAGGATTCTAATTGTAAATTGATTAAGATTTTTCATTTTGAAGATGAAAAAGTGAAGAGTAAGGATGACCATTTTCAGAAAACAATTGCTGTTTCCAGGCATTGTGCCAATAAACCAATGTTACGTAAGAGAATTGTTACCTTTGATAGACACGCAATAATTCCGCAATTAAAAAAACAATAGGTATTAATTTAATGAATGGGTCAATATCTAGATGCTAATTTAAATACTTAAATGTTACATGATAATTCCGGTTGTAGATACTGATATGGAGATTTTGTCAGTTTAGTTCTTGTTAAATGAAACTATTTGATAGATAAATGTTCTACGACAATTGCCCGGTATAATTCTACTAGAATTTACTATTCCCGGTATTAATTCTCTCCAGTATCTAGTTGTTATACTAGTACTAGAATTCTAGTATTTTAAACATTCTAGTTTTTTGTTTTCTAGTAGTTCTAGTTTCCGCTAGGAAATAATCCTCTAGATTGGACGTGAGAATGCCTCCCTAGTATTCACACTAGTTCGACACCCCTCCATCAGCTTGTTCCCTCTGAGTCGGTAGAAAAGTATCAGTGAAAACTTTTCCTTGTCAGCTACTTAAGAGTGTTCACTCACCCTGAGATTCTACCTTCCGACTTTGTGCTGGTATTAAACTTTGAATCTCGCTCCCGTGGTAGTTCTTAATCAAATAACGCCACTGTTACTAGCCCGTCCATTATTTGATGTAAATTGTAATACAACCTACATATATAAATATGCCATTTTTCATGAAAAGTCATTTTGGCTAAAATATTATTTCCTGATATTTATTTAGATGGAAAACAAATCGTTAGAACATCACATCAGTCTTAGATTGACTAATCGTCAATACCGTAGATTAAAGTACCTTTTATTTATTGAGAATAAGACTTTGTCTGAATTGATGAGGACAATGTTGGAAGAGTACAGGCCAAAGTTCGATTTGAAATAATTGAAATTACTCTTTCCTTCCTTGAGATTTGTAGTACAATGTAACCTCCGGGAATTTTCCCAGAGGTTATCTTGTCCCTATACTTTGTACATAGAATGTACTCGCTTAATAGGAGCATCGCTGTGATGGTCTGGAAATCTTTTAATATATGCTTCTGTTATAGATTGGTTGGCGTGTACTAATGAGATTGAAATTTGGTCAGGTCGAGCTTGTTGAAGTATCATAGAGTAGCTAAAAGAATGTCTACTGACATGGCTACTAAGTTTTTCGATTCCAATTCGTTTACCAATTCTTTTCAGTCTGCCATTGTATTTGGTACGGGCTCTGTGAAGTTTATTTACTTGTTCCTTCGTAAATGTAGTTTTGTGGCGAATCTGTATGTTTTTAAAGTCTTCATAGTTTAGGTAGTCAAAGACAAATCCCTCATTCTTAGAACTCATTATTTCACACATTGAGTTAGCTACATTTGACTCCAATCGTTCAATTACACCGTCTAAAATCTTCAACATTCTTGTGTTATCGTTTAACTTATCCTCACTAAGGAATTGTTTAAATTTCTTTAAGTCAAGAACGGTGAAGTCTGTCAATGGAACATAACTTGAATCGATTTTGCTCAATTCCTCTACTTCTTTGGTTGTCAACTTTAGGTCTATAAACTTATTCCTAGTTATCGCTTCCTCGAACTCTTGAGGGTAAAAATAGCCAAGAACTTTTGCAGAGTTGTAATCAAAAAGTATACTAGCATTTCGGCCACTTTTTTTAACATTGAACACAATTCGACCTTTAACAAAATGTTTGAAGTTTAAGAGCAATAAGTCACTTACACGCATTCCTGATGTGAAAAATTGAAACAAAAATTGATGTTTAGCATCATTAGTAAAATCTCTCTTGCCGGTACTATTCGATTGATAGCTAATCAGTTTGTTAATATCCTCTGGAAGAAGCATTGTAGGTTCCTCTACTTCAAATTTTTTGATTCCATTTGTATAGTGAATCGTTGTGATAGGTGTTTTTTCTGGGTTATGTGCATTATACTCTTTGATGAATTTCTGTATAACAATGACATAATTAAACGCCGTTTTCGTTTTTTTAGGGGTAGTGTCCCGATTGTTGTATTGACGAATGAAAACCCACTTTTTATAACCTTCAATAAAACTGATTTTACTTAATTCAGAGAAGGGTAGGGTATTGATGTTCAGTATTTCACCACAATATTTTTTAAGTGAGTTTATAATCGTGGTATATTTTTTCTTTGTCTCTTCGTTCTGATATTCACTTTCAATATGTGAATAGGCATATTCAAGAAAGCAATTTTTATCACTTTTGGTCATTTGCTTATTTGAAGACAAGAACTCTGCTTCAAGTTGGTTTAAAATGAAGTTTATTGATTGGAAGTTAATTTCATTTGATTCCTTCACTCGTTCGGCTCTTTTATCCCAAAGCTTATTGGGGATTTTAATTCGAAGTGAGCTTCTTTCTGTAACGCCTCTACTAAATTCGAGACATTTGTATATTGTGCTTACTTTGGAATTTCCTTTGGTTGGTCGTAGGTAGAAATATAGTTTCATATTAGTTGAAGTGATTAATGACACTAAATCCTGATGGATTATTCGCACCAGGAAATACTATCTTGTAGGAAATTAGTACTCTTCTCAAGCGTATCGCCGCTAGGTATATTAATTCGCCCTCTACTATCATCTTGCTTTCGTTAATCTTGACTTCCTCCACTAATTCCCCTGATATAAGTTTAGCTTCAGTCTCCAGAATTTCACGTATAGTATATTCGTTTTTAGTTGATGGTAATCTCAATTCGGTTAAATGAATTTTTCGGTTTACATCCAATGAGAATGTTCCCAACCCATTAATTGAGTCGAGTTCATCCCTTAAATGGTCCCGGAAATAGTCATTGAAGCCACGCATTAGAAGATTCGTTTATTTAGATAATGTGGTGATTGGCATCATCCAATCACCACATATTAATTAGACAACTGCTTTGGCTTTTTTAATTGGACTTGCCTTAGCGTACATCTTTTTAGATGTTGCAACAATCGAAGGTGGAAGTGTAATTCCATTTCGTGCTGTTAAAGCTGCTGCAATTTTTTGCTTTGCTTTCGCTACAACACTTGGATTGACAGATGTGCCAATATATCTTCGGTTTAGTGCAACAGAAAGGCTTCCAATGTCATTATCCATTGTTAAGTCAATAATCAGGTCTTCAGTTTTACTTGAAAGTGTAATAGGGAGAAACGCTGAAGCATTTTCAATAGCTAATACAGACTTGTCACCCTTTTCAAATGGCACTGTTTTTTTTGCCAATCCAGATTGGATAAGGTCAATGTATTGCTGATTGTCAATAAAGTTTGTGCAAGACCGATAGATGAATGTTGATGTTTTAACATCCTCAAGTTCGGATTTGTCAATTACAAACTCCGGGTTTTTATGCTTACTGAAATTGTCACGTTTAACAAACCATAAAAGGTGTGTCATGGTGTCATTTAGAACTTTCTTGGGCTCAGCAGCAGAGAATGAATTTGACTGATTAAGATGAAACGTTTGCTTATAACGCATACCTGTTTCTTTTTCGATTTTGTCAATCAACATGTTAGGGAATCTTGAAGCAAAACCATTTTGATAGACTTCTTTGGTGTAAATCATTAAGCTACCTGTATCTTTCATTCTCTCCTCTGTAAAGGGTTTTACTTGAAGCGCACTTTTCAAAGCGTAGGTGGATAAATTGTCCGTAGTGCTATTAAACTTACTACATTCAAAGAAGACAACACTGACCTCTTTCTCTTTCAATGTCATCAATAAGTCTTCCTTATCTCCTAAATGGATTTTAGGTTCAAGACCGTTGCTCTCAGGAAATGTAAAGGTGTTGTTTTTCTCGCCATCTATGGATTTTAGGAGTTCAATTTCCTTCATGGCAGCTGAAGGGGTAACTACAAAGTTTACCACCTTCTGAATGATTTTCTCATAATCCTGCTTCTCCCAATCAGTTAGGCTCATGATTTGCTTAATTGGAGAAATTGGGCTGTTGTTGGCAAAAATCCATTTTGACATTGGATAAGGTTCGATGTCTCGTTCAAGAATCCATTCCAAGTCTTTTAAGGTTTTTCTATCCTTAAACTTGCTTTTTGTTCTCTTATTGATTTCATCATACCGGTTGTACTCAACCAATGGGTCTCTTTGACCTTGTTTTTTGCCAAATGTTTCAAAGGCAACCATGTACTCATTTCGCTTGTCTTCCCATGACTTTTCTCTATGGTTATTGAAAGCAATTCGGTTTGCCTTCGACGTTTCTAAGTTGGTCATCATCACCTCGAGATTCTCGAAACCTGGGATTTCCAATGCGGCAGCAATTCTACGGTATCCATCTAATGGGATACCATCAATTGATAATGGGATTGGGTTTAGCAATCCATTTTCAATAATATCGACCTTAAGGTCTTCAATTTCAGAGTAGTTATAGATACTACCCAATGATTGAGGAATTAATGCTTTCAATTCCTCGGCACTTTTAGTTAACTTTAACATGATAAATTAATTTATTGATTTAAGAATGTGTGTTAGGTGGCAGCCTAGCACATTTTTGTTTTTATGAGTTGCTGTTTTGCAGGGCTTCTAATTCTAGTTCTCATAAGGTTATTTTAAAAGTGAGTATGAATGAAAATTGGAGGTAAATTGTTTAGCGCGTAGTGGTTATGGCTGTATTCTCTCAAAATAATTTCTGCTCCCCAGTCGTAAAAGTCTTCCCATGAGTCAAATTCTTCTTCGGCATCTGAGTTTTCATCCAAGTAGATGTTGACTAATTCATCGAAGTCATATACTAAATGTCCTTCGATTGAATGCCCCTTGATTGCTTCATCATACTTAACCGGGAGACTTACTGAATCAGGATTTTGGGATTTGTGAACATTGATTGCATTAGCAAATTGTTGTTGTTCTTTAGTCGATGTTTTCATTGTCTATATTTGTTTTGAGTTTTACTTGATTAAACTGTGTCGTTCCCACATATCATAATCCATTTCCATTGTAAGATTATAGTCTGTTTGATTTTGACTTATGTTGTTGACGAAGCCCATTGATTGACCCTTATTAGCAAGAACTTTGCGCATAATAGAGTTGTCGAGAGCGATGTAGTTTAGGATGGCATTAGAAAATTCGTGGCCATTTGCCTCCTTAGGGTTCCCTAAAACCATTTCAAATATGATTTTGTGGATTTGCTTTTTTGTTTCACGTCGCTTGGCTGCTGATTTTTCTTTCATGTGATGTTTGTAAGCCTGGATGATGATTTCACGTGCAAATGTCATTGAGTGTTTGCCGATGAAATAATATATTTCTCCCATGAATAAAGTATGGATGCCAATGATTGAATCCCCGTTTGGAATAGTGAATGGGTTGGTAATTACCTGATTGGCATATTTACCTTGAAAAGTTGAAGTACCTACTTCGATTCCTTTTGTTCCTTGGCTATATAAAGCTTTGTTGAACTCGTATTGGATGTTGTTATTCATTGTTTTGTTTGTTATGCGTTACCGTAGTTTCTGTTTTTAGGATAACGCTAGTGTTAAAAAAATATGGCTTTCGCCGGTGATGTAATAGGGGCAAGGTGATTGCCTTTTAGCAATAGAGCACTCCCACTCTTTACTATTGATAGTTAATTATGTAATGTTCATTTTTAGGATAACGTACTAGTTAAAAAAATATGTTTAGGATGTATACTCTTTCTTGTATGCTTCATAAGCCGCTTCTTGTATTTTCTTTGCTGCTTCTTCGTTCAGCTCATGGTCATTCTTACCACCTTTGAATGCGTCAACTCTTCCTACTGATTTTATGAACTTTCTATATTCCTTTCCCTCTTCATTTATCCAAAAGCCTTTAGCGAAATAGTACTTAATCTTAGTCTCGTTATGTGTGTTCTTTGCGATTTGTACTTTTGGAGAAACCACCAATCTAAACTTTAGGAGCTGGATGTACAATAACTCAAATTCATCCTGTGCTTGGCAGAACAGTTTTGTGTTGCCTGCGTTAATCGAATCATTAGTAATCTTATCAATATAGAAGTTTGCAACTTTCACCTTTAGATTCTTAAGCAGATTTAGGTATTCAACGTTCCTCTCTTTTGAGAAAACTTCTTTCTTGAACTGGTCATCAAAAATTCTAATCAAGTTGTTTTTGATACGAATATTCGATTTTACGTATTCGGCAATTTGAGGATTCTTCTCCAAGAAAGCCTTCAACTCTTCGTCAGCATTTTGCTCTGGCATTAACGTACCTAATAGTAGGAGCAATGCGGTATTTACTGCTGCTGCACCATCAAAATACGTCAATATGTCCTGTAGCTCTATTTGCATTGTTTTGCTGTTGTTGGGACAAAGCTAGTAAAGTTATCCCAAATATTAACAACACTTTTTGAAAATAATTTTGATATTTTTTTGAAATCTGCCTTTGGTGACATTTTTGGCACTTTTAATCCGCATATTTTTTAATTTTTTTAAGCGTTGGTGTTACAATTACCTCACATTCGGGAAAATTCCTTCAAGTAAATACATAAAAAAAGGTCTCCATTTTCATGAAGACCAACCGGTGACCGCAAAGGGAATCGAACCCATATCTAAAATTTAGGAAATTTTTGTTTTATCCGTTAAACTATGCAGTCAAAGCACTCACACAAAAGTACTAAATCTATTTTAATGTACTTTGTTACACACTTTTGTTACACACTTGAACAAAATTAGTCTATTTTTTTATGTAACTAATTGATATTCAGATGATTTAATTTTCAAGTAGAGTAGTCGTTTTAGGAAACGCCTATTCTATCCGTTGAACTACAGCGCCAATTAAACAGTGCATAAAGATACTAAACTCATGCTATTATTGGGGATGAAATAATTACGAAAACTTGTAAAATTGCAAGTTTGCCTAATTGAATTACAATTAAATTTGTCGATAATTTCTTAACGGAATTATATAGAACACGGAGTAAGCAAAACCTTAGATTTTTAATTTGAGGTTTTTTTGTTTGCTAATAATTTTGAAAGATATGTGGTTTCTATATTCAAAAATGAGGACAAATATTTATTCTTTACACGCGTTAACAAATAGGGATAATTTTCACTGATATAATCTATGCGTTCCTTGGCTGTTAATGACCTTAAAAATTCACATTGATTTTCAAATTCACACAAATTGTAAAATAATTCATGGACGGAAAATAAAGCAAAACTTGATGATTTCTCAATCAGAAATCGATAAGTTGCACGATCGGTTCCATAAACGACGCAATCCTCTAAGGCCTCAAAATTTTCTCTTGAAGGTTTATCAAAA
The DNA here is from genome assembly GCF_042714525.1 of Aquirufa echingensis. NCBI lineage: Bacteria > Pseudomonadati > Bacteroidota > Cytophagia > Cytophagales > Flectobacillaceae > Aquirufa > Aquirufa echingensis. Next base: position 51,812 of record NZ_JBBKYA010000002.1, on the reverse strand, counting down.
TGGAAACTGTTAGCATTAGTGACGAAATCTCCTTCCTTAGCAAACCAAGTTGTGATTTCTTTTGATTCTTCTGTTCTAAAGATGCGAATAATTCCTTTCTCTACGTAGTAGATTTTATCGCATTTGTCGCCTTCAATTAATAAGAATTCTCCTTTTTTGATTTTTTTGGAAAAGCATAATTTGATAAACCAATCGATGAATTGATTTGATTTACCGAGCTTGAAATATTCGCTTGATAAAAATCGATCTCCAACTTTCATTAACGGGGTATATAAATGTGGATTGCAATTTACCATTAAATTGACAAATTCCACTCACACCTCTTTACGCTTAGCTCTTAGCTCTTCACTCTTAGCTCTTAACTCTTAACTCTTACCTCTTACCTCTTAACTCTCCTCCGGTATCACCCCATCATTATATCCCATCAAGTGGTTGCTATCCAGCCAATTCGGGAAAATTTGAAAGTGTTTTTCTTTAATGATATCCATGACCATCTCCCGCAATTCTGCTAAATTTGAGCGTTGTTCTGCTGAAATGAATACGGTTTTGGGTGTGTTCGTTTGCCAGTGTGATTGTTTTAAGAAACGCGTAACACGTTCCATTTTGGTCAATTCTGGATTCCCGTCTTCATCCACAGCAGCGCCTTCAAAGAAAACATCTTCCACGTTGTAAAGATCTATCTTATTGAATACCAAAATCGTTGGCTTATCACCTGCTCCCATTTCGTTTAAGATCCCTTGAACTACTTCAATTTGCTCCTCAAAATTGGGATGCGAAATATCCACAACGTGCAATAACACATCTGCTTCACGTACCTCATCCAAGGTCGATTTAAAGGACTCAATCAAGAGGGTAGGGAGCTTGCGAATAAATCCCACTGTATCAGTTAATAAAAAAGGAATTCCATCCCAAACAACTTTACGTACGGTTGAATCAACGGTCGCAAATAATTTATTCTCCGCAAAGACTTCCGCCTTTGCTAATTTCTTCATTAAGGTTGATTTACCCACATTGGTATATCCCACCAACGAAACGCGAACCATACGATCCCGGTGTTTTCGCTGGGTATATGATTGTTTATCAATCGCCGTTAATTTGTCTTTTAAGAACGCAATACGATCATTGGCGATCCGACGGTCAGTCTCTAATTCTTTTTCACCTGGACCACGCATACCTACACCGCCCCGTTGTTTGGAAAGGTGAGACCACATTCGTGTTAAACGTGGCAACATATATTGGTATTGGGCAAGTTCTACCTGTGTACGAGCTTGAACCGTCTGAGCGCGTTGAGCAAAGATGTTCAAGATGAGTAAACTTCGATCTAACACTTTGATCTCTTTGCCTAATAAGGAAATCGTTAATTCGATGTTGCGAACTTGCGAGGGACTTAAGTCGTCATCAAAAATGATGATGTCCACGTCTTTGGCAATAACATAGGCGATGATGTCATCCAACTTCCCTTTACCCACATAGGTACGATTGTCCGGTTTGGCCAAGTTTTGAGTAAAACTTGCCAAAGTCACCACCCCTGAAGTGGATGCTAAGAAGGCTAATTCTGCCAAATACTCTGCCGTTTGAACCGCATTTTGTTTCTGCGTCGTCACCGCAACGAGTACCGCTGTTTCTTGTTCTTCTCCCGTACTAAATCCTAATTCTTCCTTCATATCTAATGCTAAAAAAAGCCTTCCTGTTAAGAAAGGCTTTTCATGCGAATTTAGTTCAATTTATAAACTTTGAATCAATTTAAGATTCAAGGTTACATAATCTTCGTTCTTTCCTTCTTTGGCTAAGGTGATTGATTTCTCAGCACTTGCTTTGGCTCCTGCTTTATCGCCCAACTTCGCCTGAATTTTTGCCTGTAAATGCAAAATCCAATAAGCAGATGGATTTGCCTCAACAGCTTTACCAACCCATTCCAAGGCTTTCTTTAAATCACGACCCGTCTCAAAATAATACGAAGCTGATTCAAAATAAGGTCTTGTGTCCGCTGCCATTGCTTTTTCGATGGATGCGGCAATTTTTGAATCGATTTCTGTTTCGATAGGTACGGAAACGGCTACCTTCTCCCAAGAAATTACCAAATCCATTTTGTTGGCAATCACATTCGCAAACTGAATGGAAAATGATTCAACCGATTGTGCTAGGGTGGTTGTTGCCAACTTCACCTTCAAAACGTCCTCCGCTGGATTGTAATTAAATACGCCATTCGTTCCTTTGTTGAAGAGGATCTCCCAAGAAAATTGAGAAGGAATCGTCATCAATTGGTAAGTACCCGCTTTTAAAGGCTGACCTGCAATTTTAACATCTTCTCCGAACGTGATGCTCGTAGGTGCATTCGCACCAGTACGCCATAATTTTCCGAAAGGAACCACATCACCAAATATCTTACGCCCTTTAATTACAGGACGGGAATATTTGACTTCAACTGAAGATAAAGAAAAGTCTTGCTTGATGCTTTGTCCGGGACTTGGCGCAGGAGTTTTAATACCTTGTGCGAATACATTGACCGCAAGCAAGCACAAAATCAATACTTTTTTCATCTTATTTTAGGCTGATAATGCTTCAGCACCCCCTACGATCTCAAGGATTTCCTTCGTAATAGCTGCTTGGCGTGAACGGTTATATTCTAATTTCAATGCCTTGATTAATTCCCCAGCATTATCAGTTGCCTTATCCATCGCTGTCATACGAGCGCCATGTTCAGATGAATTGGACTCCAATAAAGCACGGAAAATAGATAATTTGATAGACTTAGGAATTAATTCCGAAATGATTTGCTCCTCAGAAGGCTCAAAGATGTAATCCACAGCACTCACTTTATCGCTAGATTCTGAAGCTACTAAAGGAAGTAATTGTTCTGTTTGAATAATCTGCGTCGCAACGTTCTTTGAGTAGTTGAAAATTACTTCTACTACATCAAATTTCTTTTCCGTGAATGATGTCAAAACGGCATCACCAATTTCACGAACGTTGTTAAAGTTCAAACGCGTGAAGATGTCCGTATGGGCTTCGTTCACGTTGTATCCCCGACGAGATAAATATTCAGCACCTTTTTTACCTAATGATAAAATCTCCACTTGACCAGCTGCGTGCAAGTCGGCATATTTCTCTTGTACCAAAGCCATCGCCGCTTTTCCTACGTTCGCATTGAATGCGCCGCAAAGTCCACGGTCCGAAGTTACTACAATGATTAATGCACGTTTGATTTCACGCACCTCTGTAAAAGGATTTTCTGCGCCAGCTTCTGTTTGAGCAGAAACTGTTGCAATCATTTCCGCTAATTTCTTAGCGTAAGGGCGCATTTGGTGGATAGCATCCTGCGCACGACGCAACTTAGCGGCCGAAACCATTTTCATGGCTTTGGTGATTTGTTGCGTCGAGTTAACGGATACAATTCTATTTCTTACTTCTTTTAAGGAAGCCATAGTATTCTAATTTTATGCTTTGTATTTAGCTGCTACTTCATTACCTACACGCTTCAAAGTAGCGGTTAAGGTATCATCGTATTTTCCTTGACCTAAAGCTACCAAAGTTGCTTTCTCAGTCGCACGCAATACTTGAATGAAATCTTGTTCGAATTCACGAACTTTTTCTACTGGTACGTTATCTAAGTTACCTGTAGTTGCTAAATAAATCATCGCAACTTGCTCCTCCACAGGTTGTGGTGCGAATTGAGGTTGCTTTAACATCTCTAAGTTACGACGACCACGGTCAATCGTTAATTTTGTAGATGCATCCAAATCAGAACCAAACTTCGCGAAAGCTTCTAACTCACGGAATTGTGCTTGATCCAATTTCAATGTACCTGCTACTTTCTTCATGGATTTGATCTGTGCGTTACCACCTACACGAGACACCGAGATACCTACGTTGATCGCTGGACGAATACCTGCGTTAAACAAGTTCGTTTCCAAGAAGATTTGACCATCTGTAATCGAAATTACGTTGGTTGGGATATATGCCGAAACGTCACCCGCTTGTGTTTCAATGATTGGAAGGGCTGTTAAGCTACCACCACCTTTGACGATACCTTTGATTGACTCAGGCAAGTCGTTCATGTTACGTGCGATTTCATCTGAATTGTTGATTTTCGCAGCACGCTCCAATAAACGAGAGTGTAGGTAGAAAACGTCACCTGGGTACGCCTCACGTCCTGGTGGACGACGTAACAACAAGGAAACTTCACGGTATGCTACCGCTTGTTTTGATAAGTCATCATATACAACTAAAGCTGGACGACCTGTATCACGGAAGAATTCACCGATTGCCGCACCTGTAAATGGCGCATAGAATTGCATTGGAGCTGGATCTGCAGCCGTCGCCGAAACGATTACTGTATATTCCATCGCACCTGCTTTACGTAAAGTTTGCTCAACTTGCTTCACAGTAGAAGCCTTTTGACCAATCGCTACATAAATACAGAATACAGGCTCTCCTTTATCGTAGAATTCTTTTTGATTAATGATTGTATCGATACAAACAGCTGTTTTACCTGTTTGACGGTCACCGATCACCAACTCACGTTGGCCACGACCTACTGGAATCATCGCATCAATTGCCTTGATACCTGATTGCAATGGTTCTGTTACCGGTTGACGGAAAATTACTCCAGGTGCTTTACGCTCCAAAGGCATTTCGTATAAAGTACCAGCGATAGGTCCATTACCATCGATTGGCTCACCTAATGTGTTAACCACACGTCCTAAGATACCATCACCTACCTTTACAGAGGCAATTAAATTGGTACGCTTAACGGTATCGCCTTCTTTGATTTGGCTAGAGTCACCTAAAAGTACAGCTCCTACATTGTCCTCCTCTAAGTTCAAGGCTAAGGCTTTCAAACCGTTTTCGAAAACGATCAATTCACCTGCTTGTACATTGGAAAGGCCATAAATACGAGCCACACCATCACCCACTTGGAGTACAGTGCCTATTTCTTCTAATTCTGCTTGAGTTTTCGCTTGAGATAATTGTTCTCTCAAAATTGCCGAAACCTCATCTGGTCTTACTGATGCCATACTAAAGTTTTATGAAGAGTTTAATTTTTGACTATATAATTTCGGGTGCAAAATTAGCTAGGAAATTTCAATATTCCCATAACTTCGGCAAAAAATGAGCTTAATCATAAGACTTTTTTTAGATTCAAGATTTCGTGGATAATTTCTACCTGTTAAATGCCGTTAATTTTGTTGAGTGAGCCACAATTTTCGTGTATCTTCGAAACTTTATTTTGATTTAAATCGATAACTATGCAATTGTCATTTCTTCGTGCTGCGCTTTTCGCTAGCATCTCTTGCCTTACTTTCGCGTCTTTCGCTCAAACAAAGCCGAAAACAAAAACCAAAGTTGCTCTGACTGTTTCGAAAGTTCCTGTCAAGCCTTTTAACTCATCGATCGACTCCGTTTCTTATGCAGTTGGTGTATTAGTTGCCCAAAATTTCAAATCGCAAAAAGTGACCTTAAATCCGGAAATGGTTGCAAAAGGTTTTGCTTCCGTTACTTCGGGGGGGACCTTGTTGATCAGCGAGCAAGAATGCCAAAGCGTTATGAACAACTTTATGATGAAAAACCAACAAGCACAAGCAGCTGAGCAGGCAAAACAATTTGAACCTAACCGCATCGCCGGAGAGAAGTTCCTAGCTGAAAATAAAACCAAAGATTCTGTTATCACGACAGCAACCGGTTTGCAATACAAAGTCCTTAAAATGGGGGATGGTCCTAAGCCAAAAGCTTCCGACAAAGTTAAAACCCATTACCATGGAACATTGATCGACGGAACAGTGTTTGATTCATCTGTTCAACGCGGCGAGCCTGTTTCTTTTCCAGTTTCAGGTGTTATTCCGGGTTGGGTGGAAGCGCTTCAATTAATGCCTGTAGGTTCTAAGTTTAAATTATACATTCCTCAAGAATTAGCTTATGGCATTCGCGGAGGTGGTCAAACAATCAAGCCTTATTCTGCCTTGGTATTTGAAGTGGAATTATTAGCGATCGAAAAAGAATAACATGAAAAGGATACTTCCGATATTAATCCCGCTATCACTTTTAGTTGTCGTTTTTCTTCACGGGAAAACGCAAGGTAAATTGGAGGTGGCAACCTACCAACAGGGCGACCTGCAACCTACGGATACACAGCGAAAGGTGGAGCGCTTGGTTTTTGGTATCTTGAGCAATTACCATTATCGGAAAGTTCCTGTCAACGATTCCTTGTCTTCGAAAATTTTTGATGCTTATTTAAAAGATTTGGATCCGAACAAAGCGTATTTTATTGCTTCAGATATTGAAGAAGTTGAGAAATACCGCTACACGATTGATGAGCAATTGAATTTAGGGGATTTAACATCGGCTTTTCAGATTTATAATCTATATCAGAAGCGCATGTTGGAGCGTTTTGCTTATGTAGATAAGGTGATTAAACAGCCGATGGATTTTAACATCGACGAAGCCTATCAACCCGATCGCGAAAAAGCAGCTTGGGCAAAATCTACTGCTGAATTGGATGATTACTGGCGCAAAGACGTGAAGCGTCAATTGTTAGATTGGAAAATCGGAGGCAAAGCGGATACAACGGCTGTACGTGAATTGAATGATCGTTATAAGCGTTCGGCCAAATACATGGCACGTACGCGTGCAGAAGATGTTTTTCAGGTTTTCATGAATGCATACACGGAAAGCATCGATCCGCATACTTCCTATATGATTCCGAAGGCGGCTCAAGAGTTCAATAAGGATATGGCCCAAAGTTTTGAGGGCATTGGAGCAACGCTCCGTTTGGAAGGGGATTATGTAACCATTCAAGATTTAGTTCCCGGTGGGCCTGCGTTTCGGTCTAAACAAATTAATCCCAAAGATCGCATCGTAGGTGTTGCCCAAGGGGATGATGGTGCGTTCGTGGATGTGATTGGTTGGTTTACAGATGATGCAGTCAAATTAATTCGCGGTCCCAAAGGAACTGTCGTTCGTTTGAAGATTTTGCCGGGGTCAGGAGTTACTGGGTCGCCAACTACCGAGGTTCGAATTGTACGTGAGAAAATCAAATTAGAAGAGCAGACTGCCAAGAAAGAAATTTTGAATTTCAAGCAGGGGGCGTCTACCTATAAATTAGGTTTGATTACGATTCCGATGTTCTACCGTGATTTTGAAGGAGCTCGTAAGCGTGAGGCTGATTTTAAATCGACTTCCGCGGATGTCCGCAAGTTTTTGAATGAATTCAAACAAGAAGGAATTGATGGGCTTGTCATCGACTTGCGTAATAATGGAGGTGGTTCCTTAGTGGAAGCTGTCGAATTAACAGGTTTATTTATTCCGAAAGGGCCTGTCGTTCAGCGCAAGCAGTCGGACGGTAAAATTTCTCAAGAAATCGACCGCGACCCTGCTCAAGTTTATGATGGCCCGATGGCGATTATGATCAATCGTTTTTCTGCTTCAGCATCTGAAATTTTTGCTGCCGCGATTCAAGATTACAAGCGTGGAATTATCGTAGGTGAACAATCGTATGGAAAAGGTACGGTACAGTCGGTGATCGATTTAGACAACTACATGGCGAATGAAAAAGATCCGGTAGGCCAATTGAAAATTACCCTGGAGAAATTTTATCGTGTGAATGGTTCCTCTACGCAGCATAAAGGCGTTAGTCCTGATTTTGCTTTGCCTTCAGCATTTTCGGCTGAGGAGTTTGGGGAGAGTTCACAGCCTTCGGCTTTGCCTTGGGATATGATACCAACAACAGCTTACACGCCTACGAATACGATTGTAGCGCCGGCTTTGGCACATTTACAAGCGGCATTCCAGACTCGTCTAAAGACAAAGCCTGATTTGATCAAATTGAAACAAGATTTTGAGCGTTGGAAGAAAATCAAGGAGCAAAATTCCATTTCACTGAATTTCGATAAGCGGAAGAAGGAATTAGATGAGCAGAAGAAAAAACCGGATGAGTCACAAGCGGTGATGGATGCTTTAGGAGGAACCGAAGAGACAGCTGGAGATAAAGATAAGAAAGAGAAAGCTGCAGATAAGCATGCTAAGGATGCATATTTAAAAGAAACCCAACAGATTTTATCCGATTGGATTTCATCAGGTGCGCACAAAATTGCCAAAGTAAAATGATTGATTTAGCTCTCATTCTGGAAAATGCCAAACCCATCGTGCGTGAAACGGGTGTTTGGATTCAGTCCATGGTGAACAACATTGGCGAATCAGATATCCAATATAAAGGAACGAATGATTTGGTTTCTTTTGTGGACCAAACGGCCGAAGCGCGTTTGAAAGAAGGCTTGTCGGCGATTTTCCCCGAAGCGGGTTTTGTCGCTGAAGAATCGGCTTCCGATTACAGTGAAGTGGGCGACGGCTATTATTGGGTTATCGATCCTTTGGATGGTACCACCAATTTCTTGCATCGCTTGCCCATTTATGCCGTTTCGGTTGGCTTGATTTATCAGAAACAACCAATTTTAGGTCTGATTTATGAACCTAATCGTGATGAATTGTTTTATGCGGCGAAAGGACATGGAGCCTATTTGAATGAGCATGTGATTCAGGTGTCCCAACAAGCTTTCATGAGCAAGAGTTTATTAGCTACGGGATTTCCATATTACGATTTTTCATATCAGGATCAATATCTGGCTTTATTAAAGGAATTGATGCGCACTTCCCATGGTTTACGCCGGATGGGTGCAGCTGCAATAGATTTAGCATATACAGCTTGCGGTCGATTTGAGGGCTTTTTCGAAGCAAATTTAAAACCTTGGGATGTCGCGGCAGGAAAGATAATTATTGAAGAAGCCGGCGGACGAGTGACTAATTTTAGTGGGGGAGATGCCGTGATCTTTGAAGGAGAAATAATTGGAGCGGGGCCTATATTTGATGAATTTTTAGGAACTTTACAGGCCAAATGGTTTGTTGATTAAGCATGGAACAAATAATCATCTTCTTGGTATTTGCAGCAGCACTATTCTATTTAGGTAGATTGGTGTATCAACAATTTTGGGGTAAAACGGCGGGTCAATGCGCCAAAGGTTGCGGTACTTGTGCAGCCAGTTCACTCGATAAAATCGAATCCATTGAAAGATAAGGAAAGCGGAAAAATTGTTGATTTGCAGATTATCCGACGGATTTATGGCTTTATCAAGCCTTATAAATTTCGGTTCTGGTTTCTCGTGGGCTTGATTTTGTGCATGGCAGGGGTGTCACCTGTGATTCCCTTGATGATTCGTTACACGCTGGATAATTTTGTGAGTTTGGATAAAATGGCCGACTTGCTTCGCATGTTTTTCATCATGATTGCCGTGCTATTCGCACAAACAGGATTGCAGTTTTCTACGAGTTATCTAGCAGGTTATTTAGGTCAAACGGTCATTCGGGATATTCGTGTTCAATTGTATGCCAAAATCGTCGATTTGAAATTAGCTTTTTTTGATGCCACGCCCATCGGTCGTTTGGTGACACGAACGGTCTCAGATATCGAGACCTTGAATGATGTGTTTTCAGAAGGATTAGCATCTATTGCGGGGGATTTGTTGCAATTGTTTTTGATTATTGGCGTCATGTTCTTCACGGATTGGCGTTTGACTTTGGTAATCTTGGCCACGGTTCCATTCATGGTGTTCTCTACTTATGTGTTCAAAGAATACATCAAGAAATCCTTTAATGAAGTTCGCGTTGCGGTAGCGAACTTAAATTCCTTTGTTCAAGAGCATATTTCAGGGATGATGATTGTGCAATTATTTCATGCAGAAAAGCGGGAATTAGCCAAGTTTAATCAAATTAATCAAGATCATCGCGATGCGAATATTCGGGGTATTTTAGCTTATTCCGTGTATTTTCCAGTAGCGGATGTGATTTCAGCAGTAGGATCCGGTTTCGTGGTTTGGATGGCTTCGACTTATATTTTGAAGGAACAAATCACGGTGGGTACGTTGACTGCCTTCATCATGTTCATTAACCTATTTTTCCGACCGATCAGGATGTTGGCAGATCGTTTTAATACACTGCAAATGGGCATTGTTTCGACAGAGCGTATTTTGACCTTGTTGGACTCCAAAGATTACATTCAGAATAATGGGAAGATTTTAGCAGATAAACTCAAAGGAGACATCGTATTTGACAAGGTGACTTTTGCTTACAATGAACCCGAGTGGGTTGTGAAGCAGGTGAGTTTTGAAGTTCCTTCCGGACAAACCTTAGCGATTGTAGGTGCAACAGGTGCTGGTAAATCATCTATTATTGGATTATTGGGTCGTATGTATGATTGCCAAAAAGGAGAAATTCGTATCGATGGTGTTGCTTTGCCTGACTATGAGATTCATAGTTTGCGAAAGAACATAGCCGTTGTTTTGCAGGATGTATTTTTATTTAGTGCATCTATCGCCTACAACATTCATTTAGGTGATGAGTCTATTTCGCAAAAGAAGATTGAAGAGGCTGCTAAAGCGGTAGGTGTGCATGATTTTATTATGTCCTTGCCGGGAGGATATGCTTATGAAGTGATGGAGCGTGGGGCGACTCTAAGTGTGGGTCAGCGCCAATTGATCTCCTTTGTACGTGCCATGGTGCATGATCCGAAGATTATTATTTTGGATGAAGCAACTTCATCGGTTGACTCGGAGTCGGAGGGGATGATCCAACAAGCCATTGCAACTTTGATGCAAGGAAGAACAGCCGTTGTTATTGCGCATCGCTTGTCGACGATTCGAAATGCGCATCAAATTTTGGTGATAGATAAAGGAGAAATTAAAGAACGCGGTACACACGAGGAATTATTGAAGCAAGTAGGATTGTATGCTCAATTGTATCATTTACAATTTAGTCGTAATTAATCCGTATATTTGAGGCTTATGAAATTGAAAAATTATATACTAGTTGGTTTTATCGCAATCCTTGGTTTGAGTTCATGCGGTAAGTTCGAGAAGTTCCGTAAGAGTGCAAGTTTGCCTGTTAAATACAAGGCGGCTGTGGACTACTATAAAAAGAAGGATTTTGATAAGGCTAGCATCTTATTTGATGAGATTCTACCTTTGATGAAGGGGGATTCTACGCAGGAAATGGCTACATATTACCAAGCCTATTGTGATTTTAATTTAGGAAATTATACTGTTGCGAATGCCCATTTTAAGAAGTTTTACGAGGTTTTCTCGCGCAGTGAATATGCGGAAGAGGCGATATATATGTCGGCATTTTCCATGTATAAAGATTCTCCTAATTTCAATTTAGACCAAACGGGGACCTTAACAGCGATCAATGAATTGCAGAGCTATTTGAATAATTATCCGGATACCAAATTCAAGGATGAGTGTTCGAATATGATTAAGGAATTGCGTCGTAAATTGGAACGTAAGGCCTACGAAAAGGCCAAATTGTATCACAAGACATCTTCATTTAATATTGCTTCATTGAAATCATCTGTGATTGAGATTACAAACTTTCAGCGAGACTTTCCAGATTCAGATTATAATGAGGAAATGGCTTACTTAAAGGTTTTGGCTCAATTTGATTTGGCAAACAGTACGATTGAATCGAAGCAAAAGGAACGTTTTTCCGATGCGTCGAAATTTTATTTAGAATTAGTGGATAAATATCCGCAAAGTGCATTTTTGAAGGACGCGGAGAAGATGTACGAGAAGAGCAACCAGGAGGTGGAGCGAATTGCGAAGTTGGAAGCGGAGCAGAAAGCTTTACTAGAAAAAGAGAAGTCGAATACGTCAAAATTGACCACGAGTCCTCAATAGTTTATTTCAGAAAATTATCTTATTTTTGCAACCTTAATTAAAATTCAAAGAGATGTCTAAGATCCAAACCAATCCATCGATCATTACGCGTGATGTAGATAAAATTGCTGCAAAGACAGGTAATACATATGAGTCTATTTCCATTATTGGACAACGTGCTCGTCAGATTTCAAGCAAAATGAAGGAGGAATTATCAGGTAAGTTATCTGAGTTTGCTTCGTCTGTAGATAATTTGGAGGAGATTTTTGAAAACCGTGAGCAGATCGAAATCTCGAAATACTATGAGCGTATGCCAAAGCCGAGTGCAATTGCAATCGATGAGTTTTTGGCTAACAAAGTAGATTTCAGAGCACGTACAGAGGGAACAGACGAAAACTAATCTTTTTTCGTTTGATTTCATATGAAATCCATTCGCATACTTTTATTCGCGATTCTATGTCTCGGTTCTTGGGTCTCTAAAGCCCAAGAACTACAGGCAACTGTTACGATTAACACCGAGCAATTACAGCTCGATCAGCAGCGAGGATCCTCGCAAATTTATTCCGAACTTCAGCGTACACTTCAAGATTTTTTGTCCAACCGCCGTTGGTCAAACGATAATTTTGCGCCCGAGGAAAAAATCAAAGTCAACATCAATCTTCTATTGACCAAAGCGAGCTCACAAGGTGATTTTGAGGCCAATGCTCGTATTCAGGTTTTACGTCCCGTTTTTGGAACCTCTTATGAGACGGTCATCTTGAATATGGTTGATAAAAATTTCAATTTTAAGTACCAGTTAGGTACGCCAATCACCTACAATGACAATAGTTTTATTGATAATTTGAGTTCATTGATGGCCTATTATGCCTATTTGTCTTTGGCTTATCATTATGATTCGATGGGATTGCGTGGGGGAGAGGCCTTTGTACAAAAATTGGTGAATTTGACGAATCTAGCCCAAAATTCAGGAACTGGATGGGGTAATGCTTCTGATATTCGTTCTCGCTTCGCTATTTCGGAGAATTTGATGAACCAACAAATCCAAGGGATGCGTGATGTGAATTATACCTACCATCGTTTGTATTTGGATACGTTTAAGGATAAGCCAGATGAGGCACGCAAGGGGATTTTGGATTTGTTGATGCAGATTCGCCAGATTAATCAGATACGCCCAGGCGCAGCGAGCATTCGTGTGTTTTTTGATGCCAAAAGCGAGGAGATCTTTTCTATTTTGGATGAGGCGGGCGTGTCTGAGCGCCAACAAGCCTTTGCTTATTTGAGTTTGCTAGATCCAATTCGGACAGAGAATTATCGGAAATTAATCAGGTAGATTATCAGTTTTAGGGGAAATGAAGTACTTTTTCTCCTGTACCTTTGGCAATCCTCAAAACAGGTTTGCCAAAGGTGAGTGGAACTGAGTTAATTAAAGTGAGTGGATCTAGGTTTGCCAAATGTGAGTGGAACCCACTTAGCCAAAGCTAGCTAGGATTTCGACTTTAATTCAAAAATCATCACGGTCTCCGTTTTGTCAGAAACCTTGAATCGGTTATCAATGCGGTGACCCACTATCCAAGCCACAGAACCTTTGCTTAGCATTAATAAGGTGGTTTTCTTGATATTCAGTGCCACTTTTTTGTCCGTTAGGAAGTCAGAAATCAGCTTCTTGGAATTCATCCCGAGTGGGCAAAACCAATCGCCTTCTTGCGTCTTACGGATTTCAAGCGGAAATGTTAAGCTATCAGCATCGAGACATGCAATATTTGCTTCAGTTGGAACTTTGAAATCAGCCGTTTTTTCCTCTACGTAAATATGTAATTCCTGCGAACCCAAGTCGATGATTTCATCTTCTTCTTGAACTAAGATGGGTTTGTATTCCGACTGGTCCTTAGGGCTTAAAACCCATTGGTTCCGGTCGATGTTCAATGTATATAACGGGGATTCGAAAATCTTGCCTACTTTATCTGCTGGGTGATTCGTGATTTGAGCGATTTGATCTCCGTTGAATGCTAAACTTTGGAGCCAACGCTGTTGCATGACTTTTTCACGGGCCGACTTCACATTTAATTGAACAAATAAATTATTAGCTGTGTCGCTCTTAATATTAGACTCTTGCCACATCGCGTATTCTTCTTGAATCCAGGCTTCTATATCCCGAATTCGCTCACTCGTTTGTGCTAAGGTTTCATCAAAGGTTGAATTGAGCTCTTGAAACTTGGGCATGATTTCATGACGGATGAAATTACGCTGGTATTTCGTGGATTCATTGGATGAATCCTCTCTCCATGCCAAATGTTTCTCAACAACAAAATCGAATATTTGTTCTTGGTTGGCGAATAACATTGGTCGGATAATATGGCCATTTTTTACGGGTATACCGTGGAATCCAGCCAATCCACTTCCTCGTGTTAAGTTGATTAATACAGTTTCAGCGCTGTCCATTTGATGATGTGCCGTCGCAATGTATTGATATCCTGCTTGTTGGCGAATTTCCTCAAACCAATTATACCGCAACAATCGCGCAGCCATTTGCGTGGAAATCTTTTCTTTCTCCGCAAAGGCTTTGGTGTCAAAAACGATACTGTGGTAGTCGACCTTGAGCGTTTTGGCAAATTTCTTTACAAATACCTCATCGGCTAGTGATTCTTCGCCACGCAAACTGAAATTCACATGGGCAATTCCAAAATTGAATTTTGCCAATGAAAATAGTTTGGCCAAAACCACCGAATCGATTCCCCCGCTAACTGCGATTAGGATTTTGTCTTCGGGTTGAAATAAATTCTCTTTTTGGATAAAATGGATGAAATCTTCCAGCATAAAATTGGTAAATTGCGCGTTCAATTGAAGATGCGAAATTAACGATTCGCGATGAACATGCGGCAAAAATACGGATTATTCCTCTTTTTCTTTTTGATGCTTCCAGCTTGCTTGCTCGCGCAAAGCCAGTTGGAGGTCATTCGCGCCGACAGCCTCAATGGCATGCAACAAGAGTTAATCATGCGCAAAACGTTGATTGGTCGTGTTTTTTTGCGACAAGGAACGACAACATTGGCATGCGATCAAGCAGTCCTAAATAGTACCACGAATAATGTGGAAGCTTATGGGCATGTGAAAATCATTCAAGCGGATACGGTGACGATAACGGGTGATACAGCAGTGTACATTGGGGATACGCGGCAAGCTTATATTTCCGGAAAGGTCAAGTTAGACGATCATACAATTATTCTAACAACGAATAAACTAGATTATGACATGAATTCTCGGATGGCTATTTACCATTCTGGTGCAAAGATTGTGGATAAGAAATCAACTTTGTCAAGTAAGGAAGGTTTCTACAATACGGTTACCAAAAACTTTTTATTCAAAGAAAAGGTTCGCGTCTTAGACAAAGAAGGCGGAAAATTGCAAGCAGATTCGCTTAAGTACAATACCGCTTCGAAAGAGGCCTATTTTATTGCTCCTACGGAAATCATTACGAAAAAAGATACGGTTTTAACGAACGCTGGTTTTTACAATACGCAAACCAAAGTTTCGAATTTTACCGGTCGGTCTACAGCCAAAACTGACGAATACATCCTTTCAGCCGATACCCTGTTTTACGATAGCCCCACACAGATTGGGGTTGCACGTGGACGTGTTGAATTTTTAAGCCAAAAACAAAAGGTTGTTTTGACGGGTGATCATGGTCGTTATGCTGGAAAAACAGGAATCACGCGGGTCTATGGACACGCGCTGATGCGGAATATTGGTGAAAAGGACACTTTGTATTTGACTGCTGATACCTTGGTTTCGATGCAAAATAAGACGGACTCAACGCGAAAATTGTATGCCTACAAACATGTGTTGATCTATAAATCTGACTTCTCTGGGAAGTGTGATTCGCTCGGTTATGACACCAAGGATTCGGTTATTCACTTTTACCAAAAGCCTTTACTATGGACGAATGATTCCCAATTGCAGGCTGATTCGGTTTCCATGTACATGACCAATCAAAAAATGCGTGAGATGCGTTTGCGCGGTCATTCCTTTGTGATTTCAAAAGATTCTGCGTCCCATTATAATCAAATTAAGGGACGCAAAATGTGGGTATTTTTTGCAGATGATTCCCGATTGAAGAAAGTCCAAGTGGATGGCAATGGTGAAAGTGTATATTATGTCATGGATGATAAGAAAAATACAACAGGCTTGAATCGCGTCGAATGCAGTCGGATGAACCTCTTTTTTCTAGAAAATAAAATCAATAAGATATCGTTTATCACGAAACCTGAAGCCAGGTTCGTGCCTCCCAAGGAGTGGAAAGATGAGCTCGAATATTTGGATGGATTTAATTGGCGCTCAAAAGAAAAAATTACATTACCGAAGATTATGGAGCGCGTTCGTCTGGCTCCCGCTGTTAAAAAACCTTAAAATTTGGCTTTTTGTCACTGGATTTTGACCGTTTACCTATTGTAGTATTTTTTCTTAGCTATAATGAATTACTTTTGAACATTCGATTTCCTTATGATTCAAACTTTACGTCATTCTTTCTTTTTTGCATTGCTGCTCGGCTTTCTTGGTCCAGTATTTCTGCATGCTCAAAATGATGGGAAATCGAAATCTAGACTAAGTATTCAACGAACAGCACAGCGCGTGACTTTGCCAATTTTATTGGCTAAGCGTTCATTTCATGTGAATCCTGCTTTGCAGACTAATCTTGATTTAAAGCAGAATTCATACCTAACGCAAATCATGAAGACAAGTTTTGCGAAAGCTTCCTCGACAAACATCGTAGGGCAGGTTCAGGATCGTAAATTAGTCGAAGAGAATAGCAACAATCCGAATTACTTGTTTTTAAATGACCGTATTCAAGTTTCGCATGCCTATCCTAATCCAGCTTCTGATTTTCTGGATATCGATTATCAGGTTGTAGGCAATCAGGAATTGCGAATTGGCTTTTTTAATGTATTGGGAGAACAAGTGAAGGAATTTTCCCTTGACAGAGATCAAAAAACATTGCGTATTTCCTTACGCGATTTTTCTTCAGGGATGTATCTATATCAATTGTCGATAGATGGCCGGTCGGTCGCTACCAAAAAAATTATTGTTCGGAAAGGGGTATAAAAAAAACCTGGATGGAAGTCATTCCATCCAGGTTCTGTAGAGACGCGATACTTCGCATCTACTCCCTAGGCTGAAGCCTAGGGTTATAAAAGAATTAGGATAACCCCAGACTTTAGTCTGGGGCTTTTTAGGTATCGCGTCTCGACACTATTGATTAGCAATCGTTCGCTTAATAAACGCTGTCAAATCAGCTCCCGTCAACAAATTCTGCGATAGTAAAGCTAGATCTGAGATTTGCTTCGCTAAAGCTTTTTGCTCTTCTTCAGATTCTAAGCTCGCTAATTTGCCAATCAACGGGTGATTCGCATTGACCGTAATATTATAGGTTGTTGGCATCGCCCCAAACATTCCCATGCCTCCGCCGTTTTTCGACATTTCACTCATGCGGCGCATGAACTCATTTTGGGTAACAATGGCAGGTAATTCGTCCGGAGACATGGCCTCAACGGCTACGACTTTTTGTTTGTCATTCAGGGTTTCTTCGAATACTTTCTTGACACTTTCTTTTTGTGTATCGCTCAGAATGGCTTCTAAGTTGATTCCTGTATCAATTAATTTATCAATTCGGTCTGCATCCACACGCTTCCATTGGGTTTTCTCCAATTTGGCTTCCATGGCTTGAATGAAATGACTATCGATTAAGGAATCAAGTCGTAATACTGAGTACTCTTTTTGTTTGGCGGATTGAATAAAGGCATCTTGCTGTTGTTCGTCAGTCGTATAGAGATAGACTTTGTTGCCATCTTTATCCGTTTGTGCTGCCTGAACCTCTTCAGCGTATTCGTCTAACGTAAAATATTTGTCATTCGTATCTTGAACTAAGCAAAAATTTGTTGCGCGTTCCATGAATTTTTCATCGGAAATCATTCCGTATTTGACGAATAAGCCAATATTCGCGAATTTCTCTTCGAATGCTGCACGGTCAGCCTTGAATAGGTCGGCCAATTTATCCGCAACTTTTTTCGTGATGTACGAATTGATTTTCTTGACATTTGAATCCGCTTGTAAGAAGGAACGAGACACGTTCAATGGAATATCCGGTGAATCAATGACTCCATGCAACAACATCAAGAATTCGGGTACGATGTCTTTGACTTCGTCGGTGATGAAGACTTGGCGGCTATATAATTGGATCTTTTCACGCTGCAACTGCATTTCATTCTTCACTTTCGGGAAGTATAAAATACCTGTTAGGTTGAATGGGTAATCCACGTTTAAATGAATCCAGAATAAGGGCTTTTCTTGCATCGGATACAATTCATCGTAGAATTGTAGGTAATCTTCGTCTGTTAAATCGGACGGAGACTTCGTCCAAATCGGATTTGGGTTGTTGATAATTTTCTCTTGAAATTCAATCGGCATCGGTAAGAACTTGCCATACTTTTCCAAGATGGATTTCAAACGATATTCTTCCAAGAATTCCTCGGAATCTTCCGCGATGTGTAGAATGATATCCGTTCCGCGTGTTTTCTTTTTGGCGGAACTAATCGAATATTCGGTTGAACCATCGCAAATCCAACGAGCTGCTTCGGCGCCATCTTGATAAGATTTCGAAATGATTTCCACTTCTTTGGCAACCATGAAAGCAGAATAGAATCCTAAGCCAAAATGACCGATGATCCCTTTGTCATCGCCTTGGTCTTTGTATTTCTCCACAAATTCTGTGGCGCCTGAGAAGGCGATTTGATTAATGTATTTTTTAATTTCTTCGGCAGTCATCCCGATTCCGTTGTCGGAAATCGTGATCGTTTTCTTGTCTTTGTCGAAGCTTACCTGCACTTTTAAATCACCCAACTCGCCATTGAATTCACCTATGGAGCTCAATCGCTTGATTTTTTGGGTGGCGTCTACCGCATTGGAAACCAACTCACGAAGGAAAATCTCGTGGTCCGAATAGAGAAATTTCTTGATAATAGGGAAGATGTTCTCAGTGTGAATGGAGATGTTACCTGTTTCTTTCATGTTTAATTGAGATTAAAAATCATAAATTTGGAATCCGATGGTTCAAATCTTAATCCAAAACCTATCGGAATGTCATATTGTCAGAAATTTTATGTCACATACATCCTTACGCCAAGAGCAAACCTGTCTTAATTGTGGACAAAAAGTACATGATCGTTTTTGTTCGTACTGCGGTCAAGAAAATCGTGAACCCCATGAATCCTTTTGGAGTTTGTTAATCCATTTTGTTGAAGATATTTTTCACTATGATGGTAAATTATTCACCACGATTAAGCAGCTTTTTCTAAAACCGGGTTTTTTATCCTCTGAATACCTACGTGGCAAAAGAACCGTTTATCTACATCCCATTCGCTTTTATTTATTCACTTCAGCCTTCTTTTTTATTAGTCTATTTTATGTTTTTCATCCCCTTGAAAAACGTTTGAGTCATGAACCCGAAAACTCGAGTAAAAAAGAATTGTCTTACCCCGTCATTGCTTTTAAAAATGGGTTTATGCAAGACCAAAAAGCAAATCCCAAAACGTTTGAAGACTACAAAAAACTTCAGGACAAATTACCGGAAGCCAAACGTGATTCTGAATTTGAACAGAAATTAGTCAAACAGGTATATGCGATCGGTAATGAATATAAAAATTCGGAGGATTTACTCGAGGCGCTTGTAGATACCATGTTGCACAAAATGTCTACCCTGCTTTTTATCGCATTACCCTTGTTGGCTTTTATTTTACAGTTGCTTTTTATAAGACGAAAAGGATTTTACTACATGCATCATGGCATATTCATTTTGCACATGGCTACCAGTTATTTTATTACCCTTTTCTTCGTAGAGGTCGTTGGAATTGTAAAATTGTTGACTTCCTGGGCTGTAGTTGGCCAAATTTCCGGATGGTTGATTTTTGCTTGGTTTGTTTATTATTTATTCGCTTTCAAACGCTTTTATCAATTAACCTGGCCTAAGGCAATGATTTATTATGCCTTTGCGGTTTTGATGCAACAGATATTATTGGCTTTTATTTTTATTGGTTTATTGATCTTTTCATTCTTTAGCCTGTGAGAATTCTAATCCTACTTTTATTGAGTAGTTCGGTCGTTTTCGCCCAACAAGAATCCCTGCGCATGGTTTATCCCTTTATGCCCTTGGGTATCAATCCCGCCATGGCAGGTGCCAAAGGCGTCGCCTCGATGATAGGTATTTATCGGAAAAAGCCATTGTTTCAAGGTGGGATTACGAATACAGCATCGTCCCAACAATATTTTAGTTTCGACATGCCTATCGCGCAAGAGAAAGGGGGCATCGGATTTTTGGCTTATAATACGGATCAGTCTTATGCCATGGCTTCAGGTGGAATTGCAGCTAATTTGGGTTTAGCGGCAGTTGGGTCGAAGCAATTGCAATGGGGAAGAGGGAATCATCTACGAATGGGTTTGGAATTAGGAGTCAATCAATTTCCCATCATTGGAAAAAGTGGAACAAGTGTCTTGGGTGGTCATTACGGTTGGGGCCTACAATATGAACGCGGGGATTTTCAATTGGGTTTTAGTTCGCCTGCGAATTCCTTCGAATCGAGTTATGGTTCTTTAAATAAGCCTTTGTACTTGACGGGGCAATACATCTTACATGTTTCCCAACATACCTTAAAGCTGGGGACGGTTATTCGAAGCCAACGAGAATCCACGAAAGCGGATTATTATGCTGTGTTTTGGGTGAAAGAAAAGTTGGGTGCAGGAATTTGGTATCAAGAAACAGGGTCTGAACTAGGTTCCAAGGCATTGTTAGGAAGTTTTGAGGTAGCGCTGGGTAAGAATTTTCGCTTGGGATATGCCTATGATTTTTTAGGGGAATCCACGGCTTATTATCCCGCAGGTTTTGGTTCAGCTGTATCCTCCGAACGGGCAGGATTTCATCAATTGTTTCTCCGTTATGAGGTGGATTTAGGAAATGGAAAAATTGCAGAATTCCGGCCTTAAGTAATTATGCGATTTCTTTGACTTTGGTAGGATAAAATTGGAATAAATAAAGAATTATTTAGTGCGCGAATAAATAGGATTTTTTCCAAAGAAATTTGTGCCCTTATATGGTATAAAAACCTCCGAATTGTTGGGTTTTATTGCCGAGAGTATATTAAATTGCGAGGATTTTTTTTCGAGAGAATTAAATTAACCTAAACCAAAACAATAACGTTTGAAACTATTTCTAGTCGACGGCTAGAATTTTACATTATGGATCCATTTTCCTACGTTGCCAATGCTGATACCCAAGTCATCGCTGACTTGTACGAAGCATATAAACAAGACCCTAATTCCGTAGACAGCTCTTGGAGAGATTTCTTTAAGGGATTCGATTTTTCACAAACCTGGTTAACAGACGCGCCGGTGGGCAATGCTGCAGATTCTGCACATGTTCAAAAAGAAATGGCGGTTATCTCGCTGATCAAAGCATTCCGCTCACGTGGACACTTGTTGTCTAAAACGAATCCTGTCCGGGAACGCAAAGACCGTCAGCCTCGATTAGGTTTGGCCGATTATGCACTTTCTGACGCTGATTTAGATACCGTATTTCAAGCGGGTGTTTTCTTAGGAATCGGACCTGCGACCTTGCGTCAAATTCAAGATGCTTTGCACAAAATTTATGCGGGAACTATCGGTTTTGAATATTCGTACATCCGTGAGGTAGCTACGAAGGAGTGGTTGCGTAACAAAATTGAAAAAGAAGCTTTGTCTTTCAATCCTTCGATTGAAAAGAAAAAACATATCCTTCAGAAATTGAACGAAGCAGTTGTTTTCGAGAATTTCTTAGGAACAAAATACTTAGGCCAAAAGCGTTTCGGCCTCGAAGGTGGAGAATCTACCATCGCTGGTTTGGATGCGATTATTAATACGTCGGCCGACTTAGGTGTGAAGGAAGCCATGATTGGTATGGCGCACCGAGGTCGTTTGAACGTGTTGGCGAATATTATGCACAAATCTTACGAATCGATCTTTGATGGTTTCGAAGGAAATGTGCCAAACGAAATTCATGGCGATGGTGACGTGAAATACCACTTAGGTTATTCATCGAAGCACATCTCGCCAAACGGTAGCGAAATTTCCTTGAAATTAGCACCGAATCCATCCCACTTAGAGGCGGTGAATCCTTTAGTTGAAGGCTTCTGTCGGGCAAGTGCTGATGCACATTATAGTGGAGATTATTCGAAAGTAATGCCCATTTTGATTCACGGAGATGCGGCGGTCGCTGGCCAAGGTATCGTGTACGAAGTGACGCAAATGGCGAAATTGAAAGGTTATTCAACGGGTGGAACGATTCACTTCGTGATCAATAACCAAGTAGGTTTTACAACAGATTTTGAAGATGCACGTTCGGCGATCTATTGCACGGATGTTGCCAAAATTATTGACGCACCGGTATTCCACGTGAATGGAGATGATCCAGAAGCCGTGGTTTTCGTTTCGCGTATTGCTGCGGAATTCCGTCAGGAGTTTGGCCGTGATGTATTTGTGGATATGGTTTGTTACCGTCGGAATGGACACAACGAATCAGATGAGCCTCGTTTTACGCAGCCTACGTTGTATGCCAACATTACGAATCACCCGAATCCACGCGAGATCTATACGCAAAAATTAATTAAGCAAGGAGAAATCGAAGCGAAGTTAGCGGAGCAAATGGACGCCGAGTTCAAAGCCGAGTTGCAAGCACGTTTGGATTTGGTAAAACAAAAAGTTCGCCCTCCATACATTCCATTGAAATTGGATAATGCTTGGTCGGAATTACGTTACTCAACGGAGAAAGATTTCGAAAAATCGCCTAATACGGCTATTTCGCAAGCTACTGTTGATCAAGTTGCGAAGGCGATTACTGTTTTGCCAAAGGGTTTTGTTGCCTTGAAGCAAATTGAAAAAGTAATTGCTGACCGTAAGGTATTTTTTGAAAAAGGCGAATTGAACTGGGCTACGGCTGAATTATTAGCTTATGGGTCTTTATTAGTTGAAGGCAAAGCAGTTCGTTTGTCGGGTCAAGACGTTCAACGTGGTACATTCTCGCACCGTCATGCCGTATTGCATGATGCGAACACGAACGAGAATTACAGTTCATTAAATCATATTTCAGATAAGCAGGAAAAAGCGCAAATCTATAATTCATTATTGTCGGAATACGGCGTTTTGGGTTATGAATTTGGTTATGCTTTAGCAAATCCCAATGCCTTGGTTATCTGGGAAGCACAGTTTGGGGATTTTGCCAATGGCGCTCAAACGATGATTGACCAATTCGTTTCATCTCATGAGTCGAAGTGGGGAACACAAAACGGTTTAGTGATGTTGTTGCCGCATGGTTACGAGGGACAAGGGCCAGAGCACTCAAATGCTCGTCCGGAACGTTTCTTGCAATTAGCCGCGGAGAATAATATGGTAATTGCCAACTTGACAACGCCGGCGAATATTTTCCATGCTTTACGCCGCCAATTAACTTGGGAGTTCCGCAAGCCATTGGTTGTGATGTCGCCTAAGTCTATTTTCCGTCATCCCAAAGTTGTTTCGAAGATGGATGCCTTTACGAAAGGTTCTTTCCAAGAAGTGATTGGAGATGAATTTGCAGACAAAGCGAAAGTAAAACGCGTGTTGATCTGTTCTGGTAAAGTATATTTTGATTTATTGGATCGTCAAGAAAAAGACAAGCGTAAGGATGTAGCAATTATCCGTTTGGAGCAATTGCATCCATTCCCAACGAAGCAAGTGGAAGCAGAATTAGCGAAATACAAATCAGCTGAGGTATTCTACGTGCAAGAAGAACCGGAAAACATGGGCTATTGGTCGTATGTGATTCGTGAGTTTGGTTGGTCACGTTTCAGTAAATTAGTCGCACGTAAGAAATCGGCCTCACCGGCGACAGGATTCTTAAAGGTGCATGGAGAGGAGCAGGCAGCATTGATAAACAGAGCATTTGAATAATCGAATATTATGGCTATAGAAATGAAAGTGCCCGCGGTGGGCGAGTCAATCACGGAAGTAACGGTTGCCACTTGGAACAAGAAAGAAGGCGACCACGTGAAATTAGATGAGGTGTTGTGCGAACTAGAATCGGACAAAGCAACATTTGAATTGCCAGCTGAGGCTGAAGGTATTTTGCACATTGTGGCAAAAGAAGGAGATGTTTTGCCAATTGGTGCAGTAATCTGCACGATTGAGGCTGGCGGTGCGACAGCATCCGTAACTGTGGCAGATGCAGCTCCAGCAGCCGTTGCCGCTCCTGCACCCGCAGCAGCACCAGCACCTGCAGCAGGTCCAACGAGCGTTTTGGAAGTTAAAGTTCCGGCGGTAGGTGAGTCTATTTCAGAAGTTACCGTTTCGGTTTGGAACAAGAAAACAGGGGATGTAGTTGCCTTGGATGAAGTTCTTTGCGAATTAGAGTCGGATAAAGCGACCTTCGAATTACCAGCAGAATCAGCAGGCGTGTTAGAGGTAATTGCTCAGCCAGGTTCTGTGGTTCCGATTGGAGGATTGTTAGCGAAAATCACTGTAGGTGGTTCCGTTTCAGCAGCACCAGCGGCGGCTCCAGCTCCGGCAGCAGCGGCTCCAGCAGCAACAGCTTCTTCAGATGCAAATTATGCCGCAGGACATCCTTCGCCAGCAGCAGCCAAAATATTGGATGAAAAAGGAATTGCGGCAGCATCAGTTGCGGGTTCAGGTGTAGGTGGACGTATCACGAAAGAAGATGCGATGGCAGCTTCAAAACCAGCGGCAGCTGCACCAGCAGCAGCGGCTCCGGCGGCTTCGCCAGCAGTGGCACAAGGAGGAACGCGTCGTGAGAAAATGAGTTCATTGCGTAAAACAGTGGCCCGTCGTTTGGTCGCTGTGAAAAATGAGACGGCGATGTTGACAACCTTCAACGAGGTGGACATGAAGCCGGTCATGGATTTACGTGGCAAATACAAAGATAAATTCAAGGAGAAGCATGGCGTAGGCTTAGGCTTTATGTCCTTCTTCACGAAAGCGGTTTGCGTGGCCTTGAAGGAATTCCCTTCGGTGAATGCGAAGATCGATGGCGATGAAATCGTGTTCCACGATTATTGCGATATTTCGATTGCGGTTTCTGCTCCGAAAGGTTTAGTTGTTCCCGTGATTCGTTCTGCGGAGAACTTGTCTTTGGCAGGTATCGAATCCGAAGTGGTTCGTTTAGCAGGGAAAGCACGTGAAAATAAATTGAGTTTGGAAGAAATGAGTGGCGGAACATTTACGATCACGAATGGTGGCGTATTTGGTTCGATGCTTTCAACGCCGATCATCAATGCACCACAAGTAGCGATCTTAGGTATGCACAATATCGTAGAGCGTCCTGTGGTTGTTGACGGTCAAATCGTTGTTCGCCCAATCATGTATTTGGCATTATCGTATGATCACCGCATCATCGATGGCCGTGAGTCGGTAAGTTTCTTAGTTCGCTTAAAGCAACTATTAGAAGATCCAGCTCGTTTATTGTTAGATATTTAATTACCAGAATAGGCCTTGCGGGGCCTATTCGTTTTCAATCGCCTTATGCAAGAATTTGATGTTATCGTAATTGGTTCGGGTCCTGGAGGATATGTTTCGGCAATTCGTTCGGCCCAATTGGGTTTCAAAGTAGCTATCGTGGAAAAATATTCCGTGATGGGTGGAACATGTTTGAATGTAGGATGTATTCCTTCCAAAGCGTTGTTGGACTCATCCGAGCATTATCACAATGCGGTGCATAGTTTCCAAGAGCATGGCATTGAAATTCCGAAGCCGAAAGTAAATTTGGACCAAATGATTAAGCGCAAAGCGGGTGTGGTGTCGAATTTGAACGCGGGAATTGCGTATTTGATGAAGAAAAATAAGATCACGACCTTTCATGGTTTGGGATCATTTGATTCTGCCAAAACCGTTAAAGTGACCAAAGAAGATGGTTCTTCGGAAGTGATTTCAGGAAAGAACATTATTATTGCAACGGGTTCTAAGCCAACGGCTCTTCCGTTCATTCCGGTGGATAAGGATCGTATCATTACGTCGACGGAAGCCTTGAAAATGAAGGAAATTCCCAAGCATTTGATCGTGATTGGTGCTGGAGTAATTGGTGCAGAATTAGGTTCTGTTTATGCACGTTTGGGATCGAAAGTTTCATTTGTGGAATTTGCGGATAGCATGATTCCAACGATGGATAAGACGATGGGCAAGGAATTGCAGAAGTCAATTGCCAAATTAGGCGCTGATTTTTACTTGTCTCATAAGGTGACTTCGGCAGCTGTGAAAGGCAAGGAAGTGACCGTAAAGGCTCAAGATGCATCAGGTAAAGATGTAGAGATTAAAGGAGATTATTGCTTGGTATGCATTGGTCGCCGCCCTTATACAGATGGCTTGAACTTAGCTGCGGCAGGTTTAACTGCTGATGAGCGTGGTCGGATCGCGGTCGATGAGCATACGCTTCAAACATCGATTCCGGGTATTTATGCGATTGGTGATGTTGTCCGCGGGGCGATGTTGGCACATAAAGCAGAGGAAGAAGGAACATTCGTAGCGGAAGTTATTGCGGGTCAAAAACCACATATCAATTACAATTTGATTCCAGGTGTTGTTTATACGTGGCCAGAAGTGGCTTCAGTAGGGAAGACGGAGCAGGAATTAAAAGCGGCAGGTATCGCTTACAAAGAAGGTTCATTCCCGTTCAAGGCATTAGGTCGTGCGATTGCATCGGGCGATGTGGATGGTTTGGCGAAGGTATTGGCGGATGCGAATACGGATGAGATTTTAGGTGTTCACATCATCGGCGCGCGTGCAGCGGATATGATCGCGGAAGCGGTTGTGGCGATGGAATACCGCGCATCAGCGGAAGATGTGGCGCGTATGTCACATGCACATCCAACTTACACGGAGGCGATGAAAGAAGCTTGCTTGGCTGCGACGGCGAAGCGGGCGATACATGCTTAGGGAGGTAAGAGTTAAGAATTAAAAGATAAGAGTTTTTTTGAATATAGATAGTGCTGGCTGATGCTGGCACTATTTTTTTTGTTTTGTAGAGACGCGAAGTTTCGTGCCGATTCCCCAGACTGAAGTCTGGGGTTATAACCCCAGGTTTTAACCTGGGGATTTAGACGCGAAGTATCGCGTCTCTACTCCACCTTTAAGGATTCCAAATCTATCGACTTCGCCCGCGCATAGAATCTCCACGAAAGTAAGATCGATGAACAAACCAAACTAGCCGTCAAGCCCATCCAAATGCCGACAGCTCCTACACCCAGGTAAATGCCAACATAATAGGAAATCGGAATGCCCATTCCCCAATACGAGAATACCGTGATGGCCGTTGGGATTTTGACATCTTGTAAGCCGCGTAAGAGGCCTAAGGATACCGCCTGAATCCCGTCGAAGAGTTGGAATATCGCTCCCCAAACCACCAAGGTGACAGCGATCGCGATGACCGGTAATTCTTGCGTATAACCACGTACTAGATATTCCCTACCAAAGAAAAAGACCAAGGCACAGACACCCATGAATATCACCGATAAAATCAAGGCGGCATGTCCGGAACGTTTGATTTCAGAACGATCTCGTTCGCCGATTGCCGTGCCCACATTAATTCCGCCTGCTACGGCTATGCCCGTCGCCATCATGTAGGTGATCGATGCCATGTTGATCGCTACGATGTGTGCAGCTTGCGCCGTCACAGAAATCCAGCCCATCATGACAACGGCCATTCCAAAGGTCGCAATCTCAAAGAAACCCTGCATACCCGAAGGAATTCCAATGCGTAAGATGTTTTTCTCTAAGACGTTTTTCACCACATGCACATGTCCCTTACGTAAATAAGGTTTGAATTCATCCCGCGTAAATACGTAAATGGCTAATGTGGCTGCCATAAATAAGCGAGAAACTAAGGTCGAAATTCCGGAACCTAATAAGCCCAATGCCGGAAATCCCCAAACACCATTGATCAATAAATGATTACCAAACACGTTCATGGATAAAGCGATGATTGTAATTGTCATTCCCACCGTGGTCCGTTGGAGCCCATCCATAAAACTCTTCAAGGCAATAAACCAGAATATAGGTAATACAGAAACCGAAATCAAACTCAAAAAGGGTAGGGTCAAGGTTTTATTAGCTTCCGTCTGCCCAAATAAATCGTAATTCAATCCCACGATTCCTGTAATGAGAATGGTCGCGATACCTAACAAGGTCGCTACGCGTAAATTGGCCCGCAGTAAATTTCCACATTCCGTTTGATCGCCTTCGGCTACAGCCTTGGAGATCATCGGGGAAACGATTTGAATACAGATAATGCCTACAATCGCAATGGTGAAAAAGATGGAATGCGCCATGCCGGATGCACCTAAACTTTCAGCGGCACCGGTCGACATTTGGCCTACCTGAATCGTATCGGCAAGGCCCATAAGCATAACGCCCAATTCGCCCACCACAATAGGTAAGGCCAATTGGACGGTCTGTTTAATCTTAGCAAATAAAGACATCTTAAATACGTACGATTTCTGCACCGATCGCATTTAAACGCGTATCGATGTTTTGGTATCCGCGATCAATTTGCTCAATGTTGTCGATGATGGATGTGCCATTCGCCGACATTGCCGCGATCAATAAGGAAACCCCCGCACGAATATCTGGTGAAGACATGCGAATGCCTTTCAAGGTTTGCTTGCGATCGAAACCAACCACTGTAGCACGGTGTGGATCACAAAGAATGATTTGTGCGCCCATCTCGATCAAACGATCCACGAAGAACAAACGTGATTCAAACATTTTTTGGTGAATCAATACCGTTCCTTTTGCTTGGATAGCTGTCACTAAAATAATGGATAACAAGTCGGGCGTGAAACCTGGCCATGGATGATCCGAGATGGTCAACATCGATCCATCGATGAAGTTTTCTAATTCGTAATGTTCTTGCGATGGGATGAAAATATCATCGCCACGGAATTCCATTTGGATACCTAATTTTTTAAATACATCAGGAATGATCCCTAATTGAGGAATTTGGCAGTTTTTAATCGTAATTTCTGATTGTGTCATCACGGCCATACCGATGAATGAACCGATTTCGATCATGTCGGGCAACATCGTGTGTTCTGTACCATGAAGCTCATCAACGCCTTCGATAACTAATAAATTAGAACCGATACCTGAGATTTTTGCTCCCATGCGGTTCAACATCTTCGATAATTGTTGCAAATATGGTTCGCAAGCTGCATTGTAAATGGTTGTCGTTCCTTTTGCAAGTACGGCAGCCATCAAGATATTTGCTGTACCGGTTACCGATGCTTCGTCTAACAACATATAAGCACCTTGCAATTGCGAGGCATCTACTTCATAGATTCCACCATCTTCCGCGCTATAATTGAATTTCGCACCTAATTTCATGAATCCGAAAAAGTGCGTATCTAAACGTCGGCGGCCAATTTTATCACCTCCGGGTGAAGGAATACGTCCTTTTTTGAATCGCGCCAAAGTTGGCCCTAATAACATCACCGAACCACGAAGTGCAGCAGCTTTTTTCTTGTAGGTTTCAGATTCCAAGTAATCAATGTTCACTTGAGATGCATCAAACTCAATGCTGGTTTCCGATAAACGACGCATGCTCACGCCCATGTCCCCCAATAAATCAATCAATTGGTTGACATCGCGGATATTCGGTATGTTGTGAATCGTAACAGGCTCTGCTGTTAATA
Organism: Aquirufa echingensis; assembly: GCF_042714525.1. Lineage (NCBI taxonomy): Bacteria > Pseudomonadati > Bacteroidota > Cytophagia > Cytophagales > Flectobacillaceae > Aquirufa > Aquirufa echingensis. The sequence continues at coordinate 22,366 of NZ_JBBKYA010000002.1, read as the reverse complement.
CCACTGCACACAAAATTTGCAATGCTTCGTTCTTTGCTCCTTGAGGAGTAATTTCTCCTTTCATCCGGCGGCCACCGGTAACCTTAAATGATGCCATAAATCTTACTTATTTTTACGGTAATTGTTATTACGATTGTTGTTGTTATTTCTGAAGTTGTTCTTCCGGAAGTTGTTGTTCCGGTTGTTGTTATTATTCGGGTATTCTGGCGCATTGTATGCGTTTCGCGCATTATTTGCCACTTTTGCATGACCTAAAGTCTCTTGCGATAATTCGTCGACGATGCTGCCTAGAAGATTCTCCGACATATCTTTGATGTTCTGCCAAATGACTGAATCATCAACCGTGTCTTTGTTCCAGGTCACATAGAAGCCTTTCATCAAACGAGCGATGTAGGCCACCAAAATCTTTTTATCCTCTAATTTCTCTTCGGCTATGGCGCGTAGAATTAACAATTCTACATTACGACCATAATGCTTGAATTTCAAATGATGTTGGTTATATGCAACTTTACGAGGTGCTTTACCTACCGACTCCGGTGATGGGGGAGGAAATGGGCCTTGCACATCCAACTCGAAATTCGACATGATAAACAAGTCATCCCAAAGCTTTTTGGAATAATCTTGACTGTTGTCCTTCATGTTGGGATGAATCTGTTTCATCAAATCCACCATGATAAAGGCATATTTGGTACGCTGCTCGCGGTCGGCGATGGTCATAATGTAATTGACCAATTTTTGTACACTCGATCCGTATTCTTTCATATTAATTTGAAAATGTTAACCACATCACTAGATGCGGAAATGCAATCAGGCAAAATACCACGATCGCCCATAAAGACATTACTAAAACAGCTCCTGCTGCATAATCTTTCACTTGTTTGGCCAAAGGATGGTGTTCTGGAGAAACCAAATTTGTGAGCCTTTCAATCGATGTATTGATTAATTCAGCTACCCAAACACAGGCCACAGCTAGGCTGATCCAAATCCATTCTTGGGCAGTAAATTCCATGTTGAAGCCCACATAAATCACCAAGGCTGTCGTAACTAAATGTATTTTGGCATTTCTTTCTTGTTTGATCAGATTAACAATCCCATCAAGCGCATGCCCAATACTTTGATTTAGCTGTTTGAAAAACATTAAAATTCTGCCGTTTTAGGTGTTCTTGGGAAAGGAATCACATCACGGATGTTGCTCATTCCTGTTACGAATAAAACCAAACGCTCAAAGCCTAATCCAAAGCCTGCATGGGGTGCAGATCCGAATTTACGCGTTTCTAAGTACCACCAGATCGATTCTTCTTCGATACCTACTTCTTTTGTGCGTTGCAATAATTTCTCGTAATCGTCTTCACGTTGCGATCCTCCAATGATTTCTCCGATGCCAGGAAATAATACGTCCATCGCACGAACGGTTTTGCCGTCTTCGTCCAACTTCATGTAGAATGCCTTGATGTCTTTCGGGTAATTCGTTAGGATAACCGGTTTTTTGAAGTGTTTTTCAACCAACCAGCGCTCGTGTTCCGATTGTAAATCGATGCCCCATTCCACAGGATATTGGAATTTGCCTTGCTTGTGGGTTTTCGATTGCAATAAGATGTTGATCGCTTCCGTGTAGGTAATGCGCTCAAAGTGGTTTTCGGTGACAAAACGTAACTTTTCAGTTAGGCTTAGTTCCGACTGCTCCTCTTTTTTCTTTGTTTTTTCTTCGTCCAATAAACGCTTTTCTAAGAATGCGATATCATCCGCACAATGGTCTAAAGCGTATTTGATACAGAATTTGGTGAAGTCTTCCGCCAAATTCATGTTGTCCTCTAATTCATTAAAGGCAACTTCGGGTTCAATCATCCAAAACTCTGCCAAGTGCCGAGTTGTGTTTGAATTCTCCGCACGGAAAGTAGGTCCAAAGGTATACACCTTCGATAAAGCCATCGCGCCTAATTCACCTTCTAGTTGGCCTGAAACCGTTAAATTCGTCTCCTTACCAAAGAAATCTTCCTTGAAATCTACCTTACCATCTTCAGTCAATGGAGGGTTCGTAGCCGGTAACGTTGTTACACGGAACATTTCACCCGCACCTTCTGCATCCGATCCTGTGATGATAGGCGTATGCAAATAGAAGAATTGGTTTTGGTTGAAATACGTGTGAACCGCATAAGCCAACGCGTGGCGTACACGTAAAATGGCCGAGAACGTATTCGTCCGAGGGCGTAAATGCGCGATTTCACGCAAGAACTCCAAGGAGTGTTTTTTCGGCTGTAATGGGTATTTTTCTGGATCAGCAATCCCGTAAACTTCAATGGAATTTACTTGTAACTCGACCGATTGTCCTTGTCCTTGTGAAGGAATCAGCGTTCCAGTCATGGCAATACATGCCCCAGTCGTTACTAATTTCAATGTTTCTTCTGAAACGGCTCCATCCGAAACGACACCTTGAATGTTGTGAATCGTAGATCCATCGTTTAAGGCAATGAAAGCGACATTGGCTGAAACGCGTTTGGTACGAACCCAACCTTTGATGACAAGGCTTTGGTTAGATGGGGATAAGGAAAGGATTTCTTTAATTTGCATAAATGATTCTCAGTAGCCCTGTAATGGGCGCAATAAGCCTCAAAAATACCACAAAAAAACCGAATTTTTTCAATTATTTTTGCATTTAAATTTACGCCCTTATGCAAGGTTTATCCATTAATTTGTCGCAACAGCAACGACTTTCTCCGCAGCAAATCCAGCTGATTAAGTTATTGCAAATCCCCACGGCCGAATTGGCTGCGCGGATCGAGGCGGAATTGGAGGAAAATCCGGCTTTGGAGGAGGGGATTTCCGAGGAGCGATTGGAGGAAATGGAAGATCGAGAGACGGTAGATGACCTCGCAAATGATGAAATGGCTATTGATGATTATCTACAAGATGATTATGCGGGCTATAAAATGGCGGGGGATTCCTATGATCCCAACGAGGAGATGCGTGAGCGTCCGATGCCCACCGTTCCAAGTGCCGAGGAATTCTTATTGATGCAAATTGGTTTTGTTATTACAAACGAACGGGAGCGCATCATTGCCGAACAATTGATTGGTTCATTGGAAGACGACGGTTATTTACGTCGGAATATTGAGAGCATTGTCAATGACTTAGCTTTTACGGTTGGCTTTGAGACTGATTACCAAGAAGTAGAACGAGTACTTTTACTAGTTCAGCAATTGGATCCTGCGGGAATCGGAGCGCGGGATTTGCAGGAATGTTTGTCGATTCAATTGCACCGCAAGCATTTCGCCGATGAGCATGCGTTGCAGGTAGCGATACGCTTGATTGATCAGTATTTTGATGAGTTTTCGAAAAAGCATTACAGTCAATTACAACAGAAATTAGGTGTCGATGAGGCTTTACTTAAGCAAGCCATCAACATCATTACGCATTTAAACCCGAAGCCCGGTGGAAGTGAAGCAGGGGAGGTGGCCCCGTTTTTACAACCTGATTTTATTGTAAGCCAGTCGGACGGTAAATTGGACATTAAATTAAATGGCAAGAATGCGCCAGAATTGCGCGTGAGTAAGTCATTTCAAGAAATGTTACAAACTTATTCCAAAGGTGATAAGCAACAAAAGGAGGTTAAGGAAGCGGTGACCTTCATTAAACATAAGTTGGATTCTGCCTCCTGGTTCATTCAAGCGATCCAACAGCGGCAGGGAACCTTGTTGAAGACGATGGAAAGTATCGTCGGCCAGCAATATGATTTTTTCTTGACGGGCGATGAATCCAAGTTGAAGCCCATGCGCATGAAGGAAATCGCGGAAGTCATCGAAATGGACATTTCGACGGTTTCTCGGGTGGTTTCGGCTAAATCCGTTCAAACGGATTTTGGGATGTATCCCTTGAAGTATTTCTTTTCGGAGGGGATTACGCATGAGTCTGGGGAGGATTTTTCTACCCGAGAGGTAAAGAATATTTTACGCGAATTGATTGAGCAGGAGCCCGCAGGACACGCATATTCGGATGAGGAATTAGAAGGCTTGTTAGCTGAAAAGGGATTTGTAGTTAAAAGAAGAACAGTTGCCAAATACCGTGAGCAATTAGGGATTCCAGTTGCCCGACTTCGTAGGAAAATGGAATAAGGCCACATAGGTATTTTGTGAATTTATACTACCTTGTGATTTCTAAACCTTATTTATTCATGAAAAGTATATTGCTCTTGGGCTTGTTGGTCCCATCCATGCTATTAGCTCAAGAAATTAAAGTTCCTACAGGTTTTTACGTTGCTGAAATCGCTAAAAATCAAGGTTCCGTACGTCACATTACCGTTTCCAAACAAGGCCATGTGTATGCTAAATTATCCAAGTTAAAAGATGGAAATGGAATCGTCCAATTGAAAGATACCGATCAAGATGGGGTTTTTGAGGAAGAAACCCTTTTTGGGAAATATCCAGGAACGGGTATCATGATTGATGGCGAATATTTTTATGCATCATCAAACAAGGGTGTTTTTCGCTATGCCTTGAATGCAAAAGGAGAAATTGCCGACTTAAATACCTTTGAAACCATTGTAGATGGATTACCTGATCATGGTCGGGATAATGCCAAGCCTTTTGTTTTTGATGCAGGAAAAAAACATATTTATGTGACAATTGGGTCCTGGAATGATCCTTGTCGGGTCCCTGGCACAGGTCAAGGTATGAATCCATGTGCGGTATTAGATTCAGCGGGTGGGGTATGGCAATTTGATGCGAATAAATTAAATCAAGGTTTTAAGGATGGTGTTCGATATGCTACAGGCTTAAAAAATGCTGTGGGGATTACTTGGAATCCACAAACGCAATCGCTATTTGCCATGGCGCACGGTCGGGGACAATTCCACGATTTTTATCCGCAATACTACACACCACAGCAATCACAAGAATTACCTGCCGAGGCGATGTACGAATTCAAAAAAGCAGGCGATGATGCCGGTTGGCCCTATATCTATTACGACCAAAAGCAAAACAAGAAAATCGTTGCTCCCGAATATGGTGGCGATGGTAAGAAAACAGGTGGTGAAAAAGCATTGAACCCTGTGGTCGCTTTTCCAGCGCACATGGGTCCCAATGATATCTTATTTTACCAAGGGAATCAATTTCCCGTGCGTTACAAACATGGAGCATTTATTGCCTTTCATGGCCAATCTTCGGAATTGAAGAAAGGGTATTTGGTTGCCTTTGTTCCCTTTAAAAACGGCAAGCCGAGTGGGAAATGGGAGATATTTGCGGATAATTTTGCTGGAACGGATTTGGCAAAACCGACGGGACCTATTCAACACCGACCTTGTGGATTGGCGGAAGGACCGGATGGTTCGCTGTATGTTAGTGATGATTTAGGAGGAAGTATCTATCGGATTCAATTTAAAAAATAGAAGCAAGTGCTTGTGAACGATGCACTTAGCTTTTTTGAAGATTCTGCATCGATATTTTTTTTCGAATGAATGTTTCGATTTTTAAAAACTATTTCTACCTTTGCAGTCCCGAAAGGGTAATGGTTGCGTAGCTCAACTGGATAGAGCATCTCACTACGGATGAGAAGGTTTGGGGTTCGAATCCCTACGCGACCACGATACTTTATACAATATGCCCTTTTAAAGCAATTTAGAAGGGCTTTTTGTTTGTATTCAGATTTCTGTAACCAGAACTGAGACCAAAACTTGATGAAACACATATAAACTAGTCGAGCCTTTTGCTCATTGCAAATCTAAAGCAAATGATTTAATCTGCAATAACTGAAGAGTCTTAACACCCCTCGGTCGCTCCGCCCCCTCGGTCATCTTTAGACATAGATTGCTCTAAGATTCACTATCAACAAGCTACCGTCCGAATTCAGATTTCGAAAAGACAAATGCCTACCCACCCCATTGAATAAAACGGATTTCTTTTCTTGCTAGTCGGGGATGATTAATGATATATAACCTAGCATCAACACCTATACGCTGGGGATGTAATTCTTCCCACAGAAGGCAAATGTTGACTTGTGGAAGGTTGTTTGTTCCAAAGGAGGCAAATGGTATTCAGGGGATAAAAGATGCCTTAGAGGCGAAGTATTGACTAAATATGAAAAGGGTTAAAAGTGGTGAGATGACTCTGCGAAAAGACGTTTTTTTTTGGGGGGGGGTATGTCGACCGTTTGATAAATAATTCTTGAGATAATCCTTGCATTATCACACAAATACTACCTTTAAATTAATTCATTTATAAATCAATAACTAAAATGAAAAATAATCAAATATTTTTGGTCTTTTTGGGACTTTTTTTGCTGGTTGGAGTTTTAACTAATCCTAGTCAAGAGAGACATAAAGAGGTAGTAAAAAATAAACTTAATGTCATTATGCAGAAAGCAATGAATGAGAGTTTGAAAAATTCAGATTCAGGAGCTCAGCAAATTGGTTCCGCATTAGGATTAATGCTTGGGGGAGCGATGTTGGATAGAATGATTGAAAGTATGGTTTCAACTGATAATTATGTTTTATTTTCAACTACAAAAATTACTTGGGAAGGTAAATCCAAATTAATAGGAATCGGCTTATTTGGAAATGTTTTTATTTCTGATGAGCTTGACCAAGCTCTAAAAGATGGGAAGGGGTTATTCCACTCAAATTAATTATAAAAAGAATAAATATTAAATTATTAAAAGAATTTTCATATTCCTGGTTTAATTTATTTCCACTCATTTGTCTAAGGCGTTATTAGAAACATTCGAAATTTCACAGAATATCATCAAATTGAACATAGATGTTAAGGGTCAAAAGACATTAAATGAAATTGAATTAATCAAAAATCATAATTTAACACAATAGCGAATTTTGCTTTCAGAAAATCATTTTTATTGCAAATCCATTTTATGTCTATTTTTAAATAAGTAGTCATTAATCAAATAACTCTAACACTAGAGTTAAAAACTCAAAAATCAATATGCATCATTTTCGTATTTTTCTTTCTACCATTTTATTCTTTACTTCTGGAGTATTAATCGCTCAATCGGGTCTTAATGTCCAACTTCCTTCAACAATTAAGTTTAAAGAGCCTATTGAAGTTGAAGCAACTGAAAAACTGGGTGATTCAATTAAGGTTGGCGAAAAAATGAAAATTAAAGAAATGATTTTCTATAAATCAACAGATGACTCAAAGCCTATAGTCTATTTGAATTTCACTAAATATGCTGACGGTCAAAAATCATTACCAATTAAATATTTCAACAAATTTGTTTATACAAAATGGACCTCCTCAGAACAAGCTTGGAATTCAATATTGATAGATAAAGAGATATCAAAGGGATTTCTATTTAATATAAATTCAAAAGCTGGATTTCAATACGATTTAAGGAACGATATGTTTATCGAATCAAATGAGTACCTCGATAAGCTTATTCAAAGTGATAGAATCTTCAAAGATGACTATTTTGAGGATTACCTTTATTCACTTGTAACAAAAATACACCCCGGTGTTTTGTCTGACGGTCGACCTGGAAATATATCAATCAAAATTTTAAAGAATACAGAGCCAAACGCTTTTTGTTTAGCTAATGGCACGATCCTTGTAACAACCGGTTTGCTCTCAACAATTGAAAGTGAAGATGAATTGATTGCTATTTTAACCCACGAGATTGCTCACTTTGTTCTGGATCACGCTGTTTCAAATTATAATATGGAAGCTGATAGGAAAAAGAAAGCTGAGTTTTGGGCTGTGTTTGCTACAGCGGTAGCTACAACGGCAGATATTTATATGAGCTCTAATAACAAGAATCACCCTACGGGATTACTAACATATAGCGTAGCTGTTGCCTCAGCTGTCATTTCTAATGAAGTTTTGAAAAAATTAGGGCTAAAATATTCAAGAGAACAAGAACTAGAAGCTGACCAAGCAGCTCGTCAAATTTTAAATGTTTTAAATTATAACAAGTTTGCTCTTGATGTTGCACTAAAGAGAATTAAATATCACAACATTATTACCGGAAATTATATGGCACTTTCTGGTTCAGGAAGCCATCCTAATATCGATGAAAGGATCGATGCTGAATCGAATCAAATAGATGAAGCCAAATTTACTAAGCAGGAGTATTTATCGAAAGTATCTTTTATTAATTCATATAATGCTGAAATAGAGCTTTATTACTCTCACCATTTGAAAGCATTAGGACTAGTTGATAAAAATATCAAAAGTAATATAGCAACCGAAACTGACTATATAGTAAAAGCAAGTATACTTAGAAGACTTTATAATTCGAAGGAAAAAATGGATGAGGTGTTGGGTCTTCTTACCAAGGCTAAGTCTCTAAATGTAACAAAAGACATAATCTTAAATAAAGAGGAAGGTATAACACTTTCTCGAATTGGGCGAAATATTGAAGCAAAAAAATCATTTGATTTATATTTACTTGGCTTAAATGAGTTACTAAAAAAGGATGATAAAAATTCTCTAATTAATGATGAGATAGAATGGGCTAGGAAAATGATATTTAAGGTTAGTCAGATTGGAGATAATGTCGGAAAATAGAATATGGATAAGCCATTAGAAACATTACTTGACTTTATACCTTTTGAATGGGCATTCAAGCTTATATCTAATCGAGATAGCTTGGAAATTATAAAGGAAGAATTAGATGATTATGTTAATTTTCAAACCTTATTGTAAGTGTCCCTAATTAACAGACAGTAATTCATTTGTATAAACCTTTTGTGTTTTGTCGAGATGGAGGTATTGGGGTTTTGAATTTGGCACAAAGGCAAGTCCAAGACCAATGATGGTCCATGACATCAAGAAATAAATGATCTTTTTTATTAAAGTCCTCCAAACCTAAATTGTAAGCCGAAAAACACCATAAGGAGGGCAACTAGGGTGATGAATCGGATGTGTAAAACCATCATGGGGAGATTGACTAAACTTAGTTTAGGTATGATGAAAATGCGGGCATGAAGTGCCAATAAAAGGCTAAGGACTAATAAACTTAATTTGAGGATAATATTTCTTTGAATGGCATTATCCCAATTAAATTGAATACCATATTGAAATATAGCCATCCAAACTCCTGTGATAATTTGTATGACTAAACTTGGTATGCCAATGGGTTCAAAATGTTTTTCAAAATTAAGTATGAGATTAATATCCTTGTTTGCGGAAGCCTTAGGAACTATTTGCAAACTCAATATGAGATGTCCTCCCACCCAGATGCAAGCTCCAATGATATGTAATAAAAGTAAAGTATGATATAGCATTTCTTATAAATCTTTCTTTTTAAAATAGCGTAGGGAGCAGATAAATGGAATAATTACCCAAAGCACTAAGGTGCCCAATGAAAGGGCAATTCCACCTGTGGTGCCGAAAAAATCTTTGAAAATGGCTCCTGTATATCCCATCAGTGCGGATACGTCCATCTGCATGAGAATGAGAATTCGTGCCAAGTCAATGGGGTTAAGCATGCTGATTAGGATCATGAATTTTTCAATGGGGTAGTCGGCCCATTGGAATAGCATGAATAAAACAATACCATCAAAAATAATGGCATAAAACAACCAAAGAATAATGGAAAGGCCAATTCCTTTAGCTTTATCCTTGGTTAAAACTGCGGCCAATAAGGCAATGGCTGTAAATATAAAAGTCAAAAGTAGTCCACAAATCACGAGCATTAAGCCAAGGAAACTCGGTTCAAAAAAGAGGATGACAATACCAGTACCAACAAAAAAAGCCAAACCTAGTGCTGAGATTAAGCCAATAAAAAGACTCCACCAAATGGTATTTCTTCTTAAGGGTTGACTGAGTAGCAATTCAATAAATTCACTGCTATTGTACATGTAAATCGTAGAGAAAATCAAACAGACCAATGGGACTATCATAAGGATGATGTTCAACATACTCAACAATCCTTTGGAAGAAGTATCCTCTAAACTAAATACGCTCAATGAGGCTAGCAATAAAATGAGGGTATAAAATAGGACGATCCGATTTCGGATGATGTCAGCAATGACGTGTTTATATATCTTGTTCATGGGCTTCTAAGCAATGATCTTGGCAATCATTTTGGATAATTTCACTTCTTGGGTCTCTTGCTGTAAAGCTTTTAAGGTTTTTTGAAATAAGACCTGACCATCTTGCATGTAGATAACTTCGGTAATCATTTCATCTAGTTCGCTCAACACGTGTGATGAAATGATGGTGGATTTACCTCTTGCTTTCTCTTTTAGAATTTTTTGTTTCAATATTTCAGAAGAAAGTGGATCCAATCCTGCCGTAGGTTCATCTAAAATCAAAATGTCTGGTTGAAATAAAAAAGCCAAGCAAGCGCCTACTTTTTGCCGCATTCCACCAGATAAGGTCCCCATTCTTTTATGGTAAATTTCTTTTAAGTGGTATTGTTCGATCAATTCTTCGTCCAAATCCTTTTGATCTTTCCTAATATCAATCATCATGGACATAACTTCGCCAATAGTCATATTTTCTGGATAGCGTGTCATTTGAGGCATAAAGCCAATTTTAGCTCGATATGCCCATTGACCAGTGATATTTTCCCCTTGAAAAATGACTTTACCAGTGTCAGGCAGTACCATTTGTAAAATGCTTTTAATTAATGTCGTTTTTCCGCTTCCATTTGGACCAATCAAGGCAATACACGCGCCTGGACGGCATATTATATGCACATCTTTAAGTACCTGTTGATTTCCAAAACGCTTGTTAATGTGTTCCGTGATGATCATAATTTGATCGGTTTAATGAGTGGAAATTGATCTTTTAATTGTTCAGGAGTTAGGCTTGGAATTAATTTCTCTGTCTTGTCCATCAAGGCAGAAATGAAACTTCGGAACATGATGAGTGTGGTTGGATTTTTTTCTAAAATAATGGAAAACAAACTGACGGGCCTAAAAGGGATATCTCCAATGTGATCTCGATTTAAATCATAGCCATCGTATTTATCCCAATAATTACCATCGAAATTGTTTAGGACAAGTGTACCATTGGTACTCACATCAAAGGTGTTGTTCAAAAAATTATTGTGGTGTATGGTCATATCTTGACAACTAGCTTGAATTTTAAGTCCCCAACCATTGCTCGAAAAAGTGTTTTTACTCATGTTAACCCGACTAACCCCCTCTAGGTAAATGCCCGTCGTGTTTTTTTCAAAATGATTTCCCCGAATGATACCATCTGAAATCTCTTTGAGCAGGATTCCATAAGACGCATCCCCCCAATTTTGATGAAATGTATTGTAAAACATGTTGACATGATTAGAAAACATGACGGCTACCCCAGCCCCATTGTTGGTGAAAATATTGGAGATATAGGTGTCATTATTCGAAAACATAAAGTGTAAACCGTATCGTAGATTACGGAATGAACGATTATTTTTAATGACCGAATGTGTCACAAATTCAAAATAAATCCCATCGCGGTGGCCAGTAATTACATTGTTTTGAATGTGTAAATTGCTGCTGTTCCAGCAGTGAATACCATTACCACTTTGTTGCTCCTCAATCCCATAGGCAATGATTCGGTTGTTTTTGATGGCACAATGTTTTCCATATTGGACATATATCCCAAAGAATGAATTTGTGATTAGGTTTTGAATAATTTGTACATACTGAGAATCGTAGATTTTGATTCCAGCCAAATCTTTTAAACTGGATATACCCGAATTACGGATATGAAAACCTTGGATGGTGACATGTGATGCTTTGATAGATAAAACTTCATATTTACCCTCCCCATCCAAAATAGGTAATCCTTGACCAATGATGCGTAGGGGTTTGTCGATGATGAGGTTATGTTCATGGTAAACACCTTGTTTAACTAGGATGCTATCACCAGGTCGTGCATGCCGGATGGCTTCTGCTAAAGTCATAAACCCCTCATTCTTTCCTACCATCCAAGTACTTGCTTGGGTAGAAGGAAGAAATATGGTAATGAAAAGGAATAAGATGAGGTAAGTTTTACGAGTAATCATTGGCGAAGACTTTCCCAAGTTTTTTCTTCTCCAGCCAAAGCTTGGTTGTTTTTGACTAATTCATTTTTATCAATAAATGCAGCTAAATTTCCAGCCATAGGACTTCCTAAAGTGGGACTTGAAATGAAAGAGGCTTGAGTAGCCAGGACTAATTCATGTTTCCCAGAAAAGTTGCTGACATAAATATCTTTGACTTGAGTCGCCTTATTGATATGTAAATAAGCTAGTAAGCATTTTACATCATCAAAAGGGAGAGTCTTTCCTTGTTGGGTTAAAATGGCAGCCGCAAATCGGATATCGCTTATCCCCATTTTACAAAAATGGCAATTATCTCGACCGACCTGAATGGGTCTTACTTCGATGGTACAAGCTTGAAAAAGGAATAATACAGGTAAGAAGAATAAAACTGATCTGGGGCTTTTGGAAAAACGCAATTCCAAAATGACCCCAGTCAGTAACATCAAACCAATAGCGATAAATATCCAACCTCCTACATCAGGCATTGAGTATGCTCCAAAGTTTAATAATTGTTTGAAACCAATTAAAGGAGGTTGATAAGCCATACCAGGCACTTGAATAGCAGCATTAGGGTCTAAATCATGGCCATAATTGTATTCCCATTTCCAGAAGTCCACCATGGCAACAATTCCAAATAAGACAAAGGCAAAAAAGAGAAAAAAGAGTATTTTTTTACGATTAACCCAGGCTCCAATGAAAAACAAAATGGCAAAACCCACAATGATATAAGGTAATACAGTAAATTCTATAAAGTCCTCTTTGTGCATGGTTTTCATTCCAATGTAGTGGTTTAAACCATTGATGATATCCACGTTTCCTCGAATATCATTGGCATGAATTTGAAGGCTCAATCCTTCAGGATATTGAGGAGCATCTAATTCAATTTTCCATATCGGTAAATAAACCACAAAGAGTAATAATAAGGAGGAGATGAAAAGCAACATGCGTGCAGGTTTTCCCATTTGATGAGTATTCATATGTTAGGCAATTTAAACTATTTACTTGGAGGTAATAAAACACCATCAATTACATGAATGATGCCATTGGATGCAGGAACAGAGGCAATGATGGTGGCAGAATTATTTAACATGATTTTACCATTTTTGATACTGATGGTTACATTGTCGCTATTCACCATGCCTAAAACTTGACCATCTTGTAAATAATCAGCTTTTAGAGCCGAAACCGTCACATGATATTGAAGAATATTCTGTAAATCGGCTTTTTTCTCATCGGTCATAAGGGCAGCTAAAGTAGCTTTGTCTAATTTGTCAAAAGCGGCATTAGTTGGGGCAAAGACGGTAAAAGGTCCAGCATTAGATAGGGAAGTAACTAATTCCGCTTGTTTTAAAGCAGCCACTAAGGTGCTATGATCCTTGGAACCCACTGCCACTTTCACGACATCTTGTTGAGAATCATCATCTTTGACATTTTCTTGGCCACCAGCATTCGCAGTGGTTTCCGTTGAACTGGAAGAAGTATCTGCCTCCGAGCTAGAACATGCTGCGGTGAATATGAACATGGCAGCCAACATAGTTATGGATAAAACTTTCATAATGGTTCAAATTAACATGGAAGAAAAAGGAGAGTATGGGATGCCATACTCTCCCGATTAAATTAGTTTTTTGCTATGGGTTTAGTCTTACCTAAACTAAAGCTTAGTGGTACACTACTTCCCTTGGGAGATACTCGAATGTAGCCAGACATTTCTTGGTGTAATGCGCTACAGAAGTCCGTACAGTACATAGGGAAAATACCTACTCGATCGGGTTCCCATTTCATGGTTTGAGTTTCACCTGGCATGATGAGTAATTCAGCATTGGTAGCTCCTTTGATGGCAAAACCATGAGGCACATCCCAATCTTGCTCTAAGTTTGTCACATGGAAATACACCACATCACCCATTTTGATACCTTCAATGTTGTCTGGAGCAAAGTGAGAACGAATGGAAGTCATGTATACATGGACCACATTTCCTTCTCTAACAACTTTCGCCTGGCCTTCGCCTTTGGTTACGTACTTGTTCTCATTCTCATTGATCTTGTAAAACTTAATGGACCGATCTTTGACTAAATCTGCCGAAATAGCTTGCGCATAGTGTGGTTCACCAATGGTAGGGAAGTCGAGGATCATCTCCATCTTATCACCGCTGATATCATACAATTGCGCACTTTGAGTCAACTCTGGACCTGTAGGCAAGTAGCGATCTTTTGTAATTTTATTATAAGCAATTAGGTATTTAGCATTAGGTTTCTTGCTGTCTCCACCTGGGATACATAAGTGACCTACAGAATAGTAAGTTGGCGCACGATCAAGCACTTTCAAGTCTTTGATGTTCCATTTAACCACTTCACTTGATACGAAGAAGGTAGTATAAGCATTTCCTTTTCCATCAAATTCAGTATGCAATGGTCCAAGACCTGGTTTTTTCACTTCACCATATAAAGCAGCTTCGTATTTGATTACTGGTATTCCTTCAAAGCTTCCATCAAACTGTTTTCCTTCAATAGCCTTAATCATTTTGTCAAAGCTAAATACTGGAATTAATGCAGCTAATTTACCAGAACCCACAATGTATTCGCCAGTTGGGTCAACGTCACATCCGTGTGGAGATTTTGGGCATGGAATGAAATAGCAGATATCTTTTAATGCTTTGGCATCCAACACCAAGACCTCTTTTTTCATTTCAGAAGTAGCAGTGTGGGTCTTCTCACTGTATTTATTATGTGCATATTTAGCCGCTACTCTTTTTGCTTTTCCCGCTTTGATGTATTCCTCTGCTTTCTTCCAATTGACTGCCATAATGAAGTCTTTATCGCGCTGAGAAGCATTCACTTCTAAAAGTGTATTGGCTTGTTCGGTGTTATAACAGGAGAAGAAAAACCATCCATTGGACTTGCCTTTTCCCGCATGACTTAAGTCGAAGTTTACTCCTGGGCATTCAATTTGGAAGGCCAAATCCATTTCTCCACTTTCTTTTTTCACTGAGATGAAACTGATATATCCTTTGAATTTTTCTTTGTAGGTATTAATAGGAATATCGCCATTGGCATTATCAGGTGGAACGGAGAAACGAGTACCTGCAACCACATATTCCGTATTTTCTGTGATGAAAGGAGAGGAGTGATTACCGGCACTATTCGGCAGCTCTATAATTTCTGCAGTTTTAAAGCTAGCTAAATCAATACGGGCCACACGGGGTGTATTATTGGCATTTCCGAAAACCCATCGACCATCTACTTCTCCATTTGTTTGAGAAAGTTCTGTATGGTGAAGGTCATCCCAAGGGACAAACCCATGGGAAGTGTTTAACATGGGTTTTGTCTCTTCACTGTAGCCATAACCTTTTTCTGGATCAACAGAAAATACGGGTATAACGCGGAATAAACGACCACTAGGTAGTCCATAGACACTCATTTGTCCGGAGAAACCGCCAGAAACTAGATTGTAAAATTCATCATATTTTCCTGGGGCGACATAGGCTTTTTCCGCCGAACCAGAGGAAGAAGCATTTCCTGCGTTTTTAGGTTTACAAGATTGGAATGCCACTCCTGTTATCATAAAAAGCGCTAGGATTTTGGTTAAATTAGTCTTCATGTGCTTATTTATTTGAAATTTATTTTACGCCGTCGTTTTGACGCATGTACTCATATAATGATTTAGCTTCATCATCACTTAAGTTTTGATTTGGCATTCTTACTAAGCATAATTCAAGCTGGGCTTGAGCAGCAGGATCTTTGTTGATCATTTCATCCGTATTAGTCATGAAATTCAAAATCCACGCTGGAGTATGTCGACTAGTCACCCCTTTCCAACCTGGACCAACTAATTTTTCATCAGTTAATTTGTGACAGCTACCACATTTGACATCGGATGCCGCTTTTCCTTTTTCGGCTAAGGCTTTGTCGAGGGTTGGGCTAATCACTACGTCGGTAAATTTTCCAGTACCACGTTTAGGATCATAATCTGGGTTTCCTCCTGTACTTTCAGAGGAGGCAGCTTGGGCACTTGAATCCGCGGAAGCATTGGATCCATCATTACTTCCGCAAGACGTTAGCCAAAGGCTCAAGGCAAGCATCATTGTTAATGTTTTCATTGTATGATTTTTTTGTTGTGACAATGTTAGAGCTCAGATATTTTGAACTTTATGCGTGCAATCATAAAGCATGCGTTTGAGTTTGTACGTATTTATAATACTTCAGGTAAAGTGTTGAAAATCAATGTATTGTGTTGGTTTTCAGCCTGTTTGGCCAAATGTGATTTTAATCACAAATTGACATGATTTCGCTCATGTTTCAACTCGGCAGAAAGCACTTGTTTCGTTAAAATTTTCCATCATGATTGACGAAAAATTATTGGTTACTTGGGGAGGAACATACCGTACTTTAGAAAAAAATGAGATTCTTTTTTCGGAAGGAACAGAATGTCTATTTTACTACCAATTAGTGGAAGGTCAATTGAAATGGGTCAATATTACGGATGATGGAAAGGAATACTTACAACTATTAATTAATCCTGGAGAAAGTTTAGGTGAAATGCCCTTATTTGATGATGGAAGCTATGTTTCATCTGCCATATCTTTAGTGAAATCCATTGTCATACGATTACCGAAGTTTAGCTTTCATGAGTTGTTAAAAGAAAATCCTGAAATACATTTTGAATTGTCTAAGCGATTGGCTCAATACCTTCGTTTCAAGTTCTTTTTATTGAAAGAAATGACCAGTAATGAACCTGAAAAATTAGTGGTAGCTGTTTTGAATTATCTGAAAGATACCCAACAATATGTTTCATTAGATGATCATCTGGTTCATTTGACGCGTCAGCAGATTGCAGATTTAACAGGTTTGAGAGTAGAAACGGTTATTCGTGTAATCCGAAATTTACATGTGGAGGGCAAGTTGAAAATTGAAAATAGAAAAGTCTTTTTGTTTGAATAAGTAGATGATATGAAAGGTAAAGGAGCCAATTTTTGGTTACAAATAGCTTTATTTAATTTAGTGGTAGTGGCCATGTTAGGGGTAATACTTCGATATAAAATTGCCTTTTCATTTCCACAAATTCATCAAAAACATTTGTTGCACGGTCACTCTCATTTTGCTTTTTCTGCTTGGGTAGGTCAAATGATTATGACCCTATTGGCGTATAATTTGAAAGATAGAAATCAAGGGAAATCACCTTTTGAATTTACCTCTTTACTTGCTTGGAATACCATCACAGCATTTATGATGCTTTTCGCCTTTGTTTATCAAGGCTATGGTCCTATTTCTATCTTTTTTTCTACACTGAGTACAGCTATTAATTTTCTATTCTGCTTTCGGGTTTGGTTGTATATGCGTCGCAATTCTGCAAGTTCCCTGGGAGATTATTACATCAAAGCTAGCATCATTTTTAATGTTTTGTCTTCTTTGGGAACCATCTTTTTGGCCTATTTGATGTCCAATAAAATCAATCATCCTGAGAAGTATTTAGCATCTGTTTACTATTATTTACACTTTCAATATAATGGTTATTTTATCTTTTCTTGCTTAGGGCTTTTTACTTATTTGTTGGATCAAATCGGTATTCAAATTACCCATTCAAAACGTATTTTTTGGCTATTTCTGGGTAGTTTGGCACCCGCATATTTACTATCCATCATGTGGGCTAAATTGCCTTTATTCGTCTATGTTATATTAGTTTTAGCTGCCGTGATTCAGTTTTTGGCTTGGTTTTATTGGTTATACCAAGTGACAAAGGTGCGATCTCAAATAAAACAAGGCATCCCAGCTATGGTTAGCTTTTTATGGATTTTAGTAGCCTTGGCAGCAAGCTTAAAATTTAGTCTACAATTGCTATCCATTATTCCAAGTCTGAGTGAATATGCTTTTGGCTTTAGGCCCGTAGTTATTGCCTATTTACATTTAGTTTTATTGGGTGTGGTAAGCTTGTTTTTATTAGGTTTTGCTCTTTGGAAAGAATACATTCATTTTAATGGGATGTTAAAACTTGCTTTAGGATTATTTATTGGAGGTATATTTTTCAATGAATTTATCCTCATGTTGCAAGGAATGAGCTTTTTGAATTTAGTTCAAATTCCGTTTAGTAATGAAATCTTGTTTGGGATAGCTATAATGATGTTCTTGGGGGCACTTGGAATATTTTTGAGTCAAAGAATGAAACATTATTTTATTAATAATTAACTCTGTGTACATAAACTTAGTCGTATAATTTTGCGAACCACCATGAAACGAATTATTGCCATCCTTTTATTGATTGCCATTCAATTGCCTCTCATGAGTCAATGGGCATCGGTGGCATATTATCAAGTGAATCGGAATTATATCGCTAAAAATCTGTGCGAAAATCGGGATAAGCCCAAGTTGAATTGTAACGGTCAATGTTATTTGGCTAAAAAATTGAAAGCCGCAGAAGACAAGGAGCAAAAATCGAATTCAGAACGATTGGAAAAAATGCCGGAAATTCAATTAGCTTGTGAGCAACTTCCAAACCTGGCTTTCCAATTATCTTTTTTTGAATTTGCAGAAGATCATTATCCGCCGGCTGAATTGGAAACCCAGTCTTCTATTCTTTTACCTTTTCACCCTCCTCGTTGGAGCTAATTTCTTGATTCTAAGGCTTGTATAAACTCATCAAGCTTATTTTCTCATGTAAATTAGTTTAAAATGAAAGCTTTATTTTTAGCGTTCTTTTGCTTGCTGGCATTGGCAAGTAATGCGCAATTACGTACCTGTAAAATTCTAAATGCCCATACTCAAGAACCCATCATCGGCGCATCCTTAATTCATTCTAATAAAATCATTGCATTAAGTAATGAAAGAGGCGAGTTTTTACTTAAAACGATTCAATCTACAGATGAATATGTAATCTCCTCCTTGGGCTTTCATGTCTTAAAATTAAAAGGGGCAGATTTCAATTCCATCATTCAACTGGAAGAATCCTCTTCGGATTTAACTACCGTGGTTGTTACAGCCTCCCGACAAGCCGCTGTTCGAACAGAGACTCCTGTGGCCATTCATAAGATTAGTGCCGCTATATTGCAGGATACCAAAGCCATCCAGTTGACAGAAATCATAAATAAAGTACCAGGAGTGGTCATGTTGAACTACAACAATGAACAACATGCCATGGGTATTCGTCAGCCATTTGGAACCTCTCCTTATTTTTTGTACATGGAAGATGGTCTACCATTGCGTCCATTGGGCGTTTTTAATCATAATGCGCTTATTGAAACCAATATTCAAGGTTTAAATTCAGTGGAAGTCATTAAAGGACCAGCCTCCTCATTATATGGACCCGAGGCAGTGGGAGGTGCAATTAATTTAATAAGTAAAATGGCACCTGGGACTCCTACAGCATCCATTGGTTTTCAAACGGATGAGTGGGGATATGCTAGGAGCCAATTTACGGCAGGTGGCCAATTGAGTAAAAAATGGGCCTTGATGACGGGTGGCTATATAGCCCAACAAAAAAATGCTTGGGCTTCCAATTCTGATTTTGATAAATCATCCATCAATGTCCGTTTGGATTATCAAATATCCCCGAACACAAAATTATGGTATTCATTTGCCTATAATGATTACTTTTCGCAAACAGGAGGTAATATTGATAGTATCGGGTTTTATTCAAGAACCTATAAAAGCCCAGCTGATTTTACCTACAGAAGTTCTTTTTCTTCTCGTTCTAGAATCACCTTAGAGTTTAAAGGGGCCAATCATTCATTTTCAAGTTTGACGGCCTTTTATCGGGAAAATTCTTTGGGACAAAATCCAGCCTATAGTATTGCTTGGACTGCCCCATCAACAACGGCTTCCGGACAAATCAATTCAAATGATTTTACTAGTTTGGGTATCATGGGGCAACATAGCAGGCAATTCACTTGGCTTAATGCTAAATTGATTACCGGCTTTTTGTTGGATCGCTCTCCTAACACGTATTGGGCTTATCGAATTAATTTGAATGCGACACTTCGTCCAGATAAAAAATCGGTTGAGAAATATGAAATAGCCACCATACTACCTGATTCCTATTTAGCCAATTACCAAGCTGTAATTTGGAATAAGGCTATTTATGCTCAATGGGATTTGCATCCTATTGAACAATTACGCATTTCTTTAGGGGGACGATTTGACGATATGTCATTTGATTATTCTAATTATATCGATCAAAGTACTGGAAATAAATCCTATGCTCAATTTTCTCCAAAGATAGGAATGACTTTTGAAGCTAGTCAGCAAATCGGGTTTTATGCCAATTATTCCAAAGGATTTTCTCCGCCAGCTTTGTCCGCTGTATTTAGAGCGCGTCCTGCTGCTCAAGCAATTGCTACAGGAGAAAAGTTTTATTTAAGTATTAATCCAGCCGTTTTTGATAATTACGAAGTGGGTGGATGGGCTTCCTTGTTTCAATCCAAAGTATTTCTAGACTATTCTATTTATCGAATGAATGGCCAAAACGAATTATTAGGTATTCGTCAGCCAGATAATTCGACTGACTACCAAAGTGCTGGTAAAACCTTGCATGAAGGCATTGAATATGCCATTTCTTATCGCCCAGACAATCAATGGAGTTTTCGATTGGGTGCTACCAATGCCCGACATAAGTTCATAGATTTTGTATTAAGTCAAAAAGCGACTGATGCTTTAAAAAATGTCAACAATAAAGAAATGCCGCAGGCTCCTCATTTTATCGCGAATGTGGAGATTACCTACAAGCCCAAATGGATTAAAGGAGCTCGAGTAGCTTTAGAATGGCAAAGAATTAGCTCTTGGTATCAAAATCAAGTGAATACGGTTTCCTATGCCGAACTGGGATTTGGAGGACTTCCGGGAGTCTCTGTATTGAATTTACGACTAGGTTATCAGTGGAAAGCCTACCAAGTTTTCATGAATGTGATGAATCTGAGTAATGAATTATACGCTAATTCCGCCAGTAGAGGAAATAATGCTACTGACAAAAGTACCTTCACGCCTGCTGCGCCTAGAACCATTAATGTTGGATTGCAAGTGGATGTTTTTCAATTGTTTAAATCGAAATAATCATGAAATATACTTTCCTTTTACCCTTTGTTTTGTTGACCTATTTGAGTGTAGGTCAACAAATCTCCAATCCGAAGCATGTTGCTCAAGATCCGTCATTTACACGTAAGCAAGACGGAAGCCCAGTACTTTCTTGGGTAGAGAAGAAAGGAGATACGGTTATGTTTTTTCGAAAAATTTGGGATAAAACACGTCAGTCTTGGTCTAGCAATGAACTTATTCCTATACATCCAGAGGCTTCTACTCATGCGGAAGGAATGCCTAAGATATCGTATAAAGCGGATGGTACTTGCATTTTAATGTTTGAACTAAATAAGCCTAGTGAGAAATCACGGTTTAGTGGAGACTTGTATTATGCTATGGAGAAGCAAGGTCAATGGAGCAAAGCTCTAACAATACACCGAGATACTACGGCAGGTTTGAGTCATTCTTTTGGTAAAATATTTCCTTTAGCTAATGGAGAAGTGGGGGCACTTTGGCTGGACGTGAAATTGGGACCCCAAGGAAGAACATTGGTATATGCAGAGACTTCCCTGGGTCAGGGGTTTGGTGAAATGCGGGTTTTGGATAAACAAACCTGTGAATGTTGTCGAATTGATGCATTGGCAGATAATCAGGGTAACATAGATCTGATTTATCGAGATTTGAATGATCAAGGAGAAAGGGATATGGCTTATATCCATTCGAATGATTTTGGAAAGACATTTACTTCACCGGTAACATGGATGGCTGATCATTGGCAAGTCAATGCTTGTCCACATGCAGGCCCAAGCTTAGTCAAAGGACCGCATGGTTTGGAAGCGACTTGGTATACGGGGGCAAGTAGTGGTTCTGGAATTAAATGGACTTATCAAGATAAAAAAGAATTGATTTTACATTTGAAAGGAGATAAATATCGACAAGCGCAACTTGCCTCCAACGCTCATGGAGAAGTCGCCATGGTATATGCTCAAATCAAAAAAGAAGGTGAGCGATATTTTAAGCAAATAGGCATGTTTGTAAAAGATCGGCAAGGGAAACTACGCCACCAATGGATATCTAATTCAATAGCAGATTGTTCTTATCCCGTTATTCACTGGAATGGAAAAAAATGGTTAGTTGCCTATGAATCTTGGAAAGGAGAGGAACGGTTAATTGAAGTGAAAGAAGTCAAATAATCGGAATGAATGTAAATAAATAGCTCCAGCATTTAGCCTGCCCCCAAAAAGTTAGACACTTATTGCTACAGCTAATGCGGCAATTGACCTGCTCCCCGTGGTATGTACAACCTAAACTGGAGTTTCGGGGTTATTTTCATGTAATATAATAAATTCTTGCGGACTTAAATTATTTAATGAACTATGTGGTCGAAAAAGGTTGTAATCCCA
>NZ_JBBKYA010000014.1:0-253 GCF_042714525.1 Aquirufa echingensis | reverse complement strand
TATAGCAAATATGATCTGCGGCTCTGTGAATTTTGACTTTTTCATGGCATCAAATTAACTTTTTTTTTCGTTTTGATACCCGAAATCCTCTAGTTTAAAATCGTACAGTTTTTTGGTAACAGGTCACCGTTTAAATTGAGTTTGATTCTTTCATAATTGTAGTATTTGATATATTCATTGATTTCTTTCTTTAGTTGTTTTATTGACTCATATTTGTTCAGGTAAAACAGTTCCGATTTTAGTGTTCCAAAGA
>NZ_JBBKYA010000013.1:0-255 GCF_042714525.1 Aquirufa echingensis | reverse complement strand
CGCATTCTCAGCAAACGATCTTCCCTAGGTTTGGATGTATAATAATATATCGACCGAGCCAATAACATACACATACAAGCTCTGCTTACAGAAATTCGATAATTTTCAATGAGCCATTCTGACAATTTTCTTCGATAAGTTGTCGTCAGAGCTTTTTTTTTATCACATCCTGCAACATCTGTTTGTCCAAACTTAAATCCGCAACCAACTTCTTCAATTGATTGTTTTCATCCTCCAATTGGCGAAGCTTGCGAA
>NZ_JBBKYA010000012.1:0-255 GCF_042714525.1 Aquirufa echingensis | reverse complement strand
AGGACCGTTATAGTTACGGCCGCCGTTTACTGGGGCTTCAGTTCAATGCTTCGCCTTGCGGCTAACATCCCCCCTTAACCTTCCAGCACCGGGCAGGTGTCAGGCCTTATACGTCATCTTTCGATTTTGCAAAGCCATGTGTTTTTGTTAAACAGTCGCCTGGGCCATTTCTCTGCGGCCTCGATTGCTCGAGGCTCCCTTTATCCCGAAGTTACAGGGTTAATTTGCCGAGTTCCTTAGCCGTGATTCACTCGA
>NZ_JBBKYA010000011.1:0-266 GCF_042714525.1 Aquirufa echingensis | reverse complement strand
ATAACTGATAAGTAACCCGTACCGTAAACCGACACAGGTGGTCGAGAAGAATATTCTAAGGCGCTCGAGTGAATCACGGCTAAGGAACTCGGCAAATTAACCCTGTAACTTCGGGATAAAGGGAGCCACGAGCAATCGTGGCCGCAGAGAAATGGCCCAGGCGACTGTTTAACAAAAACACATGGCTTTGCTAAATCGAAAGATGACGTATAAGGCCTGACACCTGCCCGGTGCTGGAAGGTTAAGGGGGGATGTTAGCCGCAAGG
>NZ_JBBKYA010000001.1:608808-610537 GCF_042714525.1 Aquirufa echingensis | reverse complement strand
AGGCTCCCTTTATCCCGAAGTTACAGGGTTAATTTGCCGAGTTCCTTAGCCGTGATTCACTCGAGCGCCTTAGAATATTCTTCTCGACCACCTGTGTCGGTTTACGGTACGGGTTACTTATCAGTTATACACGCCTAGACTTTTCTTGGAAGTTTACTCACTACACTCGTTTTGGCATTGCTGCCGCCTCTCAAAGACACTATTCCGTCAGTATCTGGTAACCTGTAATCTCCGTCATCTATTTGCCCAATAAGTAAGTGCAGGAATATTAACCTGCTGTGCATTAGGTTGTCGCTTTCGCTAGACCCTTAGCCCCCGACTAACCCTCAGTTGATTAGCATAGCTGAGGAAACCTTAGTCTTTCGGCGTGAGGGTTTCTCGCCCTCATTATCGTTACTCATGCCTACATTTGCTTTTCTGAACGCTCCAGCCAAGCTCGTCGCTCAACCTTCACCGCAGATCAGAATGCTCCCCTACCAGTATATAAATATAATCCAAAGCTTCGGTACTTTACTTGATGCCCGTTTATTATCGATGCCCGCCTCGCTCGACCAGTGAGCTGTTACGCACTCTTTAAATGAATAGCTGCTTCCAAGCTAACATCCTGGCTGTCACTGCAATCAGACTTCCTTAGTTCAACTTAGTAAAGATTTTGGGACCTTAGCTGTTGGTCTGGGTTCTTTCCCTCTCGGATTGGGACCTTAGCACCCCAACCCTCACTCCCGGGTATATTTTAAGCCATTCAGAGTTCATCAGGATTTGGTAGGATTTGACTCCCCCTAGTCCTATTGGTAGCTTTACCTGCTTAAAACTTAACCCCGAGGCTGTTCCTAAAAACATTTCGGGGAGTACGAGCTATTTCTCAGTTTGATTGGCCTTTCACCCCTACCCACAAGTCATCCAAATACTTTTCAACGTAAACTGGTTCGGTCCTCCACTCCGTGTTATCGGAGCTTCAACCTGCTCATGGGTAGATCACAAAGTTTCGCGTCTACTCCCACTGACTAAGCGCCCTATTCAGACTCGCTTTCGCTCCGGCTGCTCACATCTATATGATTAACCTCGCCAGTGAAAGTAACTCGTAGGCTCATTATGCAAAAGGCACGCCGTCACCCCAATAAGGGCTCCGACCGCTTGTAAGCGTATGGTTTCAGGGTCTTTTCACCCCCTTACTCAGGGTACTTTTCACCTTTCCTTCACAGTACTCGTTCACTATCGGTCTCTTGGTAGTATTTAGCCTTACCGGATGGTGCCGGCAGATTCAAAGGGGATTTCTCCAGTCCCCCCCTACTCAGGATACCACTACAATTACATAAGCTTACCAATACAGGGCTCTCACCTTCTACGGCCTGCCTTCCCAGACAGTTCTTGTTCCTTTATATAATCGATGTCGTGGTCCTACAACCCCAGTCTTGCCGCAACAACACTGGTTTGGGCTAATCCGCGTTCGCTCGCCACTACTTACGGAATCACTTTTGTTTTCTCTTCCTCTGCTTACTTAGATGTTTCAGTTCAGCAGGTTCGCCTTCTATCTTAAATAGAATAATAGATCTTCAATCTACTGGGTTGCCCCATTCGGAAATCATCGGATCAAAGGTCTTGTGCACCTCCCCGAAGCTTATCGCAGCTTAACACGTCCTTCATCGCCTCCAAGAGCCTAGGCATCCCCCATACGCCCTTAATTCACTTACTCTTTTATAAAATATCTTCATCCCGAAGGATTCAATAA